>NZ_CP035926.1:0-638360 GCF_004214815.1 Aliarcobacter thereius LMG 24486
ATGACACAAAAAGAGTTTTTAGTAAATATCCAAAAAGAGACAAATTCTATTGATTTTGATAGATATTTTAAACAACTAAATTTAAAAAAGCTATCACTTGAAGAAAATATTGCTATATTTGAAGTAGCAAATAGATATATTGCTGCTTGGATAAAAAATAAATTTGAAGAAAATTTAAAAGATTTTTTTGAAAAATATAGTAGTTTTAAACCAGAAATTGAGCTAAGAATCGCTGGTGAAAGAAAATTAAAAAAACAAAATGAACTACAAATTCAAAATCAAACTCCTGAAAGTACTATTTTAAATCCTTCATATACATTTAACTCTTTTGTTGTTGGACCATCAAATCAAATGGCTTATAATGCAGCACTTGCTGTTTCAAATAAACCAGGAATTCAATATAATCCACTTTTTATTTATGGTGGAACAGGACTTGGGAAAACACATATTTTACAAGCTATTGGAAATAAAGCTTTAGAAAATGACAAAACAGTAATTTATGTAACAATCGAACAATTTATGAATGATTATACATTTTCTCTAAAAAATAAAAATATGGAACATTTTAGAACAAAATATAGAAATTGTGATTTATTACTTATAGATGATGTTCAATTTTTAAGTGGAAAAGAACAGACTCAAGAGGAATTTTTCCATACTTTTAATGAGCTTCATAATGCAAAAAAACAAATTGTTATGACAAGTGATAGATTACCTTCACAAATTGCTGGTTTAGTTGATAGATTAAAATCAAGATTTGAATGGGGACTTACAACTGATATTCAAATTCCAAGACTTGAAACAAAAATTGCAATTATTGAGAAAAAAAGTGAGCTAAATGGTATTAATCTTTCAAGAGAAATTATATCTTTTATAGCTACAACTTTAGATAGTTCTATAAGAGAAATTGAAGGTGTTCTAATAAGAATAAATGCTAGTGCATCACTTCTTAATCAAGAGATAAATCTTGCAATGGTTCAAAATCTTTTGAAAGATCAAATAAAAGAGAATAAAGAGAATATAAAACTTCCAGATATTATTAGCTTAGTTGCAAGTGAATTAAATATAAAACCAAGTGATATAAAATCTAAAAAAAGAACTTCAGCAGTTGCAAATGCTAGAAGAGTTGTAATATATCTTGCAAGAGAATTAACTCATAATTCAATGCCTGATATTGCAAAATTTTTAGATATGAAAGATCATAGTTCTATTTCACATAATGTGAAAAAAACTACTGAACTTATGAATAGTGATGAAAATTTTAAGTTAGTTATTCAAAATTTAAAGAATAAATTAATAAATAAGGAGTAGAAGTAAGTAAATGTGTGAAAAGATGTGAATATAAAAATAGTTTTATTCACTATCTAAACTATCCAAATCTTGGTGGTTTAAAAGGTATTTTCATCTTTTCACATGACCTACTACTAATACTAAAGAAATAAACTAAATAGGAGAAAAAATGAAGTTGGTAATAAACAAACAAGTGTTAGAAAATGTTGTTAGCTCAATGCAAGCATTTTTAGAGAAAAAAGATTCTAGTGCAATAACTTCTCACATATATCTTGAAATCATAAATAATAGATTAATTGCTAAAGCAACTGATTATGAAATTGGTTTTGAAACATTTGTAGAAAATATATCAAACTATGAAGATGGAAAAACAACTGTAAATGGTGTTAATTTATTAAGTTTTATTAAAAGATTAAAAAACGAAGATATATCTTTAGAAACAAGTTCAAGTAATTTAATAATAAAACAAAATAAATCTATATTTAAATTACCAACTTATGATGCAAATGAATTTCCAACTATTAATAAATATGAAAATTTAAAAGAGTTATCAATATCTATCTCAAATTTTATGAATTCAATTAAAAAAATATCTCCAGCAATTGATAGTAATAATCCAAAATTTGAATTAAATGGTGCTTTAATAGATATTAAAAGTCAGAAAATAAATTTTTGTGCAACTGATACTAGACGATTAGCTTTAACTCATTTAGAAAATATGTCAAATGATGAAGCACAATTAATAATTCCTAAAAAAGCTATATTTGAAATTCAAAAACTATTTTTAGATGAAGCAAAAATATCTTATGATAATACTAATTTAGTAATATCAAATGAAAATAGTACTTTCTTTACAAAATTAATAAATGGAAAATATCCAGATTATGAAAGAATTATTCCTACAAATCTAAAATACAATATATTTATTCCAAAAAATAGTGTAGTTGAATCAATAAAACTAATTACTTCTTTATCTTCAAATATAAAAATTACATTTACAAAAAATGCTATTTTATTTGAATCTTTAGATGAAGATAGTGTTGCAAATACACAAATAGATATTGATTTAAATATAGAAAAAGATTTTTACATTGCTGTAAATGCTAAATATATTTTAGATTTCTTCTCAATGTCAAATAGTGAGAAAGTAAGAATTGGATTTAATGAATCAAATCTTCCTTTCTATTTAGAAGATAATAAATTTATAACAATTGTAATGCCAATTGTTTTAGAAAAATAAAAATATCAAATAAGGATTTAGAAAAATGTCACAACAAGAATATGGTGCAAGTAATATTAAAGTTTTAAAAGGTCTTGAAGCTGTTAGAAAAAGACCTGGAATGTATATTGGTGATACAAATATAAATGGACTTCACCACTTAATTTATGAAGTTGTTGATAACTCTATTGATGAAGCAATGGCTGGATATTGTAAAAATATCAAAATTACTTTAACAAAAGATGGAAGAGCAAAAATAGAAGATGATGGAAGAGGAATTCCAACTGCAATTCATCCAACAGAAGGAGTAAGTGCAGCAACTATTGCTTTAACAGTTCTTCACGCTGGTGGAAAGTTTGATAAAGATACTTATAAAGTTTCAGGAGGACTTCACGGAGTTGGAGTTTCTGTTGTAAATGCTTTATCAAAAGATTTAAAAATGACTATTTATAGAGAAGGAAAAATTCACCAACAAATATTTAGTGAAGGTATTCCAAAAAATACTCTTGAAATTATTGGAGATAGTCCTAGAAAAACAGGAACAACAATTGATTTTTTAGTAGATGATACTATTTTTGAAGTTACAAGATATGAATTTGCTATTCTTGCTAAAAGATTTAAAGAAGTTGCATATTTAAACCCATTTATTACAATTACTCTTGAAGATGAAAATATTGGTAAAAAAGAAGTTTATCATTTTGAAGGTGGAATTAAACAGTTTGTTGAAGATTTAAATAAAGACACAGCTCTATGTGAAGTAATTTCATTTAGTGATAAAGTTGATGGAGTAGAAGTTGATATTGCTTTAATATATAATGATACTTACATTGAAAAAACTCTATCTTTTGTAAATAATATTAGAACAATAGATGGTGGAACTCACGAAGCAGGATTTAAAGCTGGACTTACAAGAAGTATTTCTAAATATTTAAATGAAAATGCAAGTGCAAGAGAAAAAGATGTAAAAATTACAGGTGATGATGTAAGAGAAGGATTAATTACAGTTGTTTCAGTTAAAGTTCCAGAACCACAATTTGAAGGTCAAACAAAAGGAAAATTAGGAAGTTCTTATGTAAGACCAATTACTCAAAAATTAACTGGAGATAATTTAGATAAATATTTTGAAGAAAATCCAGTTCATGCAAAAGCTATTATGGAAAAAGCTTTAATGGCAGCAAGAGGAAGAGAAGCAGCTAAAAAAGCAAGAGAACTTACTAGAAAAAAAGATTCAATTAGTATAGGAACACTTCCAGGAAAACTTGCTGATTGTCAAAGTAAAGATCCAGCAATTAAAGAGCTATATTTAGTGGAAGGGGATTCAGCTGGAGGTTCAGCAAAACAAGGTAGAGATAGAGTTTATCAAGCAATATTGCCTCTAAAAGGTAAAATTCTAAATGTTGAAAAATCTAGACTTGATAAAATTCTAAAATCTGATGAAATTAGAAATATTATTACTGCACTTGGTTGTGGAATTGGTGAAGATTTTGATGATGAAAAAATAAGATATCATAAAATTATAATTATGACCGATGCCGATGTTGATGGTAGCCATATTCAAACTTTACTTCTAACATTTTTCTTTAGATTTTTAAAACCAATAGTTGAAAAAGGTTATTTATATATTGCTCAACCACCACTTTATAGATATAAAAAAGGTAAAAATGAAATTTATCTAAAAGATAATGCTGCTTTATCTTCATATCTAATAGAAAATGGTTTAGAGAGTTTTGAATTTCAAGGAATGGGTTATAATGACCTTTTAGATCTATTTAAACAAGTTGCAAGATATAGAGCAATGCTTGAACAACTTGCAAAAAGATATTCACTTTTAGAAGTATTAAAACACTTAATTGAAAATAGTAATTTAGTAAATTTAGAGTTTGTTGATTTATATGAAAAAGTAAAAGAGTTTATTGAATCAAAAGGACATAATATTTTATCAAAAGTTATAACTGAAGATAAAATTCAACTATTTGTTCAAACTAAAGAGGGACTTGAAGAGTTAATTATAGATAATGATCTTTTTGCATCTCCATATTTTAGTGAATCTACATTTATTTTTAATAAATTAAAAGATAGAGATTTAACTCTTTTTGAAGGTAGAGATTTAATAGAATTATTAGAAGAGATAGAAAATCTTGCTAAAAAAGGTGCATATATTCAAAGATATAAAGGTCTTGGAGAGATGAATCCAGAGCAACTTTGGGAAACAACAATGACACCAGATAATAGAAGACTATTAAGAGTAAAAATTGAAGATGCAGAGATTGCTAGTGATACATTTACTCTATTTATGGGAGATGAAGTTGAACCTAGAAGAAACTATATTGAATCTCATGCAAAAGAAGTTGAACATTTAGATGTTTAATTAAACTTTATTTAGGGGGAGTTTGATTTGAAAAAACTTGTTAGTACAAAAGAAGCTTCAGAAATTTTAGGAATTTCTGTTCAAGGGGTTCATTATCGTATTAAAAGAAATCAACTCCAATCTGAAACAAAAGATGGAAAAATATTTGTATATATAGATGAAATAGATCAAAAATATACAAATAAAAAAGATAATAAAGATGAACAAAATATTATTGCAAATTTAAAAGACGAACAAATTCTAATCTTAAAAAAATCACTTAAATACCTTAAAAAAATGCATGATAAAGAGATAAAAAGACTTGAAAATAGTCATAAAATGGCAATTGATGTATTTAATAGTGAAATAAAACTTTTACAAAGTGCTTTTAATGAGATGAGAACAGTTTATAAAAATGAAATAGAGTATAAAAAAGATAAAACTTCTGAAAATAGAAGTGAGTTTTTAACTTTAAAAGAGTTTTTTATTATTTTAAAGAAAGCTTCAAAAAGTGATATTGAAATAAAAGATATTATAATTAATTCTATAAAAAATGATGATAAAAGATTTATCTATAATAAAAATAGTAAAAAAATATTAATTTATAGGGATGATTTTAAAGATTTATTTTAAAAGAAGTTTAGCACTCCTTCCCAGATACCCAATCACAACTCTAAAAAAGGTGCCTTGCTATGTTCCCATCCTGGGGCGTTGTCTTTAGTAAAGTTTGAAAAGGTCTAAAAAGGAGCATTCAAAACACTATTTTGTGTTCTCAATGCTACTTTAAAAGACGGTTATTCTAACTAAAATATCTTTAATTTATTATAAAAGAGAAGAATGACATATTTTATACTTTTTATTTCTGCATTTTTATCTGCAACTTTGCTTCCATTTGGAAGTGAAGCACTTTTAATATATGATATAAAAGCTGGTTATAACATCTATTTACTTCTATTCTTTGGAACTTTAGGAAATAGTTTAGGTTCAGTTTTAAACTATTATTTGGGCTTAAAAGGTGAAGAATATTTAATAAAAAAGAGATTAATAAATATAAAATATATAGATATTTGTAAAAAATACTTTGATAAATATGGTGGTATATCTATTTTATTTGTATGGTTACCAATAATTGGAGATCCTATTACTTTTGTAGCTGGTATTTTGAAATACAATTTTAAGAAATTTTTAGTTTTGCTAGTAATATCAAAGCTAAGTAGATATCTATTTATAGCTTTGATAATTTGATTTAAATTTTACCTACAATGATTTTTTCAAGCCATTTTATATGTCTTGGACCATTTCTTATATCATCAATACTTATAAGTGCAATTTTACCTTGATAATCTTCAAGATATTTTCCATTTTTCTTATAAAAAACTATTATATTATCTCCTAGTTTTGTATTAAAAATTTCATTATATGAAAATATAGCCTCATAACCATCACTTGAAATTGCCTGAATATATATTTTGTTAAAATCTTTTCTACTATTTATATCTATTACTGCTTTATCTAATAAATCTTTTAATAAAACACCTTCATAGCTCTTTACATTATCTTTTGTTTCACCACTCATACAAATAACAGGAGTTGAACCACTTTTAAAATAACTTAGTTTTTCAAGTTCTTTTACATCTAAGTTTAATTTATTTAAAACAAGACCAGAGATTTCAAGATTTTTTGATACTTTATAGTTATTTTCATTTGAAAATAAAAATAAAGATAGAAGTAAAAGAAAAGCTAAGCTTCTCATTTATTTACTTCCCAAGAGATAAATGCCCAAGTTAATCCCTCTTTTTCTATTTTATTTTTATAAGTAGTATTAAAATATTCTCTTAAAATTTTTTCCTCTTTTTTAGACATTTCGCCTAAACTCCATTTCAAGCTTTGTATAAATCCATCTTCATCAGGAGAATCAAATTTAGAGTTTTTTGTCTCTATAAAATCAACTTTTGCAAATATTCCCATACTGTGAAGTGTATTTACTAAATATATATAATCAGGTCTTGGAATAATATCTCTTTTTATTTGAGCTAAAATCTCTTTATCTATAAAACTTCCACCAACTTTTGTAGTTATATAAACTCTTTTATTTGCTTTACTATTTAATTTTTTTAAAGCTTTTTTAATATCTTTTACTTCCATTGACCTACTAGCAACTACAATATCAGCGTTTGGAACATCGTCCCAAGAGTCATACCAAGATTTATTTATAGTTTTTAGATTTTTTACATCTCTTTCTTTTGCATTTTGTTCTGCATAATTTAGCATCTCTTTTGAATAATCAAGTGCATAAACACTTTTAAGTTTATCTGCAAGTGCTAAAGATATTGTTGCTGGTCCACTTCCTACATCAAGTAAAGTTTCACAACTACTTAAATCAACTCTACTTATAAACTCTTTTGTATAAGGACTATTTACAACATTTTCACTAAAATGCTTTGCTTTTTTATCCCAATCTCCACTATTTTTACTTTTAAAAGTAGAGTTTTTCATCTGTTTTTTATATAGTTTAGAAAAAGCTAATTTTTCTAAATTTGTTTTTGCTAATGCCATTATTTCTCCTTTGTTATATTTTTTAAATGATCTTCTATGATTATTATAAACAGTTTCTGAGGCTGAAAATCATTGTTATCTGCAATATCTTGTAAAGTATCATCAAAGTTTTTGAAATCAAAATTGATATCTTTTAATACTTTTTCAACTCTTTTTTTATCTAAATTCAATTTTTTAATTAAATTACTTAAAGAGTTTAAACTTAAGTTATCTAAAGAGTTATGAAAATCATATTTTTTATTTTTTGAATTTTTTTTAAAACTCTCTTTTAATAGCTTCAAAACTCTCTTTTTTCTAAGAAAAATATGAGATATTAATGAGATTATAAAAATTGATATTGAAATTAAATGAATTTTTATATAGTTTTCACCTTCCAATATGAAGTAACCACTAAAAAGTGCTGTAAATAAACTAAAAATTAGTATGAAAATAACAAAAACTCTAATACGAATACTATTTATCAAATAAAACCCTTTTTGTACAGATAAAACTATCTTTTGTCCATCTTCTATAAAGGCAATTGTAACAAGATTTTATATCTAAAGATGTTATGCACTCTTCTTCATCAACATCTTGTTTAAACTCTTTACAAACAGCCTTTATAGCTTCTTTAAAACTTTTTTTACCAAATAAAAATATATTTTTATTATCAAACATTAGTATATTGCCAACTCTTCTTTATTTAATGGAAGATAAAACTCATTTGAATCTTTTATTAGAAGTGTTTTTTTATTGTTTTTTAGTATCCATTTTAAACTAGAATCATCAAAAAATATTTCTTTTGATAAATCTAATTTTTGATTATTAGGAAGTTTTATATCATCAATTATCTTATCTTCTAAAAGCTCTTTTGCATTTAATTTTTGAGCTTTTAATTTTACTTTTCCTCTTAATCTTCCATCATTTCCACTAAGTCTTAAAGCAATACCAGCCAAAGCTCCTATTATTCCATTTCCCTCATTTTTTATCTCTTTTAAAAATATATTTTGCTCTTTTGCAAGATTATATGCAATTTTTTTATTTAAAACTTTATTCTTTGCATCAAAACCATAATTTATTAGTTGTTTAATATCTTTTATATCTTTTTCGAAAACCATAGCAACTCCACCACTTGATGATGGAGCACTTATATTTGAAACATAATTTAAAATATATTTTTTTATATCTTCAAACTCTTTTAAAAATAAATCACATGTAAAACACATTGAACTATTGTGAGAAGTATAAGGTATATCTTCATGTAAAAATAGTTGATGTCTTGTTATAGCACTTGTATTTGAGTATTTTTCTCTTATATATTTTGCAATATTTTCACAAATTTCTCCAGTTGAGATAAAATATCCTATCTCATCTGTATCATCAATTGCTATAAATGTTTTAAATTTTTCCATTTTTTTGCCTAAAATTTATATTCTAAAGATGCAAAATACTCTCTTCCTGCCATAGGATAAGCCATATCATATCTAATTAATTTATCACCAATATTTTTAACACCAATTTGTGCACTTAAATTTTTATTTGCTTTGTAAATAGCTTTTATATCAAATGTTGTTGTAGTTGGATTTTCTACATATGATTTATCCATTTTATTTTCATAAGCACCTTTTCTAAACTTCATATTTCCATATATAGAAAAACCTGCACCAATCTCTTTTTGTGCAAAGAAAAATATTTGATGCTTTGGAACATCTACAATTTTATTATTATTGTTGCTTCTATTTTTTATAGAGATAAATGTATAGTTTGTACCAATTTTAAAATCATCATTTGCATACTCTAAATCTAATTCTATACCTCTATGGTCAAAACTACCAATATTTTGGTTTTGTTTTAAGTTTTTATTTGAATTATAAGTAACATTTTGAATTGCATCATCAACTCTTGTAAAAAAACCTGCTAAAGCAAAATTTAAACCATTGTAATATCTTTGATAAGATAGTTCATAGTGGATAGCTTCTTCACTTTTTAAATCTGGATTTGGAACTTTTTCTCCACCAGAACCGTTTCCACCACCAGAACCGTTTCCACCACCAGAACCGTTTCCACCACCAGAACCGTTTCCACCACCAGAACCGTTTCCACCACCAGAACCGTTTCCACCACCAGAACCGTTTCCACCACCAGAACCGTTTCCACCACCAGAACCGTTTCCACCACCAGAACCATCCCCCCCTGGACCTCTAGAGTATCTATCTTTCATAGATGGCATATAAGTTTTTTTTGAAACACTTACTCTTAATTTTGAATCATCATCAATACTATATATTAAAGCAGCTTGTGGAGAAAAAGAGTCATTTTCTTCTAATTTCATCATATTTAAATATTTTGTTTCAGTATCATAAAGCTTATCAGCTTTTTTCATATCATAACTCAAACCAGCCAATAATTCTAATTTTGGAGTAATATTATATATATTTTCTACTCCTAAAGAAATTGTATGATCTTCATAATTTTCACTTAAAGTTTTTTTATTATTTGTTTTTCCTATATCATAAGTTTTGTGAGAATCTTTTTTGTAGTTTGTAGCTGTTTTAAAGAAATTATTATCATTTGCTAAACCATATTCTACTCTAGCACCATATGTATAATCTTCATTTTCATTTTTAAATGTTTTCTTATTATTATCAAAAGAAGAGTAAGTATTATCTTTATATGAATTTAGATTGTTTTTACTACTATCATAATATGCTAGAGCTTTTACATAGCTATTATTAAAGTTTTTTTGCCCAACAATAGATATAGATTCTTTATCAACTTTTGGCCAATCCCAGTACTTTTCTTTAGCAAAACTTGTATCAGTTACAGGAGCTTGTTGTTTTTCACCTTTTTGATTTGAGTAATTTATAGATATTTCACTATCATCATTTGCTACATAACCTACTTTTAAAGATATCTTTTTATCTTCATTTTCACTTCTTAATCTATCTCCTGAAGCTTGATGAGAATTTCCTTTAAAATCATCACTCATTCTGAAGTGATCTTGTTTTGAATAACTAGCTCCTACTTGAGTATAAAAACCATTTTTTTGCATTGTTCCTAAATTTAAACTCTCAATATGTCTAGCCATTTTCATATTTGAGTCAAAAATCATTTCAGCTTTTATATTTCCTTCAAACTCTTTTTTTGGTTTTTTAGAAATAATATTAACAACTCCACCCATAGTATTTCCACCAAATACAACAGAAGAGTAAGCTTTAGATACATCAATTTGAGAAATATCCGTTGTTAAAAATCTTCCATAATCAAAGTTTCCATCATAAGGAACATAAATAGGAACTCCATCTATAAAAACACCTACTCTTTTTGAATTAAATCCTCTAATATGAATAGTTGATTCACCTCTTCCACCTTGAATATCTTTGCTAACTCCACTTATATTGTCTAAAGCATCAGATATATCAATACTATTATCTCTTGAAATATCATCAGAAGTGATTGTCTTTTCAAATACATTTATATTTTGATTTTTTTTTGCTTCTACATTTACTTGACCTAAATTGTAACTTTGAGCTAATGAAGCTGAAGCTATTAGTGATAAACTTATTATACTTTTTTTCATTTTTCTTCCTACTATAAAATTGGGATACAATATTTGTATCCATTCTTTTTTGATATAATTTCTACATCTATGTTGTAAAGTATTTTTATGTTTTCTTGTGTAAGTTTTTCTTCAATATCCCCAAAATCCAGCACTTTCCCTTTTTCTAACATCATTACTTTATTTGAAGCATATAAAGCATGTTCTGGATAGTGAGTTGTTTTTATAAATGTATAGCCCTCCTTTGATAGTGTTTTTAAAAAATTTAATAGTTTTAATTGATTTCCATAATCAAGTCCAGTAACTGGTTCATCCATAAATATGATTTTTGCACTTTGTGTTAAAGCTCTTGCAATAAAAGCAAGTTGCCTTTCTCCACCACTTACTTGAGAATATATTTTCTCTTTTAGGTGTAAAATCCCTACTTTTTCTAGTGCTTTTATAGCAATATCTCTATCTTTTGAAGAGTAGTTTGAAAATAGTCCAATATGTGGTAACCTTCCCATTAAAACGACATCAAAAATAGTATAATCAAAAGGAATCTGATGAGTTTGAGGAACATAAGAAATAAGTTTTGCTAACTCTTTATTTGAATACTCTTTTATACTCTTATCTAAAATTTTTACTTCACCTTTTGATTTGAATATTCCTAAAAGTATCTTTAATAAAGTAGTTTTTCCTGAACCGTTTTTCCCTAAAAGAGATAGAATATCTCCTTGATTTAATTCAAAATTTATATCATCTAAAACTTGATTATTTTTATATGAAAAAGATATATTTTTTGCTTCTATTAATTTCATCAAAAACCTTTTTTTGCATTTTTTAAAACAAAGATAAAAATAGGAATTCCTATAATTGCTGTAACAATTCCAATAGGTATTTCAAAGCTAAAAATTAGTTTAGATGTATTATCAACAATAAGTAAAAATATTGCACCAATAAGAGCACTCATTGGTAAGATTACTTTATTATCAGCTCCAAAAATAAGCCTTGTAATATGAGGAATAATTAATCCAATCCAACCAATAATTCCTGCTAAAATAACACTTAATGCACTTATTAAAGTGGCTACTATTATTATGATTAGTTTTATAAGTTTTGTATTTACTCCAAGAGCTTTTGCCTCTTCATCTCCAAGACTTAAAGCATTTAAATATTTTGAAAAAAAGATTAAAATCAAAATTCCACCAAGCATAGGAATAGTTAAATTCCAAACAATAGAACTTGTGCTAAAAGATAAGCTTCCCATGAGCCAATATGTAATTGCTGGTAAAACATCATTTGTATCTGCTCCATATTTTATAATAGAGAGCAAAGCTGAAAATAAAGAACTACTAATAATTCCACCAAGAACTAAAATAATCATATTTCTTGAACTAGAGTAGATAAAAGATATAGTAATAGCAAAAAAAACGGCAAGAATTCCAAAAATAAACGTAGAAAGATTTATCAAAAACCAGTTTAAGCCTAAAATCATACCAAGAGCTGCACCAAAAGAAGCACCACTTAAAACTCCTAAAATTCCAGGAGAAACCAAAGGATTTACAAACATAGCTTGAAAAGAAGCTCCAGCAACTGCTAAAGAAGCTCCTATTAAAACAGCAGATATGATTCTAGGTAATCTAATATCAAAAATAATACTTTTCATAGTTTCATATTTCTCAATAGATATTGAAGAGTTAAATCCTAATAACTTTTGAATAAACATAAAATATTCATTTAAACTTATCTCATATTGACCTAAAAAAAGTGAAGCATTAATAATAATTATTAAAGCTAAAGCTAAAACAAAATAGCCACTTTTTATCATAAATTTTTGCCTAAAATATCATCTATTTGCGAATTATCTAAATCTAAATCTAAAAATAGTTTATAAAACTTTTTTGATTCTTCATAAATATCCATCTCATATAAATCAGGATGAAGTATAGAAATAATATATCTTAAGCCCAATAATCTCATAAATGATGGTGGTCTATCAAACCAGCTAAAAGGACCTTTTGGTAAAAAATATACTTTTTTATTTTTTACAGCATCTATTAGTTGCCATTTCTTATCATTAAAAATATTTTTATAAAACTCTTTTTCATAAACTAAGATTATTTCAGGATTGTAGTTTAAAACTTGTTCAAAATTTACAGCTTGTCTTCCAAAACTATTTGTGGCTTGGCATTTATGAACATTATCTCCACTTGCAAGATTTATTAATTCTGAGTGAATTGAAGTATTGCAATCAGTTAAAAGTCCATTATTTCCTTCTGCATAATATACTTTTGGTTTTTTGCTTACTTTTTTTTCTATCTCTTTTGCTAAATTTAAACTCTCATTTCCATAGTTTTCTAACTCTTTTGCTCTTTTCTCTTTATCTACAAGTTTTCCTATATAATAAAAAGAAGAAACAAGTTCTTCAAGTGTGTTTGCTTTTAGATAAACCAAAGGTACATTTATATTTCCTAAAGATGATTTGAGTTTCTTTTCTCCCATTTTTTTTGTAGAATCAGATAGTAAAATCACATCAGGTTTTGCTTGTAAAATCATCTCACTATTTGGCACTCTTCCTTGACCAAACCAACCACCAAGTACAGGTAAATCTACAATTCTTTTATCAATAAATTTTGCTTCATTTTCATTAAAAGGGAAGTTTAATCCAGCAATTTTATCTTTATCAATTGCATATAATGAATATAATAAAATAGGAGTTGCTGCATGAATTTTTTCTACTTTTTCAATATTTATCTTTGTTCCTAGCATATCTTCATAAATTTTTGCATTTAAAAAAATTACAATAGAAGCTATTAAAAAAACTGTTCTAAACATATGGTTTTACCTCATTTATATATAAATCTAATACCTCTTTTGCTCTTTTTTGTGAGCTTACAAGAGGTTTTAATAAAAGTGCTTCAATATTAAATTCACTTTTCAACTCTTTTATCTGTTCCACACACTCTTTTGGTGTTCCATAAATTGCATTTTGCAAAATCCTATTTTTGTCAAACAAAGTTTCTCTTATTTGTAAATACTCTTTTGTAAGAAGTTTCACTAAAGTAGGATTTGTATCTTTTGATAGAAGCATAGATTTTAAAAATATTTCAGCACTTTTTTTTGTCTCTTCTTCAATCTCTTTTTGATTAAAACCAATATTTATACCTCTTGCAACTCTAAAAGATAAACTCTTTTTTGGATTAAAACTATCAAAGTTTTTAAAAATATCTCTTATTTTCTCTTTACTTAAAGCTAAGCTTCCTATTAAAGAGAAATCTTCTTTTGCACATTTTTCTATGGCTTCAAGAGATTCAGAAGCTATGAAAGTAGTCATTGGTTTTTTTATTTTTGGTCTTATAGATATATCTTCACAAGAGAAAAACTTGCCACTAAAAGTTACTCTCTCTTCTAAAAGTAATCTATGAATAAGTTCATTTGCCTCAAACATAAGCTCTCTATTTGTTATTCCATCTGTTTTAAAAGTTTTATCATAAATAGCAAATGCACCTTTTGCAATACCATATAAAAATCTATCTTCATCATAGGATTTGATTGTTGCAATATCTTCAGCTAGTTTTATAGGATTATAATATGGAAGAAGTATTCCAGCTGTTCCTATTTTTATCTTGTTTGTTTTTCCTAAAAGATAGTTTGCAACACTAAGTGGAGATGGGCTTACGCTAAAGTTGTTGAAGTGATGTTCTGTAAGCCATGCTTCATCAAATCCTAGCTTTTCTGCATAACAAACCAGTTCTATCTGGTCTGTTATAGCTTTTTCGTAATCATCTTCCCAATTTTCAAAAAGAGAAAAAATCGCACTTTTCATTTAAAACTTATAAGTAATATTTGAGTAAACAAC
Source organism: Aliarcobacter thereius LMG 24486 (assembly GCF_004214815.1). Classification (NCBI taxonomy): domain Bacteria; kingdom Pseudomonadati; phylum Campylobacterota; class Epsilonproteobacteria; order Campylobacterales; family Arcobacteraceae; genus Aliarcobacter; species Aliarcobacter thereius. Next base: position 14,792 of record NZ_CP035926.1, read on the forward strand.
TCTTCCAGCTTCTGGGTAACCATAACTATAAGAATAGTTTTTATCAAAAATATTTGATGCACCAATATCAAAAGTTAAACCTTTTTTAATCTCATAAGCAAGTTTTGCATTCCAAATAGCTGCACTACTTACATCTTTTTCTTTATTTTTTGAATGAGTGTGTCTGCTTGAAGAGAATTGCATATTTATATTTGTCATTAAACCTTTGATTGGTCTATATGTTGCACTTAGAGCAATTTTATGTTTTGGAGCATCTGTGATTAGATCTTTTTTACCTGTATCTTTATTTATCTCTTCATTTTTAGTTAAAAGTCTTGTATAGCTTGCATCAAAATCAAGATTATTATCAAATGCATAGAAATACTCTAGCTCATATCCCATATGTTTAACTTTTCCAAGGTTGTAGTTTTTACTTATTTGATTATTCTTTGGTGCACTAGGGTTAGTTATTTCAGATTGTATATAATCTTTTACATCAGAGTAAAATAGTACTGCTTTTATACCCTGATTTTCAAATAGTTTACTAGCACCTATTTCATAGTTGATTGTTTTTTCAGGTTCTAATTCTGGATTTGGAATTTGTTTACCAAATCTATAAGAGTATTTCTCTTTTAAACTTGCAAATCTTGTTTTTTTTGCAACTCCTGCATAAGTAGAAAAACTATCATCTATATCATACTCAACTTTAATCATAGGATTAAAAGAGTCAGAACTTGCATGTTCAAACTCTTTTCCATAAGTTGCATCTGGATTTTTGTTATTTGCTTCTTTTACTTCATCTTTATCCCAGCTTGCACCTGCAATAATTCTAAAGTCATCTGTTACTCTAAATGTATTTTCTAAGCCAATAGAAAAATAGTTCATTTTCTTTCTATAAACTTTTCCATCTTTTTCATTGTCTTTTTGAATATCTTGTTTCGCATGTAAGGCTAGTTTTAAACTATTTCTTTGTGTATCATATTGACCAAGTTCTAGTGAAATTCCTTTTGTGCTTGCATCATAAGGAGTTGGAGTCAGATGTAATTCAGAAAAAGAGATATCTTTATAGAAATTCATACTATCTTCATATTTATCATAGAAGATTCTAGATTTTATATATCCTAAATCAAAGTTTGTATTTGATAAGAAGTAAAAACTCTCTTTATTTGAATAATCCCACTGTCTATAAGGACCACCTTTTTTAGGATCTGTCATTGCACTATCACCATTATAAACATCTGTTGGCATACCTTTATCTGTTTTCTGATTTATATAGTTAAATGCATATTCATCAGTTTCATTTGGAGTAAAACCTACTTTTAGATTTATATTTTGATCATTTTTATAAGAATTTACTCTTTTATTGTTATCTTGAATAGTAGTTTCTTTAAAATCACTTGACATTGGATAGTAATCTCTTTCCATAATAGAACCACTAGCTTGAACATAATATAAACCTTGATTTGTAGCAAGATTTAAGTAAGATTTTCTTCCTTTTCCATTAAAAACACCAGTTGAAAGAGTACCTTCTAGCTCTTTTGTTGGTCTTTTTGTAACTAAGTTAATAGCACCTGCAAAAGTATTAATACCTAAAAGTGGAGAGCTTAAACCTTTTGTTACTTGAATTTTATCAAGATTAAAAGTCATATAGTTTGATAAATCTACATAACCCTCAACAGGAAGATTTATAGCAATACCATCAATAAACACAGGAGCATGTCTTCCACTAAAACCTCTTATAGAGATTGTTTGCTCTCCTCTTGCACCATAACCATAAGTGTTTAATCCACTAATTGTATTTAAAGCATCCAAAACACTATTTTTGTTTTGAAGTTCCATATCTTCAGCACTTATTTCATTGCTTTTGAATTTACTATCTGAATTTGTTTTTTCAAATATATCAATTTGTCCTAAATTTGTTGTTTCATTTGCAAGAAGTGTTCCTGCAAAAAGTGTTGTAGCTACAACAAAGCTCAATTTTCTAACCATACCTATTCCTTTATCTATTTTAGTATATAACGACCTTGAAAAAAAATTATACTCCTTTTAAATTTGGAGTAAATGCTTTTGTACTTACATTTACTCTTTGCCCTATTTTTAAACTTTCTGCTTCCTTTTGACTAATAACAACTTCTACAATTTGTTGACCAATAGCAACAACAGCAATATTTATAATATCTACTTTCAAAATATCAAGAAGTTCACCTTCAAAACTAAACTTTTGGCTACCTTCTGTTTTTAATAAAATATCTTTTGCTAAACCATCATTTGCTATTTTTCCCTCTTTTAAAACAAGAACTCTAGAAGCAAGTTTATACATCTCACTTGGATCATGGCTTACCATTATTGTTGTTGTCTTAAACTCTTTATGAAGTGCTAAAATTTCATCTTGAAGTTTTAATCTCATATTAGGATCAAGTGCTGAAAGTGGCTCATCCATAAGTAAAATTCTTGGTTTTTTCATCAAAGATCTACATAAACTCACTCTTTGCTTTTGTCCACCACTTAAAGAGCTTGGATATCTATTTTTTAACTCATATAAATCTGTAAGATTTAAAAGATATTTTGCAAGTTCTTTATCTTTTTTCACGAAAAGAAGATTTTCTATAACTGTTAAGTTTGGAAAAAGTGCATAATCTTGGAAAACAAAACCAATATCTCTTTTTTGAACTGGTTTTATAAACTTATCATCAAGCCAAATTTCATTGTCTACAATAATCTTTCCATTTGCATTTTCTAAACCTGCTAAAACTCTTAGAATTGTAGTTTTACCACTTCCACTAATTCCACTTAAAGCTACAAACTCTCCAGTTTTTATAGATAAATCTATATCTAAAAGCATTTTTCCTGTGCTTCCGTGAAGCTCTTTTTTTATATTTAAATCTATCATTTATATAACTCTATTTCTTTTTTGTTTACCATTAAAAAGGTAAACAGCAAGAAGTGTAATAAAACTCATAACAATCATAATTAAGCTATAAATATGAGCATTTTTATAATCAAGTATTTCAACAAACTCATAAATAGCAATAGCAGCAACTCTTGTTTCGTTTGGAATACTTCCACCAATCATTAAAACAACTCCAAACTCTCCAACAGTATGAGCAAAAGTTATGATTAGAGCTGTAAGAAGTGATGGTTTGATATTTGGTAAAGCTATTAGTAAAACAGTTTTAAATTTACTTTTTCCACTAATATAACTTGCTTCTATCATATTTTTATTTAGGCTTTCAAAACCACTTTGAAGTGGTTGAACCATAAAAGGAAGGCTATAAAGACAACTTGCAATTATTATTCCATTTAGATTAAAAACTAAACTAATACCAAAATAGTTTTGAAAAAATTGTCCAATAGGAGAATTGTGAGATAATCCCCAAAGCAAATAAAATCCTAAAACAGTTGGAGGAACAACTAAAGGCATAGTGCAAAGTGCTTCAATAAATGGTTTCGATTTTGACTTTGTTTGTGATAAATACCAAGCAAGAGGCATACATAAAACAAACAAAATCAAAGTTGTAATTAGAGCTAATTTAAAAGATAATGTAAAAGGTGCATAATCTACACTTAATAAATATTCAATCATTTAAAATCCTATAAATTGATAAATCACTAGCTTTTATTAAAATATTTACTTCATCATTCTCTTTTAAGTTTAATCTCTCTTTAGAATTTTTTGTAATTATACTTTCAAGCTTTGTACTGTTTATCTCTAAAATAATATTTGATAAAAGTTCTCCACTATTTATAGAGATAATTTTTGCAAGAGCTTGGTTTGATAAGCTAATATCTTCAATATGTTTTTTTGAAATAGATATATTTGTAGGTTTTACAAGTAGCTCAACTTTTGAACCTACTTGTAAATTTTCAATTAAATCTAAACTCATCATCTTAAAAATATTATTATAAAAATCAAACTCAATAATATTTAAACTATCACTAGAATGAATATTTTTTACTCTTGCAATCATATTTACTCTTTTATTATTTTACTAAATATCCAAAATCAACAAATATCTTTTTTGCTTTAGGGCTTAGGATAAAATCATAAAAAGCTCTAGCTTCTTTGTTCTGTTTTGCTCTATTTAAAATAACAATTCCTTGGTCAATTGGAGTATATAATTTTGGGTCAACACTTACCCAGTCAATATTCTCTTTGTATTGAGACATTTTTTCATCATATAAAGATGATTTTGCAATAAATCCTACTTCTGCAGCTGTTAAAGCATAAGTTACAGCTTGAGAGATTGATTCTGCATAGATTAGTTTTGATTCAATATCATCATAAACTTTTGCATTTTTAAATGCTTCAACAGATGCTGTTCCATATGGAGCAGTCTTTGGATTTGCAATTGCAACTTTTATAACTTTTTTATCTGTTACAATATTAATACCTTTTGAAAGGTCAAGTTTTTTTGAACTTAGCATTGCTAAACTACCTTGAGCATAAAGCACAGGTTCTGTTACAGTTAATTTTTTATTATATAAATTTTCAGGGAATTTCATATTTGCACTCATAAATATATCAAATGGAGCTCCATTTTCAATTTGTGCTGTAAATTTTCCACTACTTCCTAAAGTTACTTGAACTTTTGTATCTGGATTTGTTTTGTTAAATTCTGCAATTAAATCGTTGATTGCATAAGATACATTCGCTGCAACTGCTATATTTATTGTTCCTGCAAAAACACTTGAACATAAAAATGCAAATACTAAAACTATTTTTTTCATATTTTATCCTTATCTACCTATCATAATATCAGATGCTTTTATAATAGCATCAACTTCAAGACCAACTTCTAAACCTAAATTTTTTACAGAATTTGTAGTTACAATAGTTACTATTTTATCTGTATTTCCAATATCTATAACAACTTCAGAGTTTACATCACTGCTATTTATAGCTTCAATTTTTCCTCTTAAGCAGTTTCTAGCACTAACTTTTAGACTAGTATCAGTTGAAATCAGAACATTGCTTGATTTGATTAAAGCAACAACTTCATCATTTTTTTCTAAATCAAGATTCTCAACAGATGTAAGAGTAATAACACTTACAAGCTCTTTTCCACTTTTAAGTTTTAAAGTAAGTTCTGCATTTACTGCGCCTTTGTTTATATTTGAAACAACAGCAATAATTTGGTTTCTAGCACTAATTTGCATTGATAATCTCCTAATTGTTTTTAGAGTTCCGCTATTTAGATCTGTAATTCTATGTAGGTTTTCCAAGAATTTCTTTTGTTCCTCTTTTAAAAGAAAATATGTATTTAAAAGATTCTCTCCATAAGAAGTTAGCTTTGTTCCACCACCACCAACACCACCAGTTTCTCTTATTACTATTGGAGTATTTGATAAATTATTCATATCTTCAATAGCTTCCCAAGCTGCTTTATAGCTAAGTGGAACTTCTTTTGATGCTTTATTGATTGAACCTGTTTTTTTAATTGCATTTAAAAGAGCGATTCTTTTTTCAAGTAAAAAAGGTTTGTCAAAAAGTTCTAAAGTCAAGTTTGATGAAATTTGCATAAAAATCCTTTGTTATATACAGATTTACATAACGACACAAAATATTATCTTTATGTAGCTTAAGTTATAATGATAACTCAAATTAGGTAAAAAAATCGAAAAAAATATAAATTGATTAAATTAGTTTAAAAACCTAAACAAGAATAAATAAAAAACTGCTATAATTTCGCAATTTTAATATATATTGATAAGTGATGAGTATAAAACTTACAGAAAAGTTTAACTAAAACGCCTATACTCATCGCTTATTAATCAAAAACTATCTCTTTTAAATAATCACTAATTTTTGGAATATTATCAACTCTACAAACTAGACAAGTAGGAATATTTGCTTCACTTTTTGGTAAAATAGTAATTTTTATATCTTTATCATATCCCATTTTTCTTACAAGACTTAAAGGAAGTAAAGATTTTCCCATTCCCACTTTGATACAAGAGAGAATTGTTTCTAGGTTTCCAAAAGATAAGGATTTTTCTACATAAATATTTTTTTCTTTATAGTAGTTTTTTAAAAATTCATCATAAACACAACCTTCTTTAAAAGTAAGTGTAACATTTGGAACATTTTTCTTTTTTGGTTCTAAAATTGCTATCTCTTCTTCAAATTTTTTTAAAACTTTTAGATTTTTATTTTTAGGTTCACCACTTATAAAAGCAATATCTACTTTATAATCAAGAATTAACTCATAGATATCTTTTGTAGTTCCAGTAAAAAGTTCAAGCTGTGTATTTGGAAAATCATTATGAAGTTGTAATAAAAAAGGAGAAATTCTAACAGCTGCATTACAATCTGTTGAACCAATTTTAAGAGAGTTCATACTATTTTCATTTTTTAAGCTTTTTATAGAGTTTTCCATTTTATGAACAATCTCTAAAGCTTGAGGATAAAATAGCTCACCATTATTTGTCAATATTACACCTTTTGGAACTCTATAAAATAGCTCTGTATCAAGTATTTTTTCAAGTTGTTTTACTCTTGAAGTTGCATTTGATTGTGAGCATTTTAGTTCATTTGATGCAAGAGAAATACTTTTATTATCTGCAACAGATATAAAAACTTTTAATAAATTAAGATCCATATCATTTTTCCTTATATCATCTATCATTATTGATTATTTGACATAGAATAACCCTTAGTGATATGATAACAAATATTTGACTTAAGAGAGATGAGAGATGTTAAAGATTTTTGATAGAAATAATAATATTGCAATATTAATTGCTGGAATATTTTCAATTATAATTGGATTAGGAGTTGCTAGATTTGCATTTACTGGATTAATTCCAGCTATGCTTGAAGATTATTTGAGTATTAAATTTGTAGGAATTTTAGCTTCATTAAATTTTGCTGGATATTTAGCAGGATCAATTTTTTCTATGTTTGTAAAAGATATAAATGTAAAAGTTTATCTTTATAGATTAGGAGTTTTTCTTGCAATCTCTAGTACTTTCGTTTTAGCTTTTAGTGATAACAATACATTTTGGATAATTTCAAGAGTTTTAGGAGGATTTGCGGGAGCTATGTGTTTAATTGTAGGAACAGCTATTGTTATGCAGAAACTTACAATTAAAAGTAAAACAAAAGCTATGGGAATACATTTTAGTGGAATTGGTTTTTCTATTTTAACAACAGATTTAATAGCAAGATTTTTCCTAAGTTTAGATTACACTTGGAGAGATTCTTGGGCTATTTTGGCAATATTTGCACTTATATTATCATTTTATAGTGTTTATATTTTATCTTTTGATAAAGAGGTAAAACAAAATGCTGTTAAAGTAAAATTTGATTTTTCTTTGTTTACACCATTTGTAATTGTTTTGATTATGGCATATTTTGCAGAAGGTATAGGATTTGTAGTTCAAGCTACATTTTTGCCAGATATTATAAATAATCTTCCAGGACTTGAGGGATATGGAAGTATTACTTGGACTTTAGTTGGACTTGCTGGAATTCCATCTTGTATAGTTTGGATGCTTCTTGCACATAGATTTGGAAGTTCAAATATAATTATAATTGCACTTTTACTTCAAGCAGTTGGAATATTAATTCCAGTCTTTAGTTCAAATATCTATTTTAATTTTTTAAGTGGTATTTTATATGGTGGAACATTTATAGGACTTGTTGCTCTTTTTATGAATTTAGGTGGTCAGCTTTCTCGTGGAAATCCAGTTGTTCTAATGGGAGCTATGACATCTTCTTATGGAATAGGACAAGTTGTAGCACCACTTTATAGTATATATTTTATTGAAAAATATGGAAACTATGATTATGCACTTATTTTAACAGCTCTTATTGTTATTGGAGGAGCTTTTATACTTTTATTAGCTAAAAAATTTGAACCAAGTGATATCTCTTAAAATTTAAAAGATTCACATTATTTGATTTAAAATATCTTGATTTTTTGAGTAAAGCTTATAAGTAATTCCTTTATAGGGAAACTCAAGATGATTTGCATGAAGCCAAAGTCTATTTGAACCTGTAACTTTAAATCTATCTTCTTTACTTAGAGTTTTATTTAGATAGTTTTCAGCATTTATATCATCAACACCATAAATTGGGTCTCCTAAAATTGTGTGACCTATTGAGTGAAGATGAACTCTTATTTGGTGTTGTCTTCCTGTAAGTGGAATTGCTTCAATTAAAGTAAGATCTCTTTCTTTATTATAAAAAATAGGTTTTATAATAGTAATTGACTCTTTCCCACCTTCATTTTCGCTGCAAACTTTCATTCTAACACCAATTAAAAGCCCTTCTCTATCAAGAGCTTTATCTATTCTTATCTCATTTTTAACTTTACCATTTACAATAGCTAAATAAGATTTATGATACTTTTTATCTTGAAACATATCTTTTAGTTCTATTTCACTCTTTTTATTTTTCCCAACAATTACTAAACCACTTGTTTCTGCATCAATTCTATGAATTAGATTTGCATTTTCTCCAAAGTGATAACGAATTTCATCAAGTAATGAATACTCTGTATTTTTTGAAATTGGGTGAACCATTAAATGTGTTGGTTTATCAAAAATTGCAAAATCTTGAAATTCTAATAATGGTTTTAAACCTCTTGTATGACCTTCAAAAAGTGCTATAAATATGAACTCTGTTGGGATTGTTTCCCCTGTCTTTATACTATTCATATTTTCATCAAAAACTCTTCCTTTTGAGACAAGTCTTTGTGCTATTCTGCCCTCTATATCAAGGTTGTGTACCAAAAAAGCTTGTATTCTTTTATCTTTTATAGCTTTATATTTCTTAAGTGTAAATGCCAAATATTTTCCTTAGATTTTATCTTATATTTTGTTCTACTTGGATATAGTTCAAATTCAAAATTAATACAATTTTATTATAAATTTTATAGAAATATGATTAGAAGGGTAATTTATGGTTGAAAGATATGCTAGAGAACAAATGAGTTCTAAATGGACACAAGAGGCAAGATATGCAGCTTGGTTAGAAGTAGAAAAAGCAGCTGTAAAAGCTTGGAATAAATTAGGTCTTATACCAGATAGCGACTGCGAGAAAATAGTAAAAAATGCAAAATTTTCTGTTGAGAGGATTGAAGAGATTGAAGCAATCACTAAACATGATTTAATAGCATTTAATACAAGTGTAAGTGAGAGTTTAGGAGAAGAGTCAAGATGGTTTCATTATGGAATGACATCTTCAGATGCTGTTGATACAGGTGTTGCTTTACAAATGAGAGACTCTTTAGAAATTATTATTGATGATGTAAAAATGCTTATGGAATCTATTAAAAAAAGAGCCGAAGAGCATAAATATACTTTAATGGTAGGAAGAAGCCATGGAATTCATGGAGAGCCAATTACATTTGGATTAACTCTTGCAGTTTGGTATGATGAAGTTAAAAGACATCTAAAAAATCTTGAAGATACTATGGAAGTAATTGCTGTTGGACAAATAAGTGGAGCTATGGGAAATTTTGCTCATGCACCTTTAGAACTTGAAGAGTATGCTATGGCAGAACTTGGATTAAAACCAGAGCCTTGTTCTAATCAAGTTATACATAGAGATAGATATGCAAGACTTGCTACTACTTTAGCACTATTAGCTTCAAGTGTAGAAAAATTTGCTGTTCAAGTAAGACATCTTCAAAGAACAGAAGTTTATGAAGCAGAAGAGTATTTTGCAGCTGGACAAAAAGGAAGTTCAGCAATGCCACATAAAAGAAATCCAATATTAACTGAAAATATAACAGGACTTGCAAGAATGATAAGAGCTTATTGTATTCCAGCATTGGAAAATGTTGCACTTTGGCATGAAAGAGATATTTCTCACTCTTCAACAGAGAGATTTTGGTTACCAGATGCATTTATTACAACAGATTTTATGCTTCATAGAATGAACAGCGTTATTGCAAATCTTACAGTAATGCCTGAAAATATGATGAAAAATCTAAATCTTACAGGTGGATTGGTGTTTTCTCAAAGAGTTTTACTTGAGCTTCCAAAAGCAGGAGTAAGTAGAGAAGATGCTTATAAAATAGTTCAAAGAAATGCTATGAAAGTTTGGGAAGGTATCCAAAAAGGAAAAGCAACAACAGATGAAAATGGTGATTCACTATATTTACAATATTTATTAGCTGATGAAGATTTAAGAAATAGTTTAAGTGAAGAAAAAATTAGAGAGTGCTTTAATTTTGACTATTACACAAAAAATGTTGATGCAATTTATAACAGAGTATTCAAATAAATTAGGGGATTACTTATGGCAATTATGATTTTAAAAAGAAATGGTAGAAAAGAGATATTAGATATTACTAAAATACAAAAAATGACTATTGAAGCTACAAAAGATTTAGATGGAGTTTCTCAAAGTGAATTAGAACTTGATTCCCAAATTAAATTTATTGATGGTATGAAAAGTAGTGATATTCAAGATGCTTTAATTAAAACTGCTGTTGAAAAAATAGATATTGATGTTCCAAATTGGACTTTTGTTGCAGCTAGACTTTTTTTATATGATTTGTATCATAGAGTTGGAATAGCAACTCACGGAATAAAAGGTGAAGCTTATAGAGAATTATCTGATTATATAGATTATGGAATAAAAGCTGGAAGAATAGTTCCATCTTTATCAAATGGATATGATGTAGATGATTTAAATAAATATATAAAACCAGAAAGAGATTATCTTTTTAATTATTTAGGTATAAAAACTTTATATGATAGATATCTACTAAAAAACTCTAAAGGTGAACCAATAGAGTTGCCACAACAGATGTTTATGGCAATAGCTATGTTTTTAGCACAAGATGAGAAGGATAAACAAAATAAAGCAAAAGAGTTTTATGATGTAATCTCTAAGTTTGAAGTAATGCTTGCAACTCCAACACTTTCAAATGCAAGAACAAATAGACATCAATTGTCTTCTTGCTATATTGGGTCAAGCCCTGATAATATTGAAGGTATTTTTGATGGATATAAAGAGATGTCACTTCTATCTAAATATGGTGGTGGTATTGGTTGGGATTGGAATAAAATAAGATCTTTAGGTGGTTCTATTGATGGACATAAAAGTGCAGCTGGTGGTACTGTTCCATTTTTAAAAATTACAAACGATATTGCTATTGCTGTTGATCAATTAGGGACAAGAAAAGGAGCAATTGCTGTATATCTTGAACCTTGGCATATGGATATAACAGATTTTATTGATTTAAAGAAAAATAGTGGTGAAGAAAGAAGAAGAGCACACGATTTATTCCCTGCACTTTGGATAAGTGATTTGTTTATGCAAAGAGTTTTAGATGATTCTTATTGGACTTTGTTTGATCCAGCTGAAGTAAAAGATTTAAGTGAATGCTTTGGAAAAGAGTTTGAAGATAAATATATTGCTTATGAAAATAATGATTCTATTACAAAGAATAGAATAAAAGCAAAAGATTTATGGAAAAAGATTTTAACTTCTTATTTTGAAAGTGGTAGTCCATTTTTATGTTTTAAAGACACAGCAAATAGAGCTAATCCAAATCCACATACAGGGCATATTAGAAGTTCAAATCTTTGTACAGAAATATTCCAAAACACAAATCCAAATCATTATAAAATAAAATTAGAGTTTGAAGATGGAACAATAAAAACTTTTGAAGAAGAGGATTTAATTATTGTAGATGGTGGAATTACTAAAAAAGCAAATAAAGTAACAGCTTTAGATAGTATAAATGGTAAAAAAATCTTTATAGTTGAAAAAGAGAAGATAGATGGAGATACAGCAGTTTGTAATCTAGCTTCTATAAACCTTTCAAGAATTAATACATTTGAAGATATAAAAAGAGTAACACCAATTGCTATAAATATGCTTGATAATGTTATTGATTTAAACTTTTATCCACTTAGAAAAGTAAAAGCTACAAATTTAAAAACAAGAAGTATTGGTCTTGGAGTTATGGGTGAAGCAGAGATGATAGCAAATTATAAGCTATCTTGGGGAAGTAGTGAACACTTTAAAAAAATAGATGAAGTTATGGAAGCAATATCATACAATGCTATTCTTTCAAGTTCTAATTTAGCACAAGAAAAAGGTTCTTACCCAACTTTTGCTGGTTCAAATTGGTCTAAAGGTATAATGCCTCATGATAATACTCCACAAGCTGTAAATGCACTTGTAGAAAAAGATCTATTTGATAGCTCTTGTGATTGGAATTATTTAAGAGAAAAAGTTAAAAAAGATGGTATGAGAAATGGTTACCTTATGGCTATTGCTCCAACATCATCAATATCTATTTTAGTTGGAACAACACAAGCTATTGAACCAGTTTATAAAAGAAAGTGGTTTGAAGAGAATTTAAGTGGATTAATTCCAGTTGTTGTACCAAGATTAAGTCCAGAAACTTGGGAATATTATACACCAGCATTTGAAATTGACCAGTTACAATTAATTAAAGCTGCATCAATAAGACAAAAATGGATAGACCAAGGACAAAGTACAAATATCTTTATGAGCTTAGATAAAGCAAGTGGAAGATATCTTCATGAAATTTATACTTTAGCATGGAAACTTGGTCTTAAATCAACATATTATTTAAGAAGCCAAAGTCCAGAAGCTAAAAATGATATAGAAGATAGAAGCATGGAGTGTGCTGGTTGTCAATAAGAAGAAAGTAAATATTTTAGGAGAGAAAATTGCAAAGAAAAACTATATATAACCCAGAATCAAAAGAGAGTTTAAATGAAAGAAGAGTTTTTGGTGGAGACTCTGATGGAATGATAAATTTCACTAGATTAAAATATGAGTGGGCATTAAGACTTTGGGATATGATGGAAGCTAATACATGGTTTCCAAGAGAAGTGCAAATGACACAAGATGCAAAAGATTATATGTATCTAACTGAAGCTGAAAAAAGAATGTATGACTTAGTTTTAAGTCAGCTTATTTTTATGGATTCTTTACAAACAAATAATCTAATGGATAATATTAATCCATATATTACTGCTCCTGAAATAAATGCTTGTCTTTCAAGACAATCTTACGAAGAGGCAAATCATAGTAAATCATATGCTGTTATGGTTGAATCAATTTCTGATAATACAGATTTAATCTATGATATGTGGAAAAAAGATGCAAAATTAAAAGAAAAAAATACTTATATAGCAGGTGTTTATGAAGATTTAGCAAATGGAGAGCTAACTGATGAGAAACTTCTTTTAGCTATGTTTGCTAATCAAATACTAGAAGGATTATATTTCTATGCTGGATTTGCTGCTATATATGCTCTTGGTAAATCAGGAAAGATGCTAGGAAGTTCTCAGATGATTAGATTTATTCAAAGAGATGAAGTTACACACCTTTTATTATTCCAAAATATGATAAATAGTGTAAGAAAAGAAAGACCAGATCTTTTTACAGCAGAATTAGAAGAAAAAGTAAGAAAAATGTTTAGAAAAGCTGTTGATTTAGAATCATCTTGGGGTGCTTATATTACTCAAGGACAAATTTTAGGATTTACAGATGGAATAATTAGACAATATATTGAATATTTAGCGGATAGAAGATTAGAAGCTGTTGGATATAAAGCTGAATATGGATCAAAACATCCAATTCCTTGGGTTGACGGATATGCTAGTTTTAATGATCAAAGAACAAATTTCTTTGAAGGAAATGTTGTAAACTACTCAAAAGGTAGTATAGATTTTGATGATTTCTAGTAGATAATGTCAAATATTTCAAAAATACTTTTAATAATAGCATTTGCTTTTTCATTAAATGTTATTGCAATAATAAGCTTTGATTATAAAGAGTATTTTGATGACTCCATAGAAAAAATAGAGATAAAAGAGAGTACAAGTTTGGTTCAAATCATTTTTGATAAAAACTTCTATAATTTCTCAAATTACACAATAGAAAAAGCCAATAACTTACTCTTAATAAGTGGTAACTTTAGTAGTTATAATACTTTAAATGCTTTACAAGAGGCTTTAAATATAAACCTAAGCAAAGATATTAAAATAGATGAAAATAGTAGATTAAATCAAAATATTATAAATGATATTTATGAAGTAATTAATTTTCTTAAAAATAATATGGAAAATGGTTCTAAAATAGTTGTTAAAAATGACTTTGCAATTTTTGAAGGAACACTTGTAAATAATAGATATTCAAATCTTGTGAAGTTGATTGAGAATAAACTAGATAGCAACTATTTTTTAGTAGATATTGATACTTTAGAATTTAATTAGTATAATATAATAACTTTTTTAGATTACAAATAGTTTATATTATTATTGGGGGAAATAGTGTTAGAGTTTTTTGAATTTATGGCTTCAAAGCCTATTTTAGTGTTATTAATAGGGATTATAGTTGGATTTATAATTGGTAAAAGTCAGAAGAAAAGATTTAAATCTGTATCTGGTTCAAAAAATAAAGATATCTTTGAAGAGAAAAAAGTAAGAATAAATCCAATATTTAATAAAAATGCCTCTTTGGATTTTAAACCATCACTTCTTAGCTCATCATCAAGAAAAGATAAATTTACAAAGATAAAAGGTATTGATGAGGAACTTGAAGCTAGATTATATGATTTAGGTGTTTATCAATATGATCAAATTGCTTTTTGGACAAGCAAAAACTGTGAATGGGTTGAAAATTTTTTAGGAATTACAGGATACATTAAAGAGAATCAATGGCTTGAACAAGCAAAGATTCTTAAAACAGGAAGAGAGACAAATTATAGTCAAAAGCTTATAGATGAAGAGAACAAAGAGCCAGAAGATGTAAGTGAAAATAAGGAAGATAGTAAGATATAATTCTATATCTTTACTAAATATCTCCCACTAGTTTTACCTTCTAGCATACTTTTTAATACATCTTTTATCTTTTCTAAATTTATCTCTTTAGTGATATAGTCTATATTATCAATTTTATATTTTGTTGCTAAATTATTCCAAGCTTTTTGTTTTTTCTCTAAATTACATTCTACACTATCTATTCCAATAAGTTTTATACCTCTTAGAATAAATGGAAAAATATTTGTATTTAATTCATTTGAATATGTAAGACCAAAGCAAGTGGCTATACCATTATATTTTAATTGTTTTAATGCACAAGATAAAATATCTCCACCAACACTATCTATAACAGTTGAATATCTCTCTTTTAAAAGAGCTTTATTTTTATCTTTTAGAAAATCTTCATTTAATATAACTTCATTTACTCCAAGACCTTTTAAATAATCAATTTTATTTGAATTTGAAGATAAAGCAACAATATTAAAGCCAAGTTTATTTAATATCGATATTGCTAAAGAACTTACCCCACCACTTGCACCACTTACTAATACTTCACCATCATTTGGAGATAATCCATTATTTAGTAATTCATCAATTGCTAATGCAGCAGTTAAACCAGCTGTTCCATAACTCATAATCTCTTTATCACTTAAATTTTCAGGAGTTCTTACTAACCATTCTGATGGTACTTTTACATACTCGCAGTGACCACCATTTGTATTCATTCCAAAATCATAACCAGTGACTGTAACTCTATCTTTAATTTTAAAATCTTTAGACTTTGATTGAAATATAGTACCAGATACATCAATTCCAGTAATATGTGGAAAAACTTTTGTAACTCCGCTATTTCCAATAGAACTAAGAGCATCTTTATAGTTTAATGAAGAGTAAGTTGCTTTTATTATAACTTCATTTTCTTCACAAATTGGAGCATCAATCTCTTTTATTCCAGATATAAAATTTCCTTTTGAATCTTTTTCTACAACAAAAGCTTTCATATATGCTCCTTAGTTTTTTATTAAATCTTTTAAACTATCTTTAGGATTCTTCCCATCTAAAATTAGTTTAACTTCCTTTGCAATTGGAGTATATATTTTATACTTATTAGATAGCTTTTCAATAGCAGTCGCAGTTTGAACACCTTCTGCTACCTCTTTTAACTCTTCTAAAATTAGTTTTAAGCTTTTACCTTGAGCTAAACCAAGACCAACACGATAATTTCTACTCATAGTTGAATTTGCAGTTAAGAAAAGATCACCTGCTCCACTAAGTCCTAAAAAAGTAGCTTTTTTTGCTTTAAAATGTTTTCCAAATCTTTGCATTTCAACCAAACCACGAGCTATTAATGAAGCTTGAGCATTTTTGCCAAGATTTAAACCTTCACAAATTCCACTTGCTATTGCTAAAACATTTTTATATGCTCCCGCAATTTCAGCTCCAATTACATCTTTACTATAATATGTTTTTATAAAATCTGGAAAAAACTTACTAAATTCATCATAAATATCTTTTGATTTTGAGTTTAAAACCAATGCACAAGGGAGAGCTTTTATAACTTCAGCTGCAAAAGATGGACCAGATATGAATCCAATATTCTTATCTGGTATAAAATTTGCATAGATATCATTTAAAAACTCTCCACTACTTGCTTCAATGCCTTTACTTGCAACTAATACTTTTTGATTATTAAATTTGAAGTTTTCTTTTAGCCATGCTCTTATTTCTTGAGCAGGAATTGCAATCACTAGATATTCACAAGATAATGCATATTCTAGATCAACAAAATTCTTAATATCTTTTTTTGTTCTAGAACTTATAAAACACTCTTGCTTAAAACTAAGTGCAAAATGAAGAGCTTGTCCCCATTTTCCTGCACCTATTACAGCAATTTGTCCTTTTCTCAAGATAATCTCTCTTTTAGTAATTCGCTTACTTTATTTGGATTTGCACTACCTTTACTTGCTTTCATTGTTTGACCAACAAAAAATGCAAACATTTTCTCTTTTCCAGCTTTATATTCTGCTACTTTATCTTCATTTGTAGCTAAAATATCATCAATAATTTTTAATAAAGCTCCATCATCACTAACTTGTTTTAATCCAAGTTTATCAATAGTGCTATCAACATCTGAGCTATTATTTAATATTAAATAATCTAAAACTTCTTTAGCTGCTTTTCCTGATATTGTACTATCTTCTATTCTTTTTACAATTGTTGCTAAAGTTTTTGCATCAATTGGTGATTGCTCAATAGTAACTCCCTCTTTTAATCTTCCTTGTAATTCAACTGTTAGCCAAGTTGTAGCATTTTTTGAACTTATTCCTTCGCTCATCATCTCATCAAAATAGTTTGCCATCTCTAATGAAGCTGTAATAACTGAAGCATCATAATCTTTAAGAGCATACTCTTTTACAAATCTCTCTTTTTTCTCATCTGGAAGTTCTGGAATTTTTGAGTATTTCTCAATCATTTCATCACTAATAATTAAAGGAAGTAAATCAGGATCTGGAAAATATCTATAATCAGCTGCATCTTCTTTTCCTCTCATAGATCTTGTTTCTCCACTACTTGTATCAAAAAGTCTTGTTTCTTGAACAATTGTATCTTCATAAACACCATCTTCCCAAGCTTCAATTTGTCTATTTACTTCATAAGCAATAGCTTTTTCAATAAATCTAAATGAGTTCATATTTTTGATTTCACATCTTGTATAAAACTT
The DNA here is from genome assembly GCF_004214815.1 of Aliarcobacter thereius LMG 24486. Classification (NCBI taxonomy): domain Bacteria; kingdom Pseudomonadati; phylum Campylobacterota; class Epsilonproteobacteria; order Campylobacterales; family Arcobacteraceae; genus Aliarcobacter; species Aliarcobacter thereius. Next base: position 32,259 of record NZ_CP035926.1, read on the forward strand.
TGTATCACCTTTTGGTCTAATTGATACATTCACGTCACATCTAAAACTACCTTCTTGCATATTTGCATCACTAATTCCAATATATCTTACAATTGAGTGAAGTTTTTTAAGATATAAAATAGCCTCTTCAGCACTTCTCATATCAGGTTCACTAACAATTTCAAGAAGTGGAGTACCTGCTCTATTTAAATCAACTAAAGAGTAGTTATTTGAGTGAATGTTTTTTCCAGCATCATTTTCTAAGTGAGCCCTTGTTACTCCAATTGTTTTGCTAGAACCATCTGCAAAATCAATAGTTAATTCACCAAGACCAACAACAGGAACACTTAATTGAGATATTTGATAACCAGTTGGTAAATCTGGATAAAAATAATTTTTTCTATCAAAAATTGAGTGTTTGTTGATTTTAGATTTTAAAGCAGTTCCTAGCATAATTGCTTTTGAAACAGCTTCTTTGTTTAAAACTGGTAAACCACCTGGAAGAGCTAAACATGTTGGACAAGTATTACTATTTGCTTCTTCTCCAAAACTAGTTGCACAAGAGCAAAATAGTTTGCTATTTGTATTTAATTGAACGTGAACTTCTAAACCTATTACTGTTTCAAACATTTTTGACATATTTTTATCCTTATCTTATTACTTTTATATCTGCTTTTAATTTTTGTTTTTCAAATTGATTTTCCAAAAAAACTTTTTCTCTTTGTTCCATTATTTCACCAAATATTTTACTTTTTACTGCTTCAAAGTTTAAAGCAACATTCCCCTCTTTTTTATTTATATATAGAGTTACAAATTGATTGTTTGCAACAAAAATTGGAGTAAAAGAGTTTACATCTGTTGTTGTAAGAACATATTGTAATTGAGCGTGAATATCTTTGCTAGGAATTCTTGTACTATTACTTTGAATACCATTTATTACTTTCATTGGATTTGAAATTTTTTCAATCAAAAGTTCTTTATTTGTTGAAGTGTATTGTGTAACATTAAAATACTCTGCTGTTTGATAATTTTGAATATTTTTTTCATAATATAATTTTAAATCTTCATCTGTTGCAATTGCAAGTTGCCCACGAACTAATTTTTTAATTAATTTTTGTCTAATAACACTATCTTTAACATCTTCTTCAAATTTTGAATAATCTTGATATTTCTGTTTAATTATAGATTTAAAACTATAAATATCCATTCCATTTGAATCTGCAAGATTTTTAATATAATCTTCTATCTCAAATATATCAACACTTATACTATTTTCTTTTACTAATTGTTCAAATAGTAATTTGTCTATTAAATAAGACACAGAACTATTTTCATCTACACCTCTTTTTTTCATATCTTCTTTTATATCATATAGAGTAATTGGATCTTCATTTACAATTACTGCAATACCATTTACAGTATTTGCATTTAGAGTATAGAAAAGTAAAAAAATAATTGGTAAAATTTTGTTCATCTATCTTTTCCTTTTAAAATAAAGGTTTATTTTAACAAAAATTACTTAAGAGTTAAGCAATCTGTTCTATAATCACTCCATTGTCTTTTAAAAATTTTGATACAACATTAGAGTTTGTATGTTCATAAGATTTATCATAAACTATTCTTTTGATACCACTTGCAATTAAATTTTTTGAACAATCACTACAAGGTTCCAAAGTTACATATATTGTTGCATCTTCTATTGCTATTCCTTTTCTTGCTGCCCAAATTATTGCATTCATTTCAGCATGAATTTCATATGTTTTTGACCATTCGTGATGATCTTTTGTATATTCATTGTTCCAAAAGTCACAACAGTTTTGAAATCCAGATGGTGTTCCATTGTATCCTGTTGATAAAATTCTTCCATCTTTTACTATAACTGCTCCAACTTGCTTTGATACACATTTTGAAGATTTTGCTATCTCTTTTGCAATATTTATAAAAGTTTTGTCATCTATCATATATTTTCCTAAAATTAAAAAATTTCGTTATTTTAGCTATTTTTCTTAAAAAAAGCTTATTTTTGACAATAAAACATAATAAATTAGAAATATTTTGCTATTATTTACGAAATTTTTTAAATTAAAGGTACGAAATGGATTTTAAAGATATAAAAGAGCTTATTAGAGTTTTTGACAAAAGTGAGTTAAATAAGCTTAGAATTAAAGAAGCAGAATTTGAGATTTCTATGCAAAGAGGTTTTGAAAGTGGAGTTACAACAGTAGCAACTTCTCCAATGGCTCAAGTTTCAGCACCTGTTACTCAAATTGCTCAAGCAAGTGTAGCAACTCCAGTGCTTAATGTTAATGAAGAAAAATCAAATAATCAAGTAAGTGGAACTACAATTAATTCTCCAATGGTTGGAACATATTACTCATCTCCATCTCCAGATGCACCGTCATTTTGTGGTATAGGAGATACTATTAGAAAAGGGCAAGTTCTTTGTATTTTAGAAGCTATGAAAATTATGAATGAAGTTGAAGCAGAATATGATTGTAAAATTGTAGATATTTTAGTTCAAAATGGTTCTCCTGTTGAATATGATATGCCAATTTTTGTTGTTGAAAAAATATAAGAGATAAATATGGCAGAAATTAAAAAGATTTTAATTGCAAATAGAGGAGAAATTGTTCAAAGAGCAATTAGAACAATTAGGGAAATGGGAAAAAAATCTGTTGCAATATATAGTGCTGGAGATAAAAATGCTTCTTATTTAAAACATGCTGATGAAGCTGTTTGTATTGGTGGAGCAAAATCAAGTGAATCATATTTGAATATTCCTGCAATTATAACTGCAGCTGAAATGACAGGTTGTGATGCAATTTTCCCTGGATATGGTTTTTTATCTGAAAATCAAGATTTTGTTGAAATTTGTAAACTTCATAATATTAAATTTATTGGACCATCTTCTGAGGTTATGGAAAAAATGGCTGATAAATCAAAAGCAAAAGAAGAGATGATAAAAGCTGGAGTTCCAGTTGTTCCTGGAAGTAAAGGTGCTGTAAGAACTCTTGATGAGGGTAAAAAAGTAGCAAGAGAGATAGGTTATCCAATCATGGCAAAAGCGAGTGCTGGTGGTGGTGGAAGAGGAATGAGACTTATTAAAGAAGAAAGAGACTTTGATCATCAATACTTAGCAGCTTCTAGTGAAGCTTTAGCGGCTTTTGGAGATGGAACAATGTATCTTGAAAGATTTATCAATAATCCAAGACATATTGAAGTACAAGTTCTTGGAGATTCTCATGGAAATGCAATTCATATTGGTGAAAGAGATTGTTCTTTACAAAGAAGACACCAAAAAGTAATTGAAGAATCACCTGCTATTTTATTAAATGATGAGACAAGAACAAAACTTCTTGAAACAGCTGTACAAGCTACTAAATATCTTAAATATGAAGGTGCTGGAACATTTGAATTCTTAGCAGATGATCAACAAAATGTTTATTTTATGGAGATGAATACAAGACTTCAAGTTGAGCATCCAGTTTCAGAAATGGTATCAGGACTTGATATTGTTGAATGGATGATTAAGGTAGCTGAAGGTGAAGAGTTACCTGCTCAAGATAGTATAAAATTTAGAGGTCATGCAATTGAGTGTAGAATTACAGCTGAAGATCCAAATACTTTCTTACCTTGTCCAGGGAAAATCACACAATGGATGGTTCCTGGTGGAAGAAATGTAAGAGTTGATTCACATATTTATACAAATTATATCGTACCACCACACTATGATTCAATGATTGGGAAACTAATTGTTTGGGGAAGAGATAGAAATAAAGCAATTAATATTATGAAAAGAGCTCTAAATGAGTTTGAAGTTGAGGGAATTAAAACAAATATTCCATTTCACAAAAAAATGATGCAAAATCAAGATTTCATTGATAATAACTACGATACTAAATACCTTGAAAACTATAAAGGTCTTGATAGTATTTAAATATTTGCTATAAGAGATTTACTCTCTTAAAGCAAAACTTAATTAAAACTTAGATAGAATCCGCCAATTTATACACATTTATATGCCTATCTTTTTTATGATTTAGTAATTTTAAACTAATAAATTCATATTTTATATATTTGATTATCCAATACAGGAAGGTTTTTTAATATAAGAGTGTATATTTTATATATATACTTAAGGATAAGAAAAGTGACTTTTAACGATTTTAATTTTAAAGAAAATTTAAAAAAAGCAATTAGTGAAGTTGGTTTTACAGAACCAAGTCCAATTCAAGTTGAAGCAATTCCACATATTTTAGAAGGTAAAGATATTGTTGGTCAAGCTCACACAGGTACAGGAAAAACAGCAGCATTTGGATTACCAATTTTAAATAAATTAGGAAATAAGGCAGTTGAAGCTTTAGTTATTGTTCCTACAAGAGAACTTGCTATGCAAGTTTCAGATGAACTTTATAAATTTGGTAAATATTTAGGAATAAATACAGCAACAGTTTATGGTGGACAATCATATTCAAGACAATTAAAACTTATAGAAAGTGCTAATATTATTGTTGCAACTCCAGGAAGATTTTTAGATCTTCTAAGAAGTGAAAAAATTGATGTAAAACCAAGTTTTATTATACTAGATGAAGCAGATGAAATGCTAGATATGGGGTTTTTGGATGATATTAAAGAGATTTTTACATATATGCCAGAAACTAGACAAACACTACTTTTTTCTGCGACAATGCCAACAGCTATTAAAAATCTTGCAAAAACAATTTTAAAAGAGCCAGAATTTGTAACTATCACAAAATCAGATGTAACAAATAAAAATATTACACAAACTTTTTATGTGGTTGATGAAAGAGAAAGAGATGATGCGTTAATCAGACTTTTTGATTATAAAAATCCGAAAAAATCTATTATATTTTGTAGAACAAAAAAAGATGTTGATAGATTATCTACATTTTTAATATCTCAAGGTTTTATGGCAAAAGCTTTACATGGGGATATGGAACAAAAACAAAGAGAGGAAGCTATAAAAGCATTTAAAACATCAAGACTTGAAGTTTTAATAGCAACAGATGTAGCTGCACGAGGACTTGATGTAAATGATGTAACTCACGTATTTAATTATCATCTTCCTTTTGATGGTGAATCTTATGTTCATAGAATTGGAAGAACAGGACGAGCTGGAAAAGATGGAATGGCAATATCAATTGTAACTCCACATGAGTTTAAAACTCTTCAACGAATTGAACAAACAATAGGTTCAAAACTTGAATCAAAAGTTGTTCCAAATATAAGTACAGTAAAAGAGAAGAAAATAGATGAACTTAAACAAAGTATTGTTGAACAAGAAGTAAAAGATCATGCAATAGCAATAGTTGAAAGTTTAAGTGAAGAGTTTGATATTTCTACAATAGCATTTAAACTTGCATCAATATTATCTTCAAAAACTTATGTAAAAGGTAATAATAATATTGGGAAAAGTGAATCAGATCTTAAAAGAATTGCAGAGATATTAAGTAAATCAATAAATGATTCAAAAGGTGGTTTCAGAAACAGAAGAGGTGGAAGAAACGATGGTAGAAGAAGTAATACTAGAAGTAGCTCAGGAAGAAGAGATAGCAGAGGTTCTGATAGAAGAACAAGTGATTCAAGACCTGAAAGAGAGAGCTCTTCAAGACCTAGAACTCAAAGACCAAGAAAGAGAGATTAAACTCTCTTTCTTACTTTCAAATTCAAATAAATAGATTTCAATAAAGCTAATATATAAATAAGATAATTTGGATTATAATTCCAATCATTATTACATAAGGAACATAAAAATGGATATGAAAACAATAAAAACCATTGAAACCGCCACCGAAAAATCTCTCTCTAGTTTTGCTAAACTCTCTTTCTCTTTGCTATTTTTATTAGCAGTTTTTCTTTGGACATATTCTTCTCATGGTAAAGTACCTGACAATACTTTTCTGATTATTGGAGCAATTTTTGGAGCTTATATGGCTTTAAATATTGGTGCTAATGATGTTGCAAATAATGTTGGACCTGCTGTTGGTGCTAAAGCACTTACTCTTACAGGAGCTATTATTATTGCTGCAATTTTTGAGAGTGCAGGTGCTATTATAGCTGGTGGAGATGTTGTTAATACAATTAAAAGTGGTATTATAGATATTAATCTTATTGAAAACAAAGATTCATTTATCTGGGCTATGACAGCTGGACTTCTTGCTGGTGCAGTTTGGTTAAACTTTGCTACTTCAATTGGAGCACCTGTTTCAACAACTCATGCTATTGTTGGAGGAGTTATTGGAGCTGGAATCGCAAGTGTTGGAATTGCTATTTTAAATTGGGGGAGTTTAGCAGAAATTGCTTCTTCTTGGGTTATATCACCACTTTTAGGTGGGATTGTTGCTGCTAGTTTTTTATATTTCATAAAAAAACAGATTGTATATAAAGAAAATATGCTTGAAAGTGCACATAAAATTGTTCCAATTTTAATTGCTATTATGACTTGGGCATTTACAACTTATTTATTACTAAAAGGATTAAGACAGCTAATACATGTAAGCTTTTTTACTGCATCTTTAATTAGTATTCCTTTTGCAATTGCATCTTTCTTTTTAATTAAAAAACATATAGAGAGTAAACTAAGTTCTTTAACAAATGATAGAGTAAGTGTTAATACACTATTCACACCTGCTTTAATTTTTGCAGCTGCTTTATTATCATTTGCTCATGGTGCAAATGATGTTTCAAATGCTATTGGACCACTTGCAGCTATTAATGATGCAATTTTACATGAAGGTACGAGTGTAAAAGCACATGTGCCACTTTGGATTATGTTTGTTGGTGCAATTGGAATTGTTATTGGACTTGTTTTGTATGGACCAAGATTAATCAAAACTGTTGGTAGTGAGATAACTGAACTTGATCAAATGAGAGCTTTTTCTATTGCAATGGCTACTGCTGTAACTGTTATTCTTGCAAGTCAATTGGGACTTCCTGTTTCTTCAACTCATATAGCTATTGGGGGTGTATTTGGAGTTGGTTTTTTAAGAGAAGCACTTGATATGACTGAAAAGAATTTTGTTCAAGATATTAGAGAAAAATTTAAAAAACATAAAAAAGAGCTAGAAAAAGCTCAAGAAGATCTTTTTAAACTTGAAGCAGTAAAAGAGAAAAATAAATCAACTTATATAAAAATTGTTGATTTGTTTAAAAGAATTGATGAAATTGAAGCTAAAGTTAAACAAGAGAAAAAAGACTTTAAACAAGCAAAAGGTGCAAAATATGTAAAAAGAGATGCAGTTAAAAAGATAATTGCTGCTTGGCTTATTACAGTTCCTGCATCAGCTTTATTAGCAGCTGGAATATATTATATGATAAAAGGTATTGTAGCCGTATAAGCTATTAATAAAAGGATAAATAATAGAAGCTATATTAAGTGTTTTACCAATATACTTTTTTATCCTTTTAGGATTTTTAGCTAAACGAAAATTTAAATTAGAACTAGATGAGAAATCACTGGTTCTTATCTCACTTTATATATTACAACCAATTATGATTTTCTGGGGATTAACAAAAGAACCAATAAATTATGATTTTTTAGTTTCTCCACTATTTTTTCTTTTTTGTATGATGCTTACACTTTTTTTAATGCTTCTATATTCGAAATTTGTATTCAATGTAAAATCAGATGAAAATATATTTTTAGCAACAGCTTTGGTAGGAAATACAGGTAATTTAGGTATTCCACTTGGAATTGCTCTATTTGGAGAACAAAGTGTTCCTTATACAAGTATTATGAATATTGCAAATATATTTTTTATGTATACAGTAAGTATATATTTTTTTGCTAGAGAAAAATATAGTTTTAAAGATTCATTAAAGTCAATATTTAAAATACCTGTTATTTGGTTTGCCTTTTTTGCTCTTTTATACAACTATTTTGGTTTTAAAATACCAGATAATCTTGAGTTTACTTTACAAATGGGTGCATATAGTTCATTAACACTACAATTAATCATTTTTGGAGCATATTTATATAGTGTAAGACTTAAAACTATTGATTGGAATTTATCACTTCAAATAAGTTTTGTAAAGCATATATTACTTCCAATTATTGGAATAATACTTATCGTATTCTTTACAAATTTTAACTCTTTTATATCATCAATTATTGTTATGCAACTTTTGATGCCTTTAGCTGTAAATAATGTTAATTTCTCTGTTCTTTACTCTACAAAACCTAGTTTAGTTGCAGCAACAATATTGGTTTCAAGTTTTGTATTTATTGTTTTATTGCATTTTTATATTGAAATTCTAAATTATCTTTTTAAAATAGTATGAAAAAAGTAGTTTTTGATAATTTAGAAATATATTTTGAAGGTGAAATATATAATTTATCTCATTTTGGGTACGAAGATGAACATCAACTTATAAAAGATTTTTTCATAAAATATGGTGAAGCATTTGTAAAAAAACTTGATGGAATATTTGCTTTTACTATTTATGATAGTTATAAAAAAGAGTATTTTCTTGCTAGAGATAGGTTTGGAAATATTCCACTATTTTATGCTATTTATGAAGATAAACTCTATTTCTCAACATCAATTAAAGAGTTGAATAATGAGTTTAAAAGCTCTTTAATATTTAATAAAATTGCTCTTAGTAAATATATGCAATATTTATCAACATTTGGAGAAGATAGTTTTTATAAAGATATATTTAAATTAGAAGAAGCAAGTTACCTTGTTTTTAGTGATTCCAAACTTAATATAAGAAAATATCATAAAATAAATACATATAAAGCTATAAATGATGAGAAACAAGCTTTAGCTACTCTTGAAGAGCTTTTATATGATTCTATTGGAAAAAGGCTAAATAAACTATCAGGAACTCTTTTAAGTGGCGGTATTGATAGCTCTTTAATATCTTCTATTTATACTAAAATATCAGGGAAGAAAATTGACACTTTTAGTGTTGGTTATGAAGATTATAAAAACTATTGTGAATTAAGATTTGCAAAAAAACTCTCAAATCATATTAATTCAAATCATTATGAAGTAATTATTGATAAAAAAACATATATTGATAACTTTTATTCTACTTTAAACTCATTTGATGAACCACATGCAGATAGTGCATCAATTCCTTTGAACATATTGTTAAAGAGTTTTAAAGAACTTGGTATTACTAAACTTTTATCAGGAGAAGGTGCTGATGAACTCTTTCTTGGATATAACTCTTATTCAAAATATTTAGAATATTATAAATTTAAAGATTCTTTATCTTCTGAGCAAAGTTTATTTCTAAATGAAATTATAAGTGCTTTACAAAATAATACAAAGGAGAGTGAATATTTAAGAAGAGTAGTAAAAGATCAAAATATTTATAACTCTTTTGGAGAAGTTTTTAATGATATCCAAAAAAGACGATTATTTGTAAATGTCCCTACTTTTAAATTAGAAAAAGCAAAAAAAGATCCTATTGATTGGATGAGCTATATAGATATTAAACTTTGGGTTGCTAATCCAGTTTTGACAAAAGTTTATAATATTTCAAAACTTAATAATCTTGAGATACATACACCTTTTTTAGATAATTCAATATTAGATTTTGCATTTTCTATTGATAATAGTATAAAAAAAGGTGATACAAATAAGTATCTTTTAAAAAAAATAGCAGAAAAATATATTCCAAAAGATTTAATATTACGTACAAAAAAAGGTTTTAATTCCCCTTTTAATGAGTGGATACATGAAGAGTTTGGAAAATTGATTATAGAAACTATTTTAAATGTAAATAAAGAGACAAAATTCTTTAATGAAGAGTATTTAAAACATATATATGGATTATCTTTAGATGGAAAGTTTAAGCAACATTTATATTCATTATTTGTTTTTTCTTTGTGGTACAAAAAAGAATATTTGAATTGATTTTTTAAAATGTTTCACGGGAAACATTTTAAAATCTTTTTATTTATCCCAGAAATCTTTTAGTTTTTGAGGAGATTTCTCTTCTTCAAAGCTCTCTTCAATAGTTTTTATTTCAATACAACTATCTTTTGCATCAGTATTACTATGTGAAGATGGTTTTGATAAATCAGAGTTAAGACTTAAGCTTTTTATTGCTTCCATAGCTTTTAGATAATCTTCTTCAGATATTTTATCATCAGAAATTGAGCTTAATATTGCAGATTTTGTATCTTCTATCATTTCATTTAAATTGATATCTGTTTCTATAGTTTTTGTAATATCTTTTTCTTCTTTAAAAGAGTTTGTTTCTATGATTTCTTTATTTTCTGATTTAGACTTTAAGCTAATATAATCTTTCATGATTTTTTCATATTCAATAAAATCAATAAGAATCATTGCAGGTTTTCCATCTCTTAATATGATAGCTTTTTCTATCTCTTTTGATTGAATTTTATCAAAGATTAATTTATTCTTTCTTACGAGATCTGTCGCAGAAAACATCTCATTTGAAGTGTATTGGATTAGTGACATTGTGTATTCCTTTACAAGTTATAATACACATTATATCACATTTAATTTATTATTGAAGATGAATAGTTTTTTATGAAAATATATTTTCAGCCCACTCAGTTATTGGACCTCTTAAAACTTTTTCAAGTTTTATTGCAAAAAGATTTACAAAATCATTATCTCTTTTAGTAGATTTCAAAAGTGTTGTTAGAGAATTTGTATATTTATTTACATAGAAGTTATCTATTTGCTTATTTGAACCTAAAATTACAACTTTACAACTATTATCAACTCTTGATAAAACCATTTGCATAGTTTTATTTGACATATTTTGTGCTTCATCAATTATTATAAAACTATTTGTGAGTGTTCTTCCTCTCATCTCTCCCACCCACATAGTTTCTATTCCATAATTTGAAATCAGTTGTTCAACTCTAGCTTGTATTTCACTCTCTTCCAAAGGAGTATAATTTGAATCAACTCTTTTAGACCTTTTTCTTTTATGCTCACTTCTTATAATATATTCTAAACTATCCATTAAAGGGTGATTATATATTCTAAACTTCTCTTCAAGTCCTGGAAGATAACCAACATCTTCACCTTTGTCTAAAGATTCAATAGAGTTTCTAATATATATGATTTTTCCATAAAACTTTTGTTTTACAAGTTTTAAAGCTCCACTTAAAGCTAAAAGTGTTTTTCCACTTCCTGCTTTTGCTTCTACTATTAGGACATTATAAAAGTGGCTTATTATTGCATTTGCAAAAAATAGTTGCTCTTTATTTAAAGGAGTTATTATTTGATTTCTTATCTCTTCTTCATCTAGAACTTTAATCTTTTTATTTTGAATAGAAGCTAAAATAATTTGGTCAGAATATTTTACTTTAAAACAATAAGAGTATTCATTTGCTTTATGCTCTTTATCAAAGTTTGAAATATCTTGATTATCTATAAACTCAATCTCTTTAAAGTTTATTTCAATATTCTTTATAAAGTTAAAATCAAAATCTATACTATCTTTACCATGAAGTGCATCAGTTTTTAAATCAATACTTAAAGCTCTAGTTCTTGCCATAATATCCATAGAAATAAAGATAATTTTCTTTTTATAGTACTCTTCAATTTCACTAGCAATTTCAAGTATTTTTCTATCATTTAAGATATTTAACGATGTATCTTTGCTTTTAACCCTATAATCTTCTTTTGAAATTATATCAATAATTGTATTTTGATTATTTATTAGATTTAGTCTAATTATCTTTTTATCAGAGAAAGTATTTGTGCTAATGATATTTGAATTTTCTAAAAGCCTTGCAAACTCTCTTGCTTGAAAATTTATCTCATCAAAACCACTTTTTTTGTTGTCAAGCTCATCTAGAACAGTTTCTGGAAGAATTATAAGATTTTTACCATCATCACTTAATCTAAATATATTATTTGCATTTTCAAGAAGAATATTTGTATCTAGTAGATAGTATTTTTCAAAACTCAAGATTTATCCTTTTTTGTTTTTAAAATCATATATGAAATAAATGAAAAGAACAATATCATTATTATTGTAAATAGTAGTGAAAAGTTTTTAGTAATCACATATGTAACAATTAATATCGCTAAAAGGGTTGGTTGTTCGTTATACATTCTAAAAAACTTACCACTTTTTTTGCATTTCCCATTCGCAAGTTGCTTTCTATAATAGTTTAATGAAAAAGAGTAAGCGATAAGAAAAACTAGCATTAAGAGTTTTGCATGAAACCAGTCTTGAGAAAGAAGTGCTGGATTTAAATAAATCATTGTTATACCACTAAAAATTGTAAACCACATAGCTGGATGACCAATAAACTTATAAATCTTACTTTCTTGAACTGTTACAATATCTACAAACTCTTTTTTATCAATATTCTCAATATGATAAACAAATAATCTTGGTAGATAAAAAAGCATTGCCATCCAAGATAAAACTGCTACTATGTGAAATGAAAGTACCCAAGTATAATATTCCATTTATTCTCCTTTATTATTTCCTTTAATTTTATTTATCCATTCATTTAAAGTTTTTTCAAAACCTATTTCAAGTGTTTGGTAAAGATTTAAATCTTCTTTTAAATACTCTTGATTAACATAACCACCGAAATCATGAGGATATTTATAAGCAATATGTAAAGAATCAAGATGTTTTGGTATATCAAGTATATTTCCATCTTTAATAGTTTTTATAGCTTTATTTATAGCTTTATAGCTTGAATTTGATTTAGGAGAAGAAGCTAGATAAATAACACATTGAGCTAAAATTATTCTGGCTTCAGGATATCCTATTTTGTTACAAGCTAGCATTGTACTTGTTGCAAGATTAAGTGCATTTGGATTTGCATTTCCAATATCTTCGCTAGAAAGAATTACTAATCTTCTTGTAATAAAATCAACGCTCTCTCCACCTTCAATAAGTCTTGACATATAATAAAGTGCTGCATCAATATCACTTCCACGAATTGATTTTATCATAGCACTTGCCAAATCATAGTGAGTTGAAGATGATGAAACACCATCTCCAATTACATTTGCTCTTAACTCTTTTAAAACATTTAAAGATATATTTTTATCAACTTTATATGCAAAGTTTAATAGTGTAAGCATTGCTCTTGCGTCACCTGAACTAGAGTATATCAAGTAATCTTTTACTTCTTTATCAAGAATTATATTGAAGTCTTGTTCAACTTTTAAAAGAATTCTTTCCATATCATTGTATGTAAAAGCAAGGAATTCATATGTAAAAGATCTTGATCTTATTGCTGATGTTAAAGTAAAAAAAGGATTTTCTGTACTTGCACCAATTATCTTTACACTATAAGACTCCATAATTGGTAATAAAACTTCTTGTTGATTTTTAGATAATCTATGTACTTCATCTATAAAAATTAAAGGTTTAATAAAACTATCTTTGTATCTATCAAATACCTTTCTTAAATCTTCAACTTTTATTGTAGTTGCATTAAAGTAATAGTAATCACTAGCTAACTCTTTTGCTATAATTTTTGCAAGAGTTGTTTTCCCAGTTCCTGGTTTCCCATAAAAAAATAGATGAGGAATCTCTTTTTGTTTAATTAATTTATAAAGTGCTTTATCTTTCCCAATAATATGAGTTTGACCAACAAACTCTTCTAAAGTTTGAGGTCTATATTTATTTGATAAGTCTATCATTTTCTTCATTTAAAAAGATTCGTAAGTTTTTATACTCCTCTTTTGTAAGAAATCTTGATTTTCCTGTTGGTAGATTATTTAGACTAATTCCACCATACTCTACTCTTTTTAAATCCATTACATTTAGACCAAAATGAGCAAAAAATCTTCTAAGTTCTCTATTCTTACCTTCATTAATCACTACTTTGATTTTTGAAGTCTTTTCACCATTTGTTTGTATATCATAAGCTAAAAAAGGAGAGAATGACATTGATTTTATTTTAGTACCTTTAAATGCACCTTTTGTTGCATCTTCAATCTCAATTCCTTGTTGCATAGCTTGTTCAACTTTAGGACTTATAAAGCCATTTACTTTAATTTTATAAACTCTTTCAAGGTTTGAATGCATTAAAGAGTTTACAACTTCAACACTATCACTTAAAAGCAATAATCCTTCACTTGCAAAGTCAAGTCTTCCAACACTCATAAAGTGCTTATAACGGCTCTCTAAACCATCATAGATTGTCTTTCTAGCTTGAGGATCAGATTTACTTACAATTTCACCTTTTGGTTTATTATAAACAATAACTGTATACATTCTCTCTTTGTCTTCTTTGATAATCTTTTTACCAATTTCAACTTTGTCTGAATTTGATACTTTTGTTGCCATATCTGTAACAATTTTATTGTTTACTCGTACTTTACCTTCAGCAATTAATGTATCAGCTTCTCTTCTTGAATAGTTACTATTATGAGAAATAAACTTATTTAATCTTGTAAGTTCCTCTACTTTTGTAGCTCTTTTAGTAGTTTTTATATCTTTTTTCATTTAATTCCTGCTTCAATTAAATCATGAATATGTAATAAACCTTTTAATTTATTATCTTTATCAGTAATAATCAATAATTGAATTTTGTGGTTTTCAATTATTTGTAAAGCATCACTTGCTAAAAGATTGTCATCATTAAATGTTTTAGGATTCATATTTGCAATATCTTCAACTTTACAATCTATTGAAAAATCATTATCCATAAGAGATCTTCTTAAATCTCCATCACTTAGAACACCTAAAACTTTACTATTATCACAAATTATAACAGTACCTACTCTTCCAGCACTCATAGTTATAATTGCATCTTTTAGTTTGGTTTCACGTGAAACAATAGGAAGATTATCTACTCTTAAAAGATCAGAAACCTTTACAAAAAGTTTTTTACCTAAACTTCCACCTGGATGGAAAGAAGCAAAATCTTCTTTCTTGAAATCTCTTTTCTTCATTAAACAAACAGCAAGAGCATCACCCATAGCCATTGTTAATGTTGTAGAAGATGTTGGGGCAGTATCTAAAGGACAAGCTTCTTTCGATACTGCAATATTTAAAAAATAATCTGCATATTTTGCTAGTGTTGAATCTGGGTTTTTTGCCATTGCAATCATTGGAATATTGAATCTTTTTATATGAGGAAGAATTTGAACTAACTCATCACTCTCACCACTATAAGAGATAGCAAGAACAACATCATCTTTACCAATCATTCCTAAATCACCATGCATAGCTTCTGTTGGATGTAAGAAAAAAGAGCTAGTACCTGTACTTGCAAGTGTAGCAGCAATTTTTGCTCCAACAAGCCCAGACTTTCCAACACCTGTAACAATCAATTTACCTTTTGAATTAACAATTAAATCAACAGCTTTTTCTATATCAAAATCAAAACTATCAGCACACTTTAATAGCTCATCAGCTTCAATCTTTAAAACTTCTTTAACTATATTTTTATAGTTCATAATTAACCTTATTGTACAAATATTGTAGGAACAATCATTGGATATTTTTTATATTTTCTTATACAATGTTTTCTTACTACTTTTCTTAATTCATCTTCTAAAATTCTACTGTTTTTGAATACACCTGGTTTAACATTTTCAACAAATAGAGCTAGAATATCTTCAATTTCCTTAACAAAGAATTTATCTTGTTTATCAGAAATCAAACCGAAACTAGCAACTTTTGGTTTAGCAGCTAATGTCTTATCATTTTCATTGATTTGAGCAACAATCATTACAATTCCCTCTTTTGCCATATTCTGTCTATCAATAACAACATCATCAGAAATTTTATGATTTAAAGTATTATCAATATATACTTTACCACTTTTTACAGATCTTACTTTTTTAAGATACTTTGGACTAACTTCAACTTGTTCACCATCAGCCATGATGTAAACATTTCTTTCTAAAACACCACAATCAATACCTGTTTGAGAGTGTTTTAAAGCATGATTGTATTCCCCATGAACAGGTAAAAAGAATTTAGGCTTAACAAGTCTTAGCATTAATTTCTGTTCTTCTTGAGCAGCATGTCCAGATACGTGAATATCACTATAATCTTGATAAGCAACATTTGCTCCAGCTTTTAAAAGATGATTAATAATCTCAGAAACACTTCCTTCATTTCCTGGAATTGCTTTTGAAGATAAAATTATTTGGTCTTCAGGTTTAATTTTGATATGTCTATGTTCATGAATTGCCATTCTATACAAGGCACTCATAGATTCACCTTGGCTTCCTGTTGTTACAATCATAATCTCATTATCATTATATTTTCCAACTTCATGAGCTTCTATGAATTGATCTTTTGGAAATTTAATATAACCTAAAGTCATTGCAATGTCTAGGTTTTTCTCCATAGATCTACCTATAACACAGATCTTTCTTCCATATTTTAGAGCTTTTTCAATAGCTTGTGCAACTCTATGAATATTTGAAGAGAAAGTACTCATAATAACTCTACCTTTTGTTGTCGAGAATATTCTTTCAAATGTAGGAGCAACTGCTTTTTCAGTTTTTGTAAAACCTGGTGTATGAGAGTTTGTTGAATCAGAAGTTAAAACTAAAACACCCTCTTCACCATAATGAGCAAGTCTATGAATATCAGTTGGAAAACCATCATAAGGAGTATGATCTATTTTAAAATCTCCTGTATGAATCATTGTTCCAGCAGCTGTTTTTATGGCAATTGCTGATGAATCAATAATTGAGTGAGTAATATGCATCCACTCAACTTCAAAATCATTACCTATTTTAATTGGAACTCTTTTATTTATAGCTCTAAAAAGTGCTCTATGCTCTCTCATTTTATGTTCATCAAATTTACTTCCAATCATCTCTAAAGGAAGTGGTGAACCATAAATAGGAAATTGCATCTCTTTATATAAATATGGCATTGCACCTATATGGTCTTCGTGACCGTGAGTTATAATTACAGCTACAATTTTGTCTTTAATCTCTCTTAAATATGTGAAATCAGGAATTAAAATATCAACTCCATGCATATCTGCATCTGGGAAACTCATTCCAACATCTACAATAATTGCTTCATTTTCAGTTTCAACAACCATCATATTTCCACCAATCTCATTTAATCCACCAAGTGGAGTAATTCTAAGCTTAGCACTTGTATTTAGATTTAATTTATAGTGAGGATTTAATCTATCTTTATGAATTTTCTCATTTATCATATATGATTTTTTTAAATCATTAGTCCAACCATCGCCTGAAAGTGGTAGGTTTTTATTATTAAAAACTCTTGGTTTAGATGGTCTTCTTTTTTTAAATTCAGGTTTTTTATCTGAAGAATCATTATTTATTTCATCATTAGATGTAGTATTATTCTCTTTTACATCTTTATTTGTTGTTCTAGGTGCTCTTGGAGCTCTAGGTTCACGAGCTTGTCTTGGCTCTCTTGGTTTATAGTTTTGTTTAACTTGATTTGTACTTTCACTTGTAGTTTCAGTAGAAATCTCTTCTTTATTTATATTTTCCATTTTTTACCTTTGTATACATTTGGCTATACAAAGATGCATCAAGTTCATGAGGTCTTATATTTTCATTTATATTTAAGTCTTTAAAAATTTCTAAAATAATTTCTTTATCAAAAATAGAACTAAGATTTTTAGATAGTTTCTTTCTTGGTTGTGAGAAACAATTTTTTAAAAATTTATTAAAAACATTATCAATTTTAGTTGATAAATCTTTTTTTATATAAAGGATTGAAGAAGTAACCTTTGGCATTGGGTCAAATGCTTCGGGTGGAACATCAAAAAGAATTTTTGAATCTTTAGAAATATTTTGTGTAATTATTGCCAAAGATGAATATTCTTTATCATTAACTTTTGCAGTAAATTTCTCTGCTACCTCTTTTTGAACCATAACTACTATGTGTTCACAAAGTTCATCTTCAAATGCTCTTAATATAATATTTGTTGCAATATAGTAAGGTAAGTTTGCTATTAAGTCATATTTACTACTATGTAGAGATTTTAGCTCATCCCAAGCCATTAATACATCAATATGCTTTAAGTCAAATTGATTTTTTTGAATCTCTGTTGCAAATTTTTCTTTCAAAATACCGATTAAATCAGTATCAACCTCATAAGCTGTCACACCTTTGTATTTGACTAAGTTCTTAGTCAAATCACCTAATCCAGGCCCAATTTCTACAATATGATTATTGTTATGGGGCATCGATTCGATGATTTTATCTAGGACTGAACTATCTTTTAAAAAATTTTGTCCGAACTCTTTTTTTGCTTTTACTTTTTTCATAATTGATGATTATATCTTTTTTTAACTTACAATTAGGTAATATTTTTAACTAATTTTTAAGGAATTTTATTTGAATAATCTAACAAAAAGAATAATCCCATGCCTTGATGTAAACAATGGAAGAGTTGTAAAAGGTGTAAATTTTATAGGTTTAAAAGATGCTGGAGATCCAGTAGAAATAGCAAAAAGATATAATGATGAAGGTGCAGATGAATTAACATTTTTAGATATTAGTGCAAGTGTAGAGAATAGAGGAACTATTGTTGATATAGTAAAAAATGTTGCAAAAGAGGTTTTTATTCCATTAACGGTTGGTGGTGGTATTAGAACTTTGGAAGATATATATGCATTATTAAATGTTGGTTGTGACAAAATATCTATAAATTCAAGTGCAGTTAAAACACCAAATTTAATTAATGATGGTTCAAAAAGGTTTGGAAGCCAATGTATTGTTGTTGCTATTGATGTTAAAAAAGTTTCTGATGGTTCATATCATGTTTTTGTAAAAGGTGGAAGAGAAGATACAGGACTAAATGCTTTATCTTGGGCGAAAGAGGTTCAAGAAAGAGGAGCAGGAGAAATATTACTTACTTCAATGGATAATGATGGAGTAAAACAAGGATTTGATCTAGATATAACAAAACAAATCTCTCAAGCTTTAGATATTCCAGTTATTGCAAGTGGTGGTGCTGGAAATATGCAACACTTTAAAGATGTTTTTGATACTGGAGCAAGTGCGGCTTTAGCAGCTTCAATATTTCACTATAAAGAAGTTGATATTATGGATTTAAAGAAATATCTAAAAAGTAATAATATAAATGTAAGGATATAAATTTGAGAAAATTAATAATAAGTACAATAGCTTTGCCGATTTTGGCTTTTTCTTATGATGTAAATCTTAATAAAAGTTTTACAAAAAGTGTAAAAGCAGATATATTAGCAACAAATATAATATTTACAGTAGAAAAACAAGATGAAAAGAGTATAAATATTGAGATTGAGAAATTTAATAATTTGTTAAAGAATAAGAAAAATATTTCTATAAAGAATACAAATTATAATTTGATTCCAAAATATGAATATATAGAAAATAAGCAACATTTTAGAGGATATGTAGGAGAAACTAGATTCTATGTAAGTTCAAAAAATGATAAAGCTGTAAATAAATTTATAAGTGAAATTATAAACTATAAAAATGATTCAAATGATTTAAAAGTTAATATCTCAAACTTATCTTGGGATTTTAGTAATAAATTAAAAGAAAATGTGACAAATGAATTAAGAATTGAATCTTTAATTTGGATAACAGAGTACTCAAAAGAGTTATCAAAAAAATTATCAAAGAGATGTGAATTAAAAAGTGTAAATATATTTGAAGAAGCATTTTTCCCAATTGCAAGAACAAAAATGTATAGTTCTCCTATGATGATTAGTGATAATGAAGATATGAATATTAGTAATATAGCTCCATTAAACAATGAACAAGATATAAAAGTAGATTCAAATTTTACAATGGAATGCAAATGATAGTATGTGCAGGAAGAAATGAAAGATTCCAATTTGCAAAAGAGATTGGAGTTGGTTTGATTGAAAGTTCAATAAATCTTACAAAAATTTGTCTTTTTAATAGACCAGAATTTATTTTATTTATTGGAAGTGCAGGAAGTTATGGAAAACATAATATTTTTGATATTGTTGAATCAAAAAGTGCTAGTAATGTAGAGTTAAGTTATGTTCAAAACTTTTCATATACACCACTTGATAATATAATCGAAATTGGTACAAATTTTACAAAAAGTGAAGTTATAGTAAATAGTTCAAACTATATAAACACAAATAAAGAGCTTTCAAAAGAGTTTTTAGAATATAATTTAGAGTTAGAAAATATGGAGTTCTTTTCAGTTTTAAGTGTAGCAAAAGAGTTTGAAATACCAGCATTTGGTATTTTTGTAGTTACAAACTATACAGATGAAAATGCTCATGAAGATTTTATAAAGAACCACAAAGAAGCAATGGAAAAATTAATCAAATACTTAGAAGAGAAAAATATAATAAAAGCAAAAGAGGCAAAATAGTGGCAAAATTTGATGAAATATCAATTTATGATTACACATTAGAAGAGTTAAAAGAAAAATTAAAGCCATCATTTCGTGCAAAACAAGTATATAATTGGTTGTATAAAAAATATGCAAAATCATATGATGATATGAAAAATCTTCCAAAAGAGTTGATTGAGGATTTAAAAAACAACTATCCAATTGATATAATGCAAATTATAAAAAAAGAGCAAAGTAGTGATGGAAGTATAAAATATCTTTTTAAATTAAGAGATAATCTTACTATTGAAGCAGTTTTACTTCTAATGAAAGATAAGAAAGTAGATGAAGATGGACAAATTGTAAGAAGTGAAAAATATACAGTTTGTATCTCTAGTCAAGTTGGATGCAAGGTTGGTTGTAGTTTTTGTTTAACTGCAAAAGGTGGATTTGTAAGAAATCTTACAGTTGGAGAGTATATAGCTCAAATAGTTCACATAAAAAAAGATAATAATATAGCTGAAAATAAAGCTTTAAATATTGTTTATATGGGAATGGGTGAACCGCTTGATAATTTTGATAATTTTGTAAAAGCTGTTGAAATCTTTTCAGAACTTGATGGCTTAGCAATAAGTAGAAGAAGACAAACTGTTTCAACATCTGGAATTGCAAGTAAGATTAAGAAACTTGGAGAAAAAGATTTACAAATTCAACTTGCAATTTCACTTCATGCTGTTGATGATGAGCTAAGAAGTGAATTAATTCCTATGAATAAAGCTTATAATATTGCAAGTATTATTGAAGCAGTTAAAGCATTTCCTGTGGATACAAGAAAGAAAGTTATGTTTGAATATTTGGTTATAAAAAATAAAAATGATAGTCTTGAAGCTGCGAAGAAACTTGTAAAACTTCTTGATGGAATTCAAGCAAAAGTAAATTTAATATATTTTAATCCATATACTGGAACAACTTATCAAAGACCTTTAGAAAGTGATATGATGAAATTCAAAGATTTCCTAAATAGTAAAAGTGTAATTTGTACAATTAGAGAATCAAAAGGTTTAGATATTAGTGCTGCATGTGGGCAATTAAGAGAAAAAGATATAAAAAAGGATTAAAATGGCAATACTTGAAATAGGACTTTTGGTTTTTTTAGTAGTTGTTGTAATTATAAGTGTAGTAGGTTTTTATATGCATAATAAAGAAGAAAATAAAGATAAAGAGTAGGAGAATAAAATGGTTATAACAAGATTTGCCCCAAGTCCAACAGGATATTTACATATTGGTGGATTAAGAACAGCTCTTTATAGTTATTTATGGGCTAGAAGAAATGGTGGAGTTTTTAGACTTAGAATTGAAGATACAGATTTAGCTAGAAATAGTCAAGAAGCATTAGGTGCTATTATAGAAGCTTTTGAATGGGTTGGATTATCATATGATGATGAGGTAGAATATCAATCACAAAGAACAAAAATATACAAAGAGTATATAAATAAACTTTTAGAAAATGGGAATGCTTATAAGTGCTATATGAGCAAAGAAGAACTTGATAGTATAAGAGCAAAACAAGAAGAAGCAAAACAAACTCCAAAATATGATGGTACTTGGAGACCAGAAGATGGAAAAGTTTTACCAGTTATTCCTGAGGGAGTAGAACCTGTTATTAGAATAAAAGCACCAAGATTAGGAACAATAGAGTTTGTTGATGGAGTAAAAGGTGATATGAAATTTGATGCTTCATTTGTAGATGATTTTGTAATTGCAAGAAGTAATGGAATGCCTACATATAATTTTGTTGTAACTATTGATGATATGTTAATGAATATGACAGATGTAATTAGAGGTGATGATCACTTATCAAATACTCCAAAACAGATAGTAATTTATAATGCACTAGGAGTAAAACATCCAAATTTTTATCATGTTCCAATGATAAATAATCCAGAAGGTAAAAAGCTATCAAAAAGAGATGGTGCAATGGATGTAATGGATTATAAAAGAACAGGATATCTTCCTGAGGCATTATTGAATTTTTTAGTTAGACTTGGTTGGTCAAACAAAGATCAAGAGATTTTTTCTATGGAGGAAATGTTAAAACTATTTGATCCAAAAAATATAAATAAATCAGCATCAGCTTATAATGCAGAGAAACTACTTTGGTTAAATAGTGAATATATTAAAAATTCATCAAATAATAGACTTATAGAAGAGTTGAAGTTTTTTGATTTAGATTTAAGTAATTATTCTAAAAAAGAAGAAGTTTTAAATCTTTCTAAACAAAGAGCAAATACAGTTGTAGAATTAAAGAAATCAATAGAAGATATAATAAACGCACCAAAATCTTATGATGAAAATGGAGTAAGTAAATTTATAAAAGAAGATAGTGCAGATATTTTAAAAGAATATCTTGAACTTTTAAGAAACAATCAAGGTAAATTCTCAAATATTGAAGAGTTAGAGAACATTACAAAACCTTTTATTAGTGAAAAAGGATTAAAATTCCCACAAATTTTTCAACCAATAAGAATTTCATTAACTGGTGGAACACAGGCACCATCGGTATATGATATACTTTTTATACTAGGATTTGATGAAGTTGAGAGAAGAATTATTCTAGCATTGGAAAAAAATTTTAAAAACTCTTGATTTAGATTTTTTTTTAAGGCATAATATCTAACTTTTTCAAAGGATAAAAAATATGAACATTTACGTAGGTAATTTATCGTATAAAATGAGCGATAAAGATTTAGAAGCAGTATTTGCTAAGTTTGGTGCAGTTAAAAGTGCAAAAATAATTATGGATAGAGAAACTGGAAGATCAAAAGGTTTTGCATTTGTTGAAATGGAAGAAGCTAGTGCTGGAAATGCTGCGATCGAAGCTCTAAATGGTAAAGAGACTGATGGTAGAACTTTAAGAGTAAATGAAGCTAAACCAAAAGAAGATAGACCAAGAGATAGTAGACCAAGAAGAGAATTCTAGTCTAAATTACTGGGGTGAAAACCCCACTTTAAAAAATGAAAATCTTACTTCTAGAAGATGATTTAATCTTAAATGAAATCTTAGAAGAACACTTAAAAAAACAGAATTACGAAGTTACAACTACCTTTTTTGCGAATGAAGCCATAGAATATTTATATTCTGAAAGTTTTGATTTGTTAATTTTAGACGTAAATGTTCCAGATCAAAATGGCTTTGACTTACTAAAAGAGTTAAGAGATAAGAATATTTCAACTCCAGCTATATTTATAACATCATTAAATATGATAGAAGATATGCAAAAAGGTTTTGATAGTGGATGTGATGATTATATAAAAAAACCTTTTGAGTTAAAAGAGCTTGACTTACGAGTTAGTAATATAAAAAGATTATTTAATATAGGAATAAAAAAAGAGATTAAATTAAAAGATAATTTAATCTTAGATCTTGATAACTTAAGTATAAGAAAAGATGGAAATAATTTTAATATAACAAAAAAAGAGTTTGATATATTAATTTATCTTTATACTAAGCATCAAAAAGTGGTTAGTATAGATGAACTTATAAACAATATATGGTCATATGAAGATAGTATAGAAGCTAGTACTATCCGAACTTATATAAAGAATTTAAGAAAAATCCTGGGTGACCACTTGATATTGAATATTAGAGGAGTTGGTTATAAAATTAACATCTAAAGAAAAAAAAAGTTTTTTTAGATTTCTAAGTCTTTATTTGGGATCTTCTTTTATTTTACTTCTTTTATCACTATTTTTTTACTATCAAAATGAGAAAACATTATATATTGATTTAGTAAAATCAAATATGCAAACTCTTGTTTCAAAAGCATCAAATGAGATAATAGTATCTCATATGAGTAATAAAAAGTTTAACAAAGATAATATTTTAAATAATAATGAATATAAAATTGCTTTTTATAACAAAGAAAAAGAGTATTTGTTTGGTTCATTTAATGATGAATTAAATGAAGATATAGGGTTTTTTTATAATGAAGAGAAAATAAAATTAATAGATAATTCAACTGTTGGACATTTGGGTATTTGGTATATTGTTTTAGAAGACTTTAGTTTAAATAGTAGAATTACATCATTGAAATATCAAATATTTATTATATTTATACTTGTATATTTAATTATCTCTTTAGTTGGATATAGTTTAGCAAAGTTATTTCTAAAGCCAATAGAAGATGAAAGAGATAGGTTAAATAACTTTATAAAAGATACAACTCATGAGTTAAATACTCCAATTAGTGCAATTATAATGTCAAGTCAAGATAAAAATTTAAGTGAGAAACAGATTGAGAGAATAAAATTAAGTGCAAAAAGAGTGAGTGAAATTTATAGTGATTTGACTTATCTTTTTTTAGATAATAAAAATAAAAGAATTGAAGAAGAGTTAGACTTAAAGAAAATCATTGAAGAAGAAATTATAGCTTTTGAGCCTATGATTTCAAGGAAAAAAATAAAAGTGAAGTTTAATTTAAAAGAATTTTCTTATAAAATAGATAGAGATGATTTTATAAGAGTATTTAATAATCTAATCTCAAATGCAATTAAATATAATAAAATGGGTGGAGATATAGAAATAATCTTAAATGATAATAGTTTAGAGATAAAAGATAGTGGAATAGGAATAGATAGAGATAAAATAGATGATATTTTTAAAAGATATTACAGAGCAACAACTCAAAGTGGTGGTTTTGGATTAGGCTTAAATATTGTTAATATGATATGTACAAACTACAAAATTAAACTAGAGATAGAGTCTATTAAGAATAATGGCTCAACTTTTAAACTTATCTTTTAAAATAAAGAGATAAATATGCAGAACAAAGCAAAAGACATACTTACATATAAGAATAAATTAGGAATTACAGCCTTAAAAGCAGATATAAATAATTTAATTTTAAAAAAGCATTCACACGAAGAGTATCACTTTGGTATCACTTTAAAAGGTGAACAAAAATATATATTAGATGGTTCTTCTATAATTTCTTACAAAAATGGAGTTACAATATTTAATCCAGATCAAATACATGAAAGTAAGCTAGGGAAATATGAATATATAATGCTTCTAATCAAAGAAGAGCTTCTTATGGAAGCTATGAAAAGAAAAGAGAAGATAAATTTTTCTACATCATTAACTTATAATGAAAAGTTAAAAGATGATTTAATAAAGCTTTCAAATGCTATTTTAAATCAAGAGAATGAGCTTCTTTGTAGAGAATTAGTATTAAATGTAGTAGATAATTTTTCAAATAAAGATTTAATTTACACTTATAATAAAGATAAAATTTTTATAGAGAAATCAAAAGAGATGATATATTATGAGCTTGAGAATATATTAAATCTAGAACAAATATCAGATGAGTTAAATATCTCAAAATTTCAATTTATTAGAAGATTTAAGTTAAATACAGGAATAACTCCTTATCAATACTTTTTAAATACAAAATTAAATCATGCCAAGAAATATTTAGATTCAACAAAAGATCTTTATGGTGCTGTTGTGGAGTTTGGTTTTTCTGATTTATCACATTTTAATAGACTATTCAAAAGGGTTTATGGAATAACCCCTTTTGATTATATATCTTCAATAAAATAGTTAATTCTTTTTCTTTTTATTTATTAAAAATACACCTGAGAATATAAGAATAGTTCCTATTAAATCAAGTAAGACAATGTTTTCATCAACAAGAAAATAAGCTATAAATAGAGCAATTGCAGGTGGAATATAAGTAGCTGATGATGCTCTTACAGGACCAATAATTTGTATTAAATAGTAGTAAAGAATAGTTGTTATTCCTGTTCCTAAGAAACCAAGACCAATTATTGTTCCATAAAAAATATGAGTATCTGATAATATATTCTCAATATTTGTAAAATCTGTAACAATAGCTAAAATTATAAAAGCAAAACCTAATTGGTATGTTGTTAAAGCTGCAAAATGAATATTTAAAGGAGATAAAAATCTTTTTGCATATACAAATGATGATGCTAATATAAAAGAACCAAGTAAAATATATATAATACCTTCAAAGTTTGCTTCAAAAAGTTGAGTATCAAATGGTTTTGATATTAAAATAACTCCTGAAAAACCCACTAAAATACCTAAAATCAGATTTAAACTAATCTTTTGATCTTTTATAAATATAGTTGCTAAAATAAAAGTAAATAAAGGTATTGTTCCACTTATCGCACCAGCAACTCCTGAAAGAAGTAAAGCTGCACCTTTCATATAAAAGAAGTAATATATTGAAGTTCCAAGTAAAGACATAATAATAAAATGAAAACTATATTTTAGATGTTCAAATCTTAAAACTTTTAAATATAAAGCATATAAAAATATTGGAATAAATCCAAATAAAACTCTTATTAGAACAGCTTGTTCTTCACTTAGAAGTTCACTTGCCCATTTCATATATATAAAGTTTGCACCCCAAATAATTCCAAGAGTCCAAAATAGAATAAATGGTAAATATTTAATCATAAATTATCCTTATTTTAAAAATAGAATAGAAGTATATAGTTTAATTTTTTTTTTGAATAGAATAAAATTGCACTTCATTTAAGCTAGAAACTACACACAAACTACACATAATAAATGCTAAATTTCCATAAATCAAAAAAAGGATTAAGAATGAAAAGTGTAATTAAAGTATTACTAGGACTATTTTTAGGATTGAGTTTCTTAAATGCAAATGCTATGCAAGAGAAGTTTAATGTAGATGGATATGAACTTGAACTTACAAGTAAAAGAGATTTAAGTGCAGGAAGCAACGAGTTTTTTGCAAAAATCACAAAAGATGGGAAAATTGTTAATGATGCTCAATTAAGAGTAAAGTTCTTTATGCCAGAGATGCCAGGAATGCCATATATGGAACATGATGGAGAAGGAAAATTTGATAAAGATTTATACAAATTTCATATTAATTTTTGTATGGATGGAACATGGCAATATAATATTAGATTTAAAACATCTGATGGGAAAGTTCAATCAATTAAAAGTAGTGTGAGTTTCTAAGATGAAAAAAATAGTTTTGGCTCTTTTTATCATATGTAATTTTATCTATGCTCTAACAATAGATGAGATAGTTTCTAAATCTTTAGAACAAAATTACGATATAAGAAGTTTGGAAAATTCAATTGAGATTGCTTCAAAAGAGCTAAGCAGAGTTAAAAAATGGCAAAACCCAGTTCTTGGGTTTTCGCTAAATAACATTAGCTTACATAAAGATGATAATGCAATGAAAATGAATAAAGAGTATGGAGTTAGTCTATCTCAAACAATTCCAATAGGAAGTAAGCTATCTTTAGAAAAAGATATAGCACAAAAAGATGAAGAGATAAAGAAACTTGAGCTTGAAGATAAAAAGTTGGAACTAGAATCAAAGATATATCAATACTCTTATACAATTTTAGTTTTAGAAAATAAAAGAGAGTTATTAAATGAGTATCAAAAAAACCTTCAAAGAGTAAAAGATCAATATTTAAAAATGTATGAAAGTGATAAAGTGACTTTTAATGAGCTATTAAATAGTGAAATTTCAAATTATGATGTTGAAGTTTTACAAAATGAGTTAGAGAATCAGATATCAAATTTGTATTTAAATTTGGAATTAATTACATATTTAAATGTGGATAAAATTGAAGATAATATAGCTTTAAAAGAGATAGATGATAGTTTATTAAAAGATTTCCAAACGAATCATCCTAAAATAGAGATACTAAGAGTTGAAAGTACAAAACAAAATAGCTATTCAAAACTAGAAGATGCGAAAAAGTTTTCAGAACTAACTCTTAGTTTAGAATATATGCAAGATGATGAACAAAACTGGGCGAATGTTATGATTAATTTTCCTCTTCCTATATATAACACAGAAAATATCAATAAATTAAAAGCAAAAATAAACTCAAGTGAGATAAAAAATAAAGAGCAGAGTCAAGTTCATAATTTAAAGTTACAAAATAAGATTTTACTAAATAATATAGAATTATCAAGAAAGAATTTAGCTCTTTTACAAGAAGAGATAATTCCAAAGAAGATTAAACTTCAAAAAGTATTAGAAGAGTTTGTGGCTTATTCAAAACTTAGTTTTGGTGATAATTTAAAGAATTTAAATGAATTAATCTCTTATGAATTAAAAGCAAATGAAGAGTTAGCAAAATATTTCGAAAATTATAGTGAACTTATTTATTATTCAAACAAAGGTATAAAATGAAAAAAATATTACTAATCCTATTTTTACTACTGCAATACAATTTTGCAGAGATTTTAGATGCAAAACAGTTATTCAATATAGAAAAAATAAAAGCAAAAGAGAAGAAAATAACTCAAAGCAAAAGTTTTTATGGACTTACTAAAATTGATGAAAGTAAAGTTGTGGATATTGTAAGTAGATTTGATGGATATATTACATATTTAAATACAAATAAAAATTATATGGATATAAAAAAAGGAGAACTTTTATATAAGATTTATTCTCCTGAAATTAGCTCTTCTATTGCTGAATTAGAGATTGCAAAAGAGATTAATAAAGATATTGAGAATAAAGTTTCTGGAAAGTTAATTAATCTAAATATTGATAAAAACGAGCAAGAAAGATTGATTAAATCAAACAATAAAGATGTTTTTGTTAAATCAAATGTTGATGGAATAATTACACAAAAGAATGTAAATAATCAAAGTTTTATTGAAAAAGGTAAAACAATATTTCAAATAAGCCAAATAGATAGTTTATGGTTTATAGCTTCTGTTTATCAAGAAGATTTGAGTTTTATAAAAACAAATATGAAAGCAAATATAAAACTAGATGGTTTAGAAAATCCTATTAATGCAAAAGTTGATTTTATTTATCCAGTTATTGATGATAGTAAAAAAACTGTTGATATAAGATTTATTATTGATAATAAATCAAGAAATATACTTCCATCAATGTTTGGTAAAGTTGAGCTAATTAAAGAAGAGAGAGAAGTTTTATCTCTTCCTAGAAGTGCAGTTATTAAAAGAGCAGATGAATACTTTGTATTTATTCCAAAATCAAATGGAGATTTTGAACCAAAGAAAATAGAAGCTAAAAGAGTTTCAAAAGAGCTATATGAAGTATATAGTGGAATAAGTAAAGAAGATGAAGTTATAAATAACTCATTGTTTTTATATGATGCAGATGCTATGACAAATAGGCTTTATGATGTAAATGATGAGGAGTGGTAGGATATGGTTGAAAAAATTATAGATTTAAGTATTAAAAATAGATTCTTAGTACTTTTTTTCTCTATTATTCTATGTTTTGCATCATTTTGGGCTATAAAGAAT
Organism: Aliarcobacter thereius LMG 24486; assembly: GCF_004214815.1. Lineage (NCBI taxonomy): Bacteria > Pseudomonadati > Campylobacterota > Epsilonproteobacteria > Campylobacterales > Arcobacteraceae > Aliarcobacter > Aliarcobacter thereius. The sequence goes on from NZ_CP035926.1 coordinate 61,805, forward strand.
ACAAATCTTGATGCTTTGCCTGATATGTCAGCAAATCAAGTAATATTAGAAGTTGAGTGGTCAAATCAAAGTGCAAAAACTATTGAAGAGCAGATATCTTATCCTCTTATTTCAAATCTTATGAGTTTGCCAAATATTGAAACAATTAGAGCTATGAGTAGCTTTTCAAATTCAATGATATATATTATTTTTAAAGATGGATATGATTTATATGATGCAAGAAGTAGAATTCTTGAGCAGTTATCAACTCTTCAAGGAACTTTTCCTAAAAATGCAAAAGTTAAGCTTGGACCAGATGCTTCAGGAGTTGGATGGGCTTATCAATATGCTTTAAAATCTTCAACAAAAAGTTTAGATGAGCTAAGAACTTTACAAGATTATTTTTATAAATTTGCTCTTTTAGGGGTTGATGGAGTTAGTGAAGTTGCTAGTGTTGGAGGATTTGTTAGAAATTATGAGATAACATTAAATCAAGATAGATTAGTACAATATGATTTAAGTATAGATGATATACAAAATGCAGTTCTAGCGAATAATAATGATAGTGGAGCAAGAATTATATTAGAAAATGGATATGAAAATATAGTTAGTGCAAGAGCATACTTAAAAAATAAGTTTGATATAGAAAATATCACAATAAAAGTTTTAAATAATACTCCTTTAAAAATAAAAGATATAGCAGAAGTAAATATAACTTCAAATGAAAGAAGAGGAGTTGCTGAGCTAAATGGAGAAGGTGAAGTTGTTGGTGGAATTGTAATAACAAGATATGGAGCAGATGTTCATAGTGTTATAAAAAGTGTGAAAACAAAACTTGAAACTCTAAAAGTTGATGGAATTGAAGTTGTTGAGGTTTATGATAGAACTTCATTAATTGATGCTGCAATAGATACTTTAAAAAGAACACTTATTGAAGAATCTATAATAGTTATGCTAATTGTTGCCCTATTCTTATTTCATTTTAGAAGTGCTTTGATTATAATCATAACTCTTCCTTTGACTGTTTTAATTACATTTTTACTTATGAAGCTTTTTGATATTGGCTCAAATATTATGAGTTTGGGTGGAATAGCTATTGCAATTGGAGCTATGGTTGATGCAACTATTGTAATGGTTGAGAATGCTCATAAACATCTTCAAGGAAAAGAGAATATCTCAAATCAAGATAGAATAGAGATCATTTTATCTTCAGCAAAACAAGTAGGAAGACCAATATTTTTTGCACTTTTACTTGTAGTTGTATCATTTTTACCAATTTTTGCACTTAGTGGTCAAGAAGGAAAACTATTCTCTCCTTTAGCATTTACAAAAACTTTTGCAATGTTAGGTGGTGCAATATTATCAATAACTTTAGTTCCTATTTTGATGATATTCTTTATAAAAGGAAAAATTATAAGTGAAGATAGAAATATTATAAATAGATTCTTTATAAAAGCATATTCTCCAATGTTAAGATTAACTTTAAGAATAAAATACCTATTTGTTGCCCTATTCTTTGTAGGTATTATTTTTGGAGTTTATACTTATAGTAAATTAAAATGGGAATTTATGCCATCTTTAAATGAAGCAACATTTATGTATATGCCTGTAACTCCATATGGAATTGGAGTTGATTTAGCAAAAGAGTTAGCACAAAAAACAAATATGGTAATAAAATCATTCCCAGAAGTAGAAAGTGCATTTGCAAAGGCTGGACGAGCAGATAGTGCAACAGATCCAGCACCTTTAGCAATGCTTGAAACTATTATTACTTTTAAACCACAATCACAGTGGAGAGAAGGAATGACATATAAAAAATTAATTTATGAAATGGATAAAAAACTTCAAGTAAAAGGATTAGTAAATTCATGGACTTATCCTATTAAAGGACGAATTGATATGCTTTTAACAGGAATTAGAACACCACTTGGAATAAAACTATATGGAAATGATTTAAAAATAATACAAGAACAAAGTAGTAATATTGAAGCAATATTAAAAAAATATGAAGGAACAATGACAGTAAGTGCTGATAAGATAAATCAAGGTTACTATTTAAATGTAGAAATAGATGATGAACAAATATCAAGATATGGGATTACAAGAGATACAATTTTACAAGCTTTATCTTTGGGAGTAGGTGGAGAAACATTAAATCTATTCTTGGATAAGCTTGAGAGATATCCAATTACATTAAGATATGAAGCAAAAAACAGAGAAGATATATTCTCTTTAGAAAATCTTCAAATTAAAACTGATTTAGGATTTAAACCATTAAAAACTTTTGCAAAGTTAAATTATGAAGAGAGTCCATCAATAATACAATCAGAAAAGGCTTTAAAAGTTGCATATGTTTATATTAGTCCAAAAGATAGTGTTAGTATAAAACAGTATAAAGAAGAAGCTTCTAAATTATTAGAAGATATAGAGCTTCCAAGTGGTTACTATTATGAGTGGTCAGGAGAGAGTGAGTTGTTAGAACATGCAACTCAAAAATTAAGTTATATTATTCCTTTAGTATTGGTATTTATTTTCATACTCATATATTTAGCTTTGAAGAATTTAAAATACTCTTTAATAATATTTTTAACACTTCCTTTTGCTTTAAGTGGTGGAATGTTTTATATTGATTTATTGGGTTATAATGTATCAATAGCAGTTGTTGTAGGTTTCTTAGCACTTCTTGGAGTTGCTGCTGAAACATCTATTGTTATGATTTTATATCTTGATGAAGCTGTAAAAAATATGCAAGATAGTGATGACAATAGTTTGAGAAATGCAATATTTTCAGGTGCAGTTTTAAGATTAAGACCAAAACTAATGACACTTTTTGCAATTTTAGGAGGACTTATACCTATTATGTATATTGATTCAATAGGAAGTGAAATAATGCAAAAAATTGCAGCACCAATGATTGGTGGGATGCTTAGTTCTGCAATTTTAACACTATTTATAATACCAGCAATATTTTATATTTTTATGAGAAATAATCAAAACAAAAGAGCATAATTTATGCTCTTTTTAATAAGTTCTTAGGACAATTCCCCATAAAATCTTCATGTTCTTGATTAGCACCTTTTAGAATTAAGAAATTAATAGCTCTCTTTTTATTATATAAAATTGCATAAATCAAAGGAGTTGAATTTATCTCATCATAACAATCTATATCTAAACCACAATCACAAAGAGTTTTCAGAAGTTTTGGATTATCTAAATAAACAGCAAAGTTTAGAGCATTTAGATTTTTGCTTACTTTTAAATCTATCTTGTATTTTATAAGAGCTTTTATAAGCTCGTAATCTTCATTTATCATAGCCCAATAAAGAGCATTTTTCCCACTGCAATCTCTTACATTTATATTTACTCTTCCTAAAATCAGAAGAGTGATAATTTTGTTTGTACTTTTTGAAATTACTAGATTTAAAAACTCACTTGGACTAATTGTCTCATTTAATTTGCTATTTAATAAAATATTGCTACACATAATAAATCTCCTACTAGATATTGATAATAAGTATCATAATATATTTAAGATTAAAATAAATTTAAACCTTATTAACAAAAGTATGAAAACTGTTAATTATTTAGGGATAAAATCTTATTATCTAATAAAAAAGAGGTATAAAATGAGTAGATTATTAAAACTAATGGTTGTTTCTGCTGTTGCAACATCAGTTCTTACAGCAGCTGAATATAAAGTAGATACTGTTCATTCAAATGTTGGATTTAGTGTAAAACATATGATGGTTACAAATGTTAATGGTAAATTTACATCATATAACTCAAATTTTGAAATTGATGAAAAGACAAAGACTTTTAAAAATTTAAAAGCTAAAATTGATACATTATCAATTGATACAGGAATAAAAGATAGAGATGATCATTTAAAAAGTGATGATTTCTTTTCAGCTTCAACATATCCAGAGATGAGTTTTGAGATGACTTCATATAAAGCAGATGGAGATGATGGAAAAATGGAGGGTAAACTTACTTTAAGAGGAGTTACAAAAAATATTACTCTTGAAGTTGATGATATAAATATCCATGGAAATAAAATTGGATTTGCACTTGAAGGAAAAATCAAAAGATCTGATTTTGGTTTAAAATGGAACAAAGCTATTGAACTTGGTGGAGTTGCTGTTGGTGATGAAGTAAAAATAAAAATTGATATTGAAGCAGATAGAAAGTAGTTCCAAGATAATAAACTAAGGCAAAAGCCTTAGTTATCGTTCTTTTCTTTTAATTTATTAAAAGCATTTTGTAGCTTTTCTACTCTTTCTTCTACTTTTTTAACTGAAGCATCAAGTGTAAAACCTTCATCTAATAACTCTTTAATTAAAATTATTTTCTTAATATTTAAATAATCATATTTTCTTGTTGTTCCATCTTCTTTTGAAGAAGATTGAATAATTCCCTTATCTTCCCAATATCTAAGTTTTCTTTGTGGAATCTTTGTAACTTCTGAAACATCACCAATAGTTACAAGTAGTTTTGATACTAAATTTGGGTCAAATAGATCTTCAAACATTTTATCTCCTTAATTTGTATTATATTGTACATATTTTGTAATTAATCTACAATTAAGGAAGATTATTTGATAATTCTCTAGCAATTATTGTAACTAATCTACAAAAAAGGAAAATAAGATGATAAAAATGTTTATGCTAACACTATTAATGGTGATAAATTTATATTCAAAGGAGAATAAAATGCAAGAAATAGATACAAAAAGTTCAGCTCTATTATTAATAGAGTATCAAAATGAGTGGTTAGATAAAAAATCTAAATTATATGGTTTTATGAAAGATAAGAAACAGTTTGAAGCTTCTATAAAAAATTCTAAAGAAGCTTTAGAGTATGCAAGAAATATAGGTATGAAAATAATTCATATACCTTTGGTTTTAAGTGATGATTACAAAGAGTTTGGAAATGATGCAAAATATGGTTTAAGAGCAGTTATACCTCAAGTTAAGACTTGGCAGGATAAAAACAAAGATTTTCATAAAGATTTTTTACCAAAAGAAGAAGATTTTGTAGTAAGTGGAAGATTAGGTGCTAGTGGATTTGCTGGATCAAATTTGGATGCAATTTTAAAGAATAATGGAATAAAAACTTTATATATGACAGGTTTTGCTACGAATGTTTGTGTAGAATCAACTTTTAGAGAAGCACATGATAAAGGATATAACGCTATTGTAATAGATGATGCTACAAGTAGTTTTACAAAGGAAGAGAAAGAGTTTTTTATAAAAAATATTGTTCACCATTTTGGGCTTAATATCTCTACAAAAGAGTTCTTAACTTCTAAAGTGAATATAGATAAAAAAGAGATTGTAAAAGGTTTTTATAAAGCTTTGGGAGAAAGAAATATACAAAATGCTTTAAGTTTTATAGATGAAGATATAGAGTATTTAGCTGTAAAAGAAACTAGCCCTACTTTTCCTGAATTATATGGAAAATATAGAAATAAGAAAGAGTTATTAGAGTTCTTTACTCATTTAAATGAATATTATAAAACTTTAGATTTTAGGATTGAAAGTATTGCAGAAAATGAAAATAGTGTATTTGTAAAAGGTTACTTAAAATATGAGATATTAAAAAACAAAGAGATTTATGAAACAGATTTTATGGCTTTTATAGATATTGAAAATAGCTTGATAAAAAAATATAAGTTTTTTAAAGATACTGCATTTTTGGAGTATTTGTATAAAAAAGAGTAGAAGAATTAATCTTCTATTCTTATCATAGCTGGTTTCTTAAGAACTACACCTGAGTTTTCAAGCTCATTTATAGCTTTTAAAATATCTTTTTCTATACAAATATGTGTTGTAAGAAGTAAATTTGCTTTTTGCTCTTTTTTCGATTTCTGCATCATATTTTCTATTGAGATATCATTATCTCCAAATATTTTTGCTACTTTTGCTAAAGTACCTGATTTATCAGCAACTTCAAGCCTTAAATAATATTTTGTTTTGATTTCATCTTTTGGCATTAAAGTTGGTTGAATACCAATTTGTTTTTCAAAACCAAGCATAGGAGAGCCTTTACCTTTTCTTGCAATATCAATTATATTTGCAATAACGGCACTAGCTGTTGCATTTCCACCAGCTCCAGCACCATAATACATAGTTTCTCCAACTTTATCACCAACTACAGAAACACCATTCATAACTCCATCTACTTTTGCTATCATTTTATCAAGTGGAATTAAAACAGGATGAACTCTAAGTTCTATTTGATTATCTACTTTTTTTGCAATTCCTAAAAGTTTTATATTGTATTCAAACTCTTTTGCAAACTCAATATCTGTCTGTTTTATATTTTGAATACCTTCAATTAAAATATCTTCTGGTTTTACATCAATTCCATAAGCAATTGAACCCAAAATTAAAAGTTTATGAGCAGTATCAAAGCCACCAACATCAAAAGTAGGATTTGCTTCTGCATAACCTAACTCTTGAGCTTCTTTTAGAATTTCATCATAACTTGCACCTTCATTTATCATTTTAGTAAGCATAAAGTTACAAGTTCCATTCATAATACCTTGAATAGATTTGATATTATTTGCACTTAAACCATCTCTTAAAGCATTAATTATAGGAATTCCACCTGCAACTGCTGCTTCAAATTCAAATGGTGAGTCACCAGCTAATTCTTGAAGTTCATATCTATGATAAGCAAGAAGAGCTTTATTTGCTGTAACAACTGCTTTGCCATTTTCTAAAGCTTTTTTTACAATTTTATATGGCTCTTCAATTCCACCCATAAGCTCAACAATAATATCAATACTTGGATCGTCTAAAACTTCATCAATATTATTTGTAAGTTTTATCTCAACATCTCTTTTTTTATTTAAATTTGAAACTACTCCAATAGTTGGAACAATCTCAATACCTGCTCGTGCTGTAATAATATTTTTATTATCTCTTAAAATATTTGCAACACTTGTTCCAACTGTACCAACTCCAATAATTCCAACTTTAAGCATATTAATTTCCTTTTAAATGGTTCCAGTTTAAAAGGAACCTAATATTCTTTCTACTCTAATGATTTTAAATATCTTTTAACATTTTTAGCAGCTTGTCTAATTCTCTTTTCATTCTCAATTAGAGCAATTCTTACATATTTATCACCATAATGTCCAAAACCAATTCCAGGACTTACTGCAACTTGAGCTTCTCTTAGAAGTTGTTTTGAAAACTCTAAACTTCCTAAGTGTTGTGCTTTTTCAGGGATTTTTGCCCAAATAAACATTGAAGCATTTGGTTTATCCATTTTCCATCCAGCTTCTTCAAAAGCTTGAAGCATAACATCTCTTCTTGTTTTATACTTTTCTACAATATCATCAACACAATCTTGTGGACCATCAAGTGCAACAGTAGCAGCAATTTGAATAGGAGCAAACATTCCATAATCAAGCCAAGATTTAATTCTTTTTAAAGCACCTACAAGCTTTTCATTTCCAACAATAAATCCAACTCTCCACCCAGCCATATTATATGATTTACTTAAAGTAAAGCACTCAACAGCAACATCTAAAGCACCTTCAGCTTGAAAGATTGAAGGAGTTTTGTATCCATCAAAAGTTATATCAGCATAAGCAATGTCAGAGATAATATAAAATCTCTCTTTTTTAGCCATTGCTACAAGTTTTGTATAAAATTCAGGTGTGATTGTCGCACAAGATGGATTATGTGGAAAGTTTACAACTACATATTTCACTTTTGGAATAGATTCATCTATCGTTTTTTGTAAATTTTTAAAAAATAGATCTTCATCTACTTTAAATTCATTATCAAAAACTAATTCAAATTTATGAACAGCAGCACCATTTAACATAAAAGCATATGAGTGAATTGGATAAGTAGGATCTGGAACAACAGCAACATCTCCAACATTTACAATTGCTTGAACTAAATGAACATATCCTTCTTTTGAGCCCATTGTTGCACAAGCATGTTTATCTGGATCTAAAAAATCAACACCATATTTTCTTTTGTACCAATTACAAATAGCAACTCTTAGTTTATAAATACCAATACTAGCACTATATCCATAGTTTTTAGGTTTTGTTGCAGCTTCTTTTAATTTATCAACAATATGTTTTGGTGTCGGTCCATCAGGATTTCCCATGGAAAAATCTATAACATCAATACCAGCACGTCTAGCTTCCATTTTTATAGCATTTACTTCAGCAAATACATAATTTGGAAGTCTTTTCATTCTTTCAAATTCTATCTCATCAAACATTTTATTACTCCTTAGTAATATTTAATCCATTTTTTATATTAGTTAAAGCGAAAAAATCATCAATTTTTACAAATCTAGTCTCACTAGGAACACTAATTTTAATATTTTCTACACTTTTTTCTTTTTTAACAACTTTTACAACATTTAATTCACTATCATAAAAGACTACATTAGGATGCCAAACTGTACCTGCTTTTGATTCAATTGTTATCTCTTTTGAATTTGCAAGTTCAATATAGTATGGTCTTGTAGGTTTTCTAAGTGATAAAGAACTTTGTGTTACTAAATCTTCTACTTTATACAAGGATGAGTTACTTGAATCAATTAAATAACTCCATTTATCTTCTCCCTCTTTTTTTATATTCAAAACTTTGCAATTTATACTATTTAGTTCTGAAGACAATCTAAGAGGGTTTATGGCGGCTGCAGATGTTAGTTTTATACTCCAAAAAAGTTTTTCATCTTTTACTGTTTGTTTAGAACTTATAAAATTTTGGTAACCAATAGCTTTTAAAATATCATTAATATTTTTAAAAGATTTTTTTGGACTACTATTAAATATAAAGACTACATCAATTGTTTTTGTAGAATCGTAGTTTAGTTTTAATAATTTATTCTCTTCAAGTTTTGCTAATAGTTTTGTATAATCAAGACTATCTTCACTATAAAAACTATTTTGGTCTTTAAAAATATGTTTTATTAGATTTGAATGAGTATTATAATCTTCACTACCAATAATATTGTAAACTGCTTGATTGATATCTTCTGCTTTTATAGATAAAATCATTAATAATATTAAGAGTAGTTTTTTCAAATCAAATCCTTTTTATTTTTTTAAATTATATATTAAAATAGCTGCAGCAGCTGAAACATTTAAAGAATCAAACTTTTTTTCCATTTTAATAGATACTTTTAAATCAAGTTTTTTTGTAACTTTTGGGCTAATTCCTTCACCCTCATTTCCTAAAAAAAGAGCAACTTTATCTGTTTTCTCTATTTTCCCATATTTTTTTAAATCGGTTCCATCCATTGTTGCACCAATAAGTGCAAAACCAGCATCTTTTAACTCACTTGCTAAATCAACACTTTTTGGATGAATTGCAAATGGTAAATCAAGAAGCGCTCCAGCACTTGTTCTTATTGTTCCAGAGTTATTTACAGTTTTTATATCAGCTGCAATTAAACCATCAATTCCTAAAGAGTAACAAGTTCTAGCAATTGCACCAATATTTCCAACATCAGTTAAACCATCTAAAACAACAATAAAATTCATATTTTTTAAATCTTTTATTGCTGTATAACTATAATCACTAAGCTTTAAAATAAGCCCTTGATGATTTCCACCTTTTGCTAAAGCTTGAGCTTTTTGGTTATCAACTTTATGTATTTTTTTATTTAATCTTGCAAATTGAGTAAATAGTTTTTTATCAATTTCTTTCGATAAAAATACCTCTTCTACTAATTCAGGGTGCTTTTCTAATACATAAAGTACTATTTGTTTTCCATATACTATCATTTTGTGATTTTATCCAATAATTTTTGATAAACCTCTTTTATAGATTCTCCTGTAAGCTTTGAAATTAACTTTGCTTTTACTTTTGGAGCTATATCAAGTGGTAAAATATCATCTAATTCTAAGTTGAAACCAATTTTCTCTTTTGCTTCAACAACAACAACCCATTCACCTTTTATTTCAAGGTTTTTTAACTTTTCATATAAATTTTTAGAACTATCTTTATAAGAAGTTTGATAAACCTTGCTTATCTCTTTTACTAAAAATATTGTTCTATTTGGCTCTTTTTTATTTAGTTCTTCAAAAAGTTTTAAAATTCTATGAGGTGATTCATAAAGAATTGAAACTCTGTTACTATTTAAAACTTCATCAAGTTTTGAAGCTCTACTTGCACCTTTATGGTCTAAAAAGCCAAAAAAAGTGAACTCTGTACTTGAAAATCCGCTCATTGCATAAGCAGTTAATATCGCATTTGCTCCAGGTAAAACATCATAAGGAACACTATTTTTTATACACCAATCAACCAAAGATGCACCAGGGTCACTAACACAAGGCATTCCAGCATCACTACAATAAACAACATTTTTAGTAAAAATATCTTTTGATAAGTTTTTTAAAACCTCTTCTTCATTGTGAGAATGAAAAGATTTGAATTCTTTGCTTAAAGTTGATGAAAAGTCAAGTTTATATTTATCTGCTAAGAGATTTAGAAGTTTTTTTGTTACTCTTGTATCTTCACAAAAAATTAGTTCCGCTTCCAATAAGATATTTAAAGATCTTTGAGAAATATCTTCAAGATTTCCTATTGGAGTTGGAACTAAGCACAACATAATGTTGTATTATTTTGCCATATTATATTTAGCTTTAAATTTCTCAACTCTTCCAGCAGCATCAACAATTTTTTGCTCTCCTGTGAAGAATGGGTGACAAGCAGAACAAATGTCAATTCTCATTGCTTCAACATTTGATTTTGTCTCAAAGCTATTTCCACAAGCACAAGATACTTGGCATAGTTTGTAATCTGGATGAATATCTTTTTTCATTCCATTTTCCTTTTTTAAAATAAGCGAATGATAAAAGAGCGAGTCTTTGCAAGTCCTTTATCAAACTTTTGAACTTGCGATTATATCTTAAAATACTTAACAATCTCTGAATTTAAGCTAGAAATTATACTCTGTTTTTTATCTTTAAATTGACCATTTGAAAAAGTATTTTGTCTTTTTGCTAATTTCATAGTATTTAAAATGATTTTTTCTTCCAATTGTTTTTTATCTATTTTTCCATCTAAATACTCTAAAACTTCAATTATTCCAATACTCTTCATAGAGTTTGGAGCTCTTGTATATCTCTTTTCTAGGAAAATTGTTTCATCTATTAAACCATCTTTTAACATCTGTTTTGTTCTTAAAATTACTCTTTTAACTAACTCTTCTTTATCTCTTTGTATCTCAAATATTTTTAGATTTGGAGCTAGAGCTTTTTTAGGATTTTCTATGAAATATTGTGATGGAGTGAGTTTTGTTTGTTTATAAATTGAGTAAGCTTTTTCTACTCTATATCTATCATTTGATTCAATTTTTTTCATATAGTTTTCATCTAAAGAAAATAAGAGATTATATGCAAGTTCTAAAGGGATATCTAGTTCAATTTTCTTATCTAAGCCATCACTTAAACCATCTTTTAAAGCTTTCAAATAAAACCCAGTTCCACCAACTATTATTAAGTTTTTATTATTTTCTTCTGCAAATCTTTTTGTTTTTTTATAAAGATTTAGAAACTCTATAACATCAAAATTTTCATTTGGAAAAACTTCATCTATTCCAAAATGAATAATATCTCCTCTTTCTTCTTTTGTTGGTTTTGCACTTGCAATGTCTATCTCTTTATATACACAAAGAGAGTCCAAAGATAAAATTATAGAGTTTGTTTTATTTGCAATATCAAGAGATAGTGCAGTTTTTCCAGATGCGGTTGTTCCTATAATCGCTGCTTCAATCATCTATGTTTTGCTCTTTATAATTTTCTATTTCAAGAGTAAGTCTATTTATTTCTAGCTCTTTTTTTATGAGAAGTTCAATTAATTCTGTTTTATTCTTCTTATTTAATTCTTCTTGGTCTTTTTCAATTTTTGTAGCACAAGCAGTGAATAAAATAGCTAAAATAAAAATTATTATAGAGTTTTTAAGAAAAATATTTAACATAAGAAGCTTCCTTTTTCATGGATTATAACTAAAAAGCATTAATTTAATCATTATTTGATAAACTTCACGCCATGAAAAAACTAATACAAAAAATAAAAGATTTTAGTGAGTTGGTTGTGTTTACTCACTCTGTTTTTGCATTTCCTTTTATATTTATTGCGATGATTGTTGCATCAAAAGAACTAAATGGAACTGCTTGGTTTGGTACTGAACTTCTATTTTTAGGGATTTTAGCAGCTGTTACAGCAAGAAATTTTGCTATGGGATTTAATCGATATATGGATAGAGATATTGATGCTTTAAATCCAAGAACTTCAAACAGACCAAATGTTGATGGAAGAGTTAGTCCAAAAGCAATGCTTGTTTTTGTAATTTCAAATGGAATAGCATTTATATTAGTTGCATATTTTATAAATCTTTTGGCACTTGTTTTATCTTTCCCTATTCTTGTAATTTTGGCTTCTTATTCATATTTTAAAAGATTTTCATATCTTGCTCATATTATATTAGGATTCTCTTTGGCTTTAGCACCAATTGCAGGAGTTGTTGCTGTTAGTGAAACTATTCCTTTTTGGGTTATTTTGCTTAGTATAGGAGTTGTTTTTTGGGTTGCTGGTTTTGATTTGTTGTATTCTTTGCAAGATATAGATGTAGATAAAGAGTTAGGACTTCACTCTATTCCATCAAGATTTGGTGCAGAAAAAACAATGCTTTTTTCGAAAATATTTCACTTTATCACAGTTCTTTTTTGGCTTTTATTTGTAATTTATTCAAATGGTTCATATTTTGCATATTTTGCTGTATTAGTATCTGCTTTAATGCTCTCTTATGAACACTATTTAGTAAGCAAAGATTTCAAAAAAATAGATAGAGCTTTTTTTACTGTAAATGGATATTTAGGAATAATATTTTTTATTTTAGTTCTTTTAGATTGTACAATTTTATAATTTTAAGTAAAAAACAGATAGAATCTCAATCTAATTTTTAGGTGCGTCCATAGTTCAACTGGATAGAATGACAGGTTTCGACCCGGTAGGTTGTGGGTTCGACTCCTACTGGGTCAAAAAACTCTATTTTAAAAATTATTTTAATTAAGTAATCATTTTGTAACCAAGACTTTTTAAACTTTCATTATCTAAATAATAGGAAGAAAAAATGAATTTAAAAAATATATCTTTGGCTCTTGCTCTATCATCAGCTTTAGCTACAAGTGCAGTTGCAAATGAGCAGTTAAAAATAGTTGGTTCTTCAACTGTTTATCCTTTTTCATCTTTAGTTGCTGAGGAGTTTGGTGCTACTACAAAATTCTCAACTCCAGTTGTTGAATCAAATGGAAGTGGTGGAGGAATAAAGTTATTTTGTGCAGGTGCAGATAAAAATACTCCAAGTATTGCAAATGCTTCAAGACAAATGAAGAAGAGTGAATTTGAAGTTTGTAACTCAAATGGTGTTACAAATATTAGTGAAGCTTTAATTGGATTTGATGGAATTGCAGTTGCTCAAAGTTCAAATGTAAAAAGCTTTAATCTAACAAAAACTCAATTAGCACTTGCATTAGCAAAAGAAGTTCCTTCAAAAGATGGAAAATCTTTAATTGCTAATCCATATAAAAAATGGTCAGATATTGATGCAAGTTTACCAAATAGAGAGATTATTGTTTATGGACCACCAAAATCATCAGGAACAAGAGACTCTTTTGAAGAGATGATTTTACAAAGTGCATTAAAAAAAGTTTCAGCTTATACAGATATGTATAAAAAAGATGAAAAAGCAAATAAAAAATATAAAAAATATAGTGAAATTAGAACAGATGGTGCTTATGTTGAATCAGGAGAGAATGATAACTTAATTGTTCAAAGATTAACAAAAAATGAAGCAGCAGTTGGAATCTTTGGTTACTCATTTTTAATTGAGAACAAAGATAAAGTTGTTGGATTAAGTATTGATAATGTTTTACCAACAGTTGATGCTATTTCAAGTGGTAAGTATCCAGTTGCAAGATCAATGTATTTTTATATTAAAAATGACCACCAAAAATCAAATTCATCTTTAAAAGAGTTTACAAAACTATTTATGAGTGAGAAAATGATTGGAGAAGAAGGAATTTTAACAGAAATCGGACTTATTCCTTTAGCAAAAGATACAAGAACAAAAGCTAGAAATATTGTTTTAAATAGTACAAAATTAAAAGCAAGTGATCTACACTAAAAATAGATAAAAAGAGGAGCCCTCCCTCTTTTTAGAATATAGGAAAAAAATGCGTAATTGGAATGAAATTATTGAGAAGCTTGATTATGCTTTTCAACCAATAATATACTCTCACACAGGTAAAATTTGTGCTGTTGAAGCACTTCTAAGAAATGTACAAGATATCCCAGGAATTGGAACTATTGATGAACTTTTTGATTTAGCTTTTAGTGATGAATATTTATATGAATTAGATTTAAAACTAAGAGAAAAAGCTATAAATAAGTTTGCAAAACTAGAACAAAAAAATCTAAAGCTTTTTTACAATTTAGATAATAGAATAATATATAATAAAAATTACTCTCAGGGAAATACTGAGAAAATTTTAGAAAAATATAATTTAAGTAAGGATACGGTAGTTTTTGAACTTAGTGAAAAAGGTACAGCTATTGAACAAAATGCTCTTTCTTCAATGCTTCAAAGATACAAAGAAAGTGGTTATAAAATTGCAATAGATGATTTTGGAATAGGGGTTTCTGGATTAAAACTTCTATACTTTAGTGAAGCAAATGTTATAAAACTTGATAGATTTTTTATATCAAATATTGATCAAGATGCAAAAAAAAGACTTTTTTGTTCTTCAATAATAGATATGGCTCATATTATGGGAATATTAGTTGTAGCTGAAGGAATAGAAACAGAACAAGAGTTTTATACTTGTAAAGAGATTGGAGCTGATTATATTCAAGGTTATTTAGTTCAAAAACCAACTAAAGATATAAAAGAGATAGAAAAAACTTATGAACATATTGTAAAATTAATAGAGTGTGATAAAAGAGATAATAGTAAGAATTTTATAAATGATGAGTTTATAGAAGAGATTTATCCACTAAATGTGCATACTTCACTCTATGATCTATTTTTGCATTTTAAAAGAAATACAGAACATAATTTTGTACCAATAGTTGATGAATTTGGATATTTCTTAGGAGTTATTTATGAAAGTGATATTAAAAAAATATCTTACTCACAATATGGATTGTCTTTGGCACAGAATAAGACATATTCATCTACATTATTAAAATATATTAAACCAGCTTTGAGTGTTGAAGTAACTTGGGGAGTTGATAAAATATTAGAGATGTATAATCAAAATATAAGTAGCTCTTTGGGTATTTTTATAACTTCATCAGATAAGTATAAAGGGTTTATAAATTTAAATTCTCTTTTAACCTTATCATATAGAAGAAATATTGAGATAGCAGCAAATCAAAATCCCTTAACAAAATTGCCAGGAAATAATCAAATAGAGAAATATATAAATGAAGCATTTAAAGAAAATTTCAAAATAAATACTTGCATAATATATTTTGATTTTAATGATTTTAAGCCTTTTAATGACATTTATGGATTTAGGCAAGGAGATAGAGCAATATTAATGTTTGCAGAACTTTTACAAAAAAGATATCAGAAAAATGCTTTTATTGCTCATATTGGTGGAGATGATTTTTTTGTTGGAATTAAAAATAGTTTATCGAATGATATTATTGAATTAACATCACTTGTACAAGATGAATTTGAAAATAGTGCAAGAAACTTATACTCAAAAGAGGATAAAGAAAAATCACATATTGTTTCAAAAGATAGATTTGGAACTATAAGAAAATTTGATTTATTAACAGTGTCTTCAGCAATAATAGAGATAAATCCAAAATCAAATATTGATAAATTAGATCACATGCTAAACATAGTGAAAACTCAATCAAAAGGCTCACGAAATCCTATTTTTATAGAGCTTTAATCTGTAATCATATTGTAATCAATACTTAATAGACTTTTAAAAATAAAAAATAAAGGTAAAGTATTGAATATCTTTGATACACAAAAAAAACAAAGAGAACTCAGTGAAAAGCTTATAAAAGCAATATTGATTTTTGCAGCTACAATCTCAATCTTAACAACTTTTGGAATTTTATTCTCAATTTTGTTTGAAGCAATAGAGTTCTTCAAATTAAGAAGCTTCTGGTATTTTCTAACTGGAACAACATGGTCACCAGGTACAGCAAATAGCCAGTTTGGAGCATTGCCAATATTTGCTGGAACATTTGTAATCACAGTTATTGCTTTAGCAGTTGCTATTCCTATTGGATTGGGAAGTGCTATATATATGAGTGAATATGCAAGTCCAAGATTAAGGGATTATTTAAAACCTATGCTTGAAATCCTTGCAGGTATTCCAACTGTTGTTTATGGATTTTTTGCAGCAATTACAGTTGCACCTTTGGTTGTAAAAGCAGCAAACTTTTTTGGTCTTGAAGCAACATTTAATTCAGCACTTGCATCTGGAGTTGTTATGGGAATTATGATTATTCCACTTATATCTTCACTTTCAGATGATGTTATAAAAGCAGTACCAGATTCTCAAAGAAAAGCTGCATTTGCTTTAGGTATGACACAAGCTGAAACTATTAGAAATATAGTTATCCCATCAGCATTACCAGGAATTATTTCAGCATTTCTTTTAGCACTTTCAAGAGCTTTAGGAGAAACAATGATTGTTGTTATGGCAGCTGGATTAAGACCAAATTTATCTATAAATCCTCTTGAAGATATGACAACAGTTACAGTTACGATTGTAAACTCTTTAGTTGGAGATTTTGAGTTTAATTCACCAGAAACTTTAAGCGCATTTGCACTTGGACTTGCACTATTTATTGTTACATTGATTTTAAATATGATCTCATTATCTTTAATTAGAAAATTTAAAGAAAAATATAAAGTGAATACATTATGATAAAACTAAAAAAGAAAAACAAAAAACAAAATATATTTTATGATCCAAGTCTAAAAAGAAGACATGCTAGTTCTAAAAGATTTAAGAAGTTTACTTTTACTTCTTTAATCTTTTCAATAGCTTTTTTGGCATTTTTCCTTTTTGATATGCTTACAAAAGCTATTCCAGCATTTAATGTAGCTTATGTAAAAGTTGATATTACATTTAATGAGAAATCTTTAGATGATACAAGATTTGCAGTAGAAAGAGATTTTAGAACAATTGTTTCAAGAGCTGCTTTAAGAGATCTTCCTAAAATGATAAAAGAGAATCCAGAATATATGAATACGACTCAGAATTTATGGATTTTAGCAAATCATCAAGTTGATCAATATTTAAAAAAACATAATAATAATTTAAAAGAAAAAGAGATTTTACTTGTTGAAGAGTTAAAAGCAAAATCTTTAGTAAAAAATAAGTTTAATACTATTTTCTTTACAAATGGAGATTCAAAGATACCTGAAAATGCAGGATTCTTATCAAGTATTATAGGATCTATTTTGACTCTATTTATAACTATGATTATTGCATTTCCAATTGGAGTTATGACAGCAATCTATCTTGAAGAGTTTGCAGGAGATAATAAATTTACAAGACTTATTGAAATAAATATAAATAATCTTGCAGCTATTCCATCTATTTTATTTGGACTTTTAGGACTTGCAATATTTATAAATTTATTTGGAATGCCAAGAAGTTCTCCTTTGGTTGGTGGATTAACATTAGCACTTATGACTTTACCAATTATTATTGTAAGTTCAAGAGCTGCTTTAAGAGCTGTCCCAGATAGTATTAGACAAGCTGGATATGGATTGGGTTTAAATAAAATTCAAGTAACAAAAGATCATGTTTTGCCTTTAGCATTTCCAGGAATTATGACAGGATCAATTATTGGTTTAGCACAAGCTATGGGAGAAACTGCACCTTTGATTATTATAGGAATGATTGCATTTATTCCAGATGCACCAGCTATGGTTACAAGTGCAGCAACAGTTATGCCAGCACAAATCTTTACTTGGGCAGGAATGCCTGAAGGAATGTATATAGAAAAAACAGCAGCTGGTATTTTAGTATTGTTATCAATCTTAATATCACTAAATGCAGTTGCAATTTATCTTAGAAAAAAACTTGAAGTAAAATGGTAAAAGGGAAAAAATGAATAGTAATAATAAAACAAAAATCGATGTAAAAAATTTAAATTTATACTATGGTTCAAATCAAGCACTTTATGATATTAATGTAAATCTATATCAAAATAAAATCACAGCTTTGATTGGACCTTCTGGATGTGGGAAATCTACATTTTTAAGATGTATAAATAGAATGAATGATTTAATAAATAGTGTAAAAATTGATGGAAAGATTGTAATTGATAAGAAAAATATTTATGATAAAGATGTTGATGAAGTAAGTGTTAGAAAAAGAATAGGAATGGTATTTCAACAGCCAAATCCTTTCCCAAAATCTATTTATGATAATGTTTCTTATGCTCCATTAAAACATGGAATGGTAAGAAAAGGTTCACAATGTGATGAATTAGTTGAAAGTTCTTTAGTTCAAGCTGGACTTTGGAATGAAGTAAAGGACAAACTTACAACTCCAGGAACTTCACTTTCAGGTGGACAGCAACAAAGACTTTGTATTGCAAGAACAATTGCAGTAAAACCAGAAGTTATTTTAATGGATGAACCAACTTCTGCACTAGATCCAATTAGTACAGAGAAGATTGAAGCTTTGATGCTGGAATTAAAACAAAATTATACAATTATAACAGTTACTCACAATATGCAACAAGCAGCTAGAGTTGCTGATTATACAGCATTTTTTCACTTAGGAAAACTAATAGAGTATGATGAAACAGAAACAATTTTTGTTAATCCTAGCAATAAAAAAACAGAAGATTATATTACAGGGAGATTTGGATAATGTTAAAACCATATGAAGATAAATTAATTAGAATAAAACAAGAGATAAAACAGATAAGTGTAGAGGTGATTGGTTCTTTAGAGTTTTGTTTAAAAGCTTTAAATGAGAAAAAGATTGAAGAGTTAAGTAAACTTGAAATAAGTGAGAAGAAAACTTTAATAAGATCAAATGAGATTGATAATATTATTGTTGGAACTTTAGCACTTTATTCGCCTGAAGCAAAAGATTTAAGAAGATTAGTATCTTTTTTAAAAATTACAAATGAGTTTGTAAGAACTACTGCAAATACAAAAGATTTTGCAAAAATGTTTAGAAAATCATATTCAAATGATTTAGATACAGCTATAATATTGGAGTATGCAATTCCACTTTTGAAATCAGCATTATTATCTTTGCAAACAGCTTGTTTAATAATAGATGAAAAAGAAGTAAAGCAGATAGAACAAATGTATCAAAGAGTGGCAGTTGAAGAGAGTAAAACGGATGATCTATACTCTATGGTAGAAAAGAATATTTTAAAACTAATCACAAAAAACTTGGATTTATCAAAAGAGTATTTTGATATTTTAAGTTCTTTAAGAAGATTAGAAAAAATAGCAGATAGATCTTTAAGTATTGCAAGGTTATTGCAATTTGCACAAATTGGTGGAGATATTGAACAATCATAAAGAGAGAGAATCTTTTCATATAAGACATTTTAGGAAAGCACTAAGACGAATTTCAAAATATTTTAGTACAAATTTTGAAGTCTTAGTTGCTGTAATAGTTTTTGCAACTATAATTATTGCAAAGTATGATTTTTATAAAGCAATTATTCTGATGTTGGAATTTATTGTTATTATGGAAGTTATAAAGATGATTTCGGATTTTATTAAGAAAGAGACATTAAGGCTTAGATATGTTCTTGATATATTTATTATATTTTTAGTAAGAGAAGTAATTATCTTATCAACAAACAAAAACAAAGAGCATTTTGATATATTGTTTATGCTAGTTGTTATATCTGTATTTTTTATTTTTAGAATCTTAGCAATAAGATTTTCACCAGAAAATGAGAGAAATAAAGAGATAAAAGATAAAAAGATATCAAAAGAAGAGAAAACAGAAGAGAAAACAGAAGAGATAATTCAAGATGAAAAATAAGTTAATTTTAATTGTTGAAGATGAAGAAGATATGTTGGAACTTTTGGAATATACTCTACAAAAAGAAGGATATGAAACTATTGGATTCTTATCAATAAATGAAAATGTAAATAAAATATTAGAAGAAGAAAAAATAGATTTGATTTTAATGGATAGAAATCTTCCAGGAGTTGAGGGAACATCTTTTATAAATAGTATAAAAAAAGATGGTTATCAAATACCTGTTATTTATGTTACAGCAAAAGATAAAGATGAAGATATTTTAGATGGATTTGAATCTTATGCAGATGATTATATTACTAAACCATTCAATATAAAAGAGCTTTGTGCAAGAGTAAAAGCTGTTATAAAAAGAACTTCAAATGAGAGTGAAAATATAAAAATAAGAGATATCTTATATAAATCTTCAAATAAATCTTTTTATATAGATGAAAAAAGAGTAAATTTAAGTCAATTAGAAACAAAGCTTCTTTTGGAATTTATAAAAAATCAAAACATTCTTTTAAGTAGAGAACACCTACTAGAAAATATCTGGCAAGATGCACTTGATAAACAAGAAAAAACTGTAAATGTGGCTATTAAAAGATTGAAAGATAAAATTGATCCAAATGGAAAAAAAGATTATATAAAAGCAGTTCGTGGAGAAGGGTATATTTTTTGTTAAAGATACATCAACTCTTTTTACGAAGCTATCTTGTAACTTTTTTTGCAATATTTGTGACATTGTCAATAGTGATATATTTTTGGGCAAAAAGTTTTTATATAAATGAGATTGAGAAAAATTTAATACAAAATATAAAAGTATTATCAATCTTAATGGAAAAATCAAAAGATATTGAATCTGTATTAAATCTTGTAAATAATTTAAGTTCAAAACTTGAAGTAAGAGTATCAATTATTGATAAAAATGGTACGGTAATTGCTGAAAGTCATAAAAAACTCGAAGAGATAAAAGAGAATCATTTAAATAGAGTTGAAATAATCCAAGCAATAAATTTTGAAATAGGTAAGCAAACAAGAGTTTCACAAACACTTTCAAAAGAGTATTTATATGTTGCAAAAAAAGTTTTTATAAACAATGAAATGTATATTTTAAGAATTGCAGATGATACAAGCAAAATTTTAGATAATTTTATTCAATTATCTATAGAGATTTTTATATATATGGCACTTTTTTTGACTATTAGTTTTATGATTAGTTATTTTATAAGTCTTAGAATAAAAAAAGAGATAGATTCTATTTTAGACTTTTTAGAAAACCTTGGAAACTCTAAAGATAATGATCCTTTTCAATCAAATTTTACATATGAATTTAATAGAATTACGAAAATTTTAAATAAAGTATCATCAAAACTTCAAGTAAAAGCAAAAGAAAAGGCTAAATATACAGCCAAATTGAAATTTGCTAATAGACAAAAAGATGATATTATTTCGGCTATTTCACATGAATTCAAAAATCCAATAGCAGTAATAAAAGGTTATAGTCAAACTCTTCTAAATGATTCAGAACTTCCAAATGAGATGAGAAATAAGTTTTTAAATAAGATTATTTTTAATTCTGATAAATTAAGTAAAATTATTGATAAATTAAGACTAAGTATAAAACTAAGAGATAAAGATAGCAGTTTAGATATTAGAGAATTTTATATTAAAAATATTTTAGAAAATATCTTAGGTGATTTAAAAGTAAAATATAAAGATAGAAAAATATTTTTAAAAGGTGAAAATATCAAAGTAAGAGCAGATGAAACTCTTTTTACAATAGTTATTTCAAATCTTATGGAAAATGCTTTAAAATACTCATTTGAAGATGTTATTGTAGAGTTTGATGAGAATTCAATATCTATAATTGATAAAGGAGTTGGGATAGATATAACAGAGCTTGAAAAGGTTAAAAAGAAATATTATAGAGTTTCACACAATAACTGGAACAACTCTTTAGGATTAGGACTTTATATTGTTCAAACAATTGTAAGCTTACATGGATTTACTTTAGAAATTGAGTCAAAAAAGATGGAAGGTTCTAAGTTTACTATTAGATATATATAAAATAAAAAAGCCTATGTTTATAAAAACATAGGCTTTAAAATAAAAGCACGAAAAACTATTACAGTCTTGATTCGTATCTTCTAAGCATATATAATTTTTTAAGCATTTTCTTTCTAGCAGAAATTTTTTGTTTTTTTCTGATTTCCGTCATTGGCTCAAAATATCTTCTTGCTCTAGTTTCAGTAACGATTAGGTTTCTGTCACATTGTTTTTTAAATCTTCTGTACGCTTCGTCAAAAGATTCAGTTTCTTTAACTTTAATGCCTGGCACTAAAATCACCCACTTTCTTTTAAAATTTAAGCAATGATTATATAAAAAATAATCTTAATAACTATTTAACCAAATTTTAAATAGAATTAAATTTTAAAATTAAAGGAAAATATCTTGAAATTAACACATTTAGATGAAAATAATAGACCAAAAATGGTTGATGTAACAGATAAAAATGATACAAAAAGAGAAGCTATTGCAAGTGGAGTTATAACTATGAGCAAAGAGGCTTTTAATGCAATTATAAATAATGAAATAAAAAAAGGTCCAGTATTGCAAACAGCAGTTATTGCAGCTATTATGGGCACAAAAAAAACTCATGAATTAATACCAATGTGTCATCCTCTTTTACTTACAGGAATAAATTGTGAGATAGAAGAAAATGTACAAAATAATAGTTTTAAACTATTTGTAAAAGCAAAACTAAGTGGACAAACAGGTGTTGAAATGGAAGCTTTAACAGGTGTTAGTATTGGACTTCTTACTATTTATGATATGGTAAAAGCTATTGATAAAAGTATGGTTATTTCAAATGTACAGCTTGAAGAAAAAAGTGGTGGGAAAAGTGGAGATTTTAAAAGATGATAGATTTAAATCAGCATAAATTAGAGCTTGAATACCCTTGCTCTTGGGAATACAAGTTAGTTGTTCTTGAAAATTGTAATGTAAAACAGATTGTAAAACAGATTATTTTAGAAAGAGAACATAATATAAAAGAGTCAAGAACAAGTTC
This sequence comes from Aliarcobacter thereius LMG 24486, assembly GCF_004214815.1. NCBI lineage: Bacteria > Pseudomonadati > Campylobacterota > Epsilonproteobacteria > Campylobacterales > Arcobacteraceae > Aliarcobacter > Aliarcobacter thereius. Next base: position 84,890 of record NZ_CP035926.1, read on the forward strand.
AAAAGGTAAATTTAAAAGTTATACATTGAAAATGCTAGTTCACAGTGATGATGACAGAACAGAGATTTTCAAAATTTTAGGTGAGCATAAAGAGATAAAAATGGTTTTATAATTATTTTGAAGTTTAACTTCAAAATAATTTAATCTCTTTCTATAAGTTCTTTCTTGAAAATCTCTTGATTTAGTTTTTTAATGGCAGTTTTATATACTTTTTCTATCTCTTCGCTATCATTTTCTTTTAATAATAACTTAATCTCTTCAATAGATTTCCCTTCTTCAAAAGCAACAAATACTTTAAACTCTCTTTTTGTAAATTTTCTTTTTAAAGCTTTTTGTAGTTCATCTTCTTCAAGTAGAGTTCCTACAAGCTTTGCTATATGTTTTGAGATTGAATTTGTAAAATTCATAAATATTTTTTCCTTTTTTATTTATTTAACCAATTTTCTAATTTTTCTATATCATTATATGAAGTCATATCAAGTTGTATTGGACTTATTGAAACAAAATTGTCTTTTATTGCTTCAAAATCGCAAGATTTATCAGAACTCTCTTTCCATAAAAGAGGATGAAGTCCAATCCAATAAAACTCTTCACCTCTTGGATTTAAGTGTCTATCAGAGTCGTTTCCGTATTCCCTATAACCAGCTTTTGTGATTTTAAACCCTTTACAAAGTTCTTCATTTATTGGCGGAATATTAACATTTAAAAACTTTCTTTCATCTAATGGAAAAGAACCATTTTCAATCTTTTCTATAAGAGTAATAATAGTATTAATAGCTAATTTAAAATCCCAATTATTTGAGATATCCTTACATCTATCTTTGCAAACTTGTGATATAGCAATTGCTGGTATACCATGTAAAACAGCTTCCATAGCTCCACCAGCTGTTCCACTATAAGTTATATCTTCTCCCATATTTGCACCAATATTTATACCACTTATTACTAAATCAGGTCTATAGCCATTTTTAAATATATTTCCTAAAGATAGATATATACAATCTGTTGGAGTTGCATCATCAACTTTATAGGAATCATCATCAACGCCAATTAATCTTAATGGTCTTTCTAAAGTTAAAGAGTGACCACAAGCTGATTTATTTCTTGCAGGTGCAACAACCATAACTTTTGCTATTGGTTTTAATGCTTTTATTAAAACTTGTAAACCAATTGCATCATATCCATCATCATTTGTTAATAGAATTTTCAACATCTTCTAAATATGCTCCTTTTATATTGTGAATAAGCTTTTCTACATTATCATTTACTTTAATACCTGATTCTAGCTCTATATCAGCAAGTTTTGATTTTATTATAATTCTTAACTCTCTTTTTCCTTGATTATTTACAATTAGTTCAAATAAATCTTGCATAATTCTTCTATCATTATCTAAAGGAAGTGCTATACAAACTGGAAGTAAAGGAGCTTCTTTCTGTTTTATTTTTACTTTCTCTTTTTGTGCTTCATAAATTGTCTCTATTTTTAAAACACTCATTCTTGTAAATTGGTCATTTTTTGATATTCTTACTTTAAATGCTATTGGTTCATTTAAATCAAAACTTTCTCTTAAATCTTTTAATTTATCTTCAAATAGCATAAATTCAATTGTTCCATGAAAATCAAGTATTGAAACAATTCCAAATTTACTACCTTTTTTCGATATCCTTTCTGTTATTTCTTCAATTTTACCTACAATTAAAATTTGGCTACCATCATCAAGTTCATCAATTTGTGAAGATAAAGTATAGTTTATTTTATCAATTTTATCTTTGTATTCATCAAGTGGATGACCAGAAACATAGAAACCTAGACTAGCTTTTTCAAGTTCCAAAATCTCTTTTTTTGAATATTCAGGAAGATGATCAAGCACTACATCTATTGTTGTAAGCTCTTCACTATCTCCAAATAGTGAACCAAAGGCTAGTTTTTTTGCACTTGATGCTTTGTTTGTAGCATCTAAAATTTTCTCTATTTGACTTAAAATAGAGTTTCTCGAATATGCAAAACTATCAAAAACACCAGCTTTTGCTAAAGATTCAATAACTCTTTTATTTACTTTACTTCCATCAATTCTTGAAATAAAATCAGCTAAATTCTCAAAATCTTTCTCTTCTCTAGCTTTTAAAATAGAGTTAATAGCTACATCACCAGCACCTTTTATAGCACCCATTCCAAACATTACAACTTCTTTTCCATCAATCTTTGTAGCTGAGAAAACTAAATCAGATTTGTTTATATCAGGAGGAAAAAGATCAAGACCTAATCTTTTTACTTCATCAACATATCTTACAACTTTATCTGTATTATCTTTTTCCAAAGTTAATAAAGCAGCCATAAAATCAGCTGGATAGTAACATTTTAAATAAGAGGTATAAAAAGTAATTAATGCATAAGCAGCTGAGTGAGATTTATTAAAACCATATCCAGCAAACTTTACAATTAGATCAAAAAGTTCTTCTGCATAAGCTCTTGTAAATCCTTTTTTTTGTGCACCATCTGCAAATTCACCTTTAAGTTTATCCATCTCCTCTTTGATTTTTTTACCCATAGCTCTTCGCACTAAGTCTGCACCACCAAGAGAAAAACCACCAACACTTTGAACAATTTGCATAACTTGTTCTTGATAAACAATTACTCCATAAGTGTTTTCTAAAATAGGTTTTAAAACATCTTCAAGTTCATCATGGAAATAGTCAATTTTAGCTCGACCATGTTTTCTTTCAATAAAATCATCAAGCATTCCTGATTCCATTGGACCTGGTCTATAAAGAGCAAGTACGGCAATAATATCTTCAAAATTTGATGGTTTTAATCTTTTACATAAATCTTGCATTCCATCAGATTCAATTTGAAAGAGTCCTAAAGTATCTCCCGTTTGGATTAAGTCATAAACACCTTTATCATTTACATCAATAGTATTAAAATCTATTTTTATACCGTGTCTTTGCTCTATTAGTTTTATGGCTTCATTTATAACTGTAAGAGTTTTTAAACCTAAGAAGTCAAATTTGATTAAATCAACATCTTCAATATATTTTCCATTGTATTGAGTTGCTAAAGTATCAAGTCCACTTGGTTTAAAAAGAGGTGTTTTATTCCATAAAGGTTCATTTGATATCACAACTCCAGCTGCGTGTGTTCCAGCATTTCTGTTAAGACCTTCTAAAGCTAAAGCATATTCCCAAACTCTTGCTGCAAGTGGATCAGCTTCACACAGTTCTTTTATCTTTGGTTCTTTCTCCCAAGATTGTGTAAGATTTATTCCTAATTCATCTGGAATTAGCTTTGCCATAGCATCAGCTTTTGCATAAGGCATATCTAAAACTCTTGCAACATCTCGTATTACCCCTTTTGCTAGAAGTTTACCAAAAGTTATAATTTGTGCAACATTCGCTCTTCCATATTGCTGTACAACATAATCAATAATTTCTCCTCTTCTACTTTGACAAAAGTCCATATCAATATCGGGCATTGATATTCTCTCTGGATTTAAAAATCTCTCAAAAAGTAATCCATAAGGAATAGGGTCAATATCTGTAATTTTTAAGCTATATGCAACTAAACTCCCAGCAGCAGATCCTCTTCCTGGTCCAACAGGAATTCCCATATCTTTTGCAACTTTAACAAAATCCCAAACAATAAGCATATATCCAGGAAATTTCATATTTTTTATAATTTCAATTTCAATATCTAATCTTTTTTTATACTCTTCGTGATTCTCTTTTGGAATTAGTTTTAATCTCTCTTCTAGACCTTCTTTACACTCAAGTTCAAATAAAATTTTGTCATTTTCTAATGAATATTCATTTTGTGGCTCAGGAATATCTATATTTTTCTCTTGTAGTTTTTCTCTTGTAAATTTAAAATTTGGAGGAGTTGGGTTTCCTAATTTGATTGTAAGATTACATTTATCAGCTATCTCTTGAGTTGCTTCAATTGCTTCTGGAATATCAGCATAAAGTTTGCTTATTTGTTCTTGAGATTTTAGATAAAATTCATGAACACTATGTCTTAATCTATTTGGATCATCATAAAGTTTATTCATAGCAATACACATAAAAGCTTCGTGAGCATCAGCATCTTTTTGTTCTAGATAGTGAGTATCATTTGTTGCAACTACTTTTATGTTTGTTTCATTTGATATTTTTAAAATTTGATCATCAATAAAATGCTGGTCACCAATACCATGTCGCATAATTTCAAGATAAAAATCATCTCCAAATATCTCTTTATACTCCAAAGCTATTTTTTTTGCTTCTTCATATCCTTTTGCGCCATTTTTTACATTTCTATCATTTTGTGTATTTAGGTGCCAGTTTACTTCTCCTTGTAAACAAGCTGCACTACAAATAAGTCCTTCTGAGTGTTTTCTTAAAAGCTCTTTGTTTATTCTTGGATAGTAGTAAAAACCATTTATATAGGCTTGAGAGCTAAGGTACATTAAATTTTTATAACCTATTTCATTTTTTGCATATAAACATAGGTGAAACCTTTGTCTATTTGATTTATCACTTAAATCTTCACTATTGTGAATATAAGCTTCCATTCCAATAATAGGTTTTATTCCCTCTTTTTTCATAGCATTATAAAAATCAATTGCTCCAAACATATTTCCATGGTCAGTCATAGCAACGCTTGTCATTCCAAACTCTTTTAGTTTTTTTGCAAGCTCTTTTATCTTATTTGCTCCATCAAGTAAAGAGTATTCAGTATGTAAATGTAAATGTGTAAATTGTGGTATTTGTGACATAATATATAAATCTTTTTAAATTTTTTAATTTATAGTGTAGCGAAAAAATGGTTTTATATTAGTTAAATTTTAGACAAAGATGAGCTTACGCTAAAAGCCCATCTTTTACACTTTTGTAAATTTCTTCTCCTTTTAGAATTTTTACAAGTTCTAATGCAAATTTTGTTGCAGTTGCAGGACCTCTTGAAGTTATAATATTTCCATCTATTACTACATCTTCATTGGGTTTGTACCCATCTAATCTTATTTTTGTTTCAAAGCTAGGATAACAAGTATAGTTTTTTTCTAAAACTTCTGCTTTATGAAGTGCATAAGGAGCTGTACAAATTGCTGCTATTTTTTTATTTTTAACTTTAAACTCTTTTAAAAGTTTTTGAACACTCTTATCTTCTGCTAAAGTAAAAGCATTTGGTAAACCACCAGGTAAAACAATCATATCAAAATCATCGCTACAAAGTTCATCTATTTTTTTATCCATCTCTATTTTTATATTGTGAGCACCTGTTAAAATTTTGTTTTCAACTCCAGCACTTACAACATTAATATCTGCTCGTCTACAAATATCAATAATATTAATTGCCTCAATTTCCTCAAAACCATCTGCTATTGCAACCAGAATTTTTGCCATTTTTAGCTCCTTTTATAAAATTATTTTTTTAAGATTATATATAAGTTTGATTTATATAAGCTTTTATAAAGTTCTTGTAAGTAATTTTTAACTAAAATCTTAAGAATTTATAAAGAGGATAGCATATGTTTAGAAAGTTTCTAAAGTTTTCAATATTTGTAGCGGTTCTTTCTATGTTTACAGCTTGTGGATATAAGAATCAAAATACTCAAACAGAATACGACAAAGTACGATCAATGAGTGATGGTATGAATATTTCAAACTATAAACAACAAAAAGTTATTATTCAAGATACACTTGAAGCAACAATTTCATCTCTGGCTACACAAATGGTTACAAATAAAAAGATTGATACTAAAAAATCAATTGTGGTTACATCATTTGTACAGTTAGACAAGTTTAAACAAACATCAGAATTTGGAAGAGTTGTTGGAGAAAGCATGATAGATGAGCTTTCTAATAGAGGATTTGGAGTTACGGAATTTAGAGGACAATTAGCAGTTTCTGTAAATGAAAGAGGGGAATACTTTTTATCAAGAGATCAAAAAGATTTAAAAAGTGAAGTTCCAAGTAATTATGTAGTTGTAGGAACTTATTCAAGACAAATTGGGAAAGTTATCTTAAATGCAAGAATAATTGATAATATAACAGGAAAAGTTCTATCAAGTGCTAGAGCAACTTATAAACATAATTATGCAAATGATTGTGTAATGTTTCAAGATTGTCCACCATTAAGAACTATTAAAATTGTTGAAGAGAAATAAAATATGCATTTCTCATTTTTTAGGTTAGGGCAGTTTTTTGCTCTAGCCTTTTTTTCTTTATTCTTAATATCTTGTTCGTATAAAAACCCTATAACAAGTGCTACTAATTTTCACTCAATGCTTACAACAATGGTTGATAAACAATCATTGAATTTAGAAAAACATATCTATTTAGATGATGTTGTATTGGTTTCAGATTTTGTAAATGTAGATAATCTGAAAAATAGATCAGAACTTGGATTTTTACTTTCAAGTATGTTAAAAGATAAATTAGCATCAAAAAGTATTATTACAAGAGAAGTTGAACTTACAAAAGAGTTTGAATTTGGACAAAGTGGATTAAATGTACTTACAAGAGAACATAAAAAGATTTTATCTGATGAGGTTGATTCAAGATATGCTTTAGTAGGTTCATATTCAATTACAAGTAAAACTTTAAATATATTTATAAAATTAATAGAATTAAGCAGTGGAAATGTTGTTGGGTCTTCTTATGAAAGAACAGCAATTACAAGTGAAATCTTAGAACTAGAAGGTTTTGTAAATGATGATATAAGAGATGAAAAAGAGAAAAAAAGAAAATTAAAAGAGAATACAAGAAGACCTTTAGTTTTATAAACTAAATAAACTCTTGTATTAAAAATTGAGGTTTTATTGTACCTCTAAATTCATTTTTAGATATTGAAACTATAAAGTTTAGTTCTTTATCTAAATTTAAATTACTATCATTGAACTTTATAGCTTCAAATAAGAAACCATCACTGCTACTAAGAGTTAGTTTTAAATGATTTTTGTCTCTTCCTAGAAGTTCGCATTTAACTAAATTTGCTTTTGATACTTTAAAAATAGGTTTTGAGTTTTCTAAACCATAAGGTTCAAAACTTTCAATAATTTCTAGAAACTCCAAATCTACACTTGCAATATCTAGTTCTCCTAAGTTTTCTTGTTCTTCATGTAGTTCTAGTTTGTTATTTTCTAAAGAACTTTGAATAATAGAGTTAAACTCATCAAGTTTTGAACTATCTAAAGATATCCCAGCTGCATTTTTATGTCCGCCAAAACCTAATAAAATATCTGAAGCATTTTGAATTAAATCATATAAATTTAGTTGAGAGTTTGCTCTAGCACTTCCTTTTGCAATACCATCTTTTATAGAGAATACAAAGGCTGGTTTTTTATAAGCATTTGAAAGTTTTGAAGCGACAATTCCAATTACACCTTCATGCCAATTCTCTCCCCAAACAATAATAGCTTTATCATCACTACTTATAGAGTTTTGAGCCTTTTTTGTAATCTCTTCTTGAAGAGTTTTCCTGTAAGAGTTTAATTCATCTAGAAGAGCTAAAGATTCAAAAGCTCTATCTTTGTTCTTTGATAATAAAAAATCTAAAGCAATAGTTGCATCATCCATTCTTCCTGCACTATTAAGTTTTGGAGCAATTAAAAATCCAATATCATCAGATACTAAAATAGATTTTTGAAGGTTTTGATTTAATATTTTAAAAGCTTCTCTATTTGATGTTTTCATCTTTTTTAAACCTTGTTTTACCATTGTATAATTAAGGCTGGTCATTGGCATTATATCTGCAATAATTGCTAGGCAAAGAAGGTCAAGATAAGAGCTCAAATCAACATTTACACCAAGCTCTTTCTTTATGGCTGCACAAAAATACCAAGCTACCTGTGCTCCACAAATCTCTTTATATTCAAAAGAACAATCTTTTTGTTTTGGATTTATAATTGCAAATGCTATAGGTACAATATCTCCTACTGTATGATGGTCTGTTATTATTAAATCAATATTTTTAGATTTTAATATTTTTGATGCTTCAATTGAACTAATTCCATTATCAACAGTGATTACTAAACCATCTTTAATTTGCATTGCAATTTTTGGTGATAAACCATAACCATGTTCAAATCTATTAGGAATAATATAATCAATTTTTACTCCAATAGAGTTGAAAAATTCAATCATAATTGAAGTAGAAACTACACCATCAACATCATAATCACCTATAATAGTGATTCTTTCATTATTGTTTATGGCTTTTTTTACTCTTTGTGATGCTTTTTTGATATCTTTGAAGTTATCAGGAGAAGGAATAGATGCAAGCTTTGAATAAGGATTATTCAAATGCCTTGCATTTAATATAGAAACAAGCCTTTGCTTTGTAATTTTTTGCATTACTTAGCTTTATTTGCTTCTTTTACAAAATCTAAAATTATTGGATTTGGAGTTTCAAGATGAGAAGTAAACTCAGGATGGAATTGAACTCCTACAAACCAAGGGTGGTCTTTTATTTCAATAGCTTCAATAAGACCATTTGATTCACCACTTACAATCATTCCAGCTTTTTCTAAAACCTCTTTATATTTTGGGTTTGCTTCGTATCTATGTCTATGTCTTTCAAAGTACTCTTTATTGTTTCCATAAGCTTTTTGAAGTTTAGAACCTTTTAGTGGTTCAAATGGATACTCTCCTAATCTCATAGTTCCACCAAGTGGAGATTTACTTGTTCTTAATTGTTTATGTCCACTTTGGTCTATAAATTCGTCAATTAAATAAATTAGAGGATTTGAAGTATTTTCATCAAATTCAATAGAGTTTGCATCTTCAAGTCCAAGAACATTTCTAGCAAATTCAATAATACTTAGTTGCATACCAAGACAAATTCCTAAAAATGTAATTTTATTTTCTCTTGCATATTTAATTGCATCAAGTTTACCTTTTACTCCTCTTGGACCAAATCCACCAGCAACTAAAATTCCATCTACATTTCCAAGAACTTCATAAACACCTAAATCTTCGATTCTTTCGCTATCACACCAATGAATATTCATTTTTGTATTTAAATGAGCTCCTGCATGAATTAAAGATTCAACTAAAGATTTATAAGACTCTTTAAGTTCCATATATTTACCAACAATAGCAATAGTAACTTGATCCTGAGGAACTAAGATGTTTTTAACAAGTCTATCCCATTTTTCCATATTTGGTTTGATTTTTACATTGAAATGGTCAGATAAAGGATTTAAAATTCCTTCTTTTATAAAATGAAGAGGAACTTGATAAATAGATTGTGCATCACCAGCTTCAATAACAGCATTTCTATCAATATCACAAGCAAGTGCAAGCTTCTCTTTTAAAGCTTTTGGGAGTTCTTGTTCTGTTCTACAAACTAACATATGAGGAGTAATCCCAATTCTTCTTAACTCTTGAACAGAGTGTTGAGTTGGTTTTGTTTTTAATTCACCTGCTGCTTTTATAAATGGAACTAAACTTACATGAATATTCATAGTATTTGCTTTTGGAAGTTCATGTCTAATTGATCTAATAGCTTCTAGAAAAGGTAAACTTTCGATATCTCCAACAGTTCCACCAATTTCAATAATTAAAAATTCATTATCATCAGCTGCTGCAAATATTCTATCTTTAATTTCATCAACAACGTGAGGAATTACTTGGATTGTTTTACCAAGGTAACCACCTTCTCTTTCTCTTTTTATAACACTTTGATATACTTGTCCTGTTGTAAAACTATTGATTTTTGTTAAAGTTCTATCTATAAATCTTTCATAATTTCCTAAGTCAAGGTCAGTTTCAGCACCATCAGCAGTTACAAAAACTTCTCCATGCTCTAGTGGACTCATTGTTCCTGGGTCTACATTTAAATATGGATCTATTTTTAACATACTAACTTTGAATCCAGATTGTTTTAATATTGTTGCAATCGAAGCAGAAGTGATACCTTTTCCTAAAGAACTAAGCACTCCACCAGTTACAAATATAAATTTTGTCATTAAAATACTCCATAAAATGATTAAGTTTTGAAAATAAATAAGCTGTGATTTTATCTAAAAATAGCTAATAAGCAATTTAATCAAAAAAGTGCAAAAGCACTTTTTTGTCTATTTAAGTCTATCTGATCTTGGGAAAAAGAATGTAGCGTTTCTAAATACTTTAACTTTTTCAGGGTCTTCAATAGCATAAGCTTTAAGTGTAATTTTTACAGGGGTATCTTTTAAATTATTATCAACTAAAAGTTTATCTGTTTGAAGAATTACTACTTTTTTAGCCATTTTACCAGGACTTAGAGTAAATGGTTCAAATCTCTTTATAGTAATATTTGGATTATCAACAACTTCAAGATGATAAGTAAGTTGTTTTGATTCCGTGTTTTGAAATAGTAAAACATAGTTATTTGATACAACATTACCATCTTTTATTTTATAAAGTTCAGTATCTTTATTTACATTTAAAAGCATATACTCTTTTTCACCACTCATTACAAACATTAAAGCAATTGTAAGGCTTAGTGCAACAAAATACATAATTGTATTTTTTCTAAATAGTTTTGTTGGAGTATTATTTTCAATTTGATTTGTGCTTGACCATTGAACTAAAGACTCTTTACCAAGTTTTCCCATAACAGTTGTACAAGCATCTACACACTCTAAACAGTTAATACACTCAAGCTGAAGCCCTTTTCTAATATCAATATGAGTTGGACAAACAGTAACACATGCATCACATGCTGTACACTCATTTTTTGGATCTGGTAAATCTTTTGCTTTCCAAACAATTTGCTCTTTGTTTTCATTATAAATATGTCCACCTCTTTTTGTAGAGTAAATTGCTTGATATGTATTATTATCATATAAAACAGTTTGAATTCTTGAATAAGGACAGATATAAACACAGAAATCCTCTTTTAAAATAATTACATCATAAACTAAAAAAGCAGTTATTGCCAAAACGAAACCTATTAAAAAAAGATGTTCACTAGGATCTTGTAAATATGCAAAGAAATCTTGTGGTGGAACGAAGAACCACATAAAGTTTGAAGCAGCAACTAAAGCTAAAGCTGACCAGATAACTACTCCAATAGCTTTTTTTATTTTATTATTGTTTTTTGAGAAATCAATATTTTTTTGTTTGTTTTTAATTCTTCTCATTTTAAATAGAGTTGCTTCAATTAAATCCCTATAAATAACTCTAAAAATAGTTTGAGGACATGACCAACCACACCATGCTCTACCACCAATAGCAGTAATTGCAAAAATACCAACAAATAAAAGCATTAGTAAAAATGGCATTAAATATAGTTCTTGCATATCAAATGCTGTTCCAAAGAAGTGAAATTGCATTTTATCAAAAGATAGTAAGAATATTTGATTCCCATTTATTTGAATAAATGGCAGACTAAGAGAGAAAATAGTTATAAAAAGATACATAAGATATCTTTTTTTTCTAAACGGAGTTTTTTTTGCTAATTGAGTTTGCTCTTTCATTTAGTGACCTTTTTTAAGAATTGTATGAATTTTATATCATATCTACTTATTTCATATATACCAAATATAATTTTAGATTCTAGCACTTTCGGGATAAATATTTCTAGATTTAAGTCAAAAGGCTTTTTTTATAGTTAAATTAATTTAATATTTAATAAACTTTTACAAATTCAATTTTTAAGGATGAGGTATATGAATAGTATATTTAAAAAATTAATTATGCTTAGTTTATTGTTTTCTAGTATTTTTATTATAAATTTATTTGCACAAGAAGGAAAAGTGATTGGTTCTTCAAATCACACAGTACCAAGCTGGTTTAAACAAAGTTTTCTTGATATAGCTGAAGATATAGATGAAGCTAGTGAAGAGGGAAAACATTTTATGATTTTCTTTGATTTTGAGGCTTGTCCATATTGTTCAAAAATGCTAAAAGAGAGTTTTGAAGATAAAAATGAAACAAGTGATTTTGTAAAAAAACATTTTGATGTAATTGAACTAAATGTTAAAGGAAGTAAAGAAGTAACTTGGATAGATGGAGAACTTGTAAATGAAAGAGATTTAACAAATAAGTTAAAAATTCAATATAGTCCAACTATGGTATTTTTTGATGAAGAGAAAAATATTATTGCTAGAGTAAATGGATATAGAAATAGTGAAGATTTTAAAGATATTTTAGATTATGTTCAAACAAAATCATATTTAAAAATGGATCTTCTTACATATTTAAATAATATAGAGAAAAAAGATATATATAAATTTAAAAGTAATAAAATGTTTAAAGAGCTTACAGATTTATCAAAAATAAAAACACCACTTGCAATTATTTTTGAAGACAAATCTTGTATTCCTTGTGGACATTTTCACGATAAAATTCTTACAAACAAAGATGTACAAGATGAGTTTTCTAAATATACAATAGTAAGATTAGATGCAAATTCAAATAGTTTAATCATTACTCCTAATGGAGAGAAAACAAGTGCAAAAGCTTGGGTAGAAAAAATAAAACTAGATTATAGACCAGGAATTCTTTTATATAATGATGGTGAATTAAAATCAACTATTGATGCACTTTTATTTCCTTTTCACTTCAAAGAAGTTTTAAGATATGTTAGTGGTAAATTCTATATAGCTTATCCAAATACATATTTGGATTATTTAAAAGATAGACAAGAAGAACTTATTAAAAGTGGTGTTGATATAAATGTTGCTGAGTAAATTTTAGGGCTTTGCCCTAAAGTTTATAAAATCTTTTCTAATAAGTTTTCAACTTCATTTTGAAGATGTTTTAAATCTTTTGAGTTATCAATAACATATTTTGCTAAATCTTTTTTCTTTTCAATATCCATTTGATTTGATATTTTTAAAATAGCTTCTTTTTCATCAATATTATCTCTTTTTTGTAATCTTTCTACTTGAATAGTTTTTGGTGTATAAACAACTATTGAATCTTTAATAGGATAATTCATCTTCTCAAAAAACAGAGGGATATCTATTATATATGGTCTGTTTTGATCTTCAAATATCTTTGCTTCTTTTTTTATATCTTCAAATATAAGAGGATGAAGTAGGGCTTCTAATTTTAATTTATTTTTTTCATTTGAGAAGATGATTTTTCCAAGTTCTTTTCTTATTACTTTTCCATCTTTAACATATTGTTTACCAAACATTTCAGCAATCTTTTCATGCTCTTTATCTAAAATTTTATGTGCTATTTTATCAGCATCTATTATTAAAAGACCGTGAAGTTTGAAAAGATTACAAACAGTACTTTTTCCTGTTGCAATTCCACCTGTAAGAGCAATTGCATTTTTGAAACTATTTTCACTCATTTTTGATTTCCTAAGATTTATAAATAGTTGGATATAATACCCAAAAATTTTTTAAAATTAAAAATTAGCTTAAAAAAATAGTATAGAGGTAAAAATGGCAACAGTTAGTTACAAAGATGCAGGAGTTGATATAGATGCAGGAAATCAGTTTGTAGAGAATATTAAACCATATGTAAAATCTACAAGAATTCCAGGAGTTTTAGGAGGTATTGGTTCTTTTGCTGGTGCTTTTGAACTACCAAGTGGATATAAACAACCTGTTATTTTAGCTGGAACAGATGGAGTTGGAACAAAGTTGAAACTTGCAATTGATGCAAAAAAGTTTGATACAGTTGGTATTGATTTAGTTGCTATGTGTACAAATGATTTACTTTGTAACTTTGGAGAGCCACTATTTTTTCTTGATTATTATGCAACAGCAAAACTTGAAGTAGAAGAAGCTACACAAGTTGTAAAAGGAATTGCTGAGGGTTGTATTAGAAGTGAATGTGCATTAATTGGTGGTGAAACTGCTGAAATGCCAGGAATGTATAAAGAGGGAGATTTTGATTTAGCTGGTTTTTGTGTAGGAATTGCAGAAAAAGATGAGTTAGATAGAGTTTCAAAAGTTGAAGCAGGAGATGTTTTAATAGCACTTCCAAGTTCAGGAGTTCACTCAAATGGATTTTCACTAGTAAGAAAGCTTCTTTTAGAGAAGTTAGGAATGAGTTTAGAAGATGATTTTCAAGGAAAAAAACTAAAAGATGTTTTACTTGAGCCAACAAGAATTTATGTAAAAGAGTTTAAAGCTAACAAAGATAAAATAAATGCATTAGCACACATTACAGGTGGTGGAATTACTGAAAATCTTCCAAGAGTTTTACCAGAAAATTTAAGAGCTGTTGTAGAAAGAAGTAAAATTAAAGTTTTACCAATATTTGAGTTTATGTCAAATCATGTTGAACTTGAAGAGATGTATAGAACATTTAATATGGGTGTAGGAATGATTCTTGTAGTAAACCCAAAAAATGTAGATGTAATTTTATCTTCAACTGATGGATATGTTATTGGTGAGTTAAAATCTGGTGATAGAAAAGTAGAGTTTATATAGATAGAATTAAACTCTATCTATCTCTTATATCTTTATGAAACAAGAAAATATTTTAAAAAACAGTACAAAGTTTTTTATTTTAAAAGTTAAAAAAGATTTAGTTTTAGAAATTTTTGGTAATAAAAAGAGTATAAAAATTGAATCAGGGCAAAAACTAAAAGATATTTTTAATAAGAAAAACTACAAAAACCTCAAAAAAGCTAAAAAACAAAATAGAAAAACCTTTAATATAAAATGGAAAAAAAGAAAATATGAGATATATTTTGAAAAAAATATTTTCTATTTTTACGATATAACACTTTATTGTAAAGTTCAATCAAAGTTAGAAAAATCTTTAAAAGAGTTAAGATCAAAAAAAGAGGAGCTTCAAGCCGTTTTTGATTTAGCTGCAAATGGGATATCTATTTTAGATAGAAATGGAATGTTTTTATATGCAAATAAATTCTTCCAAAATATGATGGAATATAGTATGGAAGAGCTATATAAAGAATCTTGTATCTCTTTATCTTCTCCTGAATATTCAGCTCCTTCTCAAACGGCTGTTGAAAAAGCTATACAATATGGAAGTATTGAAAAGTTTAAGAAAATTTGTATTACAAAATCAGGTCAAAGAATAAATGCAAGTATGTCTTTATCGTATTTGGAAAGTCGTGACGAGATAGTTATGATTACTTCAGATATAACGGAAGAGATAGAGTATCAAGATAAATTAGAGAAGCAAATAGAGCTTGAAGTTTCAAAAAGAACAGAACAGTACGAATTATTGTGCCATCAATCAAGATTAGCAGCAATGGGTGAAATGATAGATTCTATTGCACATCAGTGGAGGCAACCATTAAATAGTTTGGGAATTATTGTTCAAGGATTAAGACATATATCTTCACAAAAAAATATAGATAATAAACTTTTAGAAGAGATAGAATCAGATATTATGGATAAAATAAACTATATGTCACAAACAATAGATGATTTTAGTACATTTTTTAGAATTAATAAAAATAAAGAGCAATTTGATATTTTAATAAGTATTGAAGATGCAATAAGATTAATTCAAGTTCAATTAAATAATCATAATATCAAAATAGAGATAGATAAAAAAAATATAACAAATTTTGAAATATATGGTTTTCCAAATGAGTTTAGGCAAGTTATTTTAAATCTAATTCACAATGCAATGATGCAAATAGTTTCAAAAAATATCTCTAATGGAAAAATAAAGATTGATATAAGAAATATTAATAATAATTTAGAAATAGATATTAGTGATAATGGTGAAGGAATTGAAAAAAAACTTATGCCAAAATTATTTGACCCATATTTTTCTACAAAAGAGAAAGGTAGTGGAATAGGACTTTATATGTCAAAAGTTATAATAGAAAATCATATGAATGGTATATTAAAAGTAAGAAATATTAAAAATGGTGCAAAGTTTACTATTATGTTAGCAAAGGAATAATATGCAGAATATTCATAAAAAGCTACAAAATATATCTATTTTAATTGTTGAAGATGATATAAGTACATTAAAATGGTTAAGTAGAATTCTAGCAATATATTTTAAAGAGGTTATAAGTGCTAGTGATGCTATGGAAGCTTTAGAAGTTTTTAATAGTAAAAACTTTGATGTAGTTATTTCCGATATTGAGATGCCTCATGTTGATGGATTACATCTTTTACAAAAAATTGCACTAATCAAAAACAGTACAATAAGAGCAGTTATGACAGCATTTAATAGTCCTGAATATATGAATAGAGTGATTGAATCTGATGTGCATTTTTATTTCAAAAAACCAATAGATATTGATGAATTATTGGTTGCGATATCTTCTAAACTATCAAAACAAAATCTAAAAGATAAAAAAATATCTTTAGGGGAAGAGTTTTTATATGACTATAAACAAAAAATTATAAGTAAAGATAATTTAGAAATAAGCCTTACAAAAAAAGAGATACTTCTTTTAGAATATCTTATAAATAATAAAAATAGTATAGTGAGTATTGAGCAGATAGAGAATAGTGTTTGGCAAGAAACGGTTAGTGCTGATGCTGTTAGAATGGTCGTTGTAAACTTAAGAAAAAAAACTTATAGCAAACTTATAAAGAATATAAAAGGCATAGGCTACAAAATAAATAATCTTTAAAACTTATATAAAACTTATAAATAACTTATACAAATCTTACTTATATTTGATATTGTTTTCATCTATCTAATATATTAGGAGAAATAAGATGAGAAAAAAAATTCTTATAGTTGGTGGGGGAACAGCAGGAACAATGACTGCAAATAACCTTGCAAAAAAATTAATGCCCGAAATAGATAAAGATGAGGTAGAAATTACTTTAATATCTAATTCAAAAAATCACTATTATAGACCAGGAGCTATGTATGTTGCTTTTGGAAAATCAGAAGGTTATGAGTTTGTAAGAGAACAAAGATCTCTTCTAATGAGTGAAATCAATTTTGAAGTTGAAGAAGCAGTTGAAATTGATACAAAAAACAATTTTGTAAAAGCAAAAAGTGGTAAAAAATTTAATTATGATTTTTTAGTTTTAGCAACTGGTTGTGAAGCTGCACCTGAAAGAATCCCTGGATTAGCAGAAGGTGGAGATATTTTCTATACTTATGAAGGTGCTATGAAACTTGCTAAAAAATTCCATAAATTGGAAAAAGGAAGAGTTTTAATTACTGTAAACTTCCCAAAAACTCCAAATATTCCACATCAATGTGGTATTGCACCTGTTGAAACAACAATTATGTTACATGATTTCTTAGTAGAAAGAGGAATTAGAGATAATGTAGAGATTATTTATACATATCCAACAGAAGCACAAGCTGTACAAAATGGACTATTTTTACAAGAACCAACTTCTAAAGTATTACCTTCAATTTTTGATGGTGCTGGGATTAAACATAAAACAGGATTTACTTTAAATAAAGTTGATGCCGATAAGAAAATAGCATATTCACAAGAGGGTGAAGAGATTGAATTTGATATTTTAATGTCAACACCACCATTTATTGCTGTTGAGTTTATAAGAAATTCTGGATTATCAAAAGCTTTAGATAATGAAGGATGGCTACCAACTGATAAAAAAACACTTAAAGTAATAGGTCAAAATAATATTTATACTTTAGGAGATACAGTTGATTTACCTGTTTCAAAAGCTGGTGGAACAATTCATAATCAAACAGATGTAGTTGCTGATAATATTGCTTCTGAGTTAAGACATGGTTACCCAACTGAGAGTTATGATGGTTTAGTTATTGCTATTGCTCAAATGGGATTATCTTGTGGAATGCCACTTTGGTATGATTACAAGGAAGATGTAAAACCAACTCCTTGTAGTAAATTAGGAAGTTTTGTAAGAAAAGGTTTCAATAAAGGTATCTACTGGGCTGCTGCTCGTGGAATGATATAGGAGAAAAATATGAGTAATAAAGTAGAAGTTCTAAAAACAAAAGAGATGCAAGAGTTAGAAGACAAAATGACTATGTTAGTTCAAACAGGAAGAATTGATAATCTTATTGACCTTTTGGCTGTTGTATCTGATAATATTGAAATGACAACTCAACCAATGGTTGAAAAAATGATAGGTACAGTTGATAATTTAGCAACAGCTGGATTTATCATGGATAATGCAGTTAGATATGCAAAAAGAGAAAATGCTAAAAATAGTAAGCAGTCTCTTTTAGGGCTATTAAAACTTATGAGAGATGAAGAGACTTTAAAAGGATTAAGTTTTATGCTTAATCTTACAAAAGGAATTGGAAAACAACTTTAAGTTTTAGTTATTCTCAAGATTTTTCTTGAGAATACTTTTTTCTATAAAAATCTAAAATATCTACAACTTTAGAAGCATATCCCCACTCATTATCATACCAAAGTAGAAGTTTTATCATATTTTGTTTAACTTCTAAAAATCTATGATCAACTATTGTTGTAAATTTTTCTTGTTTAAAATCACTTGAAACTAGAGCTTCAAAATTATTTAAAACTATTGGAAGTTTTTGATTCTTTTCAAACTCCAAAAAAAGATTTTTTATCTCATCTTTACTTGAAGATTCTTTTGTAAAAAGAGTTACATTTATTACTCCAACCGTATCTGTTGGAACTCTAAGTGAGTTTGAGCTTATTAAATCTGGATTGAATTTTTCTACTACATAAGAACAAGCTTTTATAGTAGTTGTTTGACTTGGAATTATATTTTGAGTTGAACTTCTTCCAAATTCAAAGTTCAAATCAACTCCTCTAGTTGCACTTTGAACAAAGCTTCCATCTAAAACTCTTTGATGATTTAAAAGTGGATGAATAGTTACAATATCACCACAAATTATCTCTTTTTTATCATCAATTATTTTTAAAGCAGGAAGTAGTGCAGTTGCATTGCAAGAGCTTGTAGAGATAACTTTATGAGAATTTAAATCAAGTTTATCTTCATTTACTCCTAAAACTATATTTATATTTGCATCTTTATTTGGATGAGTTAAAAATATCGCTTTTACTGGAAGAGATTCCAAAAGTTTAATATCCTCTTTTTTCCCACTTGCATCAATAATAATATCAACATCACTTAATTCTATTTTGCATAAAGAGTCAAAGTTTGTAACTTTTATTCTAGTATTTGAGTTTTGTATGAAGTTATCTTCAACAATTTTAAACTTATCTTCATATTTTCCATAAGTTGAGTCATAGTTTATAGAATAAATGATATTTTCAATATATGGATTAATATCATTTATTCCAACAATTTTAAAATCTTCACTCTTTAGAAGTTGTTTTAAAACAGCTTTTCCTATTCTTCCAACTCCATTTATTAAAACATTTAAACTCATAAGCTACTTTCTTGGTTATTTTATGAATTATAGTTAAAACTTGATTATTTTTTCATTTCTATAAATAAAATATGTGATTTTGTAATAGGATTAACTTTTAGTTTCTCTTCATCTACAAGTTCCATAGCATCACCAAAATTAAGAGTTTCGCCATTTACTTCTGCACTACCTTCAATTAATACAAAATAAATTTGTCTATCTTTTTTTATATCAAATTCAAAATCTTTATCAAATTCAGCTACATAAATATTTACATCTTGATAGATTTTTATAGGAGCATCTCCATTTTGTGAAGATACAATATTTAGTAGTTTGTTGTCTCTTTCATCTTTTGTAAATTTATGGCTTCCATAAAGCCTTGCTAAGCTTTTTTTTGGAGGAATAATCCAAATTTGTAAAAGTCTTAAATCTTCACTTTCATGTAAATTATGTTCACTATGATAAATACCATCTCCTGCACTTAAATATTGAACTTCTCCTCTTTTTAGGACTTCACTATTTCCCATAGAATCTTTGTGAGTAATCTCTCCATCTACGATATAAGATATTATTTCCATATTTGCATGAGGATGAGTATCAAAACCACTTTTTGGATGAATAATATCATCATTTAAAACTCTTAAAACTCCAAAATTTATATTTTCTGGATTTCTATATTCTGCAAAACTGAAATGAAAACGGCTTTCAAGCCAAGCTAGATTTGATGTTCCCATATTCTCTTTTTTTAGTTTTCTTATCATTTTTTATCCTTTTCATCAAAAATAAAACTCTCCATTGAAATATTTGAATAGAGTATTTCGCTATTAAAAGATTTTCCTTTTTTATTTAAAGCACTTCCAAAGGCTATTAAAAGAGGTATAAAATGTTCAGTTGTTGGATGATTTTGATAAAAATATCTATTTTTATCTATATTTGATAATTCTTTTTCATCACCCAAATTTATAATATTTTTAATTTCATCATTAAATATTTTTGCATAATCTTTTATTTGTGAATTAAAACTCATATCTCTTAGATTATGAGTAATTCCACCAGAAAAAATCAATAATGCTTCATCTTTAAACTCTTTTAATTTTTCACCTAAATCAATAAGTTCTGAGATAGAGTAGGAACTAGGAATACTTAATTGAATTATTGGAATATTTAACTCTTCATAAAGAAGATATAAACTGCTCCAAACTCCATGGTCATAACTTATTCTATTTTCATCAATACTTATATTAATATTTTGTTTTTTAAGTTTTTCTATTAAATTATTTGTTAATTCTTTATTGCTAGATATTTTATATTTAAAATTATAAAGCTCTTTTTCAAAGCCATAAAAATCGTACATAAGTTCATTGGCATTTGGATTGATTACTTTTAAATCAAAACTTAGCCAATGAGCAGATACGATAATTATGTACTTTGGAATATCCAAACTACTTGAAAGTTCTCTAGCACTATTTTTAGTTTGAGAATTGTTTAAAACTATATTTGGTGCACCATGAGATATAAATAGAGTAGGATTCATATTTTAAAATTTAGTTAAAATTATTTAACTAAATCTCCTTCAATATCAATGATTAACTTTACTTGATCACCAACAGCAACTGCTCCTGCTTCTAAAACTTTATTCCAAGTGATTCCAAAATCACTTCTATTGATTGATCCTTTTAAAGAGAATCCAGCTTTTCCTGCAAATGTTCCACCATTTTCAAGAGAAAATTTTACATTTTGTGTTTTACCTTTTATTGTAAGATCACCATAAATTGTATCTTTTTCAACTTTTGTTGATTTAAATGTAATTGTAGGGAAGTTTTTTGCAGCAAAAAAATCATCAGCTTTTAAGTGATTATCTCTTTTTTCATTTGCTGTATCGATAGAAGATACACTTAATTCACCATTTAATGAAAGTAAAGTTCCATTCTTTTCATCAAATTCAAATGTTCCTTTGAAATCATTGAATTTACCAATAACATTTGAAACCATCATATGTTTAACGCTAAAACCTGCATTTGAGTGTGAAGTATCAACTTTATAATTACCTGCAAATAGCGATGAACAAAGTGCTACTGATAATAATCCTAATTTTAAGTTTTTCATTTTTAATCCTTTTTATTTGTTTTGTAAAGTTTATCTAATAAATCGTATAAAGTATCAAGCTCTTTATCATCTAGAATATTCATAAAATCATAAAGATTTTCAGCATGTTTTGGAAAAACTTCTTCAATTATCTCTTCACCACTTTTAGTAATAGATAAAATTGAAGCTCTTGCATCATTTAAATCTTTTTTTGATTCAATAAATCCATCTCTTTTGAGATTTCTTACAACAACAGTTGTGTTTCCAGGTGTGCTTGATGTAAGTTTTGTAATAGAACCAGTATTTAAATCACCTAAATGATATAAAACTTCCAATACTTTAAATTGATTAAATGTTAGATTATTTTTTGATAGATGATTTTCTGTAATATTATTTATCCTATTAAAAACTCTATCTAATCTAACAACTGTTTTCATTGATTTACTTACTCTTGTGTCATATGACTTCATTTTAAACATAATTAAACCTATTTTTTAAGATAAATATTTATATTTTATAGAAATAAAATACTTGGAGAGAATTATATTACTAATTAGTAATAATGTCAATAGTAAATTTAATAAATTTTTTACTTACCAAAATTTAATATTTTTTTAGCTAGAATTTACAGCTTTGATTGAAAGATAAAAATTTATAAGGATAAGAATATGTTATTAACTCCAGGTCCTACACCTGTACCAGAATTTGCAAGAAAAGCAATGAGTGATATTACAATACATCATAGAACAAAAGAGTTTGAAGCTATATTTGAAAAAACTAGAAAACTATTACTTGAAATTTATGATATGAATGAAGTTTTAATTTTGGCTTCAAGTGGTACAGGTGCAATGGAAGCTTGTATTACAAACTTAACAAGAACAAAAGCACTTACAATAAACTCAGGTAAGTTTGGAGAGAGATTTGGAAAGATTTGTAAAGCATTTAATATTGATTATACAGAGTTAAAACAAGAGTGGGATACTCCAGCTTGTGTTGAAGATGTTATAAATGCTGTTAAAAATGATAAAAATATAGATTCACTTTTTATTCAAATTTGTGAAAGTGCTGGTGGATTAAGACATCCAGTTGAAGAAATAGCAAAAGAAGTTAAAAAAATAAATCCAAATATTATGATAATTGCTGATGGAATTACAGCTTTAGGTGTTGAAAAAATTGATACATCAAATATTGATGCATTAATTACAGGAAGCCAAAAAGCATTTATGTTGCCTCCAGGTATTGCTATGATTGGATTATCAAATAAAGCAGTTGTTAAAATTGAAGAGAAACCAGCAGGATACTATTTTAATCTTGCAAGTGAAATTAAAAATCAAAAGAAAAATACAACAGCATATACAGCTGCTACAACTTTGATTATTGGACTTGGAGCAATTTTAGAAAAATTTAAAGAGATTGGATTTGATAATTTATATAAGCAAACAGATAAAAGAGCAAAAGCTACTCAAGAAGCATTAAAAGCTATTGGTTTTAGAATTTATCCAAAAGTTCCAGCAAATGCAATGACAACAGCTTATACAGAGCAATCAAATGAGATTAGAAAACTATTAAAAACAAAATATAATGTTGATATAGCAGGTGGTCAAGATCATTTAGCTGGAAAAATATTTAGAATTAATCATATGGGCTTAGTTGAAGATTTTGAAGCTTCATGGGCTGTAAATGCTACTGAACTTGTACTAGATGAACTAGGAATTAGAACTTTTGATGGAACAGCAAATAGAGTTTTTGCAGAGACATTTTATAAAGGAAATTAATATAAATGGTTTTTGAACACGAGATCCCAAAAGGAAGTAGACTTTATTTCGGAAAGCTTGCTAGAGCTAAAAGAGAGTTAGAAAATCTTGTATGTAATATTTTGTACAAAAATGGTTTTGAAGAGATTTTAACACCAAACTTCTCTTATTCTCAACATCAAGCAATAGCAAATGAAAGAAAATTAATAAAGTTTTCAGATGAAGAGAATGAACAAGTTTCACTAAGAGCTGATTCTACTTTGGATGTTGTGAGAATTATTACAAAAAGATTAGGAAGAGCAACAAACCAAAAAAAATGGTTTTATATACAACCAATATTTTCATATCCTTCAAAAGAAGAGTATCAAATTGGTTGTGAATATATAGAGCATAATAATATTTCAGATATTTTAAATTTGACAGCAGATATTTTAAAAGCTTTAAAAATAGAGCCAATAATGCAAATATCAAATATTATTGTTCCAAAACTAGTAAGTAAAGAGCTAAATATTGATATTGAGATCTTTAAACAAGCAGATATTTCAAAGCTAATAGATTTAAAAATTGATTGGCTTGAAAAACTTTTAAGAGTTCAAGATATTAAATCTTTGGAAGAAGTAATACAGATTGTTCCAAGTAGTATAAAAAATGAACTTCTAAAACTTTTAGAAAAGGCTTTAGAAGTGGATTATAATAATATTATAATAGCACCACTTTATTATGGAAGTTTGAAATATTATAATGATATATATTATAGAGTAATCAAAGATAACCTTGTACTTTGTAGAGGTGGAATGTATGAAGCAGAAGGGATTAGCTCTTTAGGTTTTGCACTATATACAGATAATTTATTAAAAATAATTGAAGGGTAAGAAAGAAATGAAAGCAGATGTAATTGTAGGAATCCAATGGGGAGATGAAGGAAAAGGTAAAATCGTAGATATGCTTGCTCAAAAGTATGATATGGTTTGTAGAAGCCAAGGTGGACACAATGCAGGACATACAATTTGGGTTGATGGAGTAAAATATGTACTTCAATTAATTCCATCAGGAATCTTAAATCCAAAATCAGTAAATGTTATTGGAAACGGAGTTGTTGTATCTCCTGAGAATATATTAAGAGAGATGAGTCAATTTGGTAGTTTAGTAGGAAGATTATATATATCTGATAAAGCTCATCTAAATTTAGCTTTTCATGCACAAATTGATCAAGCAAAAGAGAAACTAAAAGGTGATAAAGCTATTGGAACAACTGGAAAAGGGATTGGACCTACATATGCAGAGAAAGTTAGTAGAACAGGATTTAGAGTAGGTGAACTTTTAAATCCAGCTAAACTTTGTGAAGATATTATAAGTTACTTTGAGCAAAATAGAGCAATCTTTGATATATTACAAATAGCTACACCAGATAAAGAAGCTCTTTTAAATGAATTAAAATCTTATAAAGAAAAACTTTCTTCATATATTGTAAATACAACAAATATGGTTTGGAAAGCACTTGAAGAGAATAAAAGAGTTTTATTAGAAGGTGCACAAGGAACACTTTTAGATATAGACCATGGAACTTATCCATATGTTACATCTTCAAGTACAGTTACAGGTGGAGCTTGTACAGGGCTTGGTTTAAATCCAAAAGATATTGGTGAAGTTATTGGAATTGTAAAAGCATATTGTACAAGAGTTGGAAATGGACCATTCCCAACAGAAGATTTCACACAAGCTGGAATAACAATGGGTGAAGTTGGAAAAGAGTTTGGAGCAATTACAGGAAGAAAAAGAAGATGTGGTTGGTTTGATGCTGTTTCTGTAAGATATGCAAGTAGATTAAATGGTTGTGATAAATTAGCACTTATGAAACTTGATGTTCTTGATGGATTTGAAAAAATTAAAGTGTGTGTATCATATATTCATAATGGAGAGAAAATCAATTATATGCCATCTGATATGGATAATGTAGAAGCAGTTTATGAAGAGATTGATGGTTGGGACAGCGTTGTTGGTATTAGAAAATATGAAGACTTACCAATAAATGCAAAGAAATTTATAGAGAAGATTGAAGAAATTACAAATGTAAAAGTTGGGATAATCTCAACTTCACCTGAACGAGATGATACTATTATAAGGGGCTAAAATGAGATTAAGAGTACACCATACATCTTATATTGCAAGAAGGATTACAAGAGATTTAACAGCTTGTAGCTTTGTTGAAGTAAGAAGAAATAAAGCAAGTATCGAAGAGCAAATAGAGAGAATTTTAGATGAAGATATTGAAAAAGAAGCAGCTTTAAATGAAAAAGTTGAAGAGATTTTAGATAATCAAGAAGATGAAATTGAGTATTTAAATGCTGATAGAAGGCAACTTTTTTGGATGACTAAAAAAAGGCTTGCAAATGATTTTGGAGTAATTCTGAATAATGAAGATAGATTTTCAGATATTGCTCACAAAATTATTGATTTTTTATGGGAGGAGGACTATATTCACTTTACATGTTCGGACAACCAAGTAAAAAATGTTATATTTGGTTCGATGGATGATTTTATAAAAGGGTTTGAAAGAGCAGATAGTGAGGTTTTAAGTAAACTTAAAAACTACAAAAGAAAATTAATTCCTGGGACTGATGACTATGATATGGTTTATCATAGGCTTTACGAAGAGGAGCTAATTAAAAGAGGATTAATCTAATGCAAAAAATTTATATATATTTAGAAAATGGTATTTTTTTAGAAGCGAAATCATTTGGTGCAAGTAAAACTGCTATTGGTAAATTAGTTTATAATAATACAACATTTGGATATGAAGATACAATAACTGATCCATCAAATTCAGGTCTTTTTGTAAACTTTACAACAGTAGAGATAGGAAATAGTGGTATAAATGATGCAGATATGGAAAGTTCAAAAGCACAAGTTGCTGGAGTTATTGCAAGAACATATCATGATAGCTATTCAAATTATAGAGCAGATAAAAGTTTAGCACAATTTTTAAAAGAACAAAATATCCTTGGAATCTGCGAAATTGATACAAGATTTTTAACAAAAGTAGTAAGAGAAGAAGGTTCAATGATGATGATAGCTTCAACAGAAGTTTCATCTAAAGATGAACTGAAAGAACTTTTACAAGAATCAAAAAGTTATAATGAAATTAATTTTATAAGAGAATTATCTACAAAAGAGGCTTATATTCATAAAACAGGGGCTTGGAATAGTCAAACTCAAGAGTATAATAAAGCAAGTATGAGCGATAAAAAAGTTTTAGTAGTAGATTTTGGAGTTAAAAAATCATTTTTAAATGAACTAGTAGAGTCTGGTCTTGAAGTTGAAGTTGTACCATATAATATAAAAAGTGAAGAGATAGTAAAAAGATTTAATGATAAAAATATTGGTGGTGTTGTTTTAAGTTCAGGTGCAGGTAATCCAAATATTTATAAAGAAGAAATAAGTGGAGTTAAGTCATTAATTAGTGCAAATATTCCAATGTTTGCAGTTGGTTTAGGACATTTTATTTTAGCATTAGCAAATGATTTAAAAGTTGAAGAGCTAAAAACAGTGAAATCTGGAAGTCATCCAGTTTTATCAGACAAAAATGTAGATATTTTTTCTATGAATACAGCTTATAAAGTAGAAGTAAATAACAATATTTTTGAAGCTACACATAGTAAGCTATTTAATGATGAAGTAGTTGCATTTAAATATAAAAATAAAAATATTTTAAGTTGTGAATTTACACCTATTTCAGGTTCTAAAATTTATAAAGATTTTTTATCTTTAGTAAAATAAGATAAATTAGTTACTATACAAATGTATAGTAACTAAGGATTAAAGTAAGAATTTATCTATTAATTGCCAAGAACCAGCTGTACAAATACCAGCGAAAACTCCAGCAAGAATATCATCTCCCATTACACCCAATCCACCTTTTACATCTCTGTCGATTTTACCAATAATAGAGGGTTTCCAAATATCAAATAATCTAAAAAATATAAAAGCAAGAGAAGCAGTTATAAGTATATTTTCATTATTTATTCCAGATAGTGAAAGAGCAATCCACATACCAGCTAATTCATCTATAACAATCTCACTACTATCATGAATACCAACTTCTTTTTCATAAATATTAATCTGTTTTACTGCAATAATTGAAATAAGAATTGCCAATAATAATAGAGTTGAAGAGTGTAAAAACTCAAGTAGAGCAAGAGCTAAAATTAAAGATACAAAACTTCCAGCTGTACCAGGAGCTTTTGGACTTAAACCACTAAATCCAACTGTTAAAAAAAATTTTCTAAAATTCATAATTACCTTTTTATTTCTTTTTTTCAATATCTAGTTTTTTTCTTTTTTCCCAAAGAGATTTTCTTGATATTCCTAGCTTTTTAGAAAGCTCTGTATCTGGATATTTATTTTGATAAGTGCTTACTACCATTTTTACATAATCATTTATAGATAAAATTGTATTTGCATCATTTGATACATTTTCATTATTTAAAACTATTTTCTTATAAATAAACTCTTCACTATCTTCAAAAGAAGATATTATTACATTTTTATCTTCAATTTGTTTATTTAGTTGCTCTTTTGAACTCTTTTTTAATAGATGATAATCTGATATATAAAGAATTGTTTTATTATTTAAGTTAGTTATCTTTTTTTGCCATGAGTTTGATGAAAAACTATCAAATTCAATACTCATAGCTAATTTTTTTGCTGTTTCAAATACAATTTTATCAGAAAGTTTTTGGTGATTTGTTTCAATCATAAGTGGAAAAGAGAGTGGCAGAATTATATTATTTGTATCAATATTATTCATAGTAAAATCATAATACTCTTTTAAAACACTAAGCTCTCTTCTCATTGATCTACAATCTTTGTAGTGATAAATTTTTCTTACAAGTTCATCCATTAAAAATGGTTTCATAATATAATCTTTTGCACCATCTTTTATCGGATTTGTTACGGTTTCATCAGATATATAAGATACCATTAGTAAAATTATTGAATTTTGTGCATATTTTTTGATAATTGCTTTACAAATATTACTAGGAATTGTAGTTGATAAAAGAATAATATCGTAATCTTTTGTAATGTTTTCAAGATGAACACTTTCAACAAAATCACAATTATGACCATCATCAAGAAGTCTTGAAACAATTTTCTGGGCTAAATAAACTTCATTTTCTACTATTAATATATTCATTTCTTATTCCATTCATAATATTTTAAATTTACTACACTTTGTACAACAACACCTTCAGCTCTACCAATACTTCCAAGTTTCTCAGAAGTTGAAGCCTTTACATTTATAAATTGTTTAGAAAGTTCTAAAAGATTTGATAAGCTTGATTTTATATCTTGTTTATGTGGAGTTATTTTTGGTTTTTCTGCAATAATTGTGATATCAACATTTACAATTTCATATCCAACATTTTTTATAAATCTTAAAATATATTTTAAAAGTTCTTTTGAGTCAATATTTTTATATTTTGGGTCATTGTCAGGAAAAAACTCTCCAATATCTCCAGCCCCAACAGCTCCTAAAAGAGCATCAATTAAGGAATGTAAAAGTACATCTCCATCACTATGAGCTTTAAATCCATAATCATAAGGTAATTTTACACCACCTAAAAACATATCTTTGCCTTCTTCAAAACTATGAATATCAAAACCAAAACCTACAAAAAAGTTTTTTGAAGGAGGAGTTAAGCAAGGTATTTCATTTAAATCATCAATAAAAGTTAGTTTTTTTGCTCTTATATCACCTTTTACATAAGTGATTTCATAACCTTTGTTTTTTATAGCACTACTTTCATCTGTAAATTCAATATTGCTATTTAATGCATCTTTTAAAATAGAAGTTTGTGATAATTGAGGAGTTTGAATAAGTTTAACTTCATCTCTATTTATACAATTTTTTTCATAAATTACTGTATCGCTTACATCTAAAATAGGAACTACACAAAATGCTTCAGATTTTTTATCTAAAACTCTAAGAAACATATCTTTTGGAATACAAGATCTTGCAACATCGCTTATTAAAACATATTTTGTATCTACAAACTCTAAAGCATTCTTTATAGATTCTTGTCTTGTATCTCCACCTTTAACAAAAATAAAATCATCACTAAAATTTTGCATATATTTTAGCTCATCTTCTTTTGAGACAACAATTGTTTCTGAGAAATCAGAATAAGAACTTAATCTTGAAGTAACATCTAGCCATAAAGGAATATTACCAACTCTTAGCCACTGTTTTTTACAAGAATTATCAAATCTTGTTGAATTTCCTGCACATAAAACGACTAATGTAATCTCTTTCAAGTTCATTTCCTTTGAGTAAAAAAGTTACAAACTGTATCGAAATGTTACTTATAAATTAGTTAATATATCTACTTATGCTACTTTTTATCTCATTTATAGCTTCTAAAAACTGTTCAGTTTCAAAATTGATACTTTTTAATACTTCTACACTTTTTAAAATATCTTCTTCATTTAAAAGTTTTTTAGGATTAGAAATATTATCAATTGCATATAAAACAGTTGAAGGAGTTAAGAATAATGAAGGAGCTTCTTCTAAATTATTTGAGTAAGAAATAGGTAAAATAAGATTATGACTTAATTCAAAAGATTTTAAAATATTAGAAGAGAGAATAGAACTTTTAAATCCTATAAATTTCTCTTCAGCATTTTCAATATTTGTATTAATAGCTTCTTCGAGAAATTGTTCTATCGATCTATTCTTGCTAATAGTCAAAGATATTATTGGTTTTGAGATATTTTTCAAAAAAGCTGGAAGTAAAACTTTACTTCTTAACTTTTTATCAATTTTACTTAACCAATAGTTTGCAAAATAGATAGAAAAAACATTTGAATATAGAAACTCATCTTTTGTAATAGCATAAGCAAAAAGGTTTTTAGGAAATATACTTGAAATTTGAATTGCTGTACATAAAGATGTAATAAACTCCAAGTTTGTTATTTTTATAAGATTTACAATATTTCTTTTATTCTCTTTAAAATCAATAAAATCAAACTTTACAATTTTTAAAAGTTCTTCTTTTAAAGCTAAATCATCATTTATAATATTTAGTAGTTTTTTTGGTTCTTTATATGATGATTTTCTGAAATTATCTAAATCTACAATATTTCTTGGCAATTTTTTACTTTTATCAATAAAATTATTGAAATCTTTAATCATTTTATACTATCCTTTAAATTGAACAAAATTATATGAAATAGTAACTTATAGCTTGTGTAGTTTGATTTAAGACAAAGATTATCCTATTTGAACTATAATTGCAATTACAATTTTAAAAGGATTTAAAATGAGTATAGAAAATATAAAAGAAGCTTTAAAAAGTGTTAAATATCCAGGCTTCTCAAAATCAATTATTGATTTTGGATTTGTAAAAGATATCAAACTTGAAGCAAATGCCTGTAATATTTTATTAGATATTACTTCAACAGCAAAAGAGGTTGAAGATGAATTAAGAAGAGAGATTCCAAAAGTATTATCAGATTTAAATGTAACTTTGACTTTTAATAAACCAAAAGTTGAAGCACAAAAAAGCAATAGTGTAAGTGGAAAAAATATGACTCCACAAATTAAGCATATTGTGATGGTTAGTTCAGGAAAAGGTGGAGTTGGTAAATCAACAACAACTGTAAACTTAGCAATTGCAAGTGCAATGCAAGGTAAAAAAGTAGGTATTCTAGATGCTGATATTTATGGACCAAATATTCCTAGAATGATGGGAGTAAATGGAGTAGAAGTTGAAGTTGTAGGAAATAGAGCAAAACCTTTAAATGCTTATGGTGTGGATATTATGTCTATGGGTATTTTGATGAAAGAGGGCGAAGCTGTTATTTGGAGAGGTGCAATGGTTATGAAAGCTATTCAACAACTATTAACAGATATTTTGTGGGAAGAGTTAGATATATTATATATTGATATGCCACCAGGAACAGGAGATGCACAATTGACTTTAGCACAAAGTGTACCTGTAAGTGCTGGAATAAATGTAACAACTCCACAACATGTAGCTCTTGATGACAGTAGAAGATCTTTAGATATGTTTACAAAACTTCATATTCCAGTAGCTGGAATTGTTGAAAATATGAGTGGATTTATATGTCCATCATGTAATACAGAATCAGATATCTTTGGAAGAGGTACTTGTGATGATTTGGCAAAAGAGTACAATACTCAAGTTTTAGCTCATCTACCAATAGAACCAGCAATTAGACTTGGTGGAGATAGTGGAAAACCAATAGTATATTTTGAACCTGAATCAATAAGTGCAAAAAGATATATGATGGCTGCTGATAAAATAATTTCAATGCTTGATAATCAAGGTGAAATTTCAAATGAGTCTATTCAACCAATTATGCCAGCTGGAGTAAGTGCTTGTTCAACTGAAGGACAAAAAATAAAAGCTGAACATCAAGCAAAACAATCAGGTGGTTGTGGTTCAGGATGTGGTTGCCATTAAATTAATTTAAATAAAAGAGATACTAGATAGTTTCTCTTTTATTATTTATCAAAATTTGAACTCTCTTTTGAAAAATATGATTTAAAAAAATTAAATTTTACTAAACTATTAAAATACTTTTTATTAAGTCTATCTTTATCTAAATAGATATTTACATAATCTTTTTCATAGTTTTGTATTAAAAATGTAGAGTAAATTCCATTATAATCTATCATTAGTTTATCTTCAAAAACAGAGTAAGAATTGATAATATTTACATAATACTTTTCATCTACAATATAAGTAAGAACTTCAAGATTTTTAAACTCTTTTTGTTCAATAAGTTTATAAGAGTTTGCTTTAATTGTATCCATAAATAGTGCTACAAAATATCCTCTAGCAAGACCATTCCATTTACAAGAAGAATCAAGATTTATATATTCTGTAAATATTTTTCCATATTCCTCATCATTACTCAAACTAATAAATGAGAAATTTGCACAAGTATCATAAGTATTTTGTTTTTTAGAAACTGTAAATTCATCTTGCATTAAATTTGATTTTGTTGTACAAGAAATAAACAATAAAGCAAATAATGAAATAATTAATAATCTAAGCATATAAAACTCCTTTTATGAATCCAAATTGTACTATTTATTAATCAACAAGTGGATAAACACCGTTTTCATCATGGTTTTCAGTTCCTTTAATGGGAGGATTAAATACACAAATAAGTCTCATATCTTCACTTCCACCATATAAATTATGTTCATCATTTTTATTTAAAGCATACATAATTCCATCATAAATTTTGTGAATTTTTCCTGTTTTTAAATCTTCTATTTTCCCATTTCCAGCTACACAATAAACAGCTTCAAGATGATTTTTATAGTGAATATGTGTTTTAGTATTTGCTTTAATTATTGTTTCATGAAAAGAAAATCCCATATTATCACTTTTTAAAAGCATTCTTCTGCTTGACCATTGTCCATCTTTTGCAAAAACTTCTTTATCTGTTCCAATAATATCTTTAATATTCCTAACTATCATTAAAACTCCCCTTTAAGATTATTTTCTCTACAAACTATCAATTTATCCACAGCTTTTTCAAATCTAGCTAAGCCCTCTTTTAAAAGTTCTTCTTCAATTAGAAGTGGAGGTAAAAATTTTACAACTTGACTTTCACTTCCACAAGTTTCAATAATAAGTTTTTCTTCAAAAGCATATTTTGAGATATCACTAGCCATTGATTTATCATTTTTTATCTCAAAACCATAAACTAAGCCTCTTCCTCTAACTTCAATATCATAAGAGTTTTTATATTTATTCGCAATTTTTTCTAAACTATCTTTTAGTATTTTCTCTTTATATTTTACTGCTTTGGAGATATTGTCGTTTTTCCAGTAAGTCTCAATTAAAACTTTAGAAGCAACAAAAGCTAAGTTATTTCCTCTAAATGTTCCAGTATGTTCACCTGGTTTCCATTGATCTAAATCAGGTCTAAAAAGTAAAAGAGCCATAGGAAGTCCACCTCCAATTGATTTAGAAAGAGTAATCATATCTGGTTTTATTCCAGCAAATTCAAAAGAAAAGAACTCTCCACTTCTTCCATTTCCTACTTGAATATCATCAATTATTAATAAAATATCAAACTCTTTACAAATAGAATCTAACTCTTGAAGCCACTTTTTTGAAGCTACATTAATTCCACCTTCTCCTTGAATAGTCTCAACTATAACAGCTGCTGGTAAATCAACCCCACTACTACTATCTTCAATGAATTTTCTAAAATATTTTAAAGTATTAGAATCATCAAAATATCCATCAAATGGCATAAAAGTTGCATTTATTCTACTTATATAGCTCTCATCTCTATATTGATTATTTCCTGTAACTGCTAAACTTCCCTGACTAAGCCCGTGGTAACCATTTGTAAAAGCAACTACATTGCTTCTTTTTTTTACTAATCTTGCAAGTTTTAAAGCAGTTTCAACAGCATTTGTTCCTGTTGGTCCTGTAAATTGAACTTTATATTCTAAATTTCTCGTTTTTAATATAGTTGATTCAAAAGATTGCAAGAACTCTTTTTTTGCTTTTGTTGCCATATCAAGACCATGAATAATTCCATCATTTTGTATATATTTTAGCAAAGCATCTGAAACATGTTGGTTATTGTGTCCATAATTTAGTGTACCTGCTCCTGCAAAAAAATCAATATAATCAACTCCTTGTTCATCTGTTAGAATTGAACCTTTTGCTTTTTCAAAAACTGTTGGGAAATTTCTTATATAACCTCTTACCTCGGATTCTAGTTTTTCAAATATTCTCATTTTTTTCTCCTTTTAAATGTATTGTGAATAAAACTTCATCTTCATGTGAATTTAGAAAATCATCTTTTGAAAAGAGTATAGATTTTGTAAGTTCAGAATTATTATTTTTTGCAAATTTCTCAAATATCTTGCTTGAAGCAATATTGTTTGGACTTACAGTTGTGATTAGTTTATTTATTTCTTTTCTAGAAACAATATCTTCTAATAGTTTTAGAGTTAGATTATTCCCTCTAAATTCTTTTTTTGTTGCTATTTGCCAAATAAATAGAGTTTTAGATTCATTTGGAAGATAGTAAGCTAAAACAAGTGATGCTAATTCATCTTTAATAAAAGCAAGACTACAAGAGTCTTGAAAGTGAGTAGATAAAAGTAAATATAGATATTCAGAGTTCAAATCCAAAGTTCTTGACTCTTTTATAATTTTAAATATCTCCTTGGAGTTACTTTTGTCTGGTTTTTTTAAAGTTATATTTACACTCATGATGTTCCTTTTTCACATAAAATATGTAAAAATATTACATAATATATATAATATTTTTACAAGAAGTGTGATTGCTTATAACATTAATAAATAAAAATGAGCTTATATAATTTTATTATTATCTATTTTTAAGATATAGTAATTATGTAAAAGAGAGTTAAATGTATTGTGTTTTTTTAGAAATGTTGAGGAGTTTCAGAATCTTTACTTGAAAGAGTTTCAAACTTTTCATCAATTCGTTTTAAAAATGCAAGTTTATGTTTTTCATCCATATTATCTTCTATCATAGATAAAATATATAAAATTCCATTTGAGTTTATTCTTTTTATTGAGGCTAAATAGTGAACAAAAGCTATCATTTTTATATCATCAATAGAGTATAATCTTTTTACTTTTCTATCTTCATCAAGTGGTAATAGCATTTTTTCTTCATACATTTTTAAAGTTCTTGTTTTGCTATCTAAAAGTTCTGCTATTGAGCTAAGTGGTAAAATATTTTTTTGATTATCTAAAAGTGCCATATTTGTTAAGTAGAAGTGTGGAAATTAACCACACTTATAATATTCTTGAAATAGTTCTTCAACTTTTTCAAGTACAAGCTCTTCATGCCAATTATGTCTTTTGGCAAAAGTTTTAATCTCATAATCTTTCTCTTCTTCTGTACAGAAAAAATATAATTTCTTTACAAATGGCTTTGGAACCGATATTGCAATTTTTTGAAAGAAATTCTCTTTGCAAATAGGTGAGCAAAAAACCTTTGAGATTGGTATTTTTTTAGAGCAGTGCTGACAACTATTCGTCATTAATAACTCCTTATACTAGTTTTGATTTTGTGCATTATAACGAGCAATTATTAAATGCAACTTAGTTGTATAAGAAGTTTTAATCTTTTTTTAAACTTTTCTAGAATTTTTCTCTTCTATTCCTGAAATATTAAATCTTCTTTTTAGCTCTTGTTTTACTCTGTCAGGATCTATATTTAAACTAGCAAGTGCTACTAAAACATGGTAAACAATATCGGCAGCTTCGTAGATTGATTCATTTTCATTTTTATCTTTTATCGCAAAACAAAACTCTCCAGATTCTTCAACTATTTTCTTAAGCATAGAGTTAGTGTCTCCCTTTAAAAGCTTTGCTGTATAAGACTTAGTGCTATCTTCATTTTTCCTATTTTGGATAGTATGGTAAAGAGAATCAATAACTCCATAATTTGTATCAACTTTTATTTCAGAAATAACTTTATCTGTTTTAATATTTTGGAAAAAGCAAGATTCTCTTCCTGTATGACAAGCAACACCTTTTTGATTAACTTTAAATAATAAAGTATCATTATCACAATCTAAAAAAATATCTACAATCTCTTGAGTATGATTTGAGCTTTCACCTTTTTTCCAAATTCTTTGTTTACTTCTACTAAAATAGTGTGCAAAACCAGTTTCCAAACTTAATTTTAAAGCATCTTTGTTTGTGTATGCAAGCATTAAAACTTCATTTGATTTATTGTCTTGAGTTATAACAGGGATTAAATTATTCATCTTTTCCCAGTCGATTCTTTCTAAAATTTCCATTAGTTTATACCTTTAAATTCTGTTTGTACATCAAATTTAAACTTATCAATAGTTTGTTCTTCTTTATTTACATCAACATCAACACTTAAATCAAAAGCACTTTTCTTTTCTTCTCTTTTTTTTACTGGTTTTGATGGAAAGTCTTTTTCATATCTTTGAGCATCAGAGTAGTCAATATGAGGAGTTAGATCAATAATTGTATTTTCTGTACAAAGAGAAAAAGAGGCTAGTGTTAAAAAACATATAAGCACTCTTTTCATTTATTCCTCTTTTATTATTTATTATTTAAAACAGTATCTCTATTTTTATCTTTTGTATCTACCCAAATATTTGGTGTAGAACCACCAGGAGTTAAGAATATTTTTGCATCTTTATTTTCTCTTAGAGCATCGTTAAATCTTCCTTGAACTTCAATTTGTTGCATTTGAAGTAAATGAGGAGTTAAGCTTTGAGAAATTAATTTATTTGCTTTAGCTTGAGCTTGAGCTTCAATAGTTACAGCATCAGCTTTACCTTGAGCTTCAATTCTTTTTGCTTCAGCTTCTCCACTTGCAAGTGCTGCTCTTTTTTCAGCTTCTTGTTTTGCTCTTAAAACTTCATATCTTACTCTTTCAGATTCTTGATTTGCAATTTGAACTTTCTCAATTTGCTCTTTAATCTTTTCTGGTAAAACAATCTCTTTTAATTGAACAGACTCAACAATAACTGCATTTTTTGATCTTTCTGTTACTTTTTCTTTGATTAGTCTATCAAGACTTTCAGCTACATCATTTCTTTTCATTGGTAAAACTTCTGCATTATATCCACCAAGAACACTTCTTGAAACTTCTCCAACAACTTGATTTACAATCTTATCTTCCCAAGAAGGTCCCCAAGTTGCTATTGTTTCAGGTACACCATTTGCAATAATATTATACTGAACAGTTAATTCAATAGAAATTGGTAATCCTCTTGAATCTAGAACATTTATTGCTGGATTATTTTTAATACTTTGATCAAAAGAACCTATGTTTTGTGTACTCATATATGTAAGTAATCTTACTTTTGTATCAACTACAATTACTTTTTGAATAACTGGAATATAGAAATGGAAACCTGGATTTAAAGGCTCTTTATCGTATTTACCAGTTGTTGCTTTAATACCAACTTGTCCAGATTCAATAATAACAAATGGTTTAAATAAGAATAAAGCACCAATTATGATAATTACAAGATATAGTAATCCTGCTTTTTTTCCTAAATTCTTAAAAAACTCAGGAGTTTCAAATGGTGGTTGAAAGTTTCCTCCATTTGAATTTTTATTGTTATTATTCCCTTGCTGTCGGTTTTTAAAATAGTCGTTATCTATTGGCATATCTTTCCTTAATAAATTTTTTAATTATACTAATAAAAATTAGTTAATATATGTTAAATACTTTATGTATTTTGGGTTTTTACCACATACAGCATCAAAATATGCATTTTGAATCTTTTCTGTAATAGGACCTCTACTTCCAGACCCAATAACTCTTGCATCAACTTCTCTAATCGGAGTAATTTCAGCAGCTGTTCCTGTGAAAAATGCTTCATCTGCTACATAGATCTCTTCTCTAGTTATTCTTCTTCTAATAACTTCAATTCCCATATCAAGTGCTAAATCAATAGCAGTTGCTTGAGTAATTGATTCTAAAGAGTTATCATTTGGTGGAGAGATTAACTTTCCATTTTTAACAATGAAAAAACAAGCACCACTTGCTTCAGCGATATATCCTTGGTCATCTCTTAATAAAGCTTCATCATATCCAGCTTCAACAGCTTCAAACTTTGCCATTTGAGAATTCATATAGTTTGCAACAGATTTTGCTTTTCCCATTCCTGAAGTATTTGGAGTTCTTGTAAATGAAGAAATTTTAACTCTTACACCTTTTTTTAAACCTTCCTCTCCAAGATATGCTCCCCATTCCCAAGCAGAAATTGATACTTTTACAGGAGCATCTTTATGATAAAGACCCATCACACCATAACCTAAATAAACAAGTGGTCTTATATATGCACCGTTTGTAAGTTCATTTTTTTGTAATAATTCTACTTGTGCTTTGTTTAATTCTTCAAGAGAAAATGGAACATCCATTAAAGTCATTTTTGAAGAGTTTAAAAGCCTTTGTGTGTGCTCGTTTAATTTAAATATTGCACATCTTCCATCAACAGTTTTATAAGCTTTTGTTCCTTCAATAGCTCCATTTCCATAATGTAAAGTATGAGATAGTACATGTACTTTTGCTTCATGCCAAGGAGTAAATTCTCCATCCATCCATATATATTTAGCTTCGTTCATTTTCTTTTCCTAAAGATTTGAATTTTTTAAGTCTATAATCTTAGCTAAAAGCAAATTAAACTAAGTTCTAAGAAGAAACAATGTAATATTAATTTTTAAAAAACATATGGGAAAATGATGATAAAAAATTGTATTTTTATTCTTTTTGTACTTTTCTTTTCAGCTTGTTCATTAAAATTTGATGGTTCTTTTTGGAAAAGTCCAAATGATGATATGAAAAATGAAATTAATCATATTATTAAACTTATGAAAGAGAATGATTTAGAGAACTTAAATAAGAGATATCTAAATAAAGATTTTGGATTTTATCAAGTAAGATATAATAAAGAAAAAAGTCTTATTATAGAAAAAAGTGATTTCTTAGATGAGATTGATAGATTTGTAAAACCTTTTGATATACAAAGTAAAGAGGTACAATTTAATTGTAGTTATGATTTAGATTTAAATTATGGCTGGAATGAAGAGGGAGTTTTTGTACTAAGAAAAGATATTAAATATCTAAAAAACTATGAAGTAAATAAAAAAGAAGAACAAAAGTTCATAAAACATATTATAAATAACTCTTATGAAGTTGTTACTCTTTCACAAATGATTTTTTATATCACAAAATATGAAGATAAAATATATATAGTTTTAATAGACAATGCAAGAACAGATTGTAGAAAGTAGATTTTAAGATAGATAAAAAGAGAAAAGATGTTAAAAAAAATTGAAGAGTTAATAAAAAAACAAGTCTTAATTATTGATGGAGCAATGGGAACACAGCTTCAAGCAAGAGAGATAAAAAATGAATATTGGCAATTTGAAGGCAATGATTTAGAAGGCTGTAATGAACTACTAAATCTAACAGCTCCACATATTTTGGAAGAGATTTATGAAAATTATGCAAAAGCAGGTGCAAATTTTATATCTACAAACACTTTTGGAAGTATGCCTTGGGTTTTAGATGAGTATGAAATTGGTCATATGTCTTATGAATTATCAAAATTAGCAGCTATTCAAGCAAAAAAAGCTATTTCAAAATATGATACAAAAGAGAGTCCAAAATTTGTATTAGCTTCTGTTGGACCAGGTACAAAACTTCCATCACTTGGACATATTACTTATGATTATATGTATGATGGTTATAAAATAATGGCTCAAGGTTTAGCTGATGGTGGAACAGATGTTTTTTTACTTGAAACTTGTCAAGATCCACTTCAAATAAAAGCAGCTTTACATGCATTAAATGATGTTGCACCACAAATTCCTATTATGGTTTCAGTAACTATTGAATTAAATGGAACAATGCTAATAGGAACAGATGCACAAGCAATAGCTGCTATCTTAAAACCTTTTAATATTTTATCTTTAGGATTTAACTGTGGAACAGGACCTGTTCAAGTTGAGAAGCATATAAAAGCACTTAGTGAAGT
Source organism: Aliarcobacter thereius LMG 24486 (assembly GCF_004214815.1). NCBI lineage: Bacteria > Pseudomonadati > Campylobacterota > Epsilonproteobacteria > Campylobacterales > Arcobacteraceae > Aliarcobacter > Aliarcobacter thereius. The sequence goes on from NZ_CP035926.1 coordinate 124,472, forward strand.
TTCAAGATTTCCTATTTCAGTTCATGCAAATGCAGGGCTTCCACAAAATAGAGGTGGAAAAAGTTTTTATCCAATGGGACCTGAAGAGTTTACAAGTTTACAAAAAAGTTTTTTAGAGATAAATGGAGTTGCATTTTTAGGTGGATGTTGTGGAACAACACCTGAGCATATAAAGCAATTAAGTGAAGCTGTAAATGATATTGTTCCAAAATCTCCTAATGGATTTTTAAAAGCATCATTGGCATCTTTATTTAATATTGTTCCATTAAAACAAGAACCAGCACCACTTTTAATTGGTGAAAGAAGTAATGCAACAGGAAGTAAAGCTTTTAGAGAACTTTTAAAGGCAAACGATTATGAAGGAACCTTAAGTGTTGCACAGCAACAAGTACGAGCTGGAGCTCATGTTATTGATGTGAGTGTTGGATTTGCTGGGCGTGATGAAAGAGAAGATATGGATAAAGTTGTTGCTTTATATTCTCAAAAAATTTCACTTCCACTGATGCCTGATTCAACTCAAATAAAAGCTCTAGAATCTGCTTTAAAACAAATTGGTGGAAGATGTATTATAAACTCAGTAAATCTTGAAGATGGTGAAGAGAAGTTTGATGAGGTTTGTAAACTAGCAAAGAAATTTGGTGCAGCTCTTGTATGTTTGGTTATTGATGAAATTGGAATGGCAAAATCAAAAGAGAGAAAACTTGAAGTTGCAGAGAGAATTTTTGATTTATGTGTAAATAGACATGGTTTTGATCCTGCTGATTTAGTATTTGATATGCTTACATTTACTATTGGTAGTGGAGATGAAGAGTACAGAACAGCTGGAATAGAAACAATGGAAGCAATAAGAGAGTTTCAAATAAGACATCCAGAAGCTGGAACAACACTTGGATTATCAAATATATCTTTTGGACTTGCTCAAAATGCAAGAATTTATCTAAACTCTATCTATCTTGATCATTGTGTAAAAGCAGGACTTACAAGTGCTATTGTAAATGTAAAACATATTATTCCTCTAAATAAAATAAGCGATGAAGATAAAAAAGCTTGTGATGATTTAATATTTAATAATCAAAAAGATGGTGATCCACTATTTAAATTTATTGAGCATTTTTCAAATGTTGAAGATAAAGCAGAGCAAAGTGATGAAGAGTATCAAAATTTAAGTCCAGAAGAAAAAGTAAAGAAATTACTTTTAGATGGAGACAAAGAAAGAATGATACCTTTAGTTCTTGAACTAAAAGATTTGATGGCTCCTGAAATTATTGTAAATGAGTGGTTGATTGATGGAATGAAAGTAATAGGAGAGCTATTTGGAAGTGGACAGATGCAACTTCCATTTGTTCTTCAAAGTGCAGAAACTATGAAAACAACTGTTGATGCTTTAAATCCATATTTGCCAAAACAAGAAAAAGCAAGTGAAACAACTATGGTGATTGGTACAGTTAAAGGAGATGTTCATGATGTTGGTAAAAACTTAGTTGATATTATTTTAAGTAATAATGGATTTAAGATTATAAACATAGGAATTAAAGCTGATTTATCAAAATTTATAGAAGCTGCAAAAGAGCATAATGCAGATGCAATTGGAATGAGTGGATTACTTGTAAAAAGTACAGCTGTTATGAAAGAAAATCTTGAAGAGATGCAAAAACTTGGACTTAAAATTCCTGTTATGCTTGGTGGAGCTGCTCTTACAAAAAGCTTTGTAGATGATTATTGTAGAACAATTTATGATGGACCAATATTTTATTGTAGAGATGCCTTTGATGGTGTTATAGCTATGCAAAGAGTAGAAAAAGGTGGAGAACTTGATACAAAAATGGCTTCTGATTTAATTGAAAGAATTGATACAAGTGATAAAGTAGAGAAAGAAGTAGTAGAAATTCCTCCATATGAGGAGATTTCTATGCCAGAAAGAACATTTATTGTTCCACCATATTGGCACAGAGTTGCAAAAACAGGTGATGAACTTGATAAAGAGCTTATTTTTTCTTGGATAAATCATAGAGTATTATTTAGGCAAAGATGGGGATATAAAAGAGGAAAACAGACTCCTGAAGTATTTATGAAATATGAAAGAGAAGTTGTAGAACCAACTTATGAAGCTATAAAAGAAGAGTTAATTAGTAAAAAAGTATTTGATCCAATAGCTATTCATAGCTATTTCCCTTGTATTGCAAAAGATAATAAACTATATATTTTTGATAAAAAATATAGTTATAACAATCTTGAAGAGGCAAAAAATGTTCCAGCTTTAAGTGAAGCTATAAAAGTGATGGAGTTTCCAAGGCAAAGAAGAAAACCTTTTAGATGTATTGCTGACTTTTTTGCAAATGATAGATTAGATGTTATAGGATTTACACTTGCAAGTGCAGGACTTAAAATAAGTGATTATGAAAGAGAATTTTATGATAAAGGTGAGTTTACAAAATATTATCAAATTCATGGTGTTGGAGTTGAATTAGCAGAAGCTTTAGCTGAGGTTTTACACAAACAAATAAGACTTGATTGGAATATAGTTCCAAATGAAGGTCATAAAATAAGTGATGTTCAGATGAAACAATATGTAGGATGTAGATATTCTCCAGGTTATGCAGCTTGTCCAGAACTTAGTCAAAGTAGAGATATTTTTGATTTATTAAATCCAGAAGAGTTTGGAATTGAAATAAGTGAGACTTTTCAAATGCATCCAGAACAAACAACTTGTGCAATTGTTGTCCACAACAAAGAAGCAAATTATTATAATGTATAAAAAGAAGTGAGATAAATTCACTTCTTTTATATTATGCCTTTAAGCTATATTTTCCTGAACCAATAAACATAATTGCAATAGAACCTAAAAGGTAGATTAAAGCTAGTTCAATCACAGGACCACCTGATTTACTTAAAGCAAAAATTTCATGGCTATGAGCTAAAAATATAGCAGCAACCATAGTAAGAGCAAGAAACAGAGCAGAAGTTCTTACAAAAATTCCTAAAACAATCATAAGTGGAAATAAAACTTCACCTAAATAAACACCATAAGCAAAGAATTCTGGAAAACCAGCTTTTGTAGTTAGAAATTTAATACCATCAATTCCACCAATTATCTTTGCCCAACCGTGAAATAGCATAAGACCACCAATAGTTAATCTTAAAATTAGTTTTCCAAGATCAGAACTTAAACCTGATAATTTACTTTCAATACATTTCATTCTATTCCTTTATATTTTTTTGTGATTGTACCTTGAAAATTATTATCAACAGATTAGGAGTTTTTAACTCTAATTTTAATAAAGTAAGATAAAATACAAAATTAATTTTTAGGAAAAGATATGAGAGAAAAAAGCATTTTGACTATGATTTTAGATTTTGTTTATTCAAAGTCTAAACAGCCAGTACTTTTAAAAGACTTATTAGTTGCTTCAATACAGCATAGCAATGGACTTGAAGCAGATAGTACAAGATTAGGTTTTAGATTAAAACTTACAAGAGCTTATTTTGTTTATATAGCTTTAGTTTTATCTTTTTTAGTGCCATTATCTTTGCTTACTCATAAACCTTTAGCAAATATTGACCCACATATTTCTATTTTAGGAGCTATGATAATAACAGCTTTAATTTTTATGGGTTTTAATTATTTTATAGATTTTCTAAAAACAAGTATGACAAAGCAAAGTATTCAAAAAGCATGGAGTTTACATTTTCCATATTTTTCATATAAAGAGTACTCTTCAAAGATAAACTCTATTTTTCAACAAGCTTTAAAAGAAGAAGTACCAAAAAGGGATTTACAAAAATATATTTTGGATAGAGTTTCAACTCTTTAATCATAAAGGGCTTTTAGCTCTTTATTTACAACTTGTTTCCACTCCATATTTACAACTTTTCCCATACTATTTTGTTCTTTTTTAAATCCTAGAGATATTTTTTTATTTAAAGCTCTATCTTGATATATTTTAAAACCAGCTTCATACATTGATAATCTAATAGGAGTTGCAATGGCATAAGTTGTGATAATACAATCTTTTTTAGATATTTTATAAATATCTTCAAAATACTCTTTTGTCCAAAGTTCATAATTTACTTCACTTGAAAAAGCATCTTGATAAACTATATCAAAAAAGTTGTTTGGAAAAGTTTTTAAAACTTCTCTTGCATCACCTATAAAAAGCTCTATCTTTATTTTTTCATCTTCATATTTTTGATTAAGTGATAGTTCATTTATAATATTTCTAAATTTTTCAAACTCTTTTGGATATGAGAAGTTTTGTAAAGATTTTATTAAATCAAAATCAAGCTCTGGAGAGTAGATATTTATTTTTATATCAAGATTATTTTCTAAGATATAAAAAATAGTTGCAAAACTATTGTAACCCAAACCAAAACAGATATCTAAAATATTTAGTTCTTTTTTATTTTGATGATATAAAAAAGCTGGAAAAATATGCTTATGTAAAGCTTCGTTTATAGCACCATCTTTCGTATTGTGAAAGTGTTGATTATATTTTTTTGAATATAGAGTATTTGAGCCATCTTCTGTAGATACTAAAATATTTTGACTATTTTCCAAATAGATAATCCATTTGGAAAATTGAGATATTTATCATTTTAGTTTCCTAAACTTGCTAACTTTTCATCACTTAAAAATAACTTTTCATTTGACATAATGCCAATTTTTGTATTTAAAATATCATTTGCAATCTCTTTTGCTTCATCAAGTGAGTGCATTTCACAAGTTCCACATTGAAAAATATTTAACTCTGGAATATCATCTTGAGTTTTTACATTTAAAACATCTTTCATAGCATTTTCCCAAGCTAGAGCAACTGTTTGTTCTTTTGGTTCTCCAATTAAACTCATATAAAATCCAGTTCTACAACCCATTGGAGAAACATCAATTATCTCAACAGATGAAGAGTTTAAATGATTTCTAATAAATCCAGCAAATAGATGCTCTAAAGTGTGAGTTCCTTTTTCACTCATCATTTTTTCATTTGGTTTATAAAATCTTAAATCAAAAACAGTGATAATATCTCCTTTTGGAGTTTGCATAGTTTTTGCAACTCTCACAGCAGGTGAAGGCATAATTGTGTGATCAACTCTAAAACTATCTAATAGTGGCATTTTATATCCTTTTTTCTTATATATTTTTTTAAAATTTTGAAAAATTATAGCCAAAGAAATGTAAAGTGCTATTAAATCACAATTTAGAACTTTTTGACTAAGATTAATCAAAAATTATCTAAAAGAGAGTTTTCTATGGAATTAGTTTATTTGTGGGTTGAAAAGTATAAAAATATACATAAGCAGGGGTTTAGTTTTTCGCCTAGGTTTAGATGTGAATATGATGAAGAGAAAAATGAATTAACAATAAATGAAAATAAAGATTATATCAGTATTTTTCCTGATAATATAAATATTACTGCTATTGTTGGGGAGAATGGGAGTGGAAAAAGTAGTATAATAGAAGATGTTTTAAGTCAAACTTCTAATCATATTATAATGTACATAGATGAAAATCAATTTTATATTTCATCTAGAAAAGAAATTGAATGTAAAGTAAAATATATTAAAAGTAAATTAATAAATCGCATATCCCTAAGTTCTGATGTAATAAAAACTGCAAATGTAATTGACTTTCGTAGTTTTTGTGATATTGGAACATCTAATTCAAATCTTTATATTAAAGATTGTTTACAAGGTAAAAATTTTGAAATACTAAATTTAGGTAAATTACAGCAAAACATCTATAAAAAAATTTTTCAAATTTTCAAAGAAAAAATTAATTTAAAATTTAATTTCACTCCAACTAGGGTTATATTGAGTTTTAAAGATGAAAATATAAAAGAATTCTCAGAAGATAAAAAAATATTTTTTAAAAAACTAAAAGATAATCATAGGAACGAAGGTTCTATTAAAGGAAATGGTTATGAAATAAAAGATTTTATAAATAATTACTTAAATAACAATAAAGACATTTTTTTTGAACTACTTAAAGATGAAGTAATAAGTGTGATGTTATATGATGAATTAGAGAGAAATATTTTCCATTTAAGTAATGGAGAAAGAAAACAATTTATTGACATGATTCTAGTATATGAAAAATTAAAAGAAAGAAATACAAATTGTTTAATATTGTTAGATGAACCAGACTTAGGTATTCATCCATATTGGCAAAAAAAGTATGTTAAAGAATTGATAAATATATTTTCTAATTTTGGTAAAAAACTTCATTTTATTATAACTTCTCATTCCCCATTCATTCTTTAAGACCTACCAAAAGAAAATGTGATTTTTTTAGAAAAAGGAAAACAAGTTTATCCTTTTGAAGATGGAAAACAGACTTTCGGAGCAAATATTCATACTTTACTTTCTCATGGATTTTTTATGAAAAAGGGGCTTATGGGTGAGTTTGCGAAAGAGAAGATTCAATCAATTATAAAATATCATGAAGAACTTTTGAAAAAAGAACTAACTAAAGAAGAAAACAAAAATCAAAGAGATGAAGAAAAAGAAATTTATGAAAAAGAGCATAAAAGCCAATTTTGGCAAATTCAATCAATTATCGGAGATGACTATTTAAAACAAGTGATTAAAAATCATTTAATAGAAATAGAAAAGATAGTTTTAGGAAATGATAAAGCAAAAGAGGAAGAGATAAAAAGACTAGAGGCTCAAATTGAGCAATTGAGAAAATAAGATGTTAAAAATAAATTATTCATCAAATTCAGAAGATAACTATTATAAAGAAATTGCAAAAAGTAAAGCTGATAAATTTAATGGTTTAACTTTAGAAGAGTATTATAATAAGCATTATAAAAAGTTATTAATTTATGAATTAAAAGAGATTCTTTGTGGAAATTTTGAAAAACTTATAGAGATTAAAAATAAGCTTGGTAAAAAAAATGATAATAAAATTAAAAGGTTTTTTAATTATGATAAATCTAAAATAAATAACTCTTTACCTTTAATCTCAAAACTACAACCTAAAATATCAAAATTCTTTCAAGAAAATGTAGAAGTTCACACTTGTTATTACTGCAATATTGATTTTATAAATACTTTCAAAAAAATAATGTAACAAAAAATGCTTTTACTTTAGATCATGTTTTAGAAAAAGCAGATTATCCATTTTTGGGATTGAGTTTATACAATCTAGTCCCTAGCTGTTATATATGTAATAGTAAAGTTAAAGATTCAAAAATACTATTTGAGTTCTCTCCAACAAATAAAGATTTTGATTTTGATGAAAGAGTAAAGTTTAAATCATTTATTTCAAATTCAAATCTTCAAATAGAAAAAGAAGAGGATTTCTATGTAAAATTAGTAGAAAATTATTCAAACAAATATGATAAATATATTGAGAGTTTAAATTTAAATAATAGATATGATTACCATAAATATAAAGTTTTGGAAATGATTCAAAAAAGAAGAGAATATCCAGATAGTAGAATAAAAGAGTTATCAGATTTAACACAAAAAACACAAGAAGAGATAAAACAAGATTTATTTGGAATTTATATTTTAGAAGATTTACATAAACGCCCACTTTCAAAATTAATCAAAGATATTAGCGAAGAGTTGGATTTAATAAATTAAAATAAATCTTTCTAGAAAGATACTTTTTATAAAATTTTGGTAAACTTCTTTTTAGTTTATTAAAAAAAGAGAAAGGTATTATGAAAAAGAGTAAATATTTCATCCTTGAGAAAAATGAAAATAACTATATTTTAAAGCTTCAAGATGAGTGGAATATAAAGAATCTTTCAAAGATTGTAAACTCATTTAAAGATATTGTTTTTCACAGAAATAAAAATCTTACTATCTCTTTTAAAGATTTAAAAGAGCTTGATAGTTCATCAGCTATATTTTTGGTTTCAAAATTAAAACTTCTACAAGAACATCAATTAGATTTTGAAGATGCAGATAAATATAGAAATATATTTTTGTTTTATTGGAACAACTTTGAACAAAAAGAACAAGAGAAACAAAAAGAGAACTTCATTTATAAAGTTGGAGAAAAAAGCTATAAAATATATAAAACTTTTAATCTTTTTATTGTTTTTGTTGGAGAGTTGTTTTTTCATATCTATCAATCACTATTTAAACCAAAAAAAATAAGAGTAAAAACAGTTTTAGAACAAATAGAGAATTCAGCTTATAAAGCACTTATTATTGTAGTTGTTACATCTTTTTTAGTTGGAGTTGTTATTGCTTATCAAGGAGCTGTACAGCTTGAAAAGTTTGGAGCAAATATTTTTGTAGTTGAGATGATAAGTATCTCTATGTTTAGGGAGATTGCCCCACTTATTACAGCTATTGTAATTGCTGGAAGAAGTGCAAGTAGCTACACAGCAGAAATAGGAGCTATGAAAATAACAGATGAAATAGATGCTATGAAAACTATGGGATTTGAACCAGCACTTTATTTGACTCTTCCTAGAGTTTTAGCACTTGCTATTTCTCTTCCTTTATTGGTTTTTTTAAGTGATATTGTGGGAATTATGGGTGGAATGCTTGTAGCTTTTACTTCACTTGATATTACATATTTAGAATTTATAAATAGATTGCAAAATGAAGTTCCAGTAAAACATCTATTTTTAGGAGTATTTAAAGCATTTGTATTTGGTATATTTATTGCACTTATTGCTTGTTTTAGAGGTTTTCAAGTCCAAAACAATACAACAAGTATTGGAAAATATACAACTATGAGTGTGGTAAATGCTATTTTTATGGTTATTTTACTAGATGCTGTGTTCTCTGTAATTTTTACAAAGATAGGAATATAAAATGAATGTAGTTGAAGTAAGAAATATTTCTACAAGATTTGGTAAAAAACTTGTTCACGATAATATCTCTTTTGATATAAAACAAGGAGAGATTTTTGGTATTTTAGGAAGTAGTGGTTCTGGAAAAACTGTACTTTTGAAACAGCTTGTTATGTTAAATCAAATTCAAAAAGGTAGTGTAGAAATTCTTTCAAAAGATATTACAAAGATAAAACAAAAAGATTTAGAAAAATTAAAATTGGAGTTTTCATATCTATTCCAGTTTGGAGCTTTGTTCTCTTTTCTAAATGTTATTGAAAATATCTCTGTAATGCTTAAAGAGTACACTTCTTTGCCTGATTATGTAATTGAAAACATAGCATATACAAATCTTAAAATAGCAGGTCTAAAAAAAGAGAGTGCTTTTTTATATCCAAGTCAGATTAGTGGTGGAATGAGAAAGAAAGTTGCTCTTGCAAGGTCTTTAGCTTTTAGCCCAAAGATTTTATTTCTTGATGAGCCAACAAGTGGACTTGATCCAGCTAGTACAGAAGAGGTAAATAAATTATTACTCTTTCTAAGAGATGAGCTTAAGATGACAATAATTATAATAACTCACGACTTAGATACAATAAAAAATATGCTAGATAGATTTATAATAATAAATGGAAAAAAGATTTTTGATGGAACAATAGAAGAGGCTCAAAGTAGTGATAATGAATTTATAAAAGATTTTTTAAAGAATAAAGGAAATAAAGATGAATAGCAATACAAATTTTTATAAGATTGGGATATTTGTAATCTCATTTTTTGTTCTATTTTTACTATTTGCTTTTTGGCTTGGTAAATTTGGAATGGATAGTAAAAAATATGATACATATTATGTAAATTTCAATGAAACAATATCAGGACTAAATGTTGGCTCAGCTGTTAAATTTTTGGGTTATGAAATAGGTTATGTAGATAATATAAATATTGATGAAAATGAAGATGAAGCCATAACAGTAAGACTTCTTATTTTAAAAGATACTCCAATAAAAGAAGATAGCTTTGCTATTTTGGGAAGCTTAGGAATAACAGGACTAAAATATATTGAGTTAAAAGGTGGAAGTAGTGCTTCAAAAACAGTAGCAAATAATGGAGTTATAAGAAGTCATAAATCAACACTAAAAACTATGGAAGAGTTTGCAAGAGATTTTGCAAAAGAGTTCGCACATCTTACAAAAACTATTTTAAATGAGAAAAATATAAATAATTTCTCTAAAATTCTAGAAAATAGTAATAATCTTACAGAAAAGCTAGATACTTTTATGGCATATTTGGTAAAAAATGATGGAAAATTTGATGAAGTTTTAACAAGTATTCAAAAGTTTTCAAGTCAAGGAGAAAAATCTTTTGTTTCTATGGGAAAAACAGCACAAGAGTATGATGATTTTGTACAAGAATTAAGAGTTGAACTTCAAAAAGGAAGTTTTGATTTGAAAAATATGAGTGAAAATAGCTTCAATGAGCTAGATAATCTTCTAAATAGTTTAAGTAGTTTAATACAAAAATTAGAAAATAGTCCAAGTGATATATTGTTTAAAAAGAGTCTTATAAAAAATGGACCAGGAGAGTAAAATGAAATTATATATAAAAAGTTTATGGTTTTTAGTTTTTGCAGTTTTATTTGCAGGATGTAGTTTTAAACAAGATTTAATAGAGCAAAATAGATATGCAATAACTTTTCCAACAAATGAAGTAGAAACATCAAAAAAAGTTAATTCTATATTTATTGAAGAACCAAATGTAAATAAGAGTTTTAATCAAACTTCTATTTTGTATTCAAATAAAGTATATTTATTTGAAGAATATTCAAAGAACAGATGGATAAGTTTACCTTCTAATATGATTTATAATCAACTTTTAGACTCTTTTAATAGTAGTAATATCTTTAAAGATGTTATTTCAAAAGATAAAAGAATAGAGTATAAATATCTATTAAGAAGTGAGATTATAAAGCTTTATCAAGTTTTTGAAGATGATAAATCATATGCTATTTTGAAAGCAAATTTTTATTTTATTGAAAATAATAAAACTATAAAATCATATAGTTTTGATAAAAAGATATTATGTGAAGAAAACACAGCTTATGGTTTTGTAAAATCTGTAAATAGTGGTTTTGAAGAGATTATAAATAGTTTGATTGAAGATATAAAACTTTAGTTTAATTTTTTAGCAATAATTGGTGCAATATTCATAACAATAATAAGCCTTACAATATGATGTAAAGTTATATAAGGAAGATTTGCACCAACTAAAAGAGCGATTAAGTTTATCTCTGTTTGTCCACCTGGAGAAAAACTAAGCATAATATCTAAAGCTTTAAAATCTAAAAAATAAAATATAATTGCTATAAAAATAGCACATAAAATAGCTAAAAGAATAAAGTGTCCAAAAGTTGCAATTATTGTTTTGTAAATTGTTTTAAGTGGAACATCTTTAAAAGTGAAGCCAATAATTACTCCAAAAACAACTTGAATAAATTTTAAAAATTCATCTGGAATAGCCACAGAAAAACTTCCACTAGAGTATAAAACTATTGCTAAAATCATAGGACCTATGAGAAATGCAGCTGTGAGTTTGAGTCTTTTTGCTATAAAAGCTGAAAGAGTAGCTAAGAAGTAAAGTAATATAAATTCAAACAAATCAATATTTTTTAAAGGAGTTGTTAAAAGCTGGTTACCTCTTATATCTATTTGAAAAATATATTGAATAATAAAAGGCAAAGATATAACTACAAAAAACAGTCTTGAACTTTGCATCAAAGTTATCTTTGCGGTATTTGCTTTTAGCTCTTCCCCAATTATTACCATCTCAATAACTCCACCTGGCATTGAACCTAAATAAGAGGTTTTTAAATCATATTTTAAGAATTTGTAATAATAATATGTCCCAAAAAATATTACTAAAATAGTAAAAGGTATTACAAGTAATAAGCTAAAACTATATTGTGGAATATATTGTAAAATTTCAGGAGTAAAAGCACTTCCAATAGCAAGACCTATTAAAATTCTTGCTGGAGCTGAAAATAGTTTTGGACTTTTTATAGGTAGAAAATCAAATCTTATAGCTAAACTTGTTGCAAAAATACTCCCCAAAAGCCAAGGAAGTGGCAAATGAAGGTAGATAAAAATTATTGAACCAAAAAGTCCAATAATAAGTGCTAAAAGCATTTTTGCAAAGTTATTTAACATAAACTATTTTGTAATAGATTTTAGATATTTAACTGCTTCAAAAGAGTTCTTTTTTACAATATTTGTATATTTTCTTAGCTCTTCTTCATTTGAGTAACCACATAAAACACCAATAGAGTTTACTTTAGCTTCATTTGCTGCAATTAAATCAAGTTTTGTATCTCCAATCATCCAAACATCATAGTTTTGTATATCACAATTCATTTTTTCTAAAGTGATTAAAATAGGTTCTGGATGAGGTTTTGGATTTTCAACATTTTCTCTTCCTGTTAAAATCTCAAAATATTGCATAATATTTAGATTTTCAAGAAGTGGAACAGAATAAGAACCAGTTTTAGTTGTAACAACTCCCAGTCTTGCAAATTTTGAAGCCTCAACAACTGCATCGTAAGCATTTTCTAAAATTGTTGTTTGAGCTAGAGATACTTTTCTATATTGTCTTTTATAACTATCAACAAAATCCCAAACATTTTTTTTATCTACTCCTAGAGTTTCAAACATAATATCAAGTGGATATCCAATCTCTTTTTTTATATCTTCAACACTTCCTTTAAAGTCAAAGCTATTCTCTTTAAAACTATGTAAAAATGTATCTGTAATTGCATCTGTTGAATCCAACAGTGTACCATCTAAATCAAATAATATAACCATCTCTTTTTTCATTTTCATCCTTTTATTCTTCTATTTCCCAATCTTTTTGATTGTGCATAACTCCAATAAATGCTGGGTCTATATTTTTTATCTTTTTATTTATTGCACTTATTCCATCTGGAATATATAAAAACAAATAAGGTAAATCATCACTTATTTGTTTAAAAATCTCTTTATAAATAGTAGCTAACTCTTTTTTATCAATAGTTATCATCCCTTTTTCTATGAGTTCATTAACTCTTTTATTTTTATAACTTACTATATTAAAACTACCAAGTTTTGCACTATTACTATGCCAAAGTGGATAAGCATCTGGCATTAAAGCCAAAGACCAACCCAAAATTACTGTTTCAAAATTCCTTGGATGAACAACAGTATTTAAAAAAGCTTGCCACTCCATAACTCTAATTTTTACCTGTACACCAATTTTTGAAAGCTGATGTTGAATTATTTGAGCTGTATTTATTCTAATATCATTTCCTGTATTTGTAACTACTTCAAATATTAGAGGATTTTCTTCGTTATAACCAGCATCATTTAAAAGTTTTTTTGCTTTTTCTAAATCTTGTTTTGTATCTTTTACTTCACTATTATAAGCAAAAGTGTTTGGCATAAATGGACCATTACAAACTTTAGCATATCCAAAAAATAGTATATCAACTAACTCTTGACGATTAATTGCATAAGATAAAGCTTGTCGTACTTTTATATCTTTGAATTTTGGATTTTCAAGATTAAAGCCAAGATATGAAAAACTAAAACTAGGAGTTTTTAAAATAGTAAAATCTTCTTTAAATTTATTATCAATTTGTCTTGAAACTTGCATTGGAGTTAATCCAGCAATATCAAGTTTATTTTGTTTTAAATACAAAAAAGAGGTATTAGAATCTGGTAAAAACTTATATAAAATTCTATCTATTTTTGGACGACCTTCAAAAAAGTCATCATTTGCAATAAGTTCAATATCACTTGATGTTTTGAACTCTTTTAACATATATGAACCAGTTCCTATTGGGTTTTTATTAAAAGAACTTGTCATTAAATCTTCTTCATCTTTTAACAAATGATAAGGTAAAAGTCCAAACATCCAAATCTCTAAAGCTTTAAAATATGGTTTATTATATATTATCTCAATAGTAAAATCATCAAGAGCTTTTACACTTTTAACTTCTTTAAAATATGATTTTATTGAGTTAAAAACTTTTGGATCAATTATCTTTTCATAGGTAAAAACTAAATCTTTTGAAGTTAGCTTAACTTTATCATGCCATAAAATATCTTCTTTTAGTTTTATTATTAATTTTGTAGATGTTTCAAAATGATACTCTTTTGCTAATTCAGTTGTAATATTTCCATCTTTATCATATTTAAAAAGACCATTAAAAAGCCAATTTGAAATCTCTGAACTAGCACTATCATGAGATAAAATAGGGTTTATTCTACTAGGACTTGAACTAATAGATAAAGTCAAAGTTGAAGCACTTAATGATATTAAAAATAATAGTTTTATAAAGAAAATTTTCATAAAGAATTGTATAGTTATTTAGTAAAAAATATCTTTAACTTCCTTTTAAGAGAAGTTTATGTTAGAATGCTTTTTTTTATTGCAGGGGGACGCTTTAGCGTTGAGAAGGTAAAACCTGACCCTTAGAACCTGTTGGCTAAAACCAGCGTAGGAAGCGATTTTTTAAAGAATTAAATTTAACAAATATAAACTTTGATAAACAAAATTTAATAAAGAAGGTGCTTTCGCAAGAAGCACCTTTTTTTTTGGTCAAAAATCAAGCTAACAATAAAAGAAAATATATCAATCTAAAGGATTTTAAAGTGCAAAACTGTAAGATAATTTCTGAAATGATGGTACATATTTCACTTTGTACGCATATTTGGGCTAAGGATGTTTTAGTTCTTAAAGAAGTAAATGAAGAGCTAAAAACTGAGTGTGAAAAACACAAAAAAGAGAGTAGTTTTTTATTTGAAGAGTATTCAAATATTGAAAATAAAGAGAATAAATCTCTAGATGTAGTTATTTTAAATTCACAAAATATAGATTTTAAAGTAGTTTCTCAAATGCAAAGAGTATTAAGAGATGATGGTTTGGTAGTTGTTGAAAGTTCATTTTATTCAAAAGATATAGAAAAATTAAAAAAAGATTTACAAGCTTTTGGTGAACACTTCTGGATAGTTATGCCATTTAATTTTGGGCATACAACAGCAATTATTGCTTCAAAGAAATATCATCCAACAGCTGATTTAAATCTTCATAGAGCTGACTTTTTAGAGGGTATGGAATATTATAGTTCTGATATTCATTTGGCTTCTTTTGTTTTTCCTGCAAAGGTTCACAAAGAATTAACTGGTATAGCAAAAAGATAAGGAGATTAAAATGGAAAAGATTAAACAATTTTTAGAAGAGCATAAAAATGATAGTGTAAGAACACAAATGTATTATGCAAAGCAAGGAATTATAACTCCACATATGGAATATGTTGCAAAAGTTGAAAAACTTGAGCCAGAATTTATAAGAAGTGAAATAGCAAGAGGAAGATTAATTATTCCATCAAATGTTAATCATACAAATCAAGTACCAATGGCTATTGGATTAGCTTCAAGCTGTAAAATAAATGCAAATATTGGAAGCTCTGCATTGGCAAGTGATGTTGAAGGTGAGATAGAAAAAGTAAATGTTTGCTTAAAATATGGTGCAGATACAATAATGGATTTAAGTACGGGTGGAGATCTTGATATGATTAGAAAAGCTGTAATAAATCATTCAACAGTTCCAATTGGTACGGTTCCTATTTATCAGATTTTACATGATGTAAAAGATAAAATAGAGGATTTAAGTATAGAAAAAATGCTTGAAGTTATTCAAAGACAAGCAGAACAAGGTGTTTCATACTTTACTATTCATGCTGGATTCTTACTTGAATTTATGCCATATATTGCAAAAAGAAAGATGGGAATTGTTTCAAGAGGTGGAAGTTTGATGGCTGCTTGGATGATGCATTATCATAAAGAGAATCCTTTTTATGTAGCTTTTGACAAAATATTAGATATTTGTAGAAAATATGATGTATCTTTATCTTTAGGTGATAGCTTAAGACCTGGATGTTTAGCAGATGCAAGTGATGAAGCACAATTAAGAGAATTAAAAGTTCTTGGAGATTTAACTTTAAGAGCTTGGGAAAAAGATGTTCAAGTTATGATTGAAGGTCCTGGGCATGTTCCTTTAAATCAAATTGAAAGAAATATGAAAATAGAAAGAGAGTATTGCCACGAAGCACCATTTTATATTTTAGGACCACTTACAACTGATATTGGTGCTGGATATGATCATATTTCAAGTGCAATTGGAGCAGCTGTTGGTGGATGGCATGGAGCATCAATGCTTTGTTATGTTACACCAAAAGAGCATTTAGGTTTACCAAATGCAGAAGATGTAAGAAATGGAATTATTGCATATAAAATAGCAGCTCATAGTGCTGATATTGCAAGAAATAGAAAAGGTGCAAGAGATATAGATGATGAAATGAGTGATGCAAGATATGCTTTTGATTGGAATAAGCAGTTTGAACTAGCTTTAGATCCAGATAGAGCAAGAGAGTATCATGATGAAACATTACCTCAAGATGTATTTAAAGAAGCAGAGTTTTGTTCAATGTGTGGACCAAAGTTTTGTTCATATAAAATAACTCAAAAAATAATGAAAGAACACGGAGATAAAATAGCATAAAAAGGAGTTGAAATGGTAGTAAATTCAAAAAAAGAGACTTTAAAAGAGTCTCTTTCTTTATATGATTTTTTGATTTCAAAAGATTATGATTTGTCAAAAATTGCTATTGAACTAAACAAACAAATTGTTTCAAAAAAAGATTATAAAAATACTATTTTAAAAGATAGTGACAGTTTAGAAATAGTTTGGTTTGTTGGCGGTGGATGATGAAAATTACTTTAAATGGTAAAGAGCAAAGTAGTTTATTTAAAACAGCATTTGAACTAAGGGATAGTATAAATAAAAATGCAATGCTTATTTTAAATGGTTTTTGTATTGATAAAGATCTTGCACTAAAAGATGGCGATTCTGTTGTTCTTATAGAAAAAGGTAAAATGCCATCTTATGATGAACTTGAAAGTGCGATGATGTCAAGACATACACCAAATGTTCATAAAAAATTAAAAGCAAGTAAAGTTGCTATTGCCGGACTTGGAGGACTTGGATCAAATATTGCAGTTTCTTTAGCAAGAATTGGTGTTGGACAACTCCTTTTAGTTGATTTTGATATTGTTGAACCTAGTAATTTAAATAGACAATCTTACTATGTAAGACATTTAGGTATGACAAAAACAGAAGCATTAAAAGAACAGATAAAAGAGATAAACCCTTTTATAGAAGTTCTTATAAAAACTATAAAAGTAGATGAGGAAAATATAGTTGAACTATTTGAAGGATATCAAATAGTTTGTGAAGCTTTTGATAAAGCAGATCAAAAAGCAATGATAGTAAATGGAATTTTAGAGAAATTACCAAATACAACAATAATTGCAGCTTCTGGACTTGCTGGATATGATAGTTCAAACTTAATACAAACAAGAAAAGCTATTAATAATCTTTACATTTGTGGAGATTTAGAAGCTGAAGCAAAAATAGGAAATGGACTTATGGCTCCAAGAGTTCAAATATGTGCTGCACATCAGGCAAATATGGTTTTAAGACTTCTTGTTGGAGAAAGTGATGTTTAAAAAATAGGAAATAGCTATGAATGATATATTAAAAATAGGAAAATATGAGTTTAATTCAAGATTTATTTTAGGTTCTGGAAAATTCTCTTTAGCTCTTTTAGAAGCAGTTATAAAAGAGGGTGATGCTGAGATTATTACTCTTGCCTTAAGAAGAGCAAATGCTGGTGGAGAAGAGAATATTTTAGATTTTATTCCAAAAAATATAAAACTTCTACCAAATACTTCAGGTGCAAAAACTGCACAAGAAGCTTTAAGAGTTGCAAGATTAGGAAGAGAGTTAGGTTGTGGAGATATGGTAAAACTAGAGCTTATATGTGATTCAAAATATCTTTTACCTGATAATAGTAAAACAATAGAAGCTACAAGATTATTAGTTGAAGATGGCTTTACAGTTTTACCATATTGTTATCCTGATTTTTATGTTGCAAAAGAGCTTGAAAGTGCTGGAGCAGCTGCTATTATGCCTTTAGGTTCTCCTATTGGAAGTAATAGAGGACTTCAGACAAAAGATTTTATTCAAATTTTAGTAGATGAAATAAAAGTTCCAATTATTGTTGATGCAGGAATTGGAAAACCATCACAAGCATGTGAAGCCATGGAAATGGGAGTTGATGCAGTTATGCTTAATACAGCAATTGCAACAGCAAAAGATATGGTTTTGATGTCAAGAGCATTTAAAAATGCTATAAAAGCTGGAAGAGATGCATATTTAGGTGGATTAGGAAGAGTTTTAGATAAAGCAGAAGCTTCAAGTCCACTTACAGGGTTTTTAGGAGAGTAGATGAAAACTATAAATCATCAACTTTTTTATAAAGAGCAAAACGATATAGAATCAGATTTAGAAGAGTTTATTTTACAAGATGTGAATAATTTTGATTATACAAAGTATACAAAAGAAGATATACAAAGAGTTTTAGAAAAAGATAAATTAGATATTTGGGATTTTGGAACTTTATTATCTCCAAAAGCTGAAGAGTTTATTGAGCAAATGGCTCAAAAAGCCTTTGTACAGACTAGAAAATATTTTGGAAACTCAATCTCTCTTTTTACTCCTTTGTATATTGCAAATTATTGTGAGAATGAGTGTACTTATTGTGGTTTTAAAGCTACAAATAAGATAAAAAGAGCATCTTTAAGTCTTGAAGAGATAGAAAAAGAGATGATGAAAATCTCAAAAAGTGGATTAAAAGAGATTTTACTTTTAACAGGTGAAGCTAGAAGAAAAACAAGTGTTGAATATATAGCTAGTGCTGTGAAGATTGCTTCAAAATATTTCACAACAGTTGGACTTGAAGTTTATCCTATAAATTTAGACGAGTACAAATATCTTCATGAATGTGGAGCTGATTTTGTATCAATTTATCAAGAAACATATAATAGAGCAAAATATGAAGGTGTTCATCTTTGGGGTTCAAAAAGAAATTATACATATAGATTAAATGCACAAGAAAGAGCTATAAAAGCTGGATTTCGAGGAGTTGCATTTGGTACTCTTCTTGGACTTGATGATTTTAGAAAAGATGCTTTTGCAACAGTTTGTCATGCAAAGTATATTTTACAAAGATATCCTGATATTGAAATCTCTTTTTCTGTTCCTAGATTAAGACCATATATAAACAATAAAAACAATAGTTCAAACGATGTTTATGAGAAGCAATTATTGCAAGTAATGCTTGCTTATAGACTTTTTATGCCATTTGCAAGTATTACGATATCTACAAGAGAAGCAGGATTTTTTAGAGATAATGTTGTAGGACTTGTATCAAATAAAATGTCAGCAGGAGTAAGCGTGGCAGTTGGTGGATATGATGATGAAAAAAAAGGTGATGAGCAGTTCGAAATTTCAGATGAGAGAAGTTTAGATGAAATTAGACAAATGCTTATAAGTAAAGATTTACAAGCAGTATTTACAAATCATATAAGGTTGTAGATTGATAGTTTTTGTTACAAGTAGAAATTTATGTAAAGATGATTTTCTAAATCGAATAGAGAAACTTTGTAGTTCAAACCCAGATATTTTGATATTAAGAGAGAAAGATATGGATTTTGGTTCATATCTTTTTTTGGCTAAAAAAGTTAAAGATATTTGTAAAAAATATGAAATAAGTTTTTATATAAATAGCAAAATAGATGTAGCAAAAAAGCTTGGTATTAAAAATATTCAAATAGGTTTTGATGATTTTTTAAAATATAAAAGAAGTTTAGAAGATTTTGAAAATATTATTGTATCTATTCATTCACTTGATGAAGTAAAAACTCTTCAAAATGAAAATATAAAATATATTATTGCAGGTCATATTTTTGAAACAGCTTGTAAAAAAGGTTTAGAGCCAAGAGGTTTAGAATTTTTAAAAGAACTTTGTAAAAATAGTCAAATACCAATTTTAGGAATAGGCGGAATAGATAAAAACAACTATAAACAAGTTTTAGAAAATGGTGCAAAAGGTTTTTGTATTATGAGTGAAATAATGCAAACAGAAAATCCAGAAACCGTAAAACAAGTTTATAAAAATTAAGGAAAATATATGAAAAAAGTTTTAACAATAGCTGGAAGTGATTGTAGTGGTGGAGCTGGAATACAGGCAGATTTAAAAACATTTAGTTCATTTGGAACATTTGGGATGAGTGTTATTACTTCAATTGTTGCTGAAAATACTTTTAGAGTAATAGAAATCCAAGATATAAGGGTTGATATGGTAG
Source organism: Aliarcobacter thereius LMG 24486 (assembly GCF_004214815.1). Taxonomy (NCBI): domain Bacteria; kingdom Pseudomonadati; phylum Campylobacterota; class Epsilonproteobacteria; order Campylobacterales; family Arcobacteraceae; genus Aliarcobacter; species Aliarcobacter thereius. Next base: position 144,555 of record NZ_CP035926.1, read on the forward strand.
AAAAACAGCTTATTGCTATTTTTGAAGATATCGTTCCAGATGCAGTTAAAATAGGAATGCTTCCAAGTAAAGAGATTATGAAATGTGTAGCAGATTTTTTAAAAAAGAATGATGCAAAAAATATAGTTATAGATCCAGTTATGTATGCAAAAAATGGATCTGCTTTGATGGATATTGAGAATATTGATACTTTGATAAAAGAGATTATTCCATTAGCTTATGTATTAACTCCAAATATTCCTGAAGCTGAAGAGATAGCTAAAATGAAGATAAATAATCAAGAAGATATGAAAGAAGCTGCTATAAAGATTCATCAAATGGGTTGTAAAAATGTTCTTGTAAAAGGTGGTCACTCAAATGAAGATGTTGCTTGTGATATTTTGTATGATGGAAAAGAATTTTATAAATTTTGTGTAGAGAAGATTGATACAAAAAATACTCACGGAACAGGTTGTACATATTCATCTGCAATTGCTTCCAATCTTGCTTTAGGTAAAAAAATAGAAGATGCACTTAAAATATCGAAAGATTATATTACAAATGCAATAAAATACTCACTAGATATTGGTAAAGGACATGGACCTACGAACCATTTTTATAAATTTTTTAAATAATAAAAAAGGAGCAACAATGTCGCTCCTTTGTAAAAATAGGTAAAAGATAAATAATAATTATCTTTTTGAGAATTGAGAAGATTTTCTCGCTTTTTTTCTTCCGTATTTTTTTCTTTCAACAGATCTTGCATCTCTTGTTAATAAACCATATGGTTTTAAGATAGTTCTGAATTGCTCATCATAAGCAACTAAAGCTCTACTAATTCCATGTCTAGCAGCATCAGCTTGAGCAGAATATCCACCACCTAATGTTTTTACTATTACATTTACAGAAGTTTCTTGTTTAGCTACTTGTAATGGTTGCATAACTCTTTTTTTGATTGACTCATGACCACCAAGCCATTGATCTAAAGATTGTCCATTTACAGTTAATTGTCCATTTCCATTCTCTAACCAAACTTTAGCTATTGCTGTTTTTCTTCTTCCAGTTGCATATACTTTTGCCATTACTATTATCCTTTAATTTGAGCAGTATGAGGGTGTTCACTTCCTGCATATACTTTTAATTTTTTTAACATAGCTTTACCAAGAGTAGTTTTTGGAAGCATACCTCTAGTAGCTAATTTGTACAGTTTTTCTGGGTTCTTCTCAATCATATCAGACATTTTGTGAGTTTTTGTACTTCCAAAATAACCTGAGTGAGTATAGTAATTTTTATCTTCTAATTTATTACCAGAAAATTTAGCTTTACTTGCATTGATTATTACAACATAATCTCCACAATCAACATTTGGAGTATAGCAAGGTTTATTTTTACCTCTTAAAATTGTTGCAACTTCAGTTATGATTCTTCCGAATATTTTACCTTCTGCATCAACTACAATCCAATCTCTTTGAATTTCATTGGCTTTTGCCATTTGAGTAAATTTCATTATTAACTCCCTTTCTTAAATGAGTTGGAATATTATTTAAGTTTAGCTTATAAAATACTTAAATTAAGTGTTTCTTAATAATAAAAATAAAATTTTATAAAAAATTGTTTTTTGGGTTTAAATATAAATAAAGCATAGCTTAAAACTATGCTTTATAGTAGTTTTATAGACCGTTAGCTTCTATAAGTTTTGATTGATGATCAGCAATAAGAGGATCAATTACTTCATCAAACAAACCATCTTCTAAAATGCTATCTAATCTATATAAAGTTAGATTGATTCTGTGGTCGCTTATTCTATTTTGTGGGAAATTATAAGTTCTAATTCTTCCACTTCTATCTCCAGTTCCAACTTGTTCTTTTCTATTGGCACCTTCAGCTTCCATTTTCTTTTCCATTTCAATTTCATAAAGCTTTGCTTTTAAAACTTTCATGGCTCTTTCTTTATTTTTATGTTGTGATTTTTGATCTTGGTTTGTTACAACAATACCAGACGGAATGTGAGTAATTCTAACAGCTGAATCTGTTGTATTTACAGATTGACCACCATTTCCACTAGCTCTCATAACATCAATTTTTAGATCACTTTCACTTATTTCTACTTCAACATCATCAACTTCAGGCATAACAGCAACAGTAATAGCTGATGTGTGAACTCTTCCTTGAGATTCAGTTGCAGGAACTCTTTGAACTCTATGAGTTCCACCTTCAAATTTTAGTTTAGAATATACGTGATCACCTTTTACAAGAAAAACAAGTTCTTTGTAACCACCAGCTTCACTATCACTTGAGCTCATAATCTCAACTTTCCAATCATTATTCTCGGCATATCTTAAATATCCTCTGAACAGATCAGCAACAAAAAGCGCTGCTTCATCTCCTCCTGTTCCAGCTCTTAGCTCCAAATAGATATTTCTATCATCATTTGGATCTTTTGGAATCATTAGAAACTTTATCTCTTCTTCTAATTGAGGTTTTTTTAAATCCAGCTCTTTTAACTCTTCTTTTGCTAAATCTCCTAATTCAGGATCATCAAGCATAAGTCTGTTTTCTTCAATGTCATTAAGAACTTTTATATATTCTTTTGCTTTTTCTACTATTGGTTCAATATTTGACTGCTCTTTAGAAAGCGAAGTCATTCTTTTTATATTACTAGATATGTCAGGAGACATCAAAAGATTTGTTATTTCCTCAAATCTAGCAATAAATGGTTGAAGTTTATCTTTTAACATATATGCCTAAAAATTATATTGCATTAACTTTTAATTGAAGTCTGCTTACTTTTCTAGCTGCTGTTCCTTTTGCTAAAATACCTTTAGAAACACAGTGGTGTAAGTATTTGTTTGCAACTTTCATAGCTTCAACAGCTTTTTCTTTGTCAGCACTTTCAACTGCAACTAATACTTCTTTAGTTATGTTTTTAATTCTTGTTTTGAAAAATCTATTTCTAATAGTTTTTACTATTGTTTGTCTAGCTCTTTTTTCAGAAGATTTATGATTTGCCATTTTTTAACCTCTTTGTAAATTTTTAAAGGATAGAATACTATCCAAAATAACTTAAACAGAGTTTAATTTTAGGAAGATTTAATGAAACTATTTGGAACAGATGGGGTACGAGGAAAAGCTGGGGATTTTTTAGATGTTATAACTGTTATAAAATTAGCTCAAGCTGCTGGAATTCACTTTAGAAAACATTCAACTACAAACAAAATACTTGTAGGAAAAGATACTAGAAGAAGTGGATATATGATTGAAAATGCACTTGTTAGTGGGCTTACATCAGTTGGTTATAATGTGATTCAAATTGGACCAATGCCAACTCCTGCAATTGCATATTTAACTGAAAGTATGAGATGTGATGCTGGAATTATGATAAGTGCTTCACACAATCCTTTTGAAGATAATGGAATTAAATTTTTTGATAACCATGGAGATAAACTAAGTGTAGAAGCTGAAAAATCTATTGAAAATATCTTTAATAATAATGAACAACTTCAATCAAATCAAGCAACAGGAAAAGAGATTGGTTCTTCAAAAAGAATTGATGATGTTATTGGAAGATATATTGTTTCAATTAAGAGTTCTTTTCCGAAAGATTTAACATTAAAAGGGCTTAGAATTGTACTTGATTGTGCAAATGGTGCAGCATATAAAGTTGCTCCTACAATTTTAGAAGAGCTTGGTGCTGATGTTATTACAATTAACAATAAACCAAATGGATTCAATATAAATGATAATTGTGGAGCAATGCATCCAGAAAATGTTGCAAAACTAGTTTCTGAATATAGAGCTGATATTGGTCTTGCTTTAGATGGAGATGCTGATAGACTAGTTGTTGTTGATGAAAAAGGTGAAATTGTTGATGGAGATAAATTAATTGGAGCTTTAAGTGTATATTTAAAAGATGAAAAGCTTCTAAAAAATGATACTTGTGTTGCAACAGTTATGTCAAATAAAGCTTTAGAAGATTATTTAAATTTACATAAAATAAAACTATTAAGAAGCAATGTTGGAGACAAATATGTTCTTGAACTTATGAAAGAAAATTCTTCAAACTTTGGTGGAGAACAAAGTGGACATATAATTTTTTCAGATGCTGCAAAAACAGGAGATGGTTTGGCATCAGCACTTCAAGTTTTGGCATTGATTATAAAATCAAAAAAGAGTGCAAGTGAAGCTTTAAATCCATTTACTTTATATCCACAAATCTTACACAATATGAAAGTTAGTGAAAAAATTCCTTTGGATAATATTAAAGGATTAGAAGAACTTTTAAAACAAATTAGAGAAAAAGGAATTAGAGATTTAATTAGATACTCTGGAACAGAGAACAAAATAAGACTTTTACTTGAAGGTAAAAGTAAAAAAGATGTAGAAGATTCAATGGAAAAACTTATTGAGTTTTTTAAAAAAGCTCTATAAAATATGAATAGAAAATTAAAATTAGCAATGATTATTTTCATTGTTATATTTATTGTAGATCAAATCATAAAGTATGGTTTTGCAAATTTAGGTTGGGATGCAAACGGAAGTGTAATGAGCTTGAAACTTGCATATAATTATGGAGTTGCATTTTCAATGTTTGCATTTTTAGATGAATATCTAAAATATATACAGCTTGTTTTAGTAATAGCTGGAACTGTTTATCTACTTTTAAATAGAGATATTTTTTATAAATACTATTTCTCAATAGCTTTACTATATGCAGGTGGATTATCAAATATTTTAGATAGATTTACATATGGTGCTGTTGTTGATTATTTTTATTGGCACTATTTATTTGAGTTTGCAATTTTTAATTTTGCAGATGTGATGATAAATTTATCAGTTGCAATAATCATATTTATTCAAATAAAAGATGCAAAAGCAGAAAAAAAGCTAAAAAGTCAAAAAGATAAAGCTTAAAAATATTTAGATATAATCTAAGGCAAAATTTAAAAGTAAAAAATGAGTTAGGATAAAAGATGGGTCAAACAATTACGGAAAAAATATTTAGTGAACATGTTGGAAAAAAGGTTTTTGCTGGAGAGATTGTAAGAAGCAAAATTGATATGGTTATTGGAAATGATATTACTACTCCAATTTCTATTAGAGCTTTTGAAGAAGGTGGTTTTAAAGAACTTGCAAATCCAGATGGTTTTGCTATTGTTTTAGATCACTTTATTCCTGCAAAAGATATTGCAAGTGCAAACCAAGCAAAAATTTCAAGAGATTTTGCAATGAAACATAATCTTAAAAACTTTTTTGATGAAAAGGATATGGGAATTGAACATGCACTTTTACCTGAAAAAGGATTAGTGATTCCAGGAGATGTAATTATTGGAGCAGATTCTCACACATGTACTCATGGAGCTTTAGGAGCATTTAGTACAGGGATGGGAAGTACTGATATCTCTTTTGGAATGATTACTGGTGGAAATTGGTTTAAAGTTCCTGAGTCAATTAAAATTGTATTTAAAGGTAAACCAGCACCTTTTGTAACAGGAAAAGACCTGATTTTAGAAATAATTAGAATTTTAGGAGTTGATGGGGCTTTATATAAAGCTTTAGAATTTACAGGAGATACAATTAAATATTTATCAATGGATGATAGATTTTCTTTATGTAATATGGCTATTGAAGCTGGAGCAAAGAATGGAATAGTTGCTTATGATGAAGTTACAAAAGAGTTTTTAGATAGTGTTTCAAAAGCTAATAATGGTTTAAGAGCTGAGCCAAAAATTCATTATAGTGATGAAGATGCCACATATTGTCAAGTTATTGAAATTGATGTTGAGAAATTAGAACCTGTAATTGCTTATCCATTTTTACCATCAAATGGACACAGTGTTTCACAAGCAGTTATTGACAACATAAGAGTAGATCAAGTATTTATTGGTTCATGTACAAATGGAAGATTAAGTGATTTTAAGGTTGCAGCAGAAATTTTAAAAGATAAAAAAGTTGCACGTCATGTAAGAGTTATTTTAACTCCAGGAACTCAAAAAATCCTAAGAGAAGCTACAAAACTTGGATATATTGATACTTTAGTTGATGCAGGAGCTGTTGTATCAAACCCAACATGTGGGGCATGTTTAGGTGGATATATGGGTATTTTAGGAGATGGTGAAGTATGTATATCTACAACAAATAGAAACTTTGTTGGAAGAATGGGAAGTAGAAGTTCAAAAATATATTTAGCAAATAGTGCAGTTGCAGCTGCAAGTGCAATTTCTGGATATATTACAGATCCTAGAAGTTTATAATGACTCAAATTCCATTTAAAATACCTTGTGTTATTTTAAGTGGTGGCAAAAGCCAAAGAATGGGAGAAGATAAATCTCTTCTTCCTTTTTCTTCTTCAAAAACTCTAATAGAATATCAATATAATAGATTAAAACCATACTTCAATGATACTTTTATCTCTTCAAAAATAAATAAATTTTTATTTCTAAAAGATAGTTCAAAATTAATCTTAGATGAAAATAAAGATATATATTCTCCAATTTTAGCACTACAAACAATTTTAAAAAGATTTGATAAAGTTTTTATAATAACAGTTGATACTCCTTTTGTAAAAATAGAAACTATAAAAGAACTAATAGAACATAGTGAAGGTTTTGATGTAGTTATTGCTAAAGATGAAGAGAAAACCCATAATCTTTGTGGAGTATTTTCTAACAAGTGTTTAAAAATTATTAATCAAATGATTGAAGAAAATATACATAAGATAAACTATTTAATAAAGCAAACTAATTTTAAGATAATAAACTCTGATTATCAAAATGAATTCATCAATATCAACGATAAAACCGACTATCGAAGAGCTTTAAATATAATCTAAAATTATAATCATTATAAAGCTTTTACTTATAAAAATAAGTTAAATATTATATATCATTAGATAAGATAAACTTATTTTTATAAGGGAAGAGTATGAAAAAAGATGAATTAAACGAAGCATTAAAAATAGTTGATGCAGAGTTAAAAAAAGCTAAGATATCAAGAAGGGATGCTTTTAAGTTAGCAGGACTCGGAGGAGCAGCATTTTTAGCTGGTGGAAGTGAATTACAAGCTGCTACTTTAGCTAGAGCAAGTAGTAATGCAAAAGGTAAGATTGTAATTATTGGTGGTGGTTTAGCAGGAGTCTCAACAGCTGCTTTACTATTAAGAAATTTATCAAATGCAGATATTACAATAGTTGAACCAAATCCTAAATCTGTATCATATCAACCAGGAACTACACTTGTTGGTTCAGGAGTATATACAAAAGATGATATAGATTATGATACAAAAGATTATTATCCAAAAGAAGTTAAAGTAATAGAAAGTAAAGCTATTGATTTTAACCCTGAATCAAATAAAGTTATTTTAGAAAACAAAGATATATTGGAATATGATTTTTTAGTTGTTGCTGCTGGAATTGCACTGGATTATGGCTCAATAAAAGGGCTTGAAAATATTGGAGATATTTTTAGTGCAGGAGATGGAAGTAAAATAGTTAATACTTTTGGAAATAGTGGAATAACATCTGTTTATAATATTGATAGTTCTGTTCATATGTGGGAAGAGAGTAAAAAATTCATAGAAAGAGCAAAAAAAGGTGAAGACTTAAATGCTATTTTTACAGCACCAAATACTCCTATAAAATGTGGTGGAGCACCAAAGAAAGTTATGTATTTATTAAACTCTAGGCTAAATGAAGCAAAAGTTAGAAAAAGTGTAAATATGAGTTATTATGATGATGGAGATAAACTTTTTGGAGTAAAAGAGTATGCAGATGCTATTGAAGAACAATTTATAAAAAGAGATTTCAAATGGAATTTTAAACATAATTTAACAGAAGTTGATATAGGAAAAAAACTTGCAGTTTTTGATAAATATTGGGAGGAACAAGGTTCTTACGACAAAGATTTAGAAGAGTATGAAATGATTACTAAAAATGAAAGAGTTGAAGTAGAATTTGATTTTTTACATATAACTCCTCCACAAAAAGCTCCAGATGAGATTGGAAAGTCTGCAATAGGATCATCAAAATCTTGGGTTCCAGTTGATAAAGAGACTTTACAACATGTTAAATATAAAAATATATTTGCTCTTGGTGATATTGCAGCAGTTCCAATGGGAAAAACAGGAGGAACAGTAAGAAAACAGTATAAAGTTTTAGTAGATAACCTAATCTCTGCAATGGAAGGAAAAGAGCTTACAGCAAAATTTGATGGATATACAGTTTGTCCACTAATTACAGATTTAGGAAAAGTTATGTTAGCAGAATTTAACTGGAGTGGAAAGCCAACTCCATCATTTCCACTAGATCCAATACAAGAGAGATGGATATGGTGGCTTTTAAAAGTTTATTTATTGAAACCAATGACACAATATGGAATGTTAAGCGGTAGAGCATAGTTTGAAAAGTTCTTTGAAGCTATTTTTAATAACTTTTGTAGTCTTAAGTTTACTTATGCACTACAAAGAGTTCTTAAATCAACCTATTGTTCATATTCAAAACTTATCTATTGCTGGAGCTTATGGATTTGGATCTTTTCATCCTATAATCTTTACAGCAATAATCTTTATTTTACTTCTAATAGTAAAAACAATATTAAAATTTTTAAGGGTAATAAAATGAGAAAAATATTAAGTATATTATTGATTTCTGGTCTATTTATGTTTTTAGTTTCTGAAGATAGTAATTTAAAAGCACCATCAAGTGAAGTTAAAGAACTTATAAAAAAATATAATCTAAAAGAGATTGATTATAAAGGTGTAAAAAAAGCTGTTGGTGTTGGAAACAGAGACTCTGCTAGTGCAGTGTTAATTGATGCAAGACCAAATGGAAAATATATACGAGGAACTATTCCATCAAGTATAAATATAAGTGATACAAGTTTTAAAGAAGATTATAAGCAGATTGAGAATATTAATAAAAATAAAGATTTAATAGTATTTTGTGCAGGATATTCTTGTGTAAAAAGTCCAATTGTTGCAAATATGCTTAAAGAAAAAGGTCATAAAAATATAAAAGTATATAGTGGTGGTGAACCAGAATGGAGAAGTAAAAACTATTTAGAAGTTGGTACAGTAGTAGTAAAATCTTACTTAGAAAACAATAATGCTTTACTTGTTGATGCAAGACCAAATGCAAAATTTATGCAAGAAACTATAATTGGAAGTATATCAATTCCAGATACTGCTTTTGATAAGTTAAAAGGAAGATTTCCAATAGATAAGAATGAAAAGATTGTTGCATTTTGTGCTGGATATGAGTGTGAAAAGTCTCATATAATTGCAAAACAACTTTACGAAATGGGATATAAAAATGTATCTGTATATGCAGGAGGAGTTCCTCAATGGAAAAAAGAGGGTTTAGCTACAACAGCTGGAAGTAAAAAAATAGCTAGTGTAGAAAAAGAAGCAAAAGCTGAGTTTAGTAAAAATGGTGTAAAAATAGGTGTTGATGAGGGAACAGTTGATGGTGAGTGGCTAAAAGAGTTGATACTTTCAAATAAAGTTCCAAATAATATTCAAATAGTAAATGTATTGCCAGTAAAAGATTTTAAGAAAGGGCATATTAAAGGCTCTATAAATATTGAGGCAGAAAAATTTAGTGCAAAAGATATTTTAGCTAAACTTCCAAAAGATAAATCTATTGTATTTCATTGTAGTGCTGGATCAAGATCACTTGAAGCATGGATGAAGATGCAAAAAGAGAAAATTGATATGAGTGAAATATTCTATTTAGATGCAGTTATAAAATGTGAAAATAGTAATTGTAATATAGAAGTAAATGAGCCTTTAGGATAAAAACTTAAAGGCAATAAAAAAAGGGAAGAGTAAAAACTCTTCCCTTTTTTATTTATAATTGCAAATTTATTATTTAAGTGCTGCTTTAGCAGAAACTACTAAAGATGCAAATGCAGCAGAATCATTCATAGCAAGATCAGCAAGTATTTTTCTATCTAGTTCAATACCTGATAATCTAAGACCATTTATAAATCTTGAGTAGTTAATATCATTTAATCTACAAGCCGCATTGATTCTTATAATCCACAGTTTTCTAATATCTCTTTTTTTCTGTCTTCTATCTCTATAAGCATAAACAAGGCTTCTTTCTAATTGTTCTTTAGCTTTTCTGAAGTGTTTACTTCTTCCACTATAGAAACCTCTTGCTAATTTTAATATTTTTTTGTGTCTTCTTCTTCTTACAACACCAGTTTTTACTCTTGGCATATCTTTCCTTTCTTTACCGTTATACTTAAATAAGGTGTCGGTTTAACCGAACTTATCCATTATAAATGGAGGGACAAATTACTAAAAATAGTAATTACGCTTTACACAACATAGAAAGAGTTCCAGCTATATTTGTACTATGTACAGTTTGTGGTCCTCTTAAATTTCTTTTTCTTTTTTGAGTTTTTTTTGTCAAAATGTGGCTTCTAAAAGCTGAACCTCTTTTAATAGATCCGTTTTTCTTTACTTTAAATCTTTTAACAGCACCTTTAACGCTTTTCATTTTTGGCATAAAGAAATCCTTTCATATAAATTTGCATTTTTCTTAATGAAAAAGTTTTGCATTATACCTAAGTAGATATTAATGGTAGTTTAAAAAAATAAAAAGAGAAGAGTTACTTCTCTTTTAAATATTAGTCTTTTTTAGGAGTTACAAGAAGATTTACGTATCTACCTTCAAGTTTTGGTTCTTTGTCCATAACAGCAATGTTTTCAACCATAGCCCAAACTCTATTTAGAACTTCAACACCAGCTTCAGGATTTGCCATCTCTCTACCTTTTAGAAAAACTCTAAACTTAACATGATTTCCATCTTCTAAAAATTCAATTGCATGTTTTACTTTGTAATTTATATCATTTTCAGCAATTTTTACAGATAATTTTATCTCTTTAACAACAATAACTTTCTGATTCTTTTTAGCTTCTTTTTTCTTTTTCTCTTGTTGATATTTGAATTTACTATAATCCATAATCTTAGCAACAGGTGGTTTTGCATCAGGTGCTATAAGAACCAAATCAAGACCAGCTTCATCTGCAAGAGAAAGTGCTTGTGCAGTTGTAATTATTCCATAATTCTCTCCATCATCACTTGTACATCTTAATTCTTTTGCTGTAATATCTTCATTCATAATTACATCTGATTTTCTATTGTCTCTACTCAAATTTTACTTCCTTTTAGTATATTTATTAAATTCTGCAAAAATTCATCTTTGCTTAAATTTGATTGCTCTCTTTTTCTTCTATCTCTTAGAGCCACAGTTTTATTTGCAAGCTCTTCATCACCAAGAATAACAAGCATTGGAACTCTTTGTTTCTCTGCCATTCTTATTCTTTTATTTAAACTCTCATTCATATCATAAATTGATGAGTCTAAATCATTTTCAATTAACTCTTTTTGTAACTCTTTAGCATAAGCAACATGTGGCTCAGCTATTGGTATAAAAATAACTTGTGTTGGAGCAATTGCAAATGGAAACTCTCCAGCACAGTGTTCAGTTAAAATTCCTATAAATCTTTCAAATGAACCTAAAATTGCTCTATGAATCATCACAGGTTGTTCTTTTTCACCTTTTTCATTTATATAAGATATATTAAATCTTGAAGGTAAATTCATATCAATTTGAACAGTTCCGCATTGCCATTTTCTTCCAATTGCATCAAGAATTTTGATATCAATTTTTGGACCATAAAATGCTCCACCACCTTCATCTATTCCATAAGATATATTTTTTTCATCTAAAGCATTCATAATAGCTTTTGTAGTTGTTTCCCAAAAAATATCATCACCAATTGCTTTTTCTGGTTTTGTTGATACTTCAATTTCATATTTGAAATCAAATAGCTTTAAAAGAGAATCAACAAATTCTAAAACCTCAAAAATAACATCTTTTATCTGATTTTGTGTACAAAAAATATGTGCATCATCTTGAGTAAACTCTCTTACTCTAAATAATCCATGCATAGCTCCACTTAATTCATGTCTATGTACAACTCCATATTCAAAGAATTTTTTTGGAAGTTCTTTGTATGAAACTAAATCATTATCAAAGATTTGAATATGACCAACACAGTTCATTGGTTTTATTCCATACTCTTGCTCATCAATAGTTGTAAAATACATATTCTCTTTGTAATTTGCATAGTGTCCTGAAGTTCTCCACATATCAGCTTTTAAAATTTCTGGACCACGAACAGGCTCATAACCTCTAACTCTATGAGCTTTATATAAAAGATGTTCTAATTTACTTCTAAGTCTTGCACCATTTGGAAGCCAAAGTGGAAGACCAGCTCCTACTTCATCATTAAATGTAAATAATTCTAACTCTGTTCCTAATTTTCTATGATCTCTTTTTTTAGCTTCTTCAAGCATCGTAATATAATCATTCAAAGCTTTTTTATCAAAAAATGAAATTCCATAAATTCTTGTAATCATTTCATTCTTTTCATCGCCTCCAAGATAAGCTCCAGCTACTCTTGTAAGTTTGAAACTTCTTATCATTCTTGTATTTGGTAAATGTGGACCTCTACATAAATCTTCAAAATCACCTTGTTTATAAACAGTTATTACTTCATCTTTAATATTTTTTAAAACAGCTTGTTTTAGCTCATCATTTTTGAATTTCTCATAAAACTCTTCTCTTGAAGTTTCATGTCTTGTAATTGGAAGTTTCCTATCTGCAAGCTCTTTCATCTTTTTTTCAATTTTTGGTAAATCTTCATCTGAGATTTTATTATTTACCTTAAAATCGTAATAAAATCCTTCATTCACAACAGGACCAACAAAGAATTTTGCTTCAGGATATAGTTCTTTGATAGCTTGAGCCATAAGATGAGCAGTTGAATGTCTTAAAATCTCTAAAGATTCGTTTGAGTCGTCAGCTTTTATTGTATCTCCTACAATATTTAAAGCTTCTGCAGTTTGAAGGTCGAAAATTTGACCATCATTTAAAATACCAATTGGTTCCAAAAAATTCCTTTTATCTATGTTTAAAATTTAAAATGCAACTATTTTATCTTAAAAAGCCTTAATCTAAAAAAACATAGAGATATTTAATAAAAATAAGTTACAATTTGGAATGATTTTAAATATTTCAAAAATAAAAACCGAAGCACTTCTACTATTTTGTAGGGATTTAATAAATTCATATAAAGATTCAAAAAGTAATCTAGGACTTGATGATTTACTTGAAGAAGAGTTTAAAACAATAAATAGTGATATATATAAACAGTTAAATAACCTTTTGCAAGATTCAAGCTTTTATATAAAGAATCAAAACTCATTTAGAGTAAAAGCTATATTAAAATCTTATAATTTTATAAATAGAAGCATCTCAAAATCTTTACAAAAAGATGAATCTTTTAATCCTTCAATGCTATTATTCTCACTTTTAGCACTTTGGTTTAAAGAACTTAATAAAGAAGCAGATAGTAAAGAGTACATATATTTTATACTCTATCCATATTCAAATGTTTATGATAAGTTTTTATTAAAAATAAAAAATAGTGATTTTAGAAATATGAATATAAAGATGATTGATATTGCTGAAAGAACAATAGAAAACTATGAAAACTTTTCACTATAAAAGAGTATTCACTCATTTATAGTAAATTTTGATTAACAAGCTGGAACATTTCCTGAATCACTAGCAAATTCAATAGAAAAATCCATTACACTATTTAGTAAGTTTGGTTTAACAGAACCTTCAACATAGTTTGGACAAAACTTCATTATTTCAGCTTCAGCTTTTCCATCAGCTTTTATTTGTCTCCACTCATCTTGAGTGTGCTTTAGAGCAAATATTGCACCATCCATACCACAAGGCTCTTTTAAAAATTTAATAAAAACTTTTTGACCTCTTGAAGCATCTGCCATAAGTGAAGTTGAAGTGATTGCTAAAGCTAAAAAAGAAGCCAACAATAAGTTTAATAATTTCATATAATTCTCCTAAATAAAATTTGGGTACAATTATAGCTATTTGATATAAAAATAGTCTGAAAATTATAATAAAAAATTAATAAAAGAGAATGAAAAATGAGATACTTTTTGCTTAAAAATATAGTTGAATATCTGCTTGTAAAAGCCCAATTTATAAAGATTATAAGAAGAATTGATAACAATATTATTATAATAGAATTTAATAATTCAAATATCATATATTTTGATTTAACAAAATCAAACTCAATGATATTTAAATCTAAAGAAAAACTAGCTTCAAAAAAAGAGTTTCAAGCACCCTTTGATGTAGTTTTACAAAAAAGATTTACAAATGCGAAAATAGAGAATATATTTTTATTAAATGATGATAAAGTAATAAGATTTATTACAAACTCTTCAAACTCTTATAAAAAAGAGATTTCTATTTTGCAGTTGGAATTTACAGGTAAATATACAAATATTCTAATACTAGATGAAAATGAGATTGTGCTTGAAGCCTTAAGACATATTGATGAGAATTCATCTTTTAGAGTTGTTAAAGTTGGAGTAAAACTTCTTCCTCTTCCAAAAAAAGATATTGTTTTTAAAGAAGAAAAAGTAGATGATATAGAAGAATTTTTATATAATATTTATGAAAATAAAGAGGAAAACAACTTTGAACTTATTAAAAAACAAAAACTTAATATTGTAGAAAAAGATATACAAAAAATAGAAAATATTTTGAAGAAACTTCCAAAAAAAGATGAATTGGAGCTTGAGGCAAAAGAGATTTATGAAAAAGCAAATTTAATTTTGGCAAATCTTCATAATATTAAACCTTATCAAAACGAGATATTAGTTTTAAACAGTGAAAATATAGAGATTAAAATAGAACTTGAAAACTCAAAAAATCCAAGTATTTACACAAATAAACTTTTTAAAAATGCAAAAAGAGCAAAACAAAAAGCAAATAATATAAAAATAGAGAAAGATAATCTTGAAGATAAATTACTTTTCGCAAATAAATTAAAATTAAATATTGAAAATTCAAATAGTATTGAAGAGTGTGAGTTTTTACTTCCTAAAAAAGATAAAAATCAAACAAAAACAAAGAAAGAGAAAAATTATGAAAGTTTTTTCTTTGAAGGTTTTAAAATAATGCTTGGAAGCAATGAAAGAGAAAATATTTATCTACTTGAAAACTCAAAAGCAAGTGATTTTTGGTTTCATTTAAAAGATAGACCATCTTGTCATGTAATTGTACAAAATAGTAAAAAAACTATTCCAAATAGTCTTATAGAAAAAGCTGCTAAGCTGTGTGTTGAGTTTAGTGTTGATAGCAAAGGTGTTTTTGAAGTCGATTATACACAAAGAAGAAATGTAAAAATACAACATGGTGCAAATGTATTATATAATCCTTATAATACTATTGTTGTAAAGATATAGATTTTAAGGGATAAAGTAGTAATAAAAACCAAATTTTAGACTATCTTGATTTTTCTCTAAGTCATTATTTAGATATTTTAAATTTAATGCAAAATCTTTATTTAGTTTCAAAGTATAAAAAGCTTCAAAGCTATTTCTTTCAAAACCTTTATCAAATTTTGCATAACGATAATCTAGACCAAATTTGGTATTTTTAAAATAGTTACTAACTATTCCAACTCTTGTACCAGCTGAATAAAACTGTTCTTTAGATGTAAAAAATGAGTTTAAATCAAGTAAAATATATGCAAAAGTAGAATCTAAACCAAAACTAGTACCAAAGCTAGGATTTATTTTAAAAGAGTCATCATTGTTAAAATCAAATTTTTCATAAGCAGTATTTATAGTCCAAGAGAGTGATTTAAAAAGTTGATCTCTTGGAGAGAAAGATTCTATATTCAAAAGAGTTATTTTATCGATTTTTATATCTTCATTTTTCTCTTTTTTTAGTTTTAATTCAAAGAAATCTATATATGCACCTTGTAAATAACCATCTTCAACATCATAAATATCATGATAAGCTGGTTTTATAGTAAATTCAAAATTATCATTTGAATCATAGAAAAGCCCAACTCTTGAAGAATTATGAGAGTATATAGGATTTGTTGGAGCTTTTATATCAAAATCAGAAGAGATTGGATAAGAGCTCCTCTCTTTTAAGGTATTTAGATAATTCTTTACATATTTATTTTTTTCTGTACCTTTTTCACTTCTTAAATATTGAGTATAAGCAATTTTAAGATCTAGATATGCTATTTTGTCTTCTTGGCTTAAACTATCTTCAAGTGTTTTGTCTTTTTTTATAAAATCATTTATAAACTTTTTATTTTCTATTTTTTCATTCAAAAGATATTTCATTTTTTTCATTGTTGAGTATCTATATTTTGAATCATCAATTAAATTTTCTTTATCTAAAAGTTTTATTGTATCAAGAGGAATAGTTTTGAAAGTAAAATGATTTGTTAGCTCTAAATTAGGTCTGGCTACTTCAAATAACCATAAAAGTGAATATGAGCAATTTTCTTTAAAAAAGAAATAATCAGCATATGAATCTTTTAATTCCCAAGAGTGTAAAATTAATCTATCTATTTCATCTTTTTTTAAATTTAAATCATATTCCCAAACATCTCTTTGTTCTATATTATTATATGTTTTTAATTTTTCATAGTAAGGTTGAATGGTATATTTACCTTCATATCCACCAAAAATACCTTTAGTAGCAAAAATCAAACCATTTTTTTCATTTGTTTCAGCTGCATAATTTAAAGCATAAGATAATAAAGGAGAATCTTTTTGCGATGAAATTTTTAGAAAAGTATGTCCATACATTGAAGCAGGAGAGTTAATATGAGAAGCTGGAAATACAAGGCTTATAAAATTTGCATTTAGAGTTTTTTTATACTCTTCTAATTCACTACATTCATATTTTTTAATAATATTATCTAAATTAGGAATACTATTTTTAAGAAAATCTACTCTTAATGGAAACCTACATAAAATATTATCTGTTCCGTTTTCTAGGGCTTTTAGAGTTTCAATTAACTCATCTTTCAAATCATATTTACCATTTTTGGAAATAAAAAAATTACTAGAATCTATTTCACTGCTAGATGATTTATAATGAAACAGTTTTTTAAAATAACTATCTTCATATAATTTCTTTTCAATAGCTAAATTGTAAATATCATTTGAAAATAATGGAGATAAAAAAAAGCAACAAAAGAGAAAACTCTTTGTTACTTTTTTAGAAAGATTACATAAGTTTTGCAATAGTATCAATAACTTCAGCAGAACTTACATTTTCATTTGAATAAATTTCTGAAAAATTAGCTTGTAATTTTGCAAAAAATGCATCGTTGTTTTCAACATTCATTAAATTTGCAACAGTTAATAAAGTTTCACCATTTCCTGATGAAATATCCATTGCTAATTCATCCATGTTTTCATTTACAAATCTGTTTAATTTGTCATTTGATGCAAAACTTTTTGGTTGTTCACAGTCAAAAGTTCCACTTGTAATAGCAAAAGTTTGACTTGCTGAGCCATTAGTAGTTATTGCCAATACTTGAGATACTGTTGTGCTTTGGTCTTTAATTACTGTATTACCTAGACCACAACCAGTATTTGGATGCTTTGCATACAATGAACTTGTAATTAAAAACAAAGATATTGATAAAAATATTTTTTTCATATTGGATCCTTTTTAAAATATAAGATTAACTTTAAAATAAATAAATATTAAATTTTCAGAGTGAAAAACTTAGAGAGTATTAACTTTATAATTAATACTCTCATAGTTTGTAAATTAAGACTTTAATTTAGATTTATATAATTCAAATTCTTCTTTTGAAACATATTTAGTTTCAAAATCTTTTAGCTCATTATTATAAGTCGAAATTATATAGTTTGAAGGTAAACTAGAAACTAAATTTTGATCAATTAATGGAGTTCCTTCAACAACATAAGTAGTTTTTCCAAAAATAAGTGGTATATAAAAACTAGTAAAAGAAACAACACCATCAGCAAGAGCTACTGCTCCTGGAACTTTTTCTATGGCATTATCTATAGCTTGTTTTAAGTGAGTAGTACCAGTTGGAAATATAATAATCATATAAGCTGGATCCTCACCTCGAACTCTTTCTGAAGCTCTTTTTAATGATTTAGAATTTAAATCTACATTTTTTGTAGAAATAACAGTAAAATCTGTAACCCTTTGTGTACAACCTGTAATAAAAGTGATTGTAATTAACGATAAAAATAAAACTTTAAAAGTTTTTAACATAATATTCTCCTCTATAAAAATAAATTTGATTATATATAAAAAATATACTTTAGTCCATTATTATTTCAAGAAGATAGATAAATAAATAATTTATGAGTAGAATATACACAATAAAGAATATTATTCTTCTATATCAATTATAAAGCAATAATTTTAATAAATATATTAGAATAAAAGTTAAATTTGTGTAATATATACACATTTTATTTTAAGGTAACAAAATGTTAGAACTTATTGGAAACTTATCTTTAAGAGTCAAAACAGGAATAGCACTTATTGCTTTTGTGCTTATTTTAGGAATTATTGATTCATATTTTATTTTTTGGCTATTTTTTGGAGTAGCTTTAATCATTGCTGTTAGTGAATCAAAAACTTTATACAAACTAGAAGACAAAAGTATTTATGTTTATATAGTGTTACTTTGGGTTGCAGTTTATTTTTATCCAAGTCCAGTTGATCTTATATTCATTGTAGCTATGGGATATGCTTCTCAACTTGCATATAAAAGAAAACTAGATAAAAAAATGGTTTTACCACTATTTTATCCTACTGCATCTTTTGTATTTTTGATGGCACTTTATAGTGAATATGGAGTTGGAGCACTTTTTTGGCTTTTAATAATAGTTGCAGCTACTGATACAGGAGCATATTTTGCAGGAAAAAATTTTGGTAAAACGAAATTTTGTGAAACAAGTCCAAATAAGACTTTAGAAGGTGTTTTTGGAGGTATGCTTTTAGCTGTTATTTTAGGTGCTTTAACTTCAATTGATGATATTGGATTTATTGCTTCAATTATTATTGCAGCTATTGTATCTTTATCTTCAGTTTTTGGAGATTTATTTGAAAGTTATCTAAAAAGAGAAGCTGGAGTAAAAGATAGTGGAAATATTTTACCAGGACATGGTGGAATTTTAGATAGAGTTGATGGATATTTATTTGGTGCAGTTGTGATGCTTGTTCTTCTTAGGGTAGTTATTTGATAATACTTGGAAGTACAGGTTCTATTGGTGTAAATACTTTAGAAGTTGCAAAAAAATACAGCTTAGATATTGAAGTTTTAGTAGCTGGAAGAAATATAGAACTTTTGAATAAGCAGATAAAAGAGCATAATCCTAAAAAAGTGATAATTGCTTTTAAAGAAGATTTACACAAAGTAAATCACAAAAATGTAAGTTTTGGAGAAGATGCAATTTTAAGAGCTATTGAAAATAGCTCTTCAAATATTGTTGTAAATGCACTTGTTGGATTTTTAGGATTAAAACCAACTTTAAAAGCAATAGAGTGTAATAAAAAATTATGTCTAGCAAATAAAGAGTCACTTGTTGTTGCAGGAAAATTTATAGATAAAACAAATTTAAGAGCAATAGATAGTGAGCATTTTGCACTTTGGTATTTATATCAAAATAAAAAAATAGATTCTATGATAATAACTGCAAGTGGAGGTTCTTTTAGAGATTATCCAATTGAAAACTTAAAGAATGTATCTGTAAAAGAAGCACTTAATCATCCAAATTGGAAGATGGGAAATAAAATTACAATAGATAGTGCAACAATGACAAATAAGATGTTTGAACTTCTTGAAGCAGCTTGGCTTTTTGATACAAAAAAACTTGATGCAATAATAGAACCAAAATCAATGATTCATGCTTTTATAAACTTTACAGATGGAAGTACAACAGCTCATATTGCAAATACTTCAATGCAACTTCCAATAGCTTATGCAATTTTAGATAAAGTTGAAGATGAGATTTTAAAGCCAGTAGATTTACTTGAAGTTTCATCTTTAAACTTTTTAAAAATAGAAAAAGATAGATATCCAATTTGGCAAATAAAAGATGAAATTCTTTCTAATCCTGATTTAGGAGTTGTTTTAAACTCTGCAAATGAAATAGCTGTTTCTAAATTTTTAAATAGTGAGATTGGTTTTTTAGATATTTCAAAAATAACTTTAAATGCTATTGAAAAATTTTCTTCTTTAAAAGCTACAAATATAGAGGATGTTTTTTTAATAGATAAAGAAGTAAGAGCTTATTTTGGGAATTGATATGTTAATTCCTTTTGGAATTTTAATAATAATAACAATCTATTTAATATATAGTAGAACAAAATTTGAAAAAGATATTGTAAATATTTATGAAGAGAAATTTGAAGAGTGGAAAAAACATAATCCTTCAAAAGAGAATGAAATAGAGAAAAAAGAGCTAGTTGGACTTATTTTTAAAGAGAAATATAAACTATCTTGTGAATTACTTGAAGAGGGTTTAGAAGATAGAATAAAAAGTGCTAAATTTGATATTAAATATATAAAAAGAGAGAATTAAAATGAGCAGAAAAAGAGTTTTGATTTTACATGGACTAAATGGAAGTGATTTTCCACATTGGCAAGCACATCTTGCAAGTGATCTAATAAAAGATAACTATGTTGTATCTTTTCCTTTATTACCAAATAAAAATAGTCCAAATTTAAATGAGTGGAAAGAGTTTATAAAAGATGAGATAAAACATTTTAAGCCACAAATCGTAGTTTGTCACTCTTTAGCAAATATCTTATGGTTTCATATTTGCGAGGAACTTGATATTAGTTTAGATAAATTAATGCTTGTTGCCCCTGTTAGAAATAAAGAATTAGAAGAGGCAAAAAGCTTTTTCCCCTATCCTGTACCAAAAAATTTAAAATCAAAAGAAGCAATAATTGCAGCATCTACAAATGATCCTTTTATGAGCATAGAAGAAGCTATAAATTTGCAAAGTAAATTAAATATTGGTATGAAAATTATGGAAAATGCTGGACATATAAATACAAGTGCTGGATTTGGAAAACTTGACTGTGCTTTAGACTGGGTGAAAAGAGAAGAAGTTTGTGAAGAGAATTCACAAAATATATAGGAAGATAAATGATTTTAGCAATTGAATCATCTTGTGATGATAGTTCAATATCAATTACAAAGATAGATAGTTTAGACTTAGTTTTTCATAAAAAGATATCTCAAGAATTAGAACATAGTTTTTATGGAGGAGTTGTTCCAGAACTTGCAGCAAGACTTCATATAGAAGCATTGCCTAAGATATTTGAAGAGTGTAAAGAGTATTTAAAAGATATAAAAGCAGTTGCTGTTACAAATGCTCCTGGACTTAGTGTAACACTAACAGAAGGAGTTGCTATGGCAAAAGCTATAAGTATAGCTTTAAATCTTCCTTTAATAGCTGTAAATCATCTAAAAGGTCATATATATTCACTTTTTATTGAAAAAGAAGAGTGTTTTCCTATAACAATTCTTTTAGTTTCAGGAGGACATACTCAAATAATTGAGGCTAATAATTTAAATAGTATGAAAACAGTCGCTAGAACTTTAGATGATAGTTTTGGAGAGAGTTTTGATAAAGTTGCAAAAATGATGAATTTGTCATATCCTGGTGGTCCAATAATTGAGGAAAAAGCAAAAAAAGGAAATGAAAATAGATTTTCTTTTCCTATTCCACTTTCTCAAAGTCCAAATATTGAATTTAGTTATTCTGGCTTAAAAAATGCAGTTAGAGTCGAAATAGAAAAGATAAAAGAAGAAAAAAATGAACTTAGTGAAGATGATATTTGTGATATAGCAGCAAGTTTTCAAAAAGCAGCAACAAAACATATTTTACAAAAATTAAATAAATTATTTAAAAAATCAGCACCAAAAACTTTTGCAATAGTTGGAGGAGCAAGTGCAAATATATATCTAAGAGAGAATATAGAGGAACTTTGTGCAAAATATGATACAAAACTACTTTTAAGTTCATTAAAATATTGTTCAGATAATGCAGCAATGATTGGAAGAGTTGCTATAGAACAATATAAAATAAAAGATTTTATAAATTTAGAAGAACTTGATATAAAAACAAGAGTAAAGGAGCTTTAAAATGAGTTTAGCAGATCTTTTAGCAAAAAATATTGGCTCAAAACTTGAAATAAGTAGCTTTGATACACAAAAAGAGGATAGAAAAAATAAAAATATAGAAAAGAGTTTAATTTTACCAAAAAATGAACATAGATTAGTTTTTTTATATGAGAAAAGAAATGGCAAACCAGTTACTATTATTGGTAGATTTCAATTAGAAGAGAATGAAAAAAAAGAGGTTTTAAAACTTTTAAAATCAAAACTTGCTTGTGGAGGAGCAATAAAAGATGAATATATAGAACTTCAAGGTGATTTAAAAGATAAAGCTAGATTAATTCTAGAAAGCAGTTCTTGGAAGTTTAAAAACAAATGAAAACTACTATTGTAAAAACAACTTGTAATAAGCTAAAAGAAGCAAAGAATTTATCAAAAATACTATTAGATAAAAAACTAGCAGCATGTATTCAAATAGAAAAAATAGTTTCATTATATAATTGGCAAGATAAACTTTATGAAGAGGATGAATTTTTGTTAAATATAAAAACAAGAAAAGATTTGTTTAAAAAAGTTAGAAAAACTATTATAAAAAATCACTCATATAAAGTGCCCCAAGTTACCGAGCTAGAGATAAGTAATATAAGTAAAGAATATTTTAATTATATATTAGAAAATACGAAAAAGATAAAAAGTTAAGAAAAAACCTAAAAACACTTGACAAAAGATAAATTATATAATATAATTCCGTCCACTTTTTGAGATAAAAGGTGCGTGTCGGGGCGTAGCGCAGTCTGGTTAGCGCACCTGGTTTGGGACCAGGGGGCCGGAGGTTCGAATCCTCTCGCCCCGACCATTTTTTTAATAAATATGGTAGGTATAGCTCAGTTGGTTAGAGCATCGGGTTGTGGTTCCGAGGGCCGTGGGTTCAAGTCCCATTATCTACCCCATTCTTTTTTTATGCTTCCATAGCTCAGCTGGATAGAGCAACGCCCTTCTAAGGCGTAGGCCGTACGTTCGAATCGTACTGGGAGTACCATTTATGTATATTGTGCGGATGTGGTGAAATTGGTATACACGCTAGACTTAGGATCTAGTGCCTCACGGTGTGGAAGTTCGAGTCTTCTCATCCGCACCATATAACCCCTACAAGCCCCATAAAATCGAACTCTCTAAATACTTTTTATATAATAAAAGAGAAAAAATCATAAAATTGAACCAAATGTTGAACCCGTGGTTGAACCAAAAAAGGTTAAATCATTATGAGTTATATAATAAAACATAGAGAACAATATTACTATAAGTGAAAAATACCACAAACAAGAAAAAACTTTACAATAACTTTAAAAACAGATTCCTACAAAGAAGCTAAGTTTATAACAAGTATAATCAACCCAAAAGTAGAGGAGATGGTTATAAAAATGAATTGGGAAGAAAATGTTAAGTATATAAAAGAGCTGATAGGTAAATATGTAGAAAAAGCAAAACAAGATTATAGTGAGCAAAGAATAGCTAGAGAACAAAGATGGGAATATATAACAGAAGATAATATCTTACGAAGTGGAAGCCATCCAAAAGCAATCGATAAGGCAATAAAAAATATGGTAGATGTAGTTCATTCATCTAATCAAGATTTAAAAATTGAAAAATATAATGAAATTATTAAAAAATCAAAAATGGAAGATGAATTTAGAAAAGCAGAAACTAGATTTAAAAATGATACAAATCTTCAAAATTTCCTGATTGATGATACCTTAAAAGCAGAAATAGAGTTACTGCATTTAGACAAACAAGATAATGAAACAAGAATTAAAAAGACAAACGAAAAAGAAAAAATGATTGAACTACTTAGCCAAGCATATCTAAAACAAATTGAGATGGAAGAGAAAAGGCAACAAGAAATAACAACAATCTACAAAGAAAATCCATTAATGGCAAAATACAAAACATACACAGCTAAAGAACTTGTAGAGATGTTTAAAACTCAAAAACAAAGAGAAGGAATTAAAGAACTTCACAGATATGTTAAGCCTTTAGATATTTTTTTACAACTTACGGGCGATAAAGAGTATCTAATCGATATAACAGCAGAAGAGATGTTAAATTTTGTATATGATTTTCAAGATATGCCAAACGAAAATGCTAAAGGTGTTAAACCAAAAATAAGAGGAAAAGAGGGGCAATATAAAGAATGGATAAGAATTACAAGAGAAGAAAATTTAACTAGAGTTAATTCCACGACAACTAAAAATAAGCTAATAGGGATTAATGCTTTTTTAGAATATTGTGTTAATTTAGAGTATTTAGATAAAAATAGATTAAATCATTCACAAGTTAAATTTGCTAGACAGAATAGGAGAAAAGATTTTAAAAACGAACAGCTAGAGGCTTTATTTACTAGTAGATGGTATAAGGAAGAATTGGAAGAGAATCTAGAAAATAATCCATCAAAAGTTTGGATGCCTTTGATTTTATTACATTGTGGAGCAAGAACAAACGAAATAGCACAAGTGAAATTAAAACAAATTGTAAAGCGAGATAATGTTTTAGTATTTGATATAAAAGAAGAAGATAGCGACCAAAAATTAAAAAATTATGCTTCTAAGCGAAAAATACCTATACCTCAAATTATTTTAGATTATGGATTTGAAGAGTTTTTAAAACAACAAAAAGCAAAAGGGGTAGATAGATTATTCGATGATTTATATTTTACTGCTAAAAAAGGCTACGGACAATCTTTTGGAAAAGTTTTTAATAAATATAAAAGAGAATGGCTAAGTATTGAAACATTACAAAAAATCTTAAATAGAGAAATCTTGTTAGATTTACACAGTTTTAGGCATAGCTTAGCTAGTGCTATGAGAAAAGGAAGAGTTAGTGAAGAACATATTAGTGTAATTTTAGGGCATGAACTAAATCAAACTCAACAATACGGAAAACAATCTTATGAATTTTTAAAAGAAGAGCTAGATAAAGCTAGTTATGATTTAGATAGTTTAGAAGATTTAAAAGCTAGGATACAAAATTTTTATAAAAAAGATTAATGAGTTTTTATTTTCTTGTTTTTGTTAAGTGTTAGAGATATATTTTTTCTTCTTAAAAGCTTAAAAACTTTTAAGATTTTCAAAAGGAAATAATATATCACACTTCCTCAAGAAACAAAAGAAAATGTCCATACTCTTCTTTTTCTTTATCATTTAGATGTGTGAACATTTCTTTAATATGATGAGTTTCAAATCTTCTCATCTCTCTTTCTTCTTTTAGTTCTTCTTTTAATTCTTTAAGATGAGATTCTAAAACATTAATCTCATTTTGATAAAAATCTATTCTTCTTTGTTGCATTGTTTTTTTTTCCATTGTAAAACTCCCTCCTATTATTTTTATATTTTTAAGCTTAAATTAAGTATATCTTAATAATTTCATAGTTTGTTGTTTTTAGCCTAAAAATACATAAACAGAACCTCTGAAAAAACAAACAAAGCCTATACAGATAGGGTTTGTAAAAAACAATGGCTCCAATTTAGACACCTCTTTTTTATCAATTTGTTAAATTAATGCTGTTTTTAGGCTAAAAACACACAAATAGAACCTCTAGAAAATGTTATAATATACCCATACAATGGGGCTTTGTAGAAAACAATAGCTCCAATTTAGACACCTCAAAGTGTCCATAGGTGCTGTTAAGCTCCTCAACAAACATCGATGAAATCGAACACCACGGCTCCGCCAGACACCCCCATCGGGGGTGCTTATCCTGCCTTAAAATATTATCCCTAATTAGACCAAACACATTTCTCTGTATAATTTAATATTAAAAATGAAGATGAAGTGCATTTGTGAAATTAAGCTACTCGCAAAAGCGAATAGCTACGAAATGTAAAAGAATTTGAATAAGTTTTATATTTCTATCTCTTCTATGTTTTTAGTATTAGCAATTTTATTACATACAAAATTTTTATTATTTAATTGTTCTATATCAGCTTTTAATTTTTCAATTTCTTTCAATTTTTTTGAGATTTGAATTACTCTTATTTGTTCAGATTTGATTTTATCTTTTTCTTTATTTTTATATTCAAAGCCATATTCCTTAGTTAAGATTCCATTATTTTTTACATCTCCAAAACATGAAATTATTGTAGTATTGATTATATAATTGTTCTTAATTTTTTTAATTATATCTTGCCCTGATAATTCAGTAAATGCAGCTGATACTGTTGATAAATCTATATTCAAAATTTTAGCAACTTCTCTTTGTGTAATTTCTACTTTATTTGCTCCATTCATTTTTTGTATTAAAAGATTTAATACTTGTATCTTTCTATTTCCTACAAGTGCTAAGATTTCCATTAACTCTTTTATATTTGTTCTCCTCCAACCTCTTTTGTTTAGTGTATCACTTTGTTTTTGAAGTACAATATCCATTTCTACTACTTCCCCAGTATCAACTCTTATTAAACTTTCTTTACCTATTATTTTATTTATAGACATTTTTCACTCTCCTATGTTTAAGTTATTTTTAAGTTTAGCATGTATTTTTGAATTAATCTAAAATGTTTGGAAAAATACAAACAAAAAAAACTTATAAAATAAAACAAATATATCTATAAAAGCCGATATAATAAGGGGAGTTGATAATAATAAAGATAAAAATGTATGGAAGAATACAAACAAATCAAAAAATAGTAGTAAAATGTTTGGAAAAATACAAACAAGATGTATGGAAAAATCCAAACATTGAAAACTATCACTAAGCCCGATATACTAAGGCATTAGTATCATTTTTCAAAACGAACACTCTTTTCTTATATTTTTTTTATTTCTTTTGCTTCTTTTCTTTCTTTTTTTTATTACCCTATTTTTTCCCTACTTTAAAATCATAAAAAAAATAGTAAAAAATCAATACATATAAAAAACAAACAGAAACAGCTCTAAAACTTAAAGTTAGCTTAATCCATACAAATATACGAAAAAGAGATAATAATGCCTAATAAGTGCCTTAAAATGATTTTAAACAGTATTTAAACCTTAAGCTAATATTAATATTTCTTTACATATAATTTCACTCTACAAAATATAAACGGTTGAACCAAATGTTGAACTAACGGTTGCACCAATTTTGTGATGTCCCATTTTATGGAGCTTTGTAGATTTTGCATATTGAGAAATTATTTTTCTTCTCATCCGCACCATTTACTTTTATTGCGGGAGTAGCTCAGTTGGCTAGAGCTTCTGCCTTCCAAGCAGACTGTCGCGAGTTCGAGTCTCGTCTCCCGCTCCATTATAAATCATTAAAATTCTACTGAAACATAAAAATTAAATTCTAAACTATTATTCATAAAATCAAGATTTTCATATATAGCATAAGAAGGTTTAGTTGTAGTCTCATATTCACTCTTTGGAAGCCATTCGTGATAAACCCATTGTATAAAAGGAAGTAAATCTTCATTCTTGCACTTTAAATGAAATTTTGCATAAACACCTTCAGCAATATTAAATTTAGGTAATCTATCGCTCTTTATTATTTCATCATCTTCTACAATAATACAAGCAATATATTGACACTCTTCAAGAGGAGTGATAGTTGGATTATCATGAAATAAAGATGCTTTTTTATATTTCTTGATATCATTTGTCAAAAGCCAAGTTTCTAATTTCTGCCAAGTTATTTCAATATTTTTATCATAACCTCTATTTCTTATGTAATAACTTTCAATAGATGGTTTTTTGACAATAGTAGGAACTATTGAGTTAAAATCTTTATAGGATTGTAAAGATAACTTTGATTGACTAATAATATT
Organism: Aliarcobacter thereius LMG 24486; assembly: GCF_004214815.1. NCBI lineage: Bacteria > Pseudomonadati > Campylobacterota > Epsilonproteobacteria > Campylobacterales > Arcobacteraceae > Aliarcobacter > Aliarcobacter thereius. Next base: position 172,377 of record NZ_CP035926.1, read on the forward strand.
ATTTGAATACTCTTTATATCCACCATTTTTCCACTCTTTAGGAGTCATACCAAATCTTTCTTTAAATATCTTAATAAAAGATGATTGAGATGAATAACCACAAGAGTTTACTATATTTGAAATAGTTGAATATTTATTTGTAAGAAGTAAATTTGAAGCTTTTTGGAGTCTAATTAATTTAATACTTTCATATATATTTCTTCCAAAAATCTCTTTAAAAACTCTATGCATATGAAATTTACTTATCTTTAAATCAATACTAAGTTCTTCAATATCAATGTTTGTATCAATATGTGTGTAAATATAGTACATAATATCATTTGCAATTTTAGTTCGTTTTTCTAAAGTCTCTTTTTTCATAAGTAATGATATCTAAAAATATTTAAAATAGCACTAAACAACAATTTATAAAGCACTTAAAAAGAAGAAGTAAAAATATTATTTTCATAGAATGTCAATCTATAAAATAAAAAGGAAGAGTATTGCTAACATTATTAGAGAACTTTTTTATAGTTATGGGAATTGTTTCAACAGCAATATTTGTTGTTGGATTTATATTTAAAGCAAAAGGAGTAACTTTTGTAGAGTTTTTTCCAAAAAAAGATAATGCACCTGTACAAAATATTGTTTATAACAATATGATATCGCAGAGTCCCCAAAGTTCTTATGGAATAGATTCAAGAAAAGTTGCTGCTATTATGGCTGCTATAAAATATCATAACGAAAAATAAATAGAATAGGAGAGAAAAGATGGCAAATGGGAATTATACAGTAGTTGTAGATGGACAAAGATTTAATGTTTCTGTTTTTGAAGGAGATGTTCAAAATATTCAAGTAGCAGCACCTGTGCAAAATATTGCACCAGTTCAACAAGTTACACAACAAACACAAGCACAAGCAACATATTCAGGAAATGAAGTAAAAGCACCTGTAAATGGTAATGTTTGGAAACTTCTTGTAAAAGAGGGAGATAAGGTTGAAAAAGATCAGCAAATTATGATTTTAGAAGCTATGAAAATGGAAATTGATGTAGTTGCAACAGTTTCAGGAACTGTAACAAAAGTTTTAACAGAGGTTAATAAATCTGTTGAAGAAGGACAAACTTTAATTTTAATTTCTTAAAATACTAAGAATTTATACAATCAAGCCACCTTTTTAAGAACTCTTTTCTTGAATATAAGGTGGCACCTAAATCAAATTTATACTGCATATATGGATGACCTAAATTCCAAAAAGAGAAATTGTTATTTTCTAAATATTGTGCTGTAAGAGTCATTTGAAGTTTCCCAAAATTATTGTACTTTTTATCTTTGTTACAAAATCCAGTTAAAGAGGTATAAGTAGAAGCTATTTTATATCCAATCTCACTAGCTATTAATTCATCATCTTTATTATAAATAGAAAACTGTATTATTTCAAAATTATTAAGATTTACTTGTTTTTTTAATTCATAAATAAGCTCTTCATACTGATTAATTAACCAATTGTCTTTATGATATAGATTCAAATTAAGAAAGAAATCTTTTAAGTTGTTATCTTTTTTAAATATATAATTATCTTTTTTTAAAAGATTATTTACCTTTTTACTTATATGAAGATTTTTGAAATCTAAAATAGCATATTCAAATTGTATTTCTGGTAGTAAATAGAATTTGTTTTCAATAAATATAGAAGTTGATATAAAACCAGTTTTTGCAAGAAGTATATAAAACTCTAAAGAGAAATCATCACTTAAATAGTAGTTCTCTTCTAAGTTTTCATAAAGATAGAGAAGAGTTTCTCTATCTTTTATGTTTTCTTTTGAGATTTCATAAAGAAACTTTTTTATTAGAAGCTTTCCCATTCATCATCATTATTTGCTTTTGATGATTTAAACTCTTTTTTTATCTCTTTTTTAGATTCAATTTTTATCTCTTTTTTAGGAAGTTCCTTTTTATTATTTGAACTCTCTTTTTTAGCTTTATTAGAATTTAATTCATCTTTTCCAATAAACTCTTTGCTGTTAGCATCTTTTACTATTTGTTTTGCAATATTATCTGTATTTACTGCAATATCTTTTGTATCAGCAGCTATACTTGCATTCTTTTGTGTTTGTTGGTCAAGACCAGTTATTGCATCATTAATCTGTTTTATTCCAGCTTCTTGCTCTTTTGAAGCACTTGCAATTTCTTTTATAGTTTCTGATTGTTTTTCAATATTAACTAGTAATTCTTTGTAGCCATTAATCATCTCAAAACTAATATCTTTACCTTCATCAGCACTTTTTGTAGCTTCTAAAACTATATTTTTAATTTCATGAGCAGCTTCAGCACTTCTACTTGCAAGATTTCTTACTTCTTGAGCAACAACTGCAAATCCTTTTCCAGCTTCTCCAGCAGTTGCAGCTTCTACTGCTGCATTTAAACTTAGGATATTTGTTTGAAATGCTATATTATCTATTACGCTTATTGCTTCATTAATTTTATTTACTTGATTATTTATTTCATCCATAGCATTTGTAGTTTTATTTGCTAATTCTTGACCTTTTTTAGCTGAAGAACTAACTTCGCTTGAATATCTTGACATTTGATTAACATTATTAGAATTACTAATAACTGTACTTGTAATCTCTTCAAGAGCTGCTGCTGTTTCTTCTAAAGATGCTGCTGCACTATTTGAGTTTTGATTTAAAGTATCAACATTTAAAAGAAGATTATTTGAACTGTTCTCAAGTGTAAGTCCTGTTTGAAGAGATTGTTTAAGAAGATTAGAAATTTCATCTCCTAATTCATTCATTGCAACTGCAACTTGTGCATAAGGATTTGGAAATCTATCTGTAAAATCATATTTCTTATAACTATTTATAACTCTTAGAAGAACATTTATATCTCTAGCTATGGTATGTTCTAAATAATCTTGAAGAGTAATTAAAAGTTCTTTTAAATCTTTTAAATTTTTAGTTTCAGGTTCTTTTTCTATTCTTGCTAGCATATTACCATTTGAAAGCTCTTTTATGAACTCTTCAACACAGATAATAAAATCATCATCTTTTATAATAATATTTTCTGTTTTAATGATATTATCGTTTATAGCTCTTGCTATTTCTCCAAATTCATCATTACTATTTAAGTTTATTAACTCTGCTTTTTTATCTTCCTCATTTAAAAAGTCAAAGAAGCTTAAAACACCAACTTTTACTTTATTTAAAGAACTAACTATTATATTTGTAGTAATCATAGTAAATCCAATAGTTATAATCAAAATAACAATAGATAAAATAATTATTAGATTAAGAGCAGTGTTTGAAGATGATACTGCTTCTGCAACCATTTGCTTAGCAAAATTTGTAGTTCGACCTCTTTGAGCATCTACTTCTTTACCAAAATTTCTAGATACAGATAACATAGAATCAACAACTTGTTCATACTCTTCAAACAGCGTTGGATATCTATTTTCATCAGAGTTTGCTATAAGTTCATCAAGCTTTTCATCTACAATAGAGTGAGCTTTTTTCCAATCTATAAATGATTGATTTAGTTGTTTAAAAGCATCTTGTCCTTTTTTTGTCATTCTTGGTGTACTTGCAAAGAAATCCCAATTTTCATCAATCTCTTTCCAAAGTTCACTTCTTTCAGTTTTGAGTGCTTGTAAATCATTTTTTAATTCTTCTTTAGAGTTTTGATTATGTTCAAGTGAAAAAACTTGATAAGTAACTGATCTTACATGATACCTAAGTGCATCGATGTTTTCAACAGCAAGTAAAATAGGAATTCTTTCATCTGATATATTTGTAAATTTATCAGAAGATTCCTTTGTATTAATATATGATACGAAACTAATAATTATTAAAGCTAGTGTAAAAATTAGTAATAAAATTCTTAGCCTATTTCTTATTGACATTTCTAAGCTCCTTGTTTTTTTTGTGATTATATCTTAGCTAAGTATCAAAATAACTTATACAATTGTTATAAATATTGCTTTATAATCAGTAAAATTATTTAAGAAGATTAAACATCATTTAGATATAATCACAAATTCAAAAAATCATCAATAATTAGGATAATTATGTCAAAAGAACTTTTACAAAAACAAGCAAATACAATTAGATTTTTAGCTGCTGATATGGTACAAAGAGCTAATTCAGGGCATCCAGGTGCTCCAATGGGAATGGCAGATATAGCAACAGTTTTAAGCAATCATTTAAATCTTAACCCAGCTGATGAAAAATGGTTAAATAGAGATAGATTAGTTTTTAGTGGTGGACATGCAACAGGACTTGTTTACTCACTTCTTCATTTGTGGGGATTTGATGTATCTTTAAATGATATAAAAAACTTTAGACAAGCAAATTCAAAAACACCAGGTCATCCAGAATATGGACATACTCATGGAATAGAAATTACAACAGGACCACTTGGTCAAGGTATTGCAAATGCAGTTGGTTTTTCAGCAGCTAGTAAATATGCAAAAAATATTCTTGGAGAAGATGTAATAAATCATAAAGTATATTGTCTTTGTGGAGATGGAGATTTACAAGAAGGAATCTCTTATGAAGCATGTTCAAGTGCTGGGCATTTAAAGCTTGATAATCTTGTAATTATTTATGATTCAAATGCTATTACAATTGAAGGAGATACAAATATTGCTTGGAGTGAAAATGTTAAAAAAAGATTTCAAGCTATTGATTTTGAAGTAATAGAGATTGATGGACATAATTTTGAGCAAATTGATAAAGCTTTAATTCAAGCAAAAAGTGCAACACAGCCTGTTTTAATAATAGCTAAAACAACAATTGCAAAAGGTGCAATAACTCTTGAAGGAACAGCTGCTTCTCATGGAGCACCACTTGGAGTTGAAGAGATTAGACAAGCAAAAATAAAAGCAGGATTTGATCCAGAATTAGATTTTTATGTAAGTGCAGAAGTAAAAGGTGCTTTTGATAAATTAATTATTGGTTCAACTTTACAAAATGCTTGGAATGATAGTTTAAATGAAGAGACAAAGAAAAAGATAAATGAATTACAAAATCCAGATTTTGATTCAATCAATTATCCAAAATTTGAAGAGGGTTCAAGTGTTGCAACAAGAGATTCAAATCATAAGATATTAAATTCAATTGCTGAAGCAATTCCAGGATTTTTGGGTGGAAGTGCAGATTTAGCTCCATCAAATAAAACTGAATTAAAAAATATGGGTGATTTCCCAAATGGAAGAAATATACATTTTGGAATAAAAGAACACGCAATGGCAGCTATTGCAAATGCTATGAATTTATATGGATTATTTAGAGTTTATAGTGCAACATTCTTTGTATTTAGTGACTATTTAAAACCAAGTGCAAGAATAGCAGCTTTAGCAAATATTCCACAACATTTTATTTGGACACATGATAGTATTGGAGTTGGAGAAGATGGACCAACTCATCAACCAATTGAGCATTTAAGTCAATTTAGAGCATTACCAAATTTTTATACATTTAGACCAGCTGATGCAAATGAAAATATTGAATCTTGGAAAATTGCTTTAAAAATGAAAGCACCAACAGCTTTTGTTTGTTCAAGACAAGGTTTAAAAGTATTAAAAAATGAGAAAGCTTATGGAGAAGTTTGTAATGGAGCATATTTACTAACAAAAAGAGAGAATGCAAATATTACAATTATGGCAAGTGGAAGTGAAGTAATGCTTGCTCTTCAAACTGCTTGTAAACTTGAAGAAGAAGGAATTATTGCAAATATTGTTTCAGTTCCTTGTTTTGATCTTCTAATGGAACAAGATAAATCTTATGTAGAAAAAATAATTGATCCTAAAACAAAAGTTTATGCTGTTGAAGCAGCAAGAGCTTTAGAATATTATAAATACGCCGATGTTGTTTTTGGTATGGAAACATTTGGAGCTAGTGGACCAGCTGATACACTTTTTGATGAATTTGGATTTACTGTTGATAAACTAAAATCAAAAATAGTAGCAGATTTCAAAAATATATAAATTTAAAGAGGAATTAGTTTGTTAAAAGGTTTTATAACTCTTCTAGTATTTCAATTTTTAGGAGAGAGTATATCAAAATTTTTTGACTTACTTGTTCCTGGATCTGTTATTGGAATGCTATTACTTTTAGGATTTTTATTTATTAGAAAAAGTAGTTTTAAAAGTCTTGATAGTGCAGTTTCTATTCATTTAAAATATCTCCCACTTCTTTTTATACCTGCTGCTATGGGAATTATCACTCAAATTGATATAATAAAAAAAGAGTTCTGGGCTATTTTTATATCACTATTTTTTGGAACTTTGATAGCTTTAGCATTTAGTTCAAAACTTATGGATTATTTAACTAAAAAGGCAAAAAAAGATGAATTTTGATGCTTTAGTTGAATATATTCACTCAACACCACTTACTTGGTTAATCATAACTTTAGCTGCATATAATTTTGGAATATTTGTATATGAAAAATTTAATAAACAGACACTTCTTCAGCCAATAATTGTATCTTATGTAATTATATTAACTATAATTTTACTTACAAATACAAGTTTTGAAGAGTATTTTAAAGGTGTAAAGATAATTGATTTTTTCTTGGGACCAGCAACTGTTGCTTTAGCACTTCCTTTATATAATAACTTACAACATATAAAAAGTTTATTCATTCCTATTGTTATAACACTAATTGTTGCAGGGATATTTACAGTTCTTATAGCAGTTTTCTTTTTATATATTTTTGGAGCAAAATTAACAACAATTCTATCTATGACAACAAAATCAATCACAGCTCCAATTGCAATTATAACTTCTGAACAAATAGGAGCTATTCCGTCTTTAGCTATTGGATTTGTACTTGTAACAGGAATTTTAGGTGCACTTTTTGGAACTTTGATTTTTAAGCTTTGTAGAATTAAATATGAGACTTCAAAAGGTTTTGCACTTGGTTTAGTTTCTCATGGAGTTGGAACAGCAAGAGCTATTGAGATTGGAGAAAAAGCTGCTGCTTTTGGAGCACTTGCAATGGGGCTTTGTGGAGTTCTTACAGCAATATTCTTACCTCTTATAATTACAATAATAAGTTAGTAAAATGAAAGAGACACTTTTTGTTTATGGAACACTTATGCCAAATTGTCCAAATGCTTATGTATTAGAAAATATTGTAGGAAAATTTGTACCTGCAATTGTAAAAGGAAAATTAATTGATGCTGGTTGGAGTGCTGGTATGGGATATCCTGGAATTAGGCTTGAAATGGGAGAGGATATTATTCATGGATTTTTGTTTTATTCTGATAATTTAATAAATCATTGGGAAAATCTTGATATCTTTGAAGGAGAAGAATTTGTAAGAACTCCTGTAACAGTTGAAAGATATGATGAGGTTTTGGTAGAAACATTTATTTATACATTAAAAGATGAGATTATAGAAGAAGAGAGTTACTAAAATATTTTAAAAAAGGAAAAATATGAAAAGAATTGAGAGTTTAATACTTATAAAAATTGCATTTTTATTTGTTGTTTTTTGTAATGCTGTTGTTGATGTATCTCATAAAATTCTTCTTCAAAATATAGCTTTTAAGATTTTTGATGGTTCAACTCAAGTTATATGGGTATCTATTGTAAATGCTTTAATTATTCTTCCTTTTTTACTTTTATTTACCATAAGTGGATATTTATCAGATAAATACAATAAAAAAGATATTTTGGTATATGGTGCTTTATCATCTTTTTTATTGGCAAGTTTTATGATATTTACATATATTATTGGAAACTTTTATTTTGCTATGTTTGGTTTATTTTTATTGGCTGTTCAAAGTGCAATTTATGGTCCAGCAAAACTAGGAATAATATTAGATATTTATGGAAAAAAGAATTTATCAAAAGGTAATTCAGCAGTTCAAGCAATATCTATTGTGGCTATTTTATTTGCTATTGGAGTTACTTCTTTTATATTTGAAAGCTTTTATGATACAAATAATCTTAGTAATTTAAGCTCAAAAGATGAATTACTTGTAGCTATTTTGCCATTGGCTTATTATATTTTACCTATTGCATTTTTAGAGATGATAGTTTCATTTTTATTTTTAAAGAAAGTAAGTACAAATTATACAAAATCAGAAATACTATTTTTTGATAAAAAAGAGTTTTTTAAAGGTAGATTGTTAAAACAAAATATAAAACATATCTATTCTCAAAATGTAATATTCTTATCTGTAATTGGATTATCATTGTTTTTTGGAGTTTCACAAGCTATGCTTGCAGTTTTCCCATCTTTTGCAAAAATGTATTTAGGAATTGAAGATGTTTTTGTAATAAATGGAATAATAGCTTCTTCAGGAATTGGTATCGCACTTGGTGCAATAGTTTATTCAAGAATTTCAAAATTTTATATAGAAATAGGGACTATTCCTTTATCATTTATTGGAATGGCATCTATGATATTTTTATCAACAATATTTCAAACACCATTTTTATTGGCAATAATATTTTTGATGTTTGGTTTTTTTGGTGGAATGTTAGTAGTTCCTTTAAACTCTTTAATACAATTTAATGCAAAGAAAAAACTTCTAGGAACAATTTTAGCAGGGAATAATTGGTTTCAATCTTTATTTATGTTTTTGATGCTTTGTATTACTACAATTGTATCTTTTTATGAGCTAAATCCACTTCATACAATATATTTAATTCTTCTTGTTATTGCTTTTGGTTCTGTTTATACAATCTATAAATTACCACAATCTTTGTTGCTTTTGTTTTTGAAATTTATTGTTGGCTTGAAATATAAACTTGAAGTTAATGGAATAAAAAATATTCCATCTCAAGGTGGAGTTTTACTTTTAGGAAATCATATCTCTTGGATTGATTGGGCAATTATTTTAATGGCAGTTCCAAGAGAAGTAAAATTTGTGATGGATAAAACTATATATGAGAAATGGTATTTAACTTGGCTTTTAAAGATATTTAGAACAATACCAATTTCAAGTTCTTCTAGTAAAAGTACAATAAAAACTATTGCAAAAGAGCTTGATGAAGGAAATGTTGTTGTTTTATTTCCTGAAGGTGCAATTACTAGAAATGGGCATTTAGGAGAATTTAAAAGAGGATTTGAGAAGATTTTAGAATTTACTACAAATGAAGATATAAAAGTTGTACCTTTTTATATAAGAGGACTTTGGGAATCAATGTTTAGTAGAGCAAATAAAAGATTTAAGAATTCTAAAAAAACAAATAGAGTAACAGTATCTTTTGCAAGAATGATGAATAAAAATAGTGCAGATATAGTAAGTATAAAAAATGAAGTTTTTTCTTTATCAAACCAAGCTTGGCTTGAACATATCCAAGTGATGAAACCATTAAATGAAGTCATTTTTGAAAGATTGATTGAAGTATCAAATGAGACAATATTTGTTGATAATACAGGTGCAAGTTTGAGTGGAAATAGATTTTTGACAGTAGCAATTTTATTTAAAAATCTATTTAGAAAAAGGTTAAAAGAGAAAAACATAGGAATACTTCTACCTACAAGTTGTGCAGGAGCTTTTATAAATTATACAGTTTTATTAATGGGAAAAACAGCAGTTAATCTTAATTTTACAGCTTCAATAGAAAGTTTAAAACTATCAATAAAAGAGGCAAATATTAAAAATATCATAAGTTCTAAAAGGTTTATTGATAGATTAGAAGCAAGAGAAATAAAAATAAAAGAAGTTTTTGAAGATATAGATTTAATATTACTTGAAGATGAAAGAGCAAATATTAGTAAATTAAAATCACTATTTATCTTTTTTTCTATTAGTTTTTTACCAACTTTTATCTCAAAGATTTTTTATCTAAGAAAAACAAAGAAAGATGATACTTCAATTATATTATTTTCATCTGGAAGCGAAGGAATACCAAAAGGAATAGAGCTAAGTGGAGAAAATATTTTAGGAAATGCAGAACAAATTGCAAATATATTAAATGTAAATGAAGATGATGTTATTTTGGCTTCTCTTCCACTTTTTCATGCTTTTGGAATAGTTGTAACTACATATTTACCACTAATTGAAGGAATAAAATGTGTTGCAGTTGCTGATCCAACTGATGGTTTAAGTGTAGCAAAAATGACAAGTAAACATAAAGCTACATTTATTTGTGGAACATCGACTTTTTTTAGACTTTATACAAGAAATAAGAAGATTCATCCACTTATGTTTGATAGTTTAAGAATAGTTATTGCTGGAGCTGAAAAATTAAGAGATGATGTAAGATTTGAGTTTAAAAAGAGATTTGGAAAAGATATATTAGAAGGATATGGAACAACGGAGACTTCACCCGTTGCTTGTTGTAATCTTCCAGATAAAATATCAGAAACATTTGATGTGCAAATAGGTCAAAAAATTGGAACAGTTGGAATGGCAATTCCAGGAACAGATATAAAAATTGTTGATCCAGATAATTTTAAAGAGTTAAATGTAGATGAAGAAGGGATTATTTTAATATCTGGTATTCAGGTTATGAAAGGATATTTAAATGATGAAGAGAAAACAAAAAGTGTTTTAAAAACTATAAAAGGAAGAACTTATTATATAACAGGAGACAAAGGAAAACTCGATAGTGATGGTTTTTTAACTATTGTTGATAGATATTCGAGATTTGCAAAGATTGCTGGTGAGATGATAAGTTTGGGATTAGTTGAAGAAAAGATATCAACTATTATTGATGATAGTAATATTGATATTATGGCTTTGAGTACTGAAGATGAGAAAAAAGGTGAAAAGATAATTTTACTTATTACGAATGTAAATGAAGAGTTTATAAAAGAGCTAAAAGAGAAAATAATAAGAGATTTTGACAATAAATTAGCTATTCCTGAAACTATAAAAATCATAGAAGATATCCCAAAGCTAGGAAGTGGAAAAAGAGATTATGAAAGTGCAAAAAGTTTAATATAAGAACATATCAAGATATGTTGATATATTTAAGATAAAATTAGATAATATTCAAAACTTAAAAATAAAAAGGTTTTATATGAAAAAAGTTTTGATTTTATGTACAGGAAATTCTTGCAGAAGTATCATGGCTGAAGCATTAATAAATGCAAATTTAGATGGAATTAGTGCAGATAGTTCAGGTGTAAAAGCAAGTGGAAAAATAAATCCAAATGCAAAAAAACTATTAGAAAACAAGGGGATTTGGAAAGAAGAGTATCATAGTAAAACTATTGATAAAGTAATAAATAATGATTATGATTTAGTTGTAACTGTTTGTGACCATGCAATACAAAATTGTCCTGTATTTCCAAAAAAAATAAAGACTCTTCATATCTCTTTCGAAGATCCAAGTGGAAAAGATTTTGAAGCATTTGAAGAAACATATAAAAAAATAAAAGATATATTGCTTCCTAAAATTAATGATTTTTTTAAATAAAGGAATAAAATGGAAATATTTTTACAAACGGTATCTTCTGTGAATGATGAAACAAGAGTTAAAATTCTACACTTTATAAATATTCATAAAGAGCTTTGTGTATGTGATATAGAAAGTTCATTTGAAATGATACAATCAAGGATTTCAAGGCATTTAAAAATATTAAAAGATGCTGGATTTTTAAAAGTTAATAGAAGAGGAAAGTGGGCTTATTATAGTATTAGAACACCACTTGATATTTTTAGACAAAATATTTTAAAAGAGATTGAGTATTTAAATCTTGAACTTCCAAATTTAAAAAAAGCTTGTGAAATATGATTTTACCAATATCTATATTTTTGATAACACTTTTGTTTATCATAATTCAACCAAAAAATATACAAATAGGAACAAGTGCAGTTATTGGAGCAATATTTGCACTTGTTTTTGGAGTTGTTAGTTTTAATGATGTTTTAGAAGTATCAAATATTGTTTGGGATGCAACTTTAGCTTTTATTGGAATTATTATTTTATCTATGGTTTTAGATAAAATTGGATTTTTTGAATGGGCTGCATTAACAATGGCACATTTTTCAAAAGGAAGTGGAGTAAAAATGTTTATTTACTCTATTTTACTTGGAAGTTTTGTATCAGCACTTTTTGCAAATGATGGAGCAGCTTTAATTCTAACACCAATATTATTAGCAAAAATGAGAGTATTAAATTTAAATATTAAAACAATTATTGCTTTTTTACTTGCAGGTGGATTTATAAGTGATAGTGCTTCTTTACCTTTTGTTTTCTCAAATCTTACAAATATTGTAACAGCAAACTATTTTAATATTGGATTCATAGAATATTTTTCAAATATGATTATTCCATTTATTGTAAGTGTGTCTGTTTCAATAATATTTTTATATTTAATTTTAAGAAAAGATATACCAAAAAGAGTTGATATAAGTTTATTAAAAGAGCCAAAAAGTGTTATTAAAAATATAAAATTATTTTATTTTTCATGGTTTTTCTTACTCTTACTTCTTTTGGCTTATTTTGTGTCGGACACTTACAGCTTACCTATTTCAATATTTGCTCTAGGAGGAGCAATTATATTTTTAATAATTGCAAGTTTATCAAAAAGTGTAGATGCAAAGAGCATAATAAAAGATGCTCCATGGCAAATTGTTTGGTTTAGTATAGGACTTTATATTGTTGTTTATGGATTAAAAAATGCTGGACTTACAGATGAACTTACAATTTTAATGCAATATTTATCAACAAAAAGTGATTATATAGCTGTTGTTTCAACTGGATTTATAAGTGCAATATTAAGTGCTTTTATGAATAATATGCCAACAATTATGATTATGGATATAGCTTTAAAAGATATAGGAAATGAAGCTATGATTTATGCAAATATTATAGGATGTAATCTAGGACCAAAAATGACACCTTTTGGAAGTTTAGCTACACTATTATGGCTTTATGTTCTTTCTCAAAAAGGAGTAAAAATAAGCTTCTTAGAGTATAGTAAATTTGGTTTACTAATTACTCCACCTGTACTTTTAATTGTACTTTTAAGCTTAATATGAAACCAATTAGTATCCTAAAATAGTTAAAATATTAAAAAATATATTATAAAAGGCAAAATGTGATAAAAATAGCTATTTTTTACCATTTTTTCATCTTAGGATGTTTTAGTTTTGGTGGACCTATTGCTCATATTGGATATTTTAGAAAAAGATTTGTTGAAAAATTAAGATGGCTAAGTGATGAAGAGTTTTCAAAAATTGTAGCACTTAGCCATTTATTACCAGGACCTAGTTCTTCGCAAGTCGGATTTACAATTGGACTTAAAAAAGGTGGAATCTTTGGTGCTTTTTTAGCTTTTATTGCATTTACTTTACCATCATTTATATTTTTATATCTTATTTGGTATTTTGGAATTTTAGAAGGAGAAAATAACTATATAAAAAGTACTATTTATGCTTTAAAACTTTTTGCTGTACTTATTGTAATTGATGCTGTTTTAGCTATGTTTAATAGCTTTTGTAAAGATTATAATACAAAAGCAATTTTTATCTTTGCATCTATTTCTTTTATATTTTTCTCTTCAATCTTTAATCAATTTATCATTTTAATAATTTGTGGAGTTTTAGGTTTTTTATTTATTAAGAAAGATGAAGATAATAAAAACCAGAAACTATCTTTACCAAATATATACTTTTTATTTATATTCTTAATTTTACTTATATTAGCTTTTATTTTTGAATTTAGGAATGAATATTTAAAACTATTTCTTGATTTTTATAAAAGTGGTAGTTTGGTTTTTGGTGGTGGACATATTGTTTTGCCATTGTTACAGGATAATTTACAAAATCAAGTTTCAAATGAGACTTTTTTAATATCATATTCTTTAGCTCAAACAGTTCCAGGACCTATGTTTACAATAGCTACATATTTAGGAGCAGATATTTTAAAAGATAACTCTTTTTTAGGAGCTATTATTGCAACTTTTGGAATTTTTTTAGGAGGTTTTTTACTTATATTATCTTTTTATAAGAGTTATGAAAGTTTATCTCAAAACAAAATTCTAGCAAAAATTATTATGGCTATAAATGCTTGTGTTGTTGCTCTTTTATTTTCAACTCTTGTAAAAAATATTATCCCAAGTGCAATATTCTCTATTTACGATATTTTATTATTATTTATTGGATTTATTTTAATTAGATATATGAAAATAAATATATTTTATATTATATTTGGATATATTCTTTTTTTCTTAATTAAGAACTTTTTTGTATAGGAATATAATTTGGTAAAAGAGTTTAATAGATGGGATATTATAGGTACGATTACTATTTTTGTAGGAGTTCTTATAATACTTTTAGGAAATCAAAGAAGTATAGATAGTTAGTATTTTATTTTCTTGAGATATCTATATTAAACTCCACAATCATATTTTGGGCAAGATTGTGTAAAGCTATCTTTTCTTTTGTATCTTTTGATAAAGAGCTAATGGCTAAAATATTTTTATGAAACTTTTTTAAGAATTCTAATATCTTTATAGATTTTGGATGAGGATTTTCTAGATTTGCATTTAATGAAATTAATTTTAATGCAAGTTCAGCTTTTCCCATAAACAAAGCATAGTTTAATGCACTAACTCCAAAGTTATCAACTTGGTTTATCAAATTATCACTATTTTTTCTTAAAAACTTTATATATTTTACTTTATCTTGTAAAACAGCTGTATGAATAAGAGTTCTTCCTTGATTATCTAAAATATCAAAAGAGGCATTTAATTCTACAAATAATTTAATAAATTCATCTTTTTGATGAATTATAGAGTAGCTAAGTGCTGTATATCCATCTTTATCTTTTTCATCTATATTTAGACCTATTTTAATAAGGTTTTTAATAGTTTTTATAAGCTTTTCTTGATTTGTACTATTTTTGATAATATCTTGTTTTATTAATCTAAATAAAATATTATCTCCATTTTTATCTTTTTTATTTATATCAAGATTAAATGAGATTAAAATTCTAAATATTGAGAAATTAAAATTAAGTAAAGAGCTAAAAAATAGAGGTTCATTTTTTGAATTTAGTTCATTTACATCAAGCTTATATTTTTTTATCAATTCTTCTAAAAGCTCTTTATATCTTCTATTTTTTGAAATAAGTCCTAGTAAATCTTCATGAATAGTTGTTTTATTTTCAATATGTAAAATTATATTGATTAAAAACTCTAAAAGATTTATATTGTCCCTATTTCTATAATCAATTTTTGCTCCATTTATATTTAAAAGATCAATAGAATCAAGAGTAGAAAAACCACCTAAAACTAGATAAAAAAGAGGAGTAAATCCAAAACTATTTTGTTTATTTAGATTCTGTTTTGGAAGATTAAGAATAGCAAAATCAATAAGTTCTTTGTCACTTGTTTTTGCGATTTCAAATATTATTGATTCAGAATTTTTATTTAAACTCTCTTTATTTATATCTGTTTGAAATAATCTTTTAATCAATTTTCTTTGAGAATCTAGCTTCTTTTTATCTTTTAATTTTAAGAAATATTCACAAGCAAACATTAAAATATTTTTACCAAAACTATTTTTGCTATCTAAAGAGTGCCCTTTTTCTTCAATCTTTTTTATAAGTTTATAAGCAGCTTCACCTTTAGTTACCAAAAAAAATAAGAAGTTTTCACCTGATTTATTATTTAATAGTGGATTCGCACCATAATCAATAAGAAGTGAAGCAATAGGATATTTTTCTAAAGAGTTTTTTAAATGTAAGATTGTATTTGCATCTTTATTTTTATATTCTAAATCAATTTTTTCTAACTTTAAAATCTCTTCAATTAAAACTAAATTCCCAATATGAATAGCATCAAAAAGAACATTGTTTCCTTTTAAATCACTATTTTTTATTAGTTCTGTTTTTTTTAAAAGATATCTTGATACTCTTATATTTGAGTTAAAAACTGATTCTTGAAGAGCAGTTCTTTTATTATTGTTTAGGTGATTAAAGTTTATACCTTTTTTTAATAAAGCATCTAATATTAAATTATCATTTGAGTAAATAGCATAAAATAGTGCTGTTTCATTTAGAGAATTTGTTATTTCTATATCAATTTTATTTTCTAATAACCATAAAACGCTATTTAACAAGTTTCTTCTGCAACATGTAATTAAAGCAGGTTCGTCATCTATATATAAACTATTTAAATCCAATTGTGATTTTTTATAAATTTGATCTAAAGAGTTAAAATCATCACTATCTTTAAGTAATTTATCAATAATCTTATTTTTAAAACTTCTATCTTTTTCTTGGAAAAATCCAAACATAATATAACAAACCTTTAAGCTTTTTTAGGGATTATAATATAAGTTTAATAATAAGTTGTTAATAACTCAAATTAAATAAAATTAGGCTAAAATGAGCCTTATTTTATTTAAGGGAAAGAATTTGAAGAAAATTGAAGCAATAATTAAACCATTTAAATTTGAAGATTTAAAAAAGGCTTTTTTGGAGGCAAATATTAGTGGAGTAACTGTTAGTGAAGTTAAAGGTTTTGGAAGACAAAAAGGACACGGTGAACTATATAGAGGTGAAGAAAAAAGCATAGATCTTCTTGCTAAAATAAAAGTTGAAATTGTTGTTGATGATAAAGATGTTGATGATACAGTTGCAGTGATTGTAAAAGCTGTTAGAACTGGAAAAATTGGAGATGGAAAAATTTTTATAAGTCCTGTTGAAAATGTAATTAGAGTTAGAACTTTAGAAGAAGGAGTAAAAGCTATATGAGTAAAATATTTGAGATAGAAAAACCTCTTGATATGCATTTGCATTTAAGAGATAATGATATGCTAAAACTTGTAGCTCCTTTTACATCAAAAAGTTT
This sequence comes from Aliarcobacter thereius LMG 24486, assembly GCF_004214815.1. Classification (NCBI taxonomy): domain Bacteria; kingdom Pseudomonadati; phylum Campylobacterota; class Epsilonproteobacteria; order Campylobacterales; family Arcobacteraceae; genus Aliarcobacter; species Aliarcobacter thereius. Next base: position 189,125 of record NZ_CP035926.1, read on the forward strand.
TAGTGCTGCTTTAGTGATGCCAAATTTAGTTCCTCCTATTACTACAAAAGATGCACTACTTGCATATAAAGATAGAATAGATGAAGTTTGCAAAGGAGATAACTTTCAAGCACTTATGACACTATTTTTTAAAAATGATTATAGTTTTGAATTTTTAGAAGATATAAAAGATGATATTATAGGAATTAAATTATATCCAGCTGGAATTACAACAAACTCTGAAACAGGAGTTTCTTCAATGGATATCGAAGTTTTAAGACCAACTTTGGAATCTATGAGTAAATTAGGAATTCCTCTTTGTATTCATGGAGAAACAAATGGTTTTGTAATGGATAGAGAAAAAGAGTTTATGCCAATTTATGAGAGTATTGCAAAAGCTTTTCCAAATTTAAAAATAATTATGGAACATATTACTACAAAAGATGCAGTTGAACTTTTGGATAAATATTCAAATCTATATGCAACAGTTACTTTACACCATTTAATAATTACTTTAGATGATCTTGCTGGTGGAATGCTAGATCCTCATCTATTTTGTAAACCAATTGCAAAAAGACCAGAAGATAAAGAGGCTCTTTTAAGTGCTGCTTTGAAAGCTCATCCAAAGCTTATGTTTGGAAGTGATAGTGCTCCACATCCGAAACATAAAAAAGAGTGCTGTGGTTGTGCAGCTGGAGTTTTTACATCTTCAATAGCACTTCAAGTATTGGTTGAATTATTTGAAAAAAATGATGCTTTAGATAAGTTAAATGATTTTGTATCAAATAATGCGCAAAGAATATATGGATTAAAATTAAAAGAGAAAACTATAAGATTAATTAAAAAAGATTTCGTGGTTCCAGCAGTTTATGAGTATAAAGATGAAAAAGTTGTACCTATGTATGCAGGTAAAACAATATCATGGAGTATAAAGGAGTAAATCTTTACTCCTTTAATTAAATAATAGGAATTGCTGGACCTTTTCTTTCACTAAGAAGTCTTTTTATGCTTTCTGCATTCTCTTTTGCTTTTTGCTCTCTCTCTTCTCTCATTAATCTTAATGTTTCAAGAGTTTCTTGTTTCTCTTTGTCTAAGTTAGATTTTAGTTCAATGGCTTTTCTATTGTCTGTTACACCGCAAGATGCTAAAAATTTTTCTTTTTTATTTACATAAACTATGCTTTCATTTGAAACAGCATTTTTATTAAATACAATGATATCACCTTCTTTAAGATTTAAAATCTCTAAAGTACTCATTTCTGTCTCTGCCATAATTGGTTCAATTTTCATTCTAGCACCAGAAATTAGAGTTTTAATATCTTGTTTTCTACTTAGTTTTTGATTCTTACCTTCACTAAAAATTTTATCAACAATTTTATTTAGAAGAGGTTCAATATAAGAAATAGGGTAGCAAATAGATAAAAAACCAGAATCTTCATCAATAGTTATTTCAAAAACAACAAGTAAAACTATATCGTGGTCTGAAACAATTTGAATAGCATTTGCATTTGTATCACTTGATTCAATCTTGAAGTTTAAACTTGAAACATCACTCCAAGTTTTATATAGGATTTTTATAAACATTCTATAAAAGTGCTCTAATATTTTTAACTCAATTTCTGTAAGTTCTCTATCAATACTATCCATTGTATTAACGGCACCACTTCCAAGTAAATCAGCAATTACTTTATGTGAAACAGTAGGGTTACACTCAATAACTATTCTTCCATCAAGTGGTTTCATAGATAGAGTACTTAAAGATGTAACTTGAGGAATTGATAAAATAAATTCTCCATAAGTCATCTGTTCAATAGACATAAGTTTAACATCAACCATTTTCCTAAGCATAGAACTAAGGTCATTTGTAAACTCTCTTAGCATTTTATCATGCATCGTTGTAAGAGCTTTTAATTGATCAAGAGTTACTCTATTTGGTTTTTTGAAATCATAAACTGTATAGTTTTTCTCTTTAGCTGCAAATTTATCAAGAGGATTTGTACCATCAATATCATCACCTTGCTCTGCAATATCCAAAAGAGCATCAATCTCATCCTGACTTAAAAATTCTGCCATTTTTTAACCCCTTAACTCAATATCAACATCAATAGCACCCATTTGTTTAATCATCTTAATAGTATCAATAATTTCACTCATAGGAATTTTCATAACTTTTAGAGATCTTACTAAATCTGATATTGTAGGATCTTTTTTTGTATTTATCATTGCATTGTCTATATCAACAATAGGTTTATCAGCTATTTTTATACCATCGCCAACATCTACACCTCTGTTTATAGCTGGATTATTCCAGTTTGTATCATCTAAAGTAGTTTTATCAATTCTTAGTGTAAAACTATTTCTTGAAATTGTAATTGGTGAAATAGTAATATCTCCACCAGCAATAATAGCCTCTCTATTTACATCAATTATTAATTTCTTTTTAATATTTGTATCAAGTTCAATATTTTCAACCAAAGCAATGAATCTTACTATTGATAAATCATCAGGTTTGATTACATCAATAGTTCTAGTATCAAGAGCTTTTGCAAGATTTTGTCCAAAATGCTCATTTATTTTTCTTTCAATTAAATCTGCATTTTTAGCTGAATTTTGAAGCAAACTTAGTTGAATAGATTTTTCATCTTGTAAATCAAATTCAAGCTCACCTTCAACGGTTGCTCCTTCATAGATAAAACCAGTTGTTTTATTATTTGCATTTGCAACAACACTACCTTGTGCAACAGCATAAACATTACCATCAACACCTTTTAACTGAGTCATTAAAAGTTCTCCATAATCTATTGATTTTGCATCACCAATAGTTGAAAGAGTAACTTTTATTTTATCACCTTGCCTAGCAAATGGTGGTAAATCAGCTGTAACCATAACAGCAGCAATGTTTTTTGAATTAATTGAACCTTGAGGAATTTTAATATACGAGTTTGTAAGAAGATTTTGTAAGCTTTGCATTGTAAATTTTGATTTATCACCTGTTCCAGCTAGTCCAACAATAAGACCATAACCAATTAACTGGTTTTCCCTAATTCCAATAATGTTTGAAATATCTTTAATCTTTTGTGAATATAAAGAGCTAAAAAGTAAAAAAATCAAAGTTAAAATTCTCAAAAAAATCCTTTATAAATTTTGAACATTTATTTTATCAAAAATTTAATAAAAAAAGGTATAATCAGATTTATGAGTTTAAATGATTAGGGAAAAAATTTGAATATTTTTATTTATGGAAAAGACGAATTTAAAAAAGATATTAGAAAAATTCTGAATGATTCAAAAATTGATCAAAGATTAGATGATGTTTCAATAATGCAAATATCTGATTTAGATGATTTAAAAGAGCAAATAGCTTCAAATCCTGATGATGTTTTTTTAATAGACGATGATAAGATTCTTAAAAAATCAAAATTTGCTTTTATAAAACCAAAAGATGCAATAGAAGAAGAATTTTTACTTCAATGTGGAGTTAGTGAATTATCAATTGACTCTTTTTCTGAAATTCCTGATTATATAATTAGAAAGCATAAAAGGCTAAATCAAATAAAAGAAGAAAATATTATTGAATCCGTTAGTGAAGAAAATATTGAAAATATCATTGAAAACGAAGAAACTATTAAAGAAGAGGATTTAGTTTCAAATCCTGATGATATTTTAACGGAAATTGATAATAAAAAAGATATTGAGTTTGATGAAGATTTTGGATTGAATAATATAGATTTAGATTATGATTCAGAATCAAGCATACAAAAAAGTGATGAAGAGTTAAAACTAGAAGAGGATTTAGAAAATTCTAAAGAAATAAATACAAATAATAATGATGATTTAAATAGTTTTATAAGCGATGATTTTGATATAGAAGACTTTAAATTTGACGAAAGTGATTTTGATTTTAAAGCCGAAGATTTTGATATCTCTTTAGTTAATGATTTATTAGAAGACAATAATACAGAAGATATTGAAAATAAAGAAGCTGATGAAAAGACTTTGAACAATAAAGAAGAGATAATATTAAAAGTAGATAATGAGATTTCAGAAGATAGTTTTTTGTATGATGATATTGATGAGTTAAATGATTTTAATTTTGTTAATACAGATAATCAAAAAGATGAAGAAAAAGAGCTTGAAGTCCCTTATTTAGGTGATATAGAAAAGAGTATTGAAGAGAGTTTAGAAGATGAAAGTATTGAAGAGTTTGTAAACTTAAAAGAGGGTATTAAAATTCAAAAGGAAGATGCTAATATGAATGACTTTTTAAATTTAGATGAAATTAATGAAAATGATATGTTAGATGCACTTGGACTTGAAAACAGTAGTTCAAATAGTATAGAAAAGAGTGAAATAGAAGAGAATACAAATAATGAAGAGAAAGATATTTCTAATTCAAATAGTATAGAATTAAATGCTTCAAATATTGAAGATGTTACAGCACTTTTAACTAAACTTCTAAAAAATAAAAATGTTGAACTTTCAATAAAAATAAAAGAGTAGTATGGATTTACTATCAATCTCTCAAGATACAGTAAAAATTATACTATTAGTAGGGTTACCAGCACTTCTTGTAAGTATGGTAATTGGATTAATAATATCAATATTCTCAGCTGTAACACAAGTAAATGATGCCTCTTTGAGCTTTGTTCCAAAGATGATATTTGTTTCAGCTTTTATTCTATTCTCTTTACCTTGGATTGGTGAACAAATAGAGGGCTTTGCAGTTGACTTATGGAATATAATATTGGTTTTTGGGAATTAAATGATAAATAAGCTTTATAATTTAAAAAAAAGTCAAACTGAACAAAAACTTATAGAGAAAGCTACTTTAGAACAAGAAATATACGAGATTGATGAAAAGATATATTCATTAACAAAAGAGATAAATACATCAACAGTTCAGCAACTAGGGTCAATTTCAGATTTTATGATATTAGCTATGCATAAAGATGGATTGAGATTTGAAGTTAATAAGCTATTAAAAAGAAAAGATGATTTATTAAAGCAAGTTGAGGTTCTTTTTTTAGAGATTATTGATTTGCAAAAAGAGAGTGAACAGTATAAATATATTTTAGAAGAAGAAAAAGAAGAGTTAAGAAAAGCTAAACTACATGATGAGATGATTTTAAATGAAGAATTTATACAAAGTAAATATATTAGGAGTTAATTTTGTTTTTTAGATTTTTAATTTTTATAGTTTTAATAATCTCTTTAAATGCAGATGAAACAAGTAGTGCTTTAACAAAACAAAAAATGGAAGTATTGCAATTAAAAGAAGATTTAACTCAATTTTATAATAAAAAAGAGAAAGAGAATGAAGAGTTTTTAAAATCAATAAAAGAGATTGAAGTAAAAGTAGAAGAAGATAAGAAAAATATTGAAAATCTTATAGCAAAGAATGAAGAACTCATAAAAGAGATAAGAAATGAGATTACATTAAAAACAACAAAAATATATGAACAAATGAAACCAAAAATAGCTGCTCAAATATTTGATCAAATGATTCTTGAAGGTAAAGTTGAAGAAGTTTTCGATATAATAATCAGATTAAAAGAGTCGAATGTTTCTAATATTATGAAGACTTTAAATATAGAAAGTGCATCAATTTTGACTTTTATGCTTGAAAATTTCAAAAAAGAAGAGAAAAGGGACTAGAATATGGCAGATGAAAATATTGAATTATCTAAAAAGAGTTCAGATGGGAAAGGACTTATTTTATTATTAATAACTTTTGTTATTTTACTTATTGTAGCAGTTGCTGTTGCTACATTTTTTCTATTTAGCAATATGGGAACAAGTAAAGCAAGTGTAGAAAATGAAACAAAAGTTGAAAATATTACACAATCTTCTGGTTCAGAAGCAAAATTTAAAGCAGAAGTAAATGATTTAGTTTTAAACTTGACTGATACAAGAGGTAGAGAAAAGATTTTAAAACTATCTTTTTCTATTAGAAGTTCAGAGGCAACAATTGAAGAGATTGTAACAAATCACTTAGCTGAAATTACAGATATTGTTATTACACAAGTTAGCTCAAGAAGTTCAGAAGAGCTATTAACTGTTGGTGGTAAAAACATACTAAAAGACGAATTAATTAGTGAATTAAATGGTATTATGAATTATGCTAGAAAAACTGGTGGGAATATTGTAAATAACATATTCTTTACAGCATTTGTAATAAAGTAAAAAATGATAATAGCTATTAAAAGAAAGAGAAAAACTAAATTATTAATTAAAAAGATAATATTTTTTGCTCTTTTTTTTGCAATAATTTTTATTGGATATAGCTCTTATGAGAAATTTAATTTAAAGCAAGAGCAAATAAGAGTAGAAGCAGAATTAGAGATTGAAAGAAATTTAGAAAAAAAGCAACTAGAGAAAGAGCAATTAGAAATACATACAATTATATTAGCAGAAACTCAAAGAGTTGTTGAATTAATAGATCAAAAAAATGTTGAAGATATTAGAATATTTAAAAATAAAGTAGTATATATTTTAAAACCAAATACAAATATTAGTGCTATTGAGATTAGATATGGTGCACATGCTTTAGTTAAGAGAAGTTTTAAAGAGATAGTTGTTGTTGTAGATTTAGAAAATATATTAAAAGGAAAATTAGAATGAAAAGATATCTTCTAGCTTGTATACCTTTTATTTTTGTATCTTGTAGTTCAATGGATAGACCAGAAATAGAATTTACTAAACCAGAGCATCAAGTAGTAAGAGATGAACCAAAAGTAAAAAGAAATAAAGGTTCTTTATATTCTGTTCAAGGTTCATCTTTATTTGCAGATAAAAAAGATTTACAAATTGGTGATATTATTCAAATAAGAATTAGTGAAGGTTTGCAACAAAAAACAGATAATAAAAGAGAACTCACAAGTAATAGACAAAATGAGTTTGGAGGTGGAATGTTTACATCTGTTGGTGGTAATACTTTAGGTGGAACTATGGGAAGTGCAACAGATAGAATAAATGCAAATCTTGGTGTAAATTTTGGAACAAATTCTAGTGATAGCGATAAAGGAAAAGTAAAAACTGAAGTAAAAGAGAATTTTGATACAGATATTTCTGCAATAATAGAAGAAGTTTATCAAAATGGGAATTATTTTATAAAAGGTACAAAAGAAGTTTTACTTGATGGACAAAAACAAGAGATTATAATTACAGGAATAATTAGACCATATGATATAAGTCCAGAAAATTCTATTAATTCAGCACAGATAGCAAATTTAAAGCTTCTATATAAGAAAGATGGGGATGAAGCTGATATTTTACAAGCTCCTTGGGGAACAAGATTTCTTAGATCAATATGGCCATTTTAAACTAATTTTAAGAAATGTGATGCAATAATACTGAAATTTTAAGGAAAAAATATGTTTTCAACTCTACATACATCTCAAACTGGATTGAATGCTTCAAGATATGCTATAGATAATGTAAGTAATAATCAAGCAAATAAAAATACTATTGGATATAAAAAAAGAGTAGCAGATTTAAGTGAAGTTAGATTAAATGGTGTACATATCACAGGGCAAGGTGTTGGTTTTGATGGAATAAGTAGAGTTACATCACAACATATGTATGATAAATTTATGCAAGAGAGTACAAAATCAAATTATTATAATAAATTATCAAATATGCTTGGTGGTGTTGAAAAAATATTTATTGAAACAGATACAAGTGGTTTTTCAATAAATCTAAATAGATATTTCCAATCTGTTGAAAATTTAAGAACGAATCCACACTCAGAAGTTTATAGAAATGCAATGCAAACTGAAGGTAAAGTTATTGTAGATGATTTACAAAAACTTTATAGCAGTGTTGAAAAACAAGCAGCAATAGAAAAGAATGAATTAAAAACAGATCTAAAAGAGGTAAACTCTATTTTAAAAGAGATAGCTGATATAAATACAAAGATAGAGAAATATACACCAGCTACAAATGATCTTTTAGATAAAAGAGATCTTCTTGAGTTAGAGTTATCAAAATATGTTGATGTTGATATAAATAGAGTTCCAGGCTTCTATCAAATTAAAATTGGTGGACAAGTAGCATTAAGTAATAATATCTTTGAAAAAGAGATAGAAATGCAAGATATTCATACAAAGCAAGTTGATAAATTTAATAATATTAAGCAAAACCTAGATGGCTCTTCAACTGTATATGATTCATTAAAATATAATGATAATTTTACAGCTAAAGCTCCTTATGGACCAGATGATATTGTAACTTATACTCTTAATAGTGAGTTTTCAGTTAGTGTAAGAGTTGGAGAAACAATTATGGGAAATTGGGATGGAGATCCAAATGGTGTCCCAACTGCACAAGTTGTTACAAATGATAATATTACAAGAGCATTGATGTTAAAGATTAATTCAAATGAAGAGATGAGTAAATTAGTAACTGCATATAATGGTGAATATGTAATTGATGAGAATGGAAAAAGTGTTCCAATGTATCCAAATAATGATAATTATTTAAGAATAGAGTCAAATTTAGCAGGTATTAATAATGACTTTACTGGAAGAATTAGTGTTGAGAGAAAAACTGGTTCAGATATAAATGGAAGAGAATCAATATATAGAAATGAAACAACAAGTAAAAATCCAATAAGTGATACAGTTTTAAAAATATATGAAGATGAATTAAGTTTAACAAGTGGAAGTATGAGAGCGCAAGTAGAAAATCTTGCAAGTAGTAATCCAAATAATAAGTTTCAAAAATATCTTGATCAGTTAGATAGTTTTGCACAAACATTATCAGACACTTATTCTGCTTATATAAGAGTTGGTGCTGATGATTACATTTATGGAAAAGAGGCATCAGATGCTTATAATAATCCACCATTCCCACAAAACGGTGGAGATGTTGTAAACTTAAATCTATTTAGTGGAAGTAGTGTTAAGAATTTAAAATTTAATAAAAATGCTGTAAATGATTTAAATCAGCAGAACTTAGATTATCTTGCAAATTTACAATGGAAGGATAACTTATCATTTAAAGGACAAGCACAAAATCCAAATGATAAGAATGCAACATCTTTTATGGAGTTTTATAGAAGTTTAAAAGTTGGAGTATCAATTGATAAAGAAGAATCAGGATATTCATATGAAGTGCAAAATGCGATTTCAGTTAATTTAGGAATGTCTTATAATGAAGTTGTAAAGGTAAATCCTGATGATGAAATGATTGATTTAATGAAATTTAAAGCAGCTTTTACAGCAAACTCACAAGTTATAACAGCAGTTGATCAGATGATTCAAACACTTTTAGGTATGAAAAGATAAATTTTAAATAAGGAGTAAGATATGGCAGAAGGTATTTTAGGATTAGGTCAAGGACAAGCAGCTGGACTAAATAATGATATGATTGAAAAATTAAAAGCTGTTGACAGAAAAGCAACTGTTGAACCAATTGAAAAAAAACTAGAAAATTTTGAACCAGAAAGAGAAGCTATTTCAAATATATCAACTAAAGTTGATGATTTTTTAAATGCTTTAAAAATCTTCTCTTTAAACCAAACAACAGGAGCAAGTGCTTTCCATCAAAAGAATGCAAATGTATATGGTGAAGGTGTTATATTTGATGCTGAAGATGTAAATTCATTGAAAAATGGTTCTATGAATGTTAAAGTTGAGCAACTTGCTCAAAAAGATGTTTGGCAAAGTGGATTATTTGATGGAACAACTACTACAAAAAATAGTTTAGTTGATCAAGGTGATTTAACTATAAATGGAACAACAATAAATACAGATGGTAAAACATATAGTGATTTAGTAAAAGAGATAAACAAAATTTCTGGTGTTGATGCTAGTTTAGTTGAAAATTCAGCTGGAGGATTTAGAATATCAATTAAAAGTAGTGAAACAGGAGAAGCAAATAAAATAAATATGAGTGGAGCTGCTGCTAATAGCCCATTTAAAGCAGATTCAACTGATGAAGAAACTTTAAAGATATACAATGTACTAAAAGCACAAGATATGGAACTTAGAGCAGATGGAGTTAATTATTCATCTAGTTCAAATACTATTACAATTGATGGACTTAAAATAACAGCTACAAAAGAAGGCGGAAATTCAACTATTGAGATTTCAAATTATAATACTGATTTACCAAAGCAGATGCAAGAGTTTGCAAATAAATATAATGAGTTTAAATCAGCGATAGAAAATGAACTATATAGTAGTGAATCAAGTGTTTATGATAAAAGTTCATTAAGAAATATGCTTGAGACTGTAAAGCAAGAACTATTTGGTAGTGGAAATAGTAATAGTTCACTGTTTAGCTTTGGATTTTCACTTGATTCAAAAAGTGGAGATCTTTTATTTAATCAAAAAGAGTTTGAAAAAGCAACTAAAGATGGAACAGAAGAGTTAGAAAAGCTTTTCACAGGAGTTCCAGAACAAAAAGGTGTAGCAACAAGATTGGATGAAGCTATTACTATTAACGGTGTAAAAAAAGGTTTGATTGATTATGAATTAAATATGATGAGTAGAGAAGAGACACTTAAGAAAGATAAAGAAACAGCTGAAACAGCTTTAGATACTAAATATAGTCTAATGGCACAACAATTTGCTGCTTATGGGGTAATTATAAATCAAATGGAAGCATCATTTTCTGGTTTAAAAATGTTAATAATGCAGTCTCAAGCTTCAAAATAGAAGATGTATAATCATCTTCTATTTAAGCAAAGATATAATATACTCAAAAAAAATCTTATTTGGAGTTGAAAACTTATGGGGATTGAATTATATAATCAACAAAATGCGATATCAGATGATCCATATGCTTTGGTTCTTAAGCTTTATGAAGGAATTATAAAATATTTATCTTTTGTAAAGAATGCAATAAATGAAGGTGATGTAGAGAATAAATTTATCTATATCAACAAATCAATAGCAATTTTTGATGAACTTAGAAATGTATTAGATTTTGATGGTGGAGAAGTTGCATTTTATCTTGATGGCTTATACTTATATCAAATAGAGACTCTATTTAGTGCAGGAGTTGATGATAATTTAAATAAAATCAATCAAGTTGTAAAAGTTGTACAAGGATTAATAGAGGCATGGAAAGAAGAGACTGGTCTTTAAAACTTCTAAAAGAGTTAAGATATATTGACTCTTTAGATTCTTATGAAAAAGCTGATTCATTGGTTTTATGGTATGAAGAGCATTTTACAAATAATAAAATAGAAGATTTGGATTTAGAAGAGTCTGAACTTCTAATATTTGAAGAGCTCTTTTTTATAAATCTTAATTTTCTAAAAGAGCAAAAAGAGATAGCAAGAATTGATTTACAAAATTTAAAAAAAGTTAAAAATTTTTTAAAAAACTAAATCTTCTTTTTTGATACTATTTTTATAAATATAAGCTCTTATGTTTTTTGGGATTTTTTTAACTCTGCAAAACTCTTTAAAATCTTTATCTAGAGTAATATCTTCTTTTGGAGCTATAAATATATAATTTTCATTTATAGCTACATTTATTTTATGTGATAATGTAATCTCTTTTTGTTTTAATATTTCATCTCTTTGTTTTTGACTTATTAAAAAACCTCTTTTTTTTAAAGAAATATCAATAATTTTAAGATTTAAATTATCATCATTTAAATTTTCAAATATCTCTAAATCATTAAATATCTTTATAGGAGATAATTTTAAATTCAAAGAATTCATATCTTTTTTTAAAAATTCAAAACTATTTTTTACTCCATCAGAAAAATTATTTATAAATTGATCTGAAAACCTATTTCTAAAGTAGTTTCTTCTATATTTTTCATCACTATTTGAACTATCTATAAAATATTTAATTTTATTCTTTCTCAAATAGTTTTCAAGTTCATTTCTTGAAATATTTAAAAGAGGTCTAAATATAGAGTATTTTTCTCTTTTATCAAACTCTTGCATTCCTAAAAGTTCAAACAGTCCAGCACCTTTACTAAATTGCATTAAAAACCATTCAAAAAGGTCATTTAATTGATGAGCTGTTATTAAAATATCATAAGAGTTCTCTTCTATAATCTTTTCAAAAAAATCATATCTACTATCTCTTGCATTTTTCTCAAAATTAGAATTTGAGTCAAATTTTATATCTTTTATATATATCTTTTTATTATATTTTTCTGCTAACTCTTTTGCATATTTTATCTCTTCTTTTGATTGATCTCTTAGATTATAATTAACAATAGCAATATCAAAAGGAGTATTTGAGTTTAAAAGAAGGAAGAATAAAGCAGAAGAATCAACTCCAGCTGAAAAAGCTAGAAGATTCTTTTTATTGTTTAATTTACTAAAATCTACAATCATACTTTTCTAATAATTTTTGCTAAGAGTTTATCTCCTGCAATTTGAGTGGCTTCAACTTCATATATTTCACCATATTTTATCTCTAAATTATCTTCATTATCATTTATATATATTTCACCATCAATTTCAGGAGCCCAAAGAGTTTTTCTAGCACTTAAAAGATATTCGTGTTCATCACTCTCTCCATCAATATAAACTTCAAAAGTTTTCCCAATATCATTTTCTAATGATTTTAAAGTTGTTTCATATATTATCTCTCCTAAAATAGAAGCTCTTTCATCTATAAGTTCTTGATCTATTTTATCTTCTCTAGTTTCTGCATTCGTTCCCTCTTCATCAGAGTATGAAAAAACATTTGCTCTATCAAAACCAAAACTTTCTACATACTTACAAAGTTCTTCAAAATCATTTTCATTTTCCCCTGGATGCCCAGCTATAAAAGTTGTTCTTACAAACGAGTTTGGTTTTGATTTCATATAATCTACAAGCTCTCTTAATTTTTCGCTTCCTTTTCCTCTTTTCATAATTTTTAACATAGATTGAGAAATATGTTGAAGTGGCATATCAAAATAGTTTACAAATACTTTAGAATCAGCAATTTTATCAATCAAAGATAGAGTTGTAGTGCTTGGATATAGATATAAAATTCTAGCTGTTTTTACACCTTCAATTTTTTCAACTTCAGATATAAGTTGTTCTAAACCATCATTTATTCCTAAATCTCTTAAAAATGATGATGAATCTTGAGAGACAAATGAAAAGTCTTTAAATCCTTTTGAGACTAAATTTTTAACCTCTTTTACCAATGATTGTAGAGTTCTTGAATGAAGCTTTCCTTTAAAAGATGGAATTGCACAAAAAGAACATGCTTGATTACAGCCTTCGCTTAACTTTACATAAGCATGATAGTTTGAACCTGTAATAACTCTATCATTATCATCATTTGCAAGAAAAACTTCATTTGAAAATTTAGATCTTTTTTCATTTACAAGTTTATCAATTTTGTCATAATCACCAACACCTGTAAAAATATCAATCTCTTTTAGCTCTTTTTGTAAATCATCTTTATATCTTTCACTTAAGCATCCAGCCATAACTAAAACAGACTCTTTTTTTCTATCATTATGAAGATTTAAAGTTGTATTTATACTCTCTTCTTTTGCACTATCAATAAAACCACAAGTATTTACTATTATCAAATCAGCTTGTGTTTGATCATCTGTTAATTCATAATCTCTTAATTTTCCTAACATAACTTCACTATCAACTAAGTTTTTTGTACAGCCAAGGCTTACTAAATGAAGCTTTTTTTTAGGTTTTTCTTCAGTAAATTTCATCTATATATCCATAATTTATTTTTAAAAAGTTTGAGATTTTATCATATAAGAGCATTTATACATATTAATAAGCAAATAAGTAGTAATATAAATCTGAAATTTTATATAAGGATTAAAATGTATAAAAGAATATTATTTATACTAACATTTATTTCAACTCTATTCTTTACAGCTTGTACAAAATCAAATGCTTTGGAAGAAGCAAGTTTTAAAGCTCTTGAATTTAATAGTAAAGAGATTTTGAATAGTCCTAAAGTTGCAAATATTAGCTTTGGAAAAGATTTAAAAGTCTATGGAAATTTAGGTTGCAATAATTTTTTTGGAACTTATTTAATAGAAAAATCAAATCTTGTAATTGGTGAAGTTGGAAGCACTATGATGATGTGTAAAGATATGGAAACAGAAAGAGAGTTTTTAAATGTTTTAGAAAGTGTTAAAACTTATACAATAAAAGAGAATAATCTAATATTTTTTGATAAAGATAACAAAATTATAGCTAAGTTTGTAAAAGAGTAAAAATACTCTTTTACATCCAAATATTATCAAGAAGTCTTATTTTACCAAATCTTACAACAACTAAAATAATAGTGTTTTTTGGCTCTATTTCTTTTATTTCATTGAAATTATTATCTACAACTTTTACATATTCTACATCAAGATTTTCAAGAACTTCATAAATTTTATTAATCACAATTAAAGAATTTCTTTCTCCTTTTGCAATAAGGTTTCCAGCCATGTAAATTGATTTTGATATTTTTAGAGCTTCTATTTTTTGATTAGCATCTAAATATACATTTCTTGAACTAAGAGCTAAACCACTATTTTCTCTAATAATAGGACAAGGAACTATATTTATATTTAAAAATAGATTTTTTACCATTTGTTGAATCAAAGTTAGTTGCTGAGCATCTTTTTTACCAAAATATGCATTTGTAGGGCTAGTTAGATTGAAAAGTTTTAAAACAACTTGTAAAACACCATCAAAATGTCCAGGTCTTGTAAAGCCTTCAAGCACATAAGAATTTTGTGGAGCTTTAATCAAAACTTCACTCTTTTCATACATTGTAGAAACTTCAGGCATAAAAAGAAAGTCTACTTTGCACATTTGACATATTTTTGCATCTGCTTCAGCTTTTCTTGGATATGAACTTAAATCTTCATTTGGCAAAAATTGAGTTGGATTTACAAATATTGAAACAATTACAAAATCATTATTTGCTCTTGCTTCTTTTATTAAACTAATATGACCATCATGCAAAGCACCCATTGTTGGAACAAAACCAATAGTTCCATTTAACTCTTTTCTAATCTCTTTTAACTCTTCAATAGTTTTTACTATTTTCAACTCAATATTCCTTCTTTATTAAATTTAATTTTCATTATAGTTTGGATTTAGTTTAAGTAAAACTAAATCAGCAATAATATTTCCTACAAGAGTAAGAAATGCCCCAATTATAAGTATTCCCATAATTACAGGATAATCATGGCTCAATGCACTTTGGTAAAATAAAAGCCCCATTCCATCTATTGAGAAAATAGTTTCTAATATTACACTTCCACCAATAATCCCAGGTAAACTCAAACCCAAAAGTGTGATAATTGGTGGATATAAATTTGGTAGAATATAGTTTTTTAAAACTATTTTACTACTTAATCCTCTAGCTTTTACGAAAAATATATAATCACTTTTTAAAATTTCTATTGTTAATGCTCTAACATATAAAGTTAAACTTCCAATTCCTGCAAAAACAATTATAAAAATTGGCAGAATCAAATGCCAAATAAAGTCTAAATAGTAAGATAAGCTTCCATCATTTGGAACACTATGAAGACCAGCTATTGGAAGAATTTCAAAATATATAGAAAAAATTAGAACTAAAATTAATGCTAAATAAAATGATGGCATTGAAAAACTAAGTAGTGATAATTGTTTTACAAATTTATCAAAAAAACTATTTTGATTAAGAGCTGCTTTTATACCTAAATATAAACTTATTACAAAAATAAAAAACATTGAAACAGTATTTAAAATAAGTGTAACACTAATTCTAGATAAAATCTCATTTTTTACAGCTATTCCACTTGAAAAAGAGATACCAAAATCAAGATTAATAATAGAGAAAAGCCATGAAAAGTATTGTATATGAAGTGCTTTATCAAGACCATAAATCTCTTTTAAATTATCTATTGCTTCAGGAGTAATATTTGGATTTAACTCTCCACTTGCAAAAAAAGAGTTTGGTGCTAAATTGATAGCTATAAATGAAATTAAGCTAATTATAAAAAGCATAACAATAAGGTATAATAATTTCTTAAAAAACAGTTTCATAGCGAAGATTATACAAAAGATAGGATTAAATGATAGGTATAGATATAGTAAATATTGATAGAGTAAAAAAATTAAAAGATAAGTTTGAAGATAAGTTTTATGATAGATTTTTAAGTAGTTCAGAAAAACTTTTAATACAAAGAGTTGAAACAGCAGCTGGATTTTGGGCAGCAAAAGAAGCAGCTAGTAAAGCAATAGGTACAGGTATTGGAGAAGTTTGTAATTTTAATGATATAAAAATAAATAAAGATAAAAATAATGCTCCAAAAATCAAGTATAGTAAAGCTTTAAGAAAAAAATTCAATATTAAAAAATCATATCTTAGTATTACACATGATGGTGGATTTGCTATTGCTGTTGTTGTAAATATTTTTAAATAATAAAGGAAAATTTATGATGAATTGTGATGATAAACTAGGAGTTTGTTCTATAAATAGTGATAAAAATTCAAATATAAAATTTGAATTAGATAAAAAAGATACACTATATTATATCGGTGATCCTATGTGTTCTTGGTGTTATGGAATGAGTGATATATTAAAAAATATAGAAAAATATTGCAAAACAAATGATATAAAATTTCAAATTCTGGTAGCTGGATTAAGAGCTGGTGGTGGTGATGTTTGGAATGATAATTTTAAATCTTTTTTAAAGAATGAGTGGAGTAAAATATCAGAACTTACTAAAAAAGAGTTCTCTTTTTCTATATTGGATTTAGATTTTTTTAATTATGATACAAGACCAGCTTGTAAAGCTGTATATATAGTAAAATTACTTATAAAAGATAATAGTACAAAAATTCTTGAGTTTTTTTCAGCAATTCAAAATAAATTTTATGCAAAATCAGAAGATCCTAAAGAGTTGAAGTTTTATGAAGAAATTTGTAAAGAAAATGAAATTGATTTTGATGAATTTACAAATTTATTTAATGATAAGAAAATAGAAGATGATTTAGAAAAAGAGTTTTTATTTTCAAGGACTTTTTCATCTTCAATGCCAAGTTTAGTTTTTATTAAGGAAGAGAAGAAAACTAATATCTCTATTGGATATAGTAAATATGAAGATGTAGTTTCTAAATTGGAAAAAATATTATAAGATAGGTCTAAATTACCTATCTTATTTGATTAACCTAAAAACTTTAAAATAGTTTGAATAATAGAAGCATTAATTAAATCTACAAAAAATGCTCCACAAAGAGGAACTATTAAAAATGCTTTTGAAGAAGAACCATAAGTATTTGTAATTGCTTGCATATTTGCAACTGCTGTTGGAGTAGCTCCAAGTCCAAAACCACAATGACCAGCTGCTAAAACACTTGCATCGTAGTTTTTACCCATAACTCTAAAAGTAATAAAGTAAGCATATAAAACCATAGCAAGAACTTGAGTTAATAAAATAATAGTTAAAGAACCTGCTAAATCTGATAATTGCCAAAGCTTTAAAGATAGTAAAGCCATAGCTAAATATAAAGATAAAGCAGCATTTCCAAATACATCAATAGCTCTATCAAAAATCTCAATCTTTAATAAATTTTCCAAAATATTTCTTAATAAAACTCCACCACCTAAAGCCCAAACAAATGTAGGAAGTTCAAAAGAAGAGCCTTTTGTAATATTTGTCATAAAATCAGCAAATGCTAAACAAGCTGCAAAAAGACCTAAAGTTGTAATAGCACTATTTGTAGTAATTAATCTTACTGCTCTTGGATATTCAAAAGGAACAAACTCATCAATAGTTTTTTTATCATCATTCTCTTTATCATTTTCAAAATCTTTTTCTTCTGCTAATTTATGCTTATTAATTAAGAATTTTGCAAGAGGACCACCAATAACTCCTCCCATTACAAGACCAAAAGTTGCAGCAGCCATACCTAAAGTTGTTGCACCTTCTATTGCATATTTTGTTTCAAGAATTTCACCCCAAGCACCAGCTGTTCCATGACCACCTGTTAAAGTTATAGAACCTGCTATTAAACCAATAAGAGGGTCTATTCCTAAAAGTGTAGCAAGAGATATTCCAATAAAATCTTGAATTAAAATGAAAAAAGCAATAACAAATAAGAAAATAACAAGGCTAGAACCACCCTCTTTTAATTTGTAAAAGTTTGCACTTAGACCAATTGAAGCAAAAAATATCAACATAAAACTAGTTTGTAAATCACTATTTGTTGTTATACTATAACCCCAAAAATTATAAACAATAGTTGTTATAAATGCTGCTACAAGTCCTCCAGCTACTGGTTCAGGTATATTGTACCTTCTTAAAAAACTTATTCTATTTACTAAAAATTTCCCTAGTAATAGAACTATAACGGCTGCTATTAAAGTATAATATGCATTAAATGTAAAATTCATACGATGTTCACCTTCCTAATTTTAAATTTTAATTTATTTTATAGTTTTTTTCTTAAATATCTTTCTAAAATAATTTTTGCAGCGATAGAATCTATTCTTCCATCCCTTATATGCTTTACTTCACCTTTCATAAGCTCTTTTGCTTCTATTGAACTTAAGTTTTCTTCTTGAAATTCAAAAGGAATTTTTAAATTAAGAAGATTAGTAAAGTGTTTTATCCTATTTTGCGTATCAATATTTGAACTAGGAAGCCCAATTATTAATTTTTCAATTTCCCATTCTTCTAAAAAAGAGTTAACATCTTTAGCAGCTTGATTTCTATTTTTTCTTATAATAGCTGGAAGAGGAGTCACTACATCATTCATTAAACATATAGAAACTCCAACTCTTTTTAAACCAATATCTAAAGAAGCTATTTTCAAGATAAAAGTTCACTTGCAACATCAAATTTATTATTTGAAGTCATTAGATGAATTTTTGGATGAATTTTATTTATCTCTTTAAAAAGATTTTGACTTAATTGCATTCCTACTTTATACTCTTCTTCTTCACTTATAGTATGTGCTTTTTCTAGTTCATCAATCCACAATTGAGGAACATGAATTCCTGGAACTTGTGCAGATAAGAAAAGAGCAGTTCTAAGCTTCGTAATAGGAAAAAGTCCAAGAATTAGTTGAGATTTTCTTTTTTCCCCTTCAACATTTTCTTTTGCATTTTCAAAAGATTCTAAAAGTTTTTTAACATTTTCAATATTAAAAACAGGTTGAGTAATAACGCCAACAGCACCATTTTGAATCTTTTGATGCATCTTTTTTTCCAATGAGCCAAAATTTTTCGCGTAAGAGTTTACAACAGAAAAAGGAAAAATTTGCTTAGGTTCAATTTTAAATGGTCTTCCTGATACATCCATTCCATAATTAAAAGATTTAATCATTTTTAGAAGCATTAGTGAATTTGCTTCAAAAACACCTTTGCTATTTGGTTGATCACTCATATGAGCAGGATCTCCTGTAAGAGCTAAAATAGCTCTAATATCAAAATCATTTGCCCCTAATATATCTGATTGTAAAGCAATCCTATTTCTATCTCGCATAGTCATTGTTGCAATTACTGGTTTTTTAAACTCAGATTGAAGCTTTAGAGCTGCAAAAAGTGAACTATATTTTAATTTTGCCAAAGGGTTATCTGTGCAAGTAAAACCATCAACTTTTGAATCAATTTTAAATTTCTTAATTTTTTCAATAATATTGTGCATAGATGGTTCGTGTTGAGGTGTTGTTTCAAGAGTTAAAAATTTATCTTCTTGAAGTTTTTGAATAAGTATTTCAAACATAAAAAATATTCCTTTTTGAACTATTTAGTTAAATTTAGTTATTATTATACCTTTTATATTTAAAATTTTAGGATATTTATGAAATTAGCAGTATTTGATTTTGACTCAACACTTATGGATGGAGAGACAATAGATATTTTAGCAGAAGAGTTTGGACTAGGGGATAAAGTTAAACAAATAACTGAAGAAGCTATGAGTGGAAGACTTGATTTTTTTGAATCATTAATTCAAAGAGTTGCTTTATTAAAAGGGATGGAACACAAAAAAGTTGTTGATATTTGTGCAAATTTACCTTTAATGAATGGAGCTTATGAGGTAGTTAGTGAACTAAAAAATATGAACTATAAAGTGGTTTGCTTTAGTGGTGGCTTTAGAGTTGGTACATCTCCTGCTAAAGATAAATTAGGACTTGATGCTGATTTCTCAAATATTCTACATGAAAAAGATGGAGTTTTAACAGGGCTTGTTGGTGGAGATATGATGTTTTCACACTCAAAAGGAGATATGATAAGAAGATTACAAAAACTTTTAAATGTTACAAAAAGTAATACTTTAGTTTGTGGAGATGGGGCAAATGATTTATCAATGTTCTATGAAGCTGATACAAGAGTTGCATTTTGTGCAAAAGAAGTTTTAAAAAAAGAAGCTAATATCATAATAGATACAAAAGACTTAAGAAAAATTTTAGAACATATAAAGGCTTAATTATGAAACAATTTGAGGATATAAACTATTCAATTTGGTGTGATTTTATTGAAAGAGATTTTTTAGAAAATAGATTTCAAGAGATAATAAATGATGAAATAATTAAAGGTGCTACTTCAAATCCAGCTATTTTTGAATCATCAATTACATCTTCAGGAGCATATGAACAACAACTTTTAATACTTCAAGCAAATGATAATAAAGCTATTTACGAAGAACTAGCATTTACAGATATTAAAAGAGCAGCAGAAATTTTAGAACCACTTTACTCAAATAATAGTGATAATGGATTTATATCTATTGAAGTTGATCCACTTTTATGTGATGATGCAGAAGCAACAATTTCTGAGGGATTAAGAATCTCAAAATATCTAAATGCAGATAATGTAATGATTAAAATTCCAGCAACACAAGCTGGTTATATAGCTATGAAAGAACTTACAAGTAAAGGAATACATGTAAATGCAACACTTATTTTTTCAGTTGAACAAGCAATTGAGTGTGCAAAAGCTTTAGATGAAGGTATAAAAGCATCAAATAAAAATATAAAAGCTGTTGTTTCTGTATTTGTATCAAGATTTGATAGAGCTATTGATAGTGATTTAATCTTAAAAGGTTTAACTCCTTCAAAATTAGGGATAATAAATGCTACAAAATGTTATCACGAGATTGAGAAATTTGGAAATAAAAATATAAGAACTCTTTTTGCAAGTACAGGTGTAAAAGGAAATGGATTAAGTCCAACTTATTATATAGATAATTTAATTTATCCAAATAGTATAAATACAGCTCCTCTTTCAACTATTGAAGAGTGGATAAAAGATGGTAAGAAAGAAGCCTGTGAGATTTTAAGTGAAGCAAAATGTGATGAATATTTTGAAGAGCTATCAAAAGAGGGATTTAATGTAGATGAAATATCTAAAAAACTTCTAGAAGATGGTTTAGAATCTTTCAAAGTTTCATTTAAAGAGCTTTTAGAAAAAGTAAAAAATTAATTCAAAGTTAAGATATATTGGATAAAATTTTTCCAATAATAATATAAAATAAGGGTAGAAAAATGAAAAACTGGAATCCTCATTCATGGAGAAATTTTCCAATAAAGCAACAACCGACTTATAATGATTTAAATATTTTAAAAGCTGTTGAAAAAGAGATTGCATCTTATCCACCTTTAATTTTTGCAGGAGAAGCACTAAACCTTAAAAAACAACTTGCAAATGTTGTAAACAAAGAAGCATTTTTACTTCAAGGTGGAGATTGTGCTGAGTCATTTAATGTATTTAATGCTACAAATATTAAAGATTTATTTAAAGTTATGATGCAAATGGCAGTTGTTCTTACATTTTCAGGTGGTTGTCCTGTTGTAAAAGTTGGTCGTGTTGCTGGGCAATTTGCTAAACCAAGAAGTTCAGATTTTGAAGAGATAAATGGAATAAGTTTCCCTTCTTATAGAGGAGATATTATAAATGATATTGATTTTACAAAAGAAGCAAGAGAACCAAATGCTAAAAAACTTTTAAAAGCATATAATCAAAGTGCTGCTACAATGAACCTTTTAAGAGCTTTTGCAAGAGGTGGAATGGCTGATTTAAATCAAGTACATATTTGGAATTTAGATTTTGTTAAAGATAATACTTTAGGAACAAAATATGAGGAGATTGCAGATAAAATTAGTGAGAGTTTAGCATTTATGAAAGCATGTGGGATAACAAGTGAAAATACTCCACAACTAAATCAAACTACACTTTTTACATCTCATGAAGCACTTTTGCTAAATTATGAAGAAGCACTTACAAGAAGAGATTCAATCACAGGAGATTGGTTTAACTGTTCTGCACATATGCTATGGATTGGAGATAGAACAAGAGATTTAGATGGTGCACACTTAGAGTATTTTAGAGGAATTAAAAATCCTATTGGTTGTAAAGTTGGACCATCTATGAAAGAAGATGAATTATTAAGATTAATTGATGCACTAAATCCAGAAAATGAAGCTGGAAGATTAAACTTAATTGTAAGAATGGGAAATGAAAAAATTGCAGAGCATTTTCCAAAACTTCTTGCAAGAGTTGAAAAAGAGGGCAAAAAAGTATTATGGTCAAGTGATCCAATGCACGGAAATACTATAAAAGCTGAAAATGGATATAAAACAAGGGATTTTGAATCTATTTTAGGAGAAGTTAAACAGTTTTTCCAAATACATAAAGCTCAAGGATCTTATGCTGGTGGAATTCATCTTGAAATGACTGGACAAAATGTAACTGAATGTACAGGAAGTAGATCTTCAGCTATTACTCAAAGTGATTTAGCAAGTAGATATCATACTCAATGTGATCCAAGACTAAATGCTGATCAAGCATTAGAACTATCATTTATGATAGCAGAAACTTTAAAAGAAGCTAGAAAATAAGTAAATATAAGAAGATTTATATAAAAATCTTCTTATACTCATCTTCATCCCAAGCAACGATAAGTTTATCTTCAAACTCAATAACAGGTCTTTTGAAAAGCATGGGTTCTTTGCAAAGCCATTCATATTTTCCATTTTCATCAAGATTCAACTCTTTTAAGTTTAGAGTTTTATATTTTGTACCTTTGTTATTAAAAAGTAAATTTATATCAGCTTTTTTTGTCCACTCTTTTACTTTTGAAGCATCAGGTGTCTCTTTTTTAAAGTCAAAGAAATCAACTTCTATATTGTTATCTTTAAAAAACTTTAGAGCATTTCTTACACTTCCACAAGTTTTAATACCGTAAACTTTTATCATTTCTTACTCAATAATCTTTGGAACTACAAAGTGATTATCTTCACTTTTTGGAGCATTTCTTAAGATACTATCAGATATCTCTTTACTTGAAATAGAGATATCATCTCTTAATAAAGTTCCACCAGAAATAGGATTTACATATGCTTCAACTTTTGAAACATCAACTTCATTTAAATTATTTATAAACTCAAGCATTTGAGAAATATCTTTTTTTATTTTATCTTTGTTTTCATCTTCTATTTTTAAACTTGATAATTTTTCAAGTTTTGCTATTAAGTTATCATCTACAACTATATTTGACATACAATTCCTTTATTTTTAAAAATTTATTCTATCAAAAAAAAGTTTATTTCGCTCTTTTAGCGTAAAACTCATTTTTGAACTCTTGCCATTTGTTTTCCAAAATAGCGACTCTTGCTTGATTCATAAGATTTAAATAGTAGAAAATATTATGAATTGATGCAAGTCTAAAATAAGTTATTTCACCAGCTCTTAAAAGATGATTTAAATAAGCTCTTGTAAAATTTTTACAAGTAAAACAAGAGCATTCTTCATCTATTGGTAATATATCTTCTTTGAATTGTGCTTTTTTTATATTTAATCTTCCAAAGCTTGTAAATAAAGTACCATTTCTTGCATTTCTTGTAGGCATAACACAATCAAACATATCAATTCCACGTTCAATATTTTCAATCAAATCTTCAGGTGTTCCAACTCCCATAAGATATCTTGGTTTGTTTATTGGCATAAATTGTGTTGTCCACTCTACTGTATCATACATATCTTGATTTGGTTCACCAACACTTAATCCCCCAATAGCAAATCCATCAAAATCTTCTAAAGCACAAAGTTGAGTTGCACTAAGTTTTCTAAACTCTTTGCTTGTACCACCTTGAATTATTGCAAAAATATTTTGATGTGTTCCAATACCTTTTGATTTTTGTTCCATATGATAAGAGATTGCTTCTTTTGCCCATTTTGTTGTTCGTTCTATTGACTTATTTATTCTTTCATCTGTATTTGGAAGAGCTACTAAATCATCTAAAATCATCATAATATCACTGTTTAATTCATACTGAGTATCCAAAACACTTTTTGGTGTAAAGTAATGTTTACTTCCATCAATATGTGATTTAAACATTATTCCATTTTCATCTGGTTTCGAATTATCACTTAGTGAGAAAGCTTGGAAACCACCACTATCAGTTAAAAAAGAGTTTGAAAATTTTGAAAAACCATGAAGTCCTCCAAGCTTTTTTATTATTTTACTACCAGGTCTTAGGTATAAATGATAAGTGTTTCCTAAAATGATTTTTGCACCCATTTTTAATAAATCTGTTGCATCAAGAGCTTTTACAGTTCCTTGAGTTCCAACAGGCATAAAAACAGGAGTTAATATTGTGCTATTTGCTGTTTTAATTGTACAAGCTCTTGCACCTTTTGAAGTTGCGTCAATTTTAAATTCCATAAATTTTATAAACCTTTTTTTAAATAAGAATATATTCTATCTAAAATCTACTATTAAACTTTTTAAGATATAATTTTGCCTATGAAAAAAATATTAATAATACTAGATGGGATTGTTGCAAAGAAGTTATTACACAGAATTGTAGAGTCAAATACGGGCGATAATAGTTACGATGTAATCTATACAAATGATGTGATTTTACCTCTTACTAAACCTAGCAATTTTACTTTTTATAAATTTGATCCAACATCAAATTCAAAATTATCTATGGTTTTAGATAAAGATGTTCATAGTGAAGTTTTAATGGCATTGAATTCAAAAGATGAGATGCTAAGTACAATTAAAATTATTAGAGAATATAAGAAAAATCTTCAAATCACTATTTTGGATTATTGGGGAATAAGTATAAAAGATCCTATGGTAAATGTCTATAAAGGAATAGATGTTTTAGCAAATGGAATGGTTGAAAGACTTCCAAATGTACCAGTTTTAGCACAGAATATTGGACTAAAACAAGGTGAGATTATGGAGATTAAAATTCCATTTGGAAGCTCTTATGCTTATAAATCTGTTGCAACTTTAGAGCATAAAGATTGGAGAATCTTTGGTATTTATAGAAATCAAAAACTATTAGAACTAAGAAGAAGTTTAGTAATAAAACCAAATGATATTATTTTAGTTATTGGAAAACCTAGTGTTTTGATGAATATTTACAATGTTATAGGAAAGACTCAAGGTCAGTTTCCTATGCCATTTGGAAGCAATATATATTTATATTTAGATCTATATTTAGAGTGTGAAGATAGTTTAAAGCTTCTTATAGATGGTACAAAATATCTAAATGAAAAACTTAAAAATTCACTTTTAATAGTAAGAATTACAAGACCAACAACACCAAGTATAATGACATTTATAAAAGAAAATTTAGAAGAGTCAAGATCAATTATTATTCATATTGATTACGCAAATAGAGGATTTAAAGAGTTATATAAAGAGGATAATAGAAGATATAATATAGGTCTTCTAACTCCCTGTTTATCAATGTTTAAAAATAAAAATTCTTTATCTGATATTTTTGAGACAAATACACCTATTTATAAAGTAGGATTAGAAAATTTAAGAGCTGCAAAAAATATTGCTGTTGTTTTAAATGATTATTCTTCATATGAACAAATTGCACCAATTGTATTTGATTTGGCAAGTCAATTAAAATTAAAATCAAAAGTTTTTAATCATGATCCAATAGGAGAAAAAGATAATCAAGATGAGCTTTTAAATAATTATGAAAATATTGCAAAAGTATTTAATGAAAAAGTTGAAATAATAAGTGGAGATAGTAATCCAATTAGAGAGCTAAGAAAACAAGAGTATATATTGCAAGTTCTTCCTTTAAAAGAGAAGATGTTTAGAAAAAGAAGTTTCTTTAAATTCATATATACAAATAGTGATTTAGTTGCATTTGATATGCAAAAATTTAATCAAATTCTAATACCAATAGCACAAGAGGAAAAAAATTGAGAGTTCATTTTATAGGAATAGGTGGAATAGGTCTATCAGCATTAGCTAGACTTTTAAATTTTGATGGGCACGAAGTAAGTGGTTCTGATATGAAAAGTTCACCTATTACAAAAGAGTTGATAAATGAAGGCATAAAGGTCTCTTGTCCACAAGAATCAAAAAATATTAGTAATGATTTAGATTTGGTTATATATTCAGCAGCTGTTACAGATGAAAATCCT
Organism: Aliarcobacter thereius LMG 24486; assembly: GCF_004214815.1. NCBI lineage: Bacteria > Pseudomonadati > Campylobacterota > Epsilonproteobacteria > Campylobacterales > Arcobacteraceae > Aliarcobacter > Aliarcobacter thereius. The sequence continues at coordinate 215,443 of NZ_CP035926.1, forward strand.
GAATTAATAGAAGCTAGATTAAAACAGATAAGAACATTGAGTAGAAAAGAGGCTTTACCAATAGTTTTAGGTGATAAAAAGAACTATTGTGTTGCAGGTGCTCATGGAAAATCTACAACAACAGCTATTTTGGCAACAATTCTAGAAAGTAGTGCATTAATTGGTGCAATTTCAAAAGATTTTGGATCAAATTTTAGATATGTAAATGATGTTGTGGCATTTGAAGCAGATGAATCAGATGCATCTTTTTTATTATCAAATCCATATTGTGCAATAGTTACAAATGCAGAACCTGAGCATATGGAGTATTATGCTTATGATTATGATAAATTTTATGGAGCATATGAAAAATTTATTTCTATGGCAAAAAAAAGAGTTGTAAATGCAGAAGATAAAGATATAAAAAAATTAAAAATAGAAGATGCAACATATTTGTATCCATCAAAAGATATTAAAAATCTTTGTTACACGATAAAAGATGGGCAACCTTGTACTAAATTTACTTTAAAAGAGTATGGAGAGTTTGAAGTTTGGGGCTTTGGTTTTCATATTGCATTAAATAGTTCTTTAGCAATATTAGCTGCTTTAAATGAACTTGATATAGAAACAATTAGAAAAAATATTCTAAATTATAAAGGAATAAAAAAGAGATTTGATATTGTTCAATCAAATGATAAATTTGTTGTAATTGATGATTATGCACATCATCCAACAGAGATTGAAGCAACTATGAAATCTGTTGAACTTTATGATAATCTAACAAATTTTAATAATAGAATAGTTCTTTGGCAACCACATAAATATAGTAGAACAAGTGATAATCTTGAAGGTTTTAAAAAATCTTTTAAAAGATGCGATGAGCTTATTATTCTTCCAATCTGGACAGTCGCTGGTGAAAAGAAAATCGATATAAATTTTGAAAAAGAATTTGCTTCATATAATCCAATTTTTGCAGATAGAGTTGTTGCTTATGAAGGCAAAATAGAACTTATAAAAGATGATAAAATAATAAAAACTTATGATGAGGGGATATTTTTAGGTGTGGGAGCTGGAGATATTACTTATCAATTAAGATACTAAAGAGTTTAGCTCTTTAGTTTTAGCTATTGTTTAACTTTTAATAAATAATCAACAACATTTTCTATAAAAGCATCACTTTTCCTATCTTTTCTATATGCAATATATAATTTTCTTAGCATTTTGTGGTTTCCAATTCTTGATTCAAAAAGTGCACCTGATTTTAGTAAAGATTCAATAGCATTTCTTGAAACAACAGAAACGGTTGGAGTTTCATCTTTATTTGAGTGTAAAACAGTTTGAACAATTGTTGTTGCACTTGTAACTTCACTTGTTACATTAAAAGTATCACAATCAGGATAATTTGCTTTTTCAAGATTCTCTTTAAAAATCAATCTTGTGCTAGATTCAGGATTTCTACAAAGCCATTTATAAGAGATTAGATCTTCAGCTTTTGCTTTAAGAGGAAGTTTTTGATTTGAAAAAATTACAATTTCATCTTCCATCCACTCTCTATAAATAATATCATCATTTTGGATAAGATTCTCAACAAGTGCAATATCAATCTTTTTATCCAATAAATCTTCTATTGCTTCGTGAGAAACTGAAACATTTATAGATACATCATTTTGGATATTTTCTTTTAGATTATTTAAAAATCTAGGAAGAATATAGTTTCCAATGATAAAACTAGCACCAAAAATAAAAGTTGTATTTTTATTCATAATTTTTAAAATATCTTTTTCAGCACTACTTACACATTTTTCAATTTTTAGAGCAATAGAGTGAAGAATTTGACCCTCTTTTGTAAGTTTTATACCATTTTTCTTTCTATCAACTATTTGAACATCTAAATAATCTTCAATAAATTTCATCTGTTGAGTAACAGCTGGTTGTGAAATCCCTAATTTAGCTGATGCTTTTGAAAATGATTTCTCCCTTACAACAGTTAAGAAAGTCTCTAATTTAGCAAAATCTCTAAGCATTTTTTTCTCCAAAAATAATTTATGATAATAATAACATTTATTTATATATAAAATAATTAAGAGATATAAATTAATTTATATAACTTATGCTATAATCTTAACTTATTGGAGAAAAAAGATGTCAGAAAATTTATTAATATCATTAAATGAATCACAGAAAATTGCAGCTCAACATATAGATGGACCACTTTTAATTCTTGCAGGTGCAGGAAGTGGAAAAACAAAAACTATTACAACAAGATTAGCATTTTTAATCTCTATTGGAATAGATCCAAAATCTATATTAACTCTAACATTTACAAATAAAGCAGCGAATGAGATGAGAGATAGAGCTTTTGCAAATCTTGATACATCTAAATTAAATACTCCACCACTTTTATGTACATTCCATAAATTTGGACTACTTTTTTTGAAATTTCATATAAATGAATTAAATAGAAAAAATAATTTCATAATCATTGATACAGATGATAAAAGAAGAGTTTTAAAATCTATAAACAAAGATATTCCATCTGCACTATTAGGAAGTGAAATATCAAAATATAAAAACTCAATTCAAACACCAAGTGAAGTAAAAGCACAAGCTCAAGGTAGATTATATACAGAGATCGCAGATATTTATGAAAAATATGAGGAGCATCTTTTAAAAAATAATCTTGTAGATTTTGATGATTTACTTTTATTGCCTTATAAAATATTAAAAGATAATCCTAAAATAGCAGAAAATACAAGTAATAAATATCAATATATAATGGTAGATGAGTATCAAGATACAAATGAGTTGCAATATAGACTTCTAAGATTACTTTGTACAAATCACAACAATCTTTGTGTTGTTGGAGATGATGACCAATCAATTTATGGTTGGAGAGGTGCAACTATTAAAAATATTCTTAACTTTACAGAGCATTTTTCTAATACAATAGTTGTAAAACTTGAAGAGAATTATAGATCAACAGATACTATTTTGTTTCATTCAAATGCTTTAATTGAACACAATCGAGATAGACTAGGTAAAAAACTAATAGGAACAAAAAATAAAGGTAATTCAATAAAAGTTTATGAATCTCAAGATGAAAATGAAGAGACAAGAAAAATAATTGAAGATATTAAAAAGCTTATTTTAGAAGGAGAGAGTCCAAATCATATTGCAATATTATTTAGAGTAAATGCTCTTTCAAGGTCACTAGAAGAAGGCTTCAATAAAGCAGGTTTAAATTATAAACTTGTTGGTGGAATGAAGTTCTATGAAAGAACAGAGATAAAAGATTTAATAGCTTATTTTAGAATTCTTACAAATTTAAGTGATAATTTTTCTGTAAAAAGAGTAATTAATAAACCAAAAAGAGGAATAGGTGCTACAACAATAGATAAACTTGAAACAAAGGCTGAAGAGTTAGATATATCTATTTTTGAAATGATACAAAAATTAAATTCAGATGAATTAAGTTTAGTAGTTGGTAAAAAGAATGCAAGAACAATAAAAGTTTTCGAAGCCTCAATATTAGATTTAAGAGAGCTTATAAATGAATCAAAGATGAGGTTTCTTGATAGTTTTGAAGAGACTTTTGATTATAGAGCATCTTATGATAATTTACCAGATGGATTTGAAAGACAAGCAAATATAGATGAGTTTTATGGATATATAAGAGATTTCTTTATTCAAAATCCATATTTGGATTTAAAAGATTTTCTAAATGAAATTGCTTTAGAGAGTCAAAATGAAGAGTACATAAATGAAGCTGTTTCTATGATGAGTATTCATGCTTCAAAAGGTTTAGAATTTAAACATCTATTTATAATTGGGCTTGAAGAAGGATTTTTCCCAATAATTGGAGATGGAACAGACTTAGAAGAAGAGAGAAGATTAGGCTATGTTGCATTTACACGAGCTATGGATAATCTTACTTTATCTTTTGTTCATTCAAGATTTTATAAAGGGAAAAGAGCTCAACTAAATAAGAGTAGATTTTTGGTTGAGAGTGGATTGATAAAAGGAAGTTTAGTGATAGAAAGAACTTCTGGATTTAAAAAAGGTGATATGGTGAATCATAAGATTTTTGGACAAGGAAGAGTTGAAAAATCTGTAAATGCTGGTAAAGATTATAAATTAACAATAAACTTTGGTGGACAAAAAAGAGATATTTTATCATCATTTGTAGAGAAAAATTAAGGTTTAGATTTGCAAAAAAGAGTTTATGAAAAATATGAATTAAATAAGTTATTTGTAGTAAATAAACCAATATTTATTAGTTCTAATTTTTATTTAAATAAATTTAAAAGATTATATAAAAATAAGAAAGCAGGTTTTAGTGGAACTTTAGATCCATTTGCAAAAGGTTGTTTGATAGTAGCATTTGGACAATATGCTAAGCTTTTTAAATATTTTAGAAAAACTCCAAAAAGATATAGAGCTGTAATTTGGCTTGGAGTTAGCTCAGAATCTTTTGATATAGAAAGAGTTTATGATATAAAATTAGAGGAAAAGCTAGAACAAAGTTTTATAGAAGAACAATTAAATAATCTTGTAGGAGATTTAGAATATATTCCCCCAAAGTTTTCAGCAAAAAGAGTAAATGGATTAAAAGCTTATGAATTAGCAAGAGACGGTATAGACTTTGAATTAGAAAAATCCATAATGAAAGTTTTTGATATCAAGTTTTTAAAATATAATCATCCTTTTATAAGCTTTGAAGCAAGTGTTAGTGAAGGTTCATATATAAGATCTTTAGCTCAGATATTTTTAGAAAAGATTAAACTTACAGGAACTTTATCATATTTAGAAAGATTAAGTGAAGGTGAGTTTAAATTCCAAAATCACAAAGAGTTAAATCCTCTTGATTTTTTAGATTTAGAAAAGAATATTTATACAGGTACAAAAGAGTGGCTAGATGTAGGAAGAAAGATATCTATTGATTATATTGAAAATAAAAAAGATGGAAAATATATAATAGAATTAGATGATTTTTTCTCTATTATTGAGATTAATAGTAGAGATGTAAAATATCTTTTAAATAAAATACCAAAACAAAAGGTGAACAATGACTAGGAAATCATATGCAAAAGTTAATATATTTCTTAAAATTGTTGGTAAAAAAGATTCTTATCATCAAATTGCTTCAAGATTTGTGTTAGTAAAAAATCTTTTTGATGAGATTAGTTTTTTAAAAAAAGAAGTAGATAGCTTTACATTGGAAGGAAATTTTTCTTGCTCCTTAGAAAAGAATACAATTTATAAAGCTTATAAAGAGTTAGAAAAATATAAAAATGTAAAAGAGTTTTTTAGAAAGCATATTGTAAAAATAGAAAAAAATATACCAGAATTTGCAGGATTAGGTGGTGGAAGTTCAAATTGTGCATGTTTTTTAAATATGGTAAATGAAGTTTGTAAGTTAAATTTAGAAAAAGAAGAACTTGCAAAAATAGCTTTAAAAATTGGTGCTGATGTTCCATTTTTTGTTTATGAATATAATAGTGCAAATGTAAGTGGAATTGGAGAAATAGTTGAAAACTTTATTGAAGATAGTTTAGATATTGAAGTTATAACTCCAAGAATTGCTTGTGATACAGGGCTTATTTATAAAACTTTTAGGGCTTATTTTTATAAAGAACTAGATAAAGTTAAGGCTAAAGAGCTTTTTGGTACAAATTCAAAAGATATATTAAAACAATATAATATTGAAGATGCAAATGATTTATATCTTCCAGCTTCTTTCTTAAATCAAGATTTGAAGAACTTTGCAAAAAAAGATTGGTTTTTTAGTGGAAGTGGAAGTTCATTCTTTAGGATAAATAGTGGCAAAAATTAAAGAAAAAAAGAATTTATTGTTTAGAAATAAAAAAGCTTATTTTGATTTTACAATACTTGATACAGTTGAAGCTGGAATTATGCTTGAAGGAAGTGAAGTAAAAGCTATTAGAGAAGGAAGAGTAAATTTAAAAGATTCTTTCGTAAGAATAATAAAGAATGAAGTATATTTATTAAACTCTCATATATCACATTTAAGTACAGCTCATGTAACTTATAGACCAGACGAAAGAAGAGCAAGAAAATTACTTTTACATAGAAAACAAATTAATAAAATGTATGAAAAAGTAACAAAAGATGGAATAACATTAGTTTGTACAAAACTATATTTTAATAGTAAAAATATGATTAAAGTAGAAGTTGCTACTGCTCAAGGTAAAAAGCTTCACGATAAAAGAGAATCTTTAAAAGAAAAAACTTTAAAAAGAGAGACTCAAATAGCATTAAAATCTTATAAATAAGATAATATTTATCTTTATTAAATGCTACTTAATTGCTTCAAATCGTTAATTAATTGTTAATTTTTTTGTTCCTTTTAAGTTTCTCTTAGATAATATTTTGACTAATGAGTGACATATTGTGACTTGTATATAAATTTTGTAGGAGGAAATTGATGCAAAACAGTGCACATATTGAGTATGACTACTCTGTTGCTAAGTATTTTACATTTGCGACAATCTTGTTTGGTATCATTGGTATGACAGTTGGTGTTGTACTTGCTTTTCAATTAGCTTTTCCAGAGCTAAACTATTTAGCAGGAGAGTATGGTACATTTGGTAGATTAAGACCATTACATACAAATGGAGTTGCATTTGGATTTACACTAAGTGGTATCTTTGCTGGATGGTACTACATCTCTCAAAGAGTTTTAAAAGTATCATTAAAAGAGTCACCTTTTTTAATGTTTATTGCAAAACTACACTTTTGGTTATATTTCATAACAATTCTTTTAGCTGTTGTTACACTATTCATGGGTATTACAACTTCAAAAGAGTATGCTGAATTAGAGTGGCCTTTAGATATTTTAGTTGTTATTTGGTGGGTTTTATGGGGTATTTCTATTTTCGGAATAATTGGAATTAGAAGAGAAAGAACTTTATATATTTCTATTTGGTATTTTATAGGTACATTTATTGCAATTGCAATGTTATATCTATTTAACAATATGGAAGTTCCAACTTATTTTGCTTCAGGTGGTTATGGTTCATGGATTCACTCTGTATCTATGTATTCAGGTACAAATGATGCTATTGTTCAGTGGTGGTATGGGCACAATGCTGTTGCATTCGTATTTACTACTCCGATTATTGCATTAATTTATTATTTCTTACCAAAAGAATCAGGACAAAATATTTATTCTTATAAATTATCAATCTTAGCATTCTGGGGATTACTATTTGTATATTTATGGGCTGGTGGACACCACCTTATTTATTCAACTGTTCCAGATTGGATGCAAACTATGGGTTCTGTAATGTCAGTTGTATTAATTTTACCATCATGGGGATCTGCTATTAATATGCTTTTAACTATGAAAGGTGAGTGGAATCAGTTACAATCTAATACTGTAATTAAATTTATGATATTAGCATCAACATTCTATATGTTAACAACTCTTGAAGGACCAATTCAGTCAATTAAATCTGTTAATGCTATTGCACACTTTACTGATTGGATTCCAGGACACGTACATGATGCTGTTTTAGGTTGGTTAGTGTTTATGGTTATGGCAGCATTATTTCATATGGTTCCAAGAATGTATAAAAGAGAGTTATACTCTAAATCATTAATGGAAACACAATTTTGGTTACAAACTGTTGGTATCATCCTTTACTTTACATCTATGTGGATTGCAGGTATTACTCAAGGTATGATGTGGAGAGCTTATGATGAGTATGGTTCATTAGTTTATTCATTTATTGATACAGTTACAGTTTTACATCCATACTATACAATTAGAGCGGTTGGTGGGTTAATGTACTTAATTGGATTCTTTATGTTCGCATACAATATCTATAAAACAATTAGATGTGGTAGAATTTTAGATAAAGAACCAGCAAATGCAACTCCAGTAGCTGCTTAAGAGAAAGGAGAAAAAATGTTTCATTGGTTAGAACAAAGACCGTTTTTCTTTGCGGTAATGGTATTTATATTTGTTGCATTTGCAGGAATTATCGAGGCAATTCCTGATTTTGCAAAGCAAAGTCGTCCAACAGTTGGGACTAAACCTTATTCAGTTTTAGAGCTTGCAGGTAGACATGTATATATAAAAGATTCATGTAATGCTTGTCACTCACAGTTAATTAGACCATTCAAAGCTGAAACTGATAGATATGGTATGTATTCTTTATCTGGAGAATATGCTTATGATAGACCATTCTTATGGGGATCAAAAAGAACAGGACCAGATTTAATGAGAGTAGGAAACTATAGAACAACTGACTGGCATGAAAACCATATGTGGGAACCTAAAGCAGTTGTACCTGGAAGTATTATGCCAGCGTATAGACACCATTTTAGTAATATTGCAGATTTAGAAACTGCATATGCGGAAGCTGTTACAATTAAAAAAGTATTTAATACACCTTATGATCAAGAAGGTATGCCAACTCTTGGAACTTGGGAAGAAGCAAAAGCTAATATGTTAGCTGAAGCTCAAGAGATTGCAAGTGGTATGAAAAATGAAAATGTAAAACAAGCTGTTGCAAATGGTGAGATTCCTGAAATTGTTGCATTAATTGCATATTTAAATTCTTTAAAATAGAGGTTTATTATGGAATATGAAACACTAATAACGATTCAAGGATATGCTAAATTCTTTTTGGTTTTGATTGTATTTATTCTTTTTTACTCTTATGCATATTCAATATACAAAAGGGATAGAAAAGGAGAGAGAGATTTTGAAAAGTATTCTAAGCTTGTACACGATGATTCTAGTGTTTCAGAACCTCTTGAAAAAAGAGAAAAAGAAAAAGATATAGGTAATAAGGAGAAATAACATGAAATCTATGGTTATAGGTGGAATAATTCTTATCATCGCATTAATGGCAGGAACTTACTTTGTTGCAGGTGATGCTTTTGATACAGGTGATTATATTAATACATTAACATTTTTAGGGGCAGCTGCTATTATTACAATTAGTACTTTTGTAGTTCTAAAATATGTTAATCAAATGAAAAGTGATAAAGCAAGTGGTGAGCTAGCTGATGAAAACTGGGATGGAATTGGGGAATATAAAAATCCTATTCCAGTTGGTTGGGGAATAGCTTATATTGGTGTAATTATTTGGATGTTTTGGTATTTACTTTTTGGTTATCCGACAAATGGATTTTCACAAATTGGTCAATGGAATGAAGAAACAATTGATTATAACGCTAAATTTGAACAAAAATGGCTAAATGCAGATGAATCAACTTTAAATGCAATGGGACAATCACTATTCTTAGTACAGTGTGCTCCTTGTCATGGTGTTGATGCAGAAGGTATTGATGGAAAAGCTCAGAACTTAACAAAAAGAATGAGTAAAGAACAAGTTGAATATACAATTAGAAATGGTTCTAATCATTTAGTTAGTGCTTATCCAGGTGGAATGCCTCCAATGATGTTACAAGATGATAAAGAAATTTCTGAAGTATCAACTTATGTAGCAAATGGGCTTAAAGGTAATCAACCAGATGCTTATGCAACTTGTGCTGCTTGTCACGGAGATAATGGGGAAGGTATGCCTTTTGTTGGACCAAACATTAAAACTTATGATAATGATGTAGTTCTTGCAGTATTAAAAGATGGTAAAAAAGGGCTTATAGGACATATGCCAAGCTTTAATGAGAGATTAAACGAGACTCAAGAAAAAGCTTTAGCTTCATTTATTAGAAGTATAGGAGAAGAATAATGTCAAATAATACACAAATGAATGAAAATGAAAGAGGAATCTTTAAATTACATGGAATTACTGGTATGTTAATAGCAGTTGTACTACTTTTAACTATTCTTGTAGTTTTAGTATTTAATGGAATTTTAGTTCAACAAAGAGAAGCTACAAATGCTTACTCTATTAATCAAGATATAAATGCTATAAAAGCAAATAGCAAAGAAAATTATAAACATTACCAAATTGGTAATTCAACTAAGGAGTAGAATATGGATAAAATAATTACTATTTTACTAGTAGCTTCAGCTCTTCTAACAATCTATCTTTCATATTTTGATTCAACAAAAGTGTTTGTTGGTTAAATGAAAAATATAAAAAATTTAAAAGTAGGGGTGATTTTTTCACTTCTACTTTTTTTATACACAAATAGCTTTGCTCAAAACTATATAATTAATGATGGAAATTTAATAGATATAAGAGCCAAAGATAAGATAATAGAAATAGGTAATGAAGTAAAAAATAGATTAGGTATAAATATTTATGTTTATACAACATCAAACTTAGGTCTTGAAAAGAATATAAGTACAAAAGATAAAATTGAATATATTAAAATTCATGAAGAAAATATAATTAAAAATATTGAATCTCCTTATGTGTTAATGACTCTATCTTTAGAAGAGACACATGTAAATTTATATACAAGTGAAGAATTAAAAAAAATAATAGATAAAAATGATATACTAGATGATTATGTTGTGCCACTTTTAGCTTCAAAAGATAAAAATAGTACAGCGTCAAAAGTTAGTGCTGCTATACTAAATGGGTATGCAGCAATTGCAGATAAATTAGCAGAACAAAAAAATATTGAACTTGAAAGTAGTATTGGAAATCAAGGAAGAGTAGCTAGTACTATTTGGAGAGTTTTAATCTATTTTGTATTGCTTACTGCACTTTTTGCATATGTTTATGCAGTATTAAGAAAGAGAAAATAATATGAAAGAAAGAAACTATTGGCCACTATTTTTTATAGCGATATTTGCCTTTACTGTTTATATGATTATTTGGACAATAATACAAGCTATGAATGCACCAGTTATTGAAGATAGAAGCTTTATGCAAAAATATCAATATGTTGATGAAAATTATAATGATATAATGAATGCAAATATTGATTTCTTAGAGAAATATAAACTAGAACTAAATTTAAATGGAAAGATTTTTCCTCTTACAACAGAAGATATAAAATTTGGACAAAGAGTTATAGAAAAATATTCTCAACATAAAGATAATTTAAAAATAGGAGAAAATAGTATTCTTTTAACAGTTACGGAGATTAATACTCAAAAGACTATTCCTATTAATTTTGATATTCTTATTACAAAAACTATGACAAATGAGAATGATATTGATTTAAATTCTAAAGAATTTAAAGAAGATAATGGAGTTTATAGTTCAAATTTTATTATTTCTGAAAAAACAAACTGGATAATAACAGGAAAGATAAAAACAGAGGACAAAGAAGGTTATATTTTTATAAAGACAAATGCAAGATAAAAAAACACTATATGTCTTCCCTACAAGTAGATCTATAAGAGAGTTTATTTATGGTTTTAAAAACCAAAACACTCTCTTAGCATCTACAATAACTATTGATGAATTTCTAAAAAAATCTATAAGTATAAATGATTTCTCATATGAAACAAAAGAGCAAAGAGTAATAATATTAAATGAAGCTATAAAAGATATTGAACTTTCCAAATTGGGATTAAGTAAAAGCTTTGCTCAATTTTTAAAACAATATGATTATATTTATAGATTCTTTTTAGAATTAAGCAGTGAAGAAAAAGAGATAAAAGATATTTCAAGTGTTGATACATATCTATTTTATGAAGAACATTTAAAGATATTAGAAGAGATTTTAACAAAGTATAAAAAATTGTTAAAAGATAATAAGTTAGTAAATAAAATAAATTTTGATGAGTTTTTTGATATAAATATGAGTTTTATCAATAGGTTTGATAAAATTGAGATTAAATTTGAAGGATATTTTACTCAACAAGAGTTTAATATTATAAATAAAATATCAGAAAATATTCCACTTTTTATTAATTTTCATAAAAATAAATATAATACAAAATCATTAAAAATCTTTAAAAACATATATCAAGAATTTAAAGATGGATATAATTATAAAATTAATTTGAGCTCAAAGCAAATCTTAAAAGAAGAGCTAGATTCTAAAATAAAACCAAAAATAGAGATAAAAGGTTTTTCAAATAGATTAAATCAAATTCCTTATATAAAATCCACAATTGTAAAGCTTGTAAATAGTGGAGTAGAAGCTTCAAAGATTGTATTAGTTTTACCAAATGAGAACTTTGTAAAAAGTTTAGAGTTAAATGATGATGAAGAGTATTTTAACTTTGCAATGGGGAAAGATATTCTAAATACAAATATATACCAAAAAGTTTATGCAATATTTAATTATATATTAGAAGAAAATGATGAAAATATAGAATTTTTAAGTTTCTTAAAACTTGATAGGATATTTGTAAATAATAATATAAAATCAATCTGGAATAATATTTTAACAAAAGATAATTTTGATACTATAAGTGAGTTTATTAAAAAAGATGAAATAAATAAAGAATTAATTCAAAAATATGATGAATTAGTATATTCATTAAACTCTATATTTTTCTCAACTATAAATACATTGAGAGTAAAAGATGCTTTTAAAATATTTTTGCAAAATTTAGTAACTATTAAATTAGATGATGTAAATTCAGGAAAAATCACTGTAATGGGAGTTTTAGAAACAAGGTTAATAGAGTTTGATGCTGTTATTATATGTGATTTTAATGAAGAATTTGTACCAAAAATATCTACAAAAGATAAGTTTTTATCAACAAAAATCAAAAAACTAGCTGATTTACCTACAAAGAAAGATAGAGAAAATTTACAAAAATACTACTATAAAAGATTAATAGATAATTCAAAACAGTGTTTTATTTCATATTTTAATGGAAAAGATAGTTCAGTTTCAAGATTTGCATATGAATTATTTTCATATAAAGAAGAGAAGTTTTTTGATGAAGAGTATAAAGATATTTTATATAAAAGTAATAAATTAGAGTATATTGATGAGAAAATAGAGTTAAAATTAGATCTAAAGCAGTTTATTTGGTCAGCAAGTGCATTAAAAACTTTTTTAGATTGTAAAAGAAAATGGTATTTAAACTATATATTAAAATTAAAAGAGCATACAATTTCAAATATGCCAAAGAGTTTTGAGTTAGGAAATATTATTCATACAATTTTAGAAAATTACTATAAGAGTGATATAAGCAATATTGATGAGCTTTTTGAAAATTATAGAGCAAAAAACCCATTTTTAACACTTGAGCTTGAGATTTATAAAACAAAAATAAAAAGATTTATACAAGAAGATAAAGAGAGATTAAAAAGTAGATCTATTTTAGCTTTAGAGAGAAAGTTTGATATAGAGTTTAATAACTTTAAACTTCAAGGAATAATAGATAGAATTGATAAATATGAAGATAATTATGAATTGATTGATTATAAAACATCAAGAAATTTGAGTGTTGATACTATGAAAAACTATGATAAGAGTAAAGATTTTCAAATGTCTTTTTACTATTTAGCTGTAAGAGAACTATATAAAACAGAAAAAATAAAAGCTTATTTCTATGATATTTTTAATAATACTTTTGTTGAAGAAGAAGTGCTTTTAGAAAAAACTGATATATTAAAAACTATTTTAGATGAGTTAAAAGAGTTAAGTAAAGAGAAAATAGATTTTTCTAAAACCAATGATAAAAATTCTTGTGAATATTGCTCATATAAAACTATTTGTAATAGAAATTAGTAGATTTTATTTTGACATATAGTTTATAAAATAGTTAAGGATATATATGAATAAAGTTTCAGATTTTTTAAGTATAAATATTTCTGCTTTTAAACTAAAAAGAGTTTTAACTATATTTTTATTACTAATTTTAGTTCCAATTTTCTTCTATTTAATAGATTTTAAATACTCTACAAATATTAATGAATATCTTAATATATATTATCTTCTTTTTATAACAAATATAGCAAGTGTTCCTTTTGTATTGATTAGCTCATTGATATTTACAATAATATTACTTTTTATTTACAAAAGTAATATAAGAAATATGATTGCTTTAGCAATATTTGTAAATTTGATAGTTTTTAGCTCTCAAGGTATTGTTTTTTTCACAAAGCTTATAGTTAAAGAACCTAGACCTTATGTTGAAATTTTAGTTGAGAATAACTATTTAAAAAGTAGTGAAGAATTTTATATATTAGATAAAAATAAAAGAGTTGAATTAATTGATAATATGAATTTAGAAGCTATAAATATCTCATCTTGGCAAAAAGAACATTTTAAAAATGAAGTTGGATACTCTTTTCCTTCAGGACATACAGTTTTTATGGCAACTTGGATAATTTTACTTTTCTGCTTTTTATTGGAAAAAAGAAAATATTTTCTTGTTTCTTTTATCTATTTATTAGCTTTTAGTGTAGAACTTAGTAGATTACTACTTGGAATGCATTTTTGGCAAGATATATTTGCTTCTATTTGTATATCTCTTTTCACAGTTCTATTTTATGTACTTATAATAAAGTTTAGAATCTTAAAATCATTTTAAAAGCATCTTCACTATCTAAGTAGTATTTTTTTAGAATTTTGATTACTTTAAAGCCTAGTTTTATATAAATACTTTTTGCTCTTTCATTTGAAACTCTTACTTCTAAGCTTAGATTTTTATTATTTTTCTTTGCAAGTTCTATTGAATAATTAAGTAAATTTGTTGCTAAACCTTTATTTGAATGTTCTTTTGATACAGCTAATGAATATAGTCGTATTGTATTTTTATAATTAAAAAACATAAGATATGCACAAATTTCTTTTTCTTCTTCTATTAATATGATTTGCTTCTTTTTTGTATGATATTTAAAGTTAGCAAGACTCAAAGGCGAATCAAATTTAGTAAATACTTCATTCTCAATAGAAAATAACTTATCTAAATCTTCTAAATTGGCATATCTTAACATATAAATTACTTTTGATAAATTGTATATTTTGGTACAAGTTTATCAGGTCTATATGACATTTTTACTTTTTTTAAGTTTTCAAATCCCATATCATCACCAACATTTATATAAGAGCTATTAAACTCATCTTTTAGATATTTAGAAAACTCTCTAAAAATAAATTGAGCACAACCTAAAACTTCAAAGTCTGTTTTCTCAATAATCACGCTTGAAGTGTGATCATTTATCTTTTCTCCAACAGTAAATCCTTTTAATTCATCATCAATAAAGATAACAATACCTACAATATCAAGCTTATCATATTCATTTAAAATCTTTTTTATAGCAAATCTTTCAAAATAAATACCATCCATAAATATTTCAACTTCTTCTTTTGGCATATACTTTGTTCTATCGCTAACCCATTTATTAAAAAGATTCATAATTAAAGAAGAGTGAATAGATGTATCTAAAACCTCAATTCTGAAATTTGGATAAGCTTTTTTAAATCTATTTATCTCATTTCTTTTTGATTTATAAGCATCACCTTTTAACTCAATTAAATCATCAATTTTATATATATAATCCACAAGCTTTTTTTCAATTAGAAAATCTTCTAAAGCTTCAAAAATAAGTGTTCCTTCTTCAAGATGATTTACAAATCCTTCAAGCATCTCTTCATGCACATACTCAATTTTTGAGTAAAACTTATTACTATTATTTTCATTCATTATTTCAAAGCATTTAAAAATTGCTTTGTGAACATTCTCTTTTTTACCTAAAGGAGGTAAAAGCATAGATAGTTCTCCACCACTTAAAACAAAAAAGCAGAAAGTATCTTCAATGATACTATAAAAACCACTTACAGAACTAAGCCAAATATAATTTTGTGCAAAAGTATAATCACTTAAATCTACATTTATCTCTCTTAAATACTTTTTCATTTGCTCTTTTGCTTTAATATCAAATTGCAAAAGTGATATATTGTTTATTGTCAAAGTTGACAAGATTGAACTCCTTGAATATTTTGCGAATTATACTACTATTTTTGATTTTTGCAGTTGATAAAATAAGAAAAAATGATTTTTGTATAAAGTGCTATTTCTAGGCACTTTATAAAGATAATATTATAAGAAATATTATTAGAATTTTAGGTTTAGACCAATATATGGTTTAATACTATTTTGTGAAGTTTCAAATTCATAAGTATATAAAGCATCATGAAATTTTTCCCATTCTTTATAATTATAATCCAAGCCTACAAATAAAGTTAATTTATCAGTTGTTTTTACATCAATACCTGCACCTAAAGTTAACGAAAGCGCAGAAATATCTTTATTAGCAGTTATTTGATTATTTAATTTCATATTTGCAATCCCAATACCTAATTTCACAAAAGGATATAAATTGTTTGCAATTTTATCTTTTTTTATCCATTCTAAACCAAATTCATTTTGAACTTGATTTTCTGTTACAAGTTTTAAATCTTCATTGCTAAATTTTGTACGTTCATAATAAACTTGTAGATAATAATTATCGCTTAAATCAAGACCTAAAACAGCTTTTACAGCATCTCCAGAATCAGAAAAGTTATCTTTATCTCCATAATGATCTTCAATCCCAAAATGAGATAAATCAACACCATATTGTAAACCTAAATAAACATTATTATCTGCATATAAACTAGAAGATAATAATGTTGCACATATAAAACTAATAATCTTTTTTTTCATCTTTTCCCCTGTAAAATAATAAAAAAGATAATAACTAAAGAGTAATAAAAATTACATAAAATATTATTCTATATTTGTAGCTATTAAAACATCTTCCATCATTTTTGTAATATCTCCATCCAAAATTGCATCTACATTTGAATATCCAATGTTACTTCTACTATCTTTTACTTGTTGATATGGTTGTAAAACATAAGAACGAATTTGATGTCCCCAACCATTTTCACTCTTATCTCCACTATTTTTACTATCCCTTTGTTTTTCAAGTTCAAGTTCATATAGTTTTGATTTTAGCATTTTGAATGCACTATCTTTATTTTTATGTTGAGATCTATCATTTTGACACTGAACAACAATTCCACTTGGAATATGAGTTATTCTTATAGCACTCTCTGTTTTATTTACGTGTTGTCCACCAGCACCACTTGCTCTATATGTATCAATTCTAATATCTTTATCTTCTATTACAATATCAATATTATCATCAATTTCAGGACTCACCATAACAGAAGTAAAAGATGTATGTCTTTTTGCATTTGAATCAAATGGAGAGATTCTTACAAGTCTGTGAATACCATTTTCAGTTTTTAAATAACCATAGGCATTTTCGCCTCTTATTATAAAACTCACATCTTTTATCCCAGCTTCATCTCCAGCTTGATAATCTAGTACTTCAACTTTAAAATCATTTCTTTCAGCCCATCTTAAATACATTCTATACAAAATACTAGCCCAATCTTGAGACTCTGTTCCACCAGCTCCTGGATGAATTGTAACAATTGCATTTGAAGCATCATCAGGATTTGAAAGCATTACAGATATTTCAGTTGATTTGATTAAATCCTCTAAATCTTCTGCTTCTTCATATAATAGTTCAAAAGTGTCATCATCTTTTTCACTTGTTGCAAGTTCATAAAGTTCATTTGTACCATTTAATGATTCAAATGCTTTATTAAATTTATTTAATTTACCTAAAATTCTATTTTTCTCAATACCTATTTTTGTTGCATTTTCAACATCATTCCAAAAGTCTTGATTGGATTCTAGTTCTATAATTTCATCCAATCTTTTTTTCAGTTCTTTTGGTTTCAAAATACCTTCAATATTTTTTAATTTTGTGTTTAATAGTTTTAAAAGTTCTGAGTATTCGTAAGCATCCATTTGCTTTTTTTCCTTATTTATAAATTAATTTATTATTTTAAACTATCTAAATATTTCTTTATATCTTTTATTAAACTATCATTTAGATGATTTATATGTATAGGTGCAAAAACTGAGTTTGCTTTATCATTAGTTCCTAAAATATAATCTTTGAAGCCTTCAATCATTTTATCTTCACTTAAGATATTTAATTTTGAACCACCTTTAGATATTTCACCTTTTTCTCCATGACAATTCTTACATTGAGCTATATATAGTTTTTTTGCTTTTTCAAAAGATTCTTGCTCTTTTTCTATTTTCTTTTTATCTTCTTGTTCTTTTGTTGTTGCTAAAATTGTGGCTTCTAACTCTGATTGAGATATTTTGTTATTGTTTTCTTTATTGTCTTTTTTTAATACATATATAAAATTAGAGCCAGAAATCTTTATATCTGAAACACTCCAACCACCCTTTTTCATATCATTTAGTGAGTATTTACCAGCACACTCTCCACCATCTAAAGGAGTTGATTCTATTGTTGTAAGAGATTTATGATTCTCTTTAAAACACATTGTTGTATTTGCAAATAAATAAGTATTTAGCAATAAAATTGAGCTTAATAAGATTTTTTTCAAGTTTTTTCCTTTGTTATAAAGATAAAGATACAATACAATCTTTTAAAATATCTGGTTTTGATATTTTAAGTTTTAGGTTTTTTATACTATATTTTTCATAAAGTAAAGAGCTAATATCTTTTATTGCATCTTCAAGAAGATAATATTTTTTATTTTTCATAGTAGTTTTTATGAGTTTAGAAACTTCAGCATAATTTATAAACTCATCATTCCTAAAATCATACTCAAAGCTTAAATCTACAACGACTTTTTGTTTTTTTTCTCTTTCAAAATCCAAAATACCAATTATGGATTTGAAAGTAAGTTTTTTTATAGAGATTTTCATACTACTTTTTTTTCTTGACCTTTAAGAAGTCTTACAATATTTGGAATATGTTTATAAAAAACTATAAAAGCGATTAAGTACATAGGAACATTTGAACCTATATTTAATCCATCATATATAAAATTTGCACTTATAAGAAGAGCAATTAAGGCTATTAATGAAGATAAAGAAGAGATTTTTAAAACTTTTGCACAAATAGCCCAAACAATTGCAGCAATTATTGTTGAAATTGGAATTAAAACAATATATGCACCAAGTCCAGTTGCAACACCTTTCCCACCTTCAAGACCAAGAAAAATCGAGTAGCAGTGACCTAAAACACCTAAAACAGCAATCATCCAAAGTGTTTCATTACTTAAGTCAAATGCCATTGCAATAAGTAAAATAAAAGTTACTTTTATAGCATCCAAAATAACTGTTGCAAGACCAAGTTTCTTTGCAAGTTTTGGGTCTTTCTCTTTTACAACTCTTAAAACATTTGTAGCTCCAATACTTTTGCTACCACTTTGTTTTATATCAACACCTGCAAAAACTTTCGCTAAAATTAATCCAAAAGGAACTGAACCTAGAAGATATGCAAGAATATAAAAAATTATATTTTGATTTGTTAAAAAATCCATCAAATACCTTTTCTATTTTTTAAATTAAATGTGATTATAACTAAAATTTTGATATATTCTCACTTAATAAAAATTTATGAGGTAATATTATTGAATTACAAAGAAGAGATTATAAAACTAAAAAGTGAACTCGATGTTGTTTTAGTAGCTCATCATTACCAAAGAGATGAAGTATATGATTTAGCTGATATCAAAGGTGATAGCCTTGAACTTGCTAGAAAAGTAATTGAGTGTGATAATAAATTTGTTGTTTTTTGTGGTGTAGGATTTATGGGAGAAAGTGCAAAAATTCTAAACCCTGCAAAAAGAATTTTAATGCCAAGAATTGCATGTTGTGCAATGGCTAGAATGATTGATGAAGGCTATTTTGAAGAGAATTTAAAAAAGATAAATGAAGCTGGAATCAAAAATGAAGATATATTGCCAATAACTTATATAAACTCAAGTGCAAGAGTAAAAGCCAGAGTTGGAATGATGGGTGGAGTTGTATGTACATCGTCAAATGCTTATAAAATAATTAAAAAAGGTTTAGAAAGCGGGAAAAAAATATTTTTTGTTCCAGATAGATGTTTAGGACAAAATTTTGCAAAATCTTTAAATTTAAAGTCTGCTGTTGTTGGAGATGGAAGTGATTTAAATGAAGCTGATATTATTTGCTATAACGGATTTTGTAGTGTGCACCAACAGTTTAATATTGATGATATTGATTTTTATAGAGAAAAATATCCAGGAATTTTGGTAGCTGTTCATCCTGAATGTGATCCAAAAGTTTGTGATAAAGCTGATTTTGTAGGTTCAACTTCTGAACTTATTAAATATATAAAAGAGTTACCAGTTGAGCAAAAAGTTGTTGTTGGGACAGAGTTTAATATGGTAAATAGGTTAAGAGATAAAAATACTTATATTTTAAGTTCTACAAAACCAGAGTGTCCTACTATGAATGAGACAACTTTAGAGCATGTTTATATGACTTTAAAGTCAATAAAAGATGATAAAATTAGTGCATTAAATGAAATTAATGTAGATGAAGAAACAGTAAAATGGGCAAAAATAGCACTTCAAAGGATGTTTGAAATATGATACATATAAAAAAATTTGTTAAATATGCGATAAATGAAGATAATGGAAGGGGGGATCTTTTTTATGATATCGCACCTGAAGGTAAATTTACTTCAAGAATTATTTCAAAAAGTGATGGTGTTTTAGCTGGAGTTAAATATGCTGAGATTTTGGCTCAAACAGAAAAAATAAAAATTGAATTCTTAAAAAAAGATGGTGAAAGAATTTATAAAGGCGATGTTCTTGCAACTTTAGAGGGAAGAGCATCAAAACTACTTTCAAGCGAAAGAACTTTTTTAAATATGCTTCAACATGCAAGTGGAATTGCAACAATGGCTAGTAGGTTTGCAAAAAAACTTGAAAACTATAATGTTGTTTTACTTGATACTAGAAAAACAAGACCACATTTAAGAGATTTTGAAAAATATGCTAGTAGAATTGGTGGAGCTATAAATCACAGATTAGGTCTAGATGATTGTTTAATGCTAAAAGATACTCACTTAAGAACAATAGTAGATTTAAAAGAGTTTATAAAAAAAGCTAGAAAAAGAATATCTTGGGTTACAAAAATTGAAATCGAGTGTGAAACTTTTGAACAAGTTGAAAAAGCAATGGAAGCTGGAGCTGATATTATTATGTGTGATAATATGGATTATGTAGGGATAAGAGAAGTTGTAGCATATAGAAATGAGAAATATCCACATATTTTGTTAGAAGCTAGTGGAAATATAAATCTTGATACGATACAAGAGTATGCTAGTACAGGAGTAGATGCTGTTAGTAGTGGAAGTATAATTCATCAAGCAACTTGGCTCGATTTTTCTATGAGAGTTGATTGATTAAAATATGATAAGTGATTTTACTCTAAAAAACCAAGTTGATACAAATAAATTTTTAGAGGCTTTGGAACTAATAAAAAAAAGTAGATATATTTTATTAATAACTCATGTAAATCCAGATCCAGATTCTATTGGATCTGCATTAGCAATATCTAATCTTCTTTTTGAAAATAAAATTAAACATAAAGTTTATAATATTAGTTCAGACTTACCACAAAGTTTAGATTTTTTAAATAGATTTGAGAAGATGACAAATGTTTTACCAGCTTTTTTTGATTTAGCAATAAGTTTTGATTGTGGAACATATAAAAGATTAGGGTTTGAACTTGATAAGAGTATTCCTCTTATAAATTTTGATCATCATGCATCAAATGAAAATTTTGGGGATGTAAATATAGTTGATCCATATAAAAGTAGTACAGCTGAACTTGTATTTGATTTTTTTAAATATAATGGATTAAATATATCAAAAAATAGTGCAGAAGCCCTATATGTTGGGATTTATGATGATACATTGGCTTTTTCACTTCCAAGATGTGATCAAGAAACATTTAAAAAGATAAATTTTTTAGTTGAAAGTGGAGCAAATCCTTCATATATTACAAATAAACTTTTAAGAAGAGATTCTTTGGCAAAATATAGAATCATTCCAAAAGTTCTTGATAGTTTATCTTTATATAATGAAGGTAAAATAGCTTCAATTATTGCTATAAAAGAGTGGTTTGAACAAACAGGAGCACATGCTAGAGATTGTGAAGATGCACTTGATATGATTATGAGTATTGGTGTTGTTGAAATTGCATTTTTCATAAGATATATAAATGATAAATGCAGAATTTCCTTAAGATCAAAAGGAAAAATTAATGTATCAAAAATAGCTTCAATCTTTGATGGTGGTGGACATTTTAATGCTGCTGGATGTACTATTGAAACAAATGATGTGGAAGAAGCTAAAAATCTATTATTAAAGGAAATTAAAAAATATTATGCGTAAAAAAAGTTATTTAAAATATATTATTACAATTATTTTGTTTTTGTTTATGGCTATTGGAATCTATGTATTCTTTTTTGGAAAAAGTAAACCAGAAATCTATTTTCAACAAGAAGAACAAGAGTCAAAAATATATTGGAATTTAAAAAAAGAGCTTACAGTTGATATTGTTAGTAGTAGAAAAATTGCAAGTTTTGAAGCAAATTTAAATATAAAAGAGAGTGGTGAAAAAATATCACTTGATAGTAAATTATTAAATGAAGATTCAATATCAGGAATTTATACATATTTAATTTTTCCAGCAAAAGGAAATAAACAAAATATAAAAACAGCAGAACTTCAAATTGAAGTACAAGATGATAATAAAATTAATCATCTTTTAAATGAAAAATCTATGAAAAGTATAGATATCGTTATTGATAAAGTAGCACCAAAGGTTGAAATACTTTCAAACTCTTATTCAATAAAACAAGGTGGTAGTGCTATTTTAGTTGTAAAAGTAGAAGATGAAAACTTAAAAGATTACTTTGTTACATTCAATGATGAGGTTGTTTTTGAGCTTTTTCCTTTTGAAAAAGAGGGATATTTTGTATCAATAGTGACTTGGCCAATTGATATAAAAGATTTTAAAGGAATAAATATAGATAGTATTGATAAAGCAGGAAATAAGACAATACAACGGGTTCCATTTTATATTCAATCTTTTAATGAAAAAATTGATAAATTAAAAATAAGTGATAATTTTATTCATAGTGTTTCAAAAAATGTTTTAGAGATGAGCAATTTGGATATTCCATCAACTCCTGAAGAAATTTTTATAAAAACGAATAGTGAATTAAGAAATATAAATTTAAAAACTATTAGAAATGTTGTGATTGAAAACTTTAATAATTCTCAAAATGAATTTGATATAAAACCATTTATTAGAATGAAAGGTGCGAAAACTTTTGCAAGATTTGGAGAGAGAAGACATTATTATTATAATGATGTAAAAATAGATGAAGCTTGGCACTTAGGAATGGATTGGGCAAGTATAAAACATGCAAATATTTATGTTTCAAATAAAGGAAAGGTTATTTTTAAAGATTATTTGGGAATTTATGGAGAAAGTATAGTTATAGATCATGGTTTAGGATTAGCATCTTTATATGCGCATACAAGTAGTCAAAATGTATCTTTAGGAGATATTGTTGAAGCTGGAACACATATTGCAAATACTGGTTCAACAGGAGCAGTTTTTGGAGATCATTTACATTTTGGAATATTAATTCAAGGAATTGAAGCAAATCCAAATGAGTGGTTAGATGCAAAGTGGATTGATGAAAATATAATAAATATAATATATAATGCTAAAGAGAAAATAAAAGGTGCAAAATGAAACAAAGAACATTAGGAAAAAGTGTTGAAATAGTTGGAATAGGACTTCATAAAGGCGTACCTGTAAAAATGAGGTTAGAGCCACTACCAGAAGATAGTGGGATTATAATTTATAGAAGTGATGCAGGAGTTACAATACCTTTAAAAAAAGAGTTTGTTGTAGATACAAAAATGGCAACAGTTTTAGGAAAAGATGGAGTTATAGTTTCAACTATTGAACATCTTTTATCTGCTATTTATGCATATGGAATTGATAATTTAAGAATTGTATTAGATAATGATGAAATACCAATTCTAGATGGAAGTGCTGCTGGTTATTGTATGTTGATTGAAGAAGCAAATGTAATAGAACAAGATAAACCAAAAAAAGCTATAAAAATTAAAAAAGAGGTAGTTGTAACAACTGAAGATGGGAAAAGAGTATCTCTAAAACCATCAAATAAAATCGTATATGATTTTGAAATAAAATTTAACCATCCAGCAATTGGAGAGCAAAAATTTCATTTTGATTACTCAATAGAAGAATACAAAGATAGTATTAGCAAAGCCAGAACTTTTGGTTTTTTACATGAAGTTCAATACTTAAGAAGTATTGGTTTAGCACTTGGTGGTTCAATGGAAAATGCTATTGTTTTAGATGAAACAAAGATTTTAAATCCTGAAGGTTTAAGATATGATGATGAATTTGTAAGACATAAAATTCTTGATGCAATTGGAGATATGGCTCTTTTAGAGTATACAATGATTGGTGAATATGAGGCTGTTGCAGGAAGTCATCATTTAAATCATCTTTTGACAAAAAAACTTTATGAAGATCCAGAAAATTATGAAATAATTGATCTAGAAGAGGCAAAAGAAGAAGCAAATACATTTGAACTTGCGTATTCAAAACAGATGAGCTAAATATTTTGATTGAAATTTTAGTAATAACAATATCTAATCCTCTTTTAGTAGGTATCTATAAAGATAAAGAGTTGGTAAAAGAGTACCAAATAGATGGTTTGACTTCTGAGGTTTTACCTATATTTTTTAAAAATATTTTAGAAGAGTATGATATAAAAAGAGTAAGTTATGTTAATACACCTGGTTCATTTATGTCTATAAAAATAGCTTATATATTTCTAAAAACAATATGTATGATTAAAAATATTGAATTTTTGGCTATTGATGGATTTAAATTTAATGAAAATTCTCCAATAAAAGCACTTGGTAAAAAGTACTTTATAAATACAAAAGATGGACTTAAAGTAGATTTTTTAGAAAAAGGTTGTAGAATCTCGGATTTTAAATTATTAAAGAATCTTAAAGATATAGATTTTTCAGAAGATACTTTACCAATATATAATTTACCAGCAGTATAAAAGGAGAATATTTGAGAGTAAGCGTTCCAGCAACTAGCGCAAATTTAGGGCCAGGATTTGATTGTTTAGGTTTAGCATTGAATTTAAAAAATCAAGTAATAATAAGACCATCAAAATTTCATAGTGTATCATTAAAAGGAGAGGGTTCAAATAATCCTGTATTAAAAGACAATAATATGTTTGTATCAATTTTTAATGATTTTTACAATAATTTAACACAAAAAAGAAGATTTTTTAGATTTGAATTTTTTAATGAAATTCCATTATCAAGAGGCTTAGGTAGTTCATCAGCAGTTATTGTTTCAGCAATTGCAAGTGCTTATGCAATAGAAGGAATTAAATTAGAAAAAGAGAAAATTTTGAATTTGGCTTTAGCTTATGAAAATCATCCAGATAATATAACACCAGCTGTTATGGGTGGTTTTAATGTAGCAACAGTTCAAGAAAATGAAGTTAAATTTATAAATAAATCAATGCCAAGAGGCTTAAAAGCAGTTGTTGTTATACCAAATAGATCAATTTCAACTCAATTGTCACGAAAAGCATTACCTTTTAAATATTCAAAAGAAGATGCCGTATTTAATCTATCTTACTCATCTTTATTAACAGCTGCATTTATGAGTGAAAACTGGGATATGTTAAAACATGCTTCACAAGATATGTTTCACCAAAAATATAGAATGAAATTAATGCCAGAACTTTTTGAAGTTCAAAAAACAGCTTTACAAAAAGGTGCTTTGATGAGCACATTATCTGGCTCTGGTTCTACAATGTTAAATTTATGTTCAAATGAAGATAGTGTTGCTTTGGCAGAAAGATTGAAAGAAAAGTTCCCTCATTTTAGGGTATTGTGCTTGGATTTTGATAATTCTGGTGTAAAAGTAGAATTATAAAAATTAAATTTTAAGAAAAACTGGATATAATATTTGGCTAATTCAAAAAAAATCTTAAGAACTTGTGTTTTTTGTAGAGAAAAACTTGAGCAAAAAGAGCTCTTGAGATTTATATATCAAAATGAAAGATTGTCATTTTATAACAATCTTGGCAGAAGCTTTTATCTATGCAGAATATGTATTTTAAAGCTAAAAGAAGAGCTTACTGTAAAAGATAGTAAGAGAATAGAAAAAGTACTTCAAAAAGAGTGCAAAAGTAAACAAAACCATGTTAATCAACTTAAGGAGATTTTATTAGATGTCAGATAAAGTAAAAGTGTTTGAGATTGCAGAAGAAGCAGGTTCAAATAGTGCTGAAATAATGCAAAAAGCAAAAGAATTAGGAATAGAACTAAAAACAGCACAAGCGAGTGTATCATTTGAAGATGCAGAAGAAATTATGCAATATATTCTTACTGGAAAAAGTAAAAGAATAAAAGAAGAGATTGTTACACCTAAAAAAGTAAAAAAAGAAGAGCCAAAAATTGAGAATAAAGTTGAGGCTAAAAAAGAAGAAATAGCAAAAGAAGAAATTAAAAAAGAGATCAAAGAATCAAAAACTAATATAAATAATGAGCAAGATAATATTGTTAAAGTTATGCCAAAAAGAAAAGGTTTAGTTATTATCAAGAAAAGAAGAGATAGTGAATTAGATAGTAAAACAGTTGAAAAAGATTTAACAGTTAATAAAAAAATTCAAAAACCTTTAAGTGAAATTTTCAATGATGATAAGATTGGTCAAGATAGAATAGTAAAAGTTGATAGACAAGTAGCAAATCAACAAGCAAAAATTAAAAAAGATAGAAAAAAGACTCCAATAAAAGCTCAAGAACATGGTAAAAAAATTGAAGTACTAAAAGAAAATAATGAGTTTAGAAGTAGTGATGATTCTTTATTAGGTGAAGAAGTTGTGCTTTTTGATATGGATTTATCTGATACATATAAGGTTTTTGATGAGCCAAAGCCTGTAAATACTACAAATCATTCAAGAAGTTCAAAACCAGCAGCATTTGGAAATGCACCAACTGGTCTTCAAAGAGGAAAGAGAAAGAAAAGAGTTGTAAGAACTCAAGAGAAAGCAGAAGTTACATCGGTTGTTATTCCAGAAGATATAAGAGTTTATGAGTTTGCAGAAGCTTGTCAAAAAACACCAGCAGAAGTTATCAAAGTTCTATTTAGTTTAGGAATGATGGTTACAAAAAATGATTTTTTAAAGCAAGATGAGTTAGAAATTCTTGGTGAAGAGTTTGGAATTGAAGTAACTGTTAAGGATGCTTTAGAAGATGTAAATTATGAAGAGAGTTATGATGAAGAGATTGATACAAGTTCATTTGTAACAAGACCTCCAGTTGTAACAATAATGGGTCACGTTGATCATGGTAAAACTTCACTTTTAGATAAAATAAGAAGCTCAAAAATTGCATCAGGTGAAGCAGGTGGAATCACACAACACATTGCATCTTATACAATTACAAAAAATGGGCAAAAAATTACATTTGTAGATACACCAGGTCACGAAGCATTCTCATCTATGAGAACAAGAGGTGCAAATGTAACAGATATTATAATCATAGTTGTTGCAGCTGATGATGGAGTGAAAACACAAACTGAAGAGGTTATTTCACATGCAAAAGCTAGTGGTTGCCCAATTATTGTTGCTATGAATAAAATGGATAAAGAAACAGCAAATCCTGATATGGTAAAAGCTCAAATGGCTGAAAAAGGTATGACACCAGTTGATTGGGGTGGAGATATTGAATTTATTGGAGTTTCTGCTAGAACAGGAGATGGAATAGATGATTTATTAGAAAATATACTTCTTCAAGCAGAAATTTTAGAACTTAAAGCTGACCCTGATGCAAAAGCAAAAGCGACAGTTATAGAATCAAGTTTAGAAAAAGGAAGAGGTCCTGTTGCAAATATTATTGTTCAAAATGGTATTTTAAGAATAGGGGATAATATTGTTTGTGATACAACATTTGGAAGAGTAAAAGCTATTACAAATGATGTTGGAGAGAGTGTAAAAGAGTTAGGACTTAGTGAAACAGGTACTATCTTAGGATTACACGAAGTTCCAAGTACAGGTTCAAGTATGGTAGCTATGGATAGTGAAAAAGAAGTTCGTGATATTGCTACAACAAGAGCTGAACATTCAAGATTAAAAGAGTTATCTAAATCTACAAAAGTTTCACTTGAAGAGATGAGTGGTCTTATAGCAGAAGGTAGAATAAAACAGCTTCCAGTAATTATAAAAGCTGATGTTGGTGGAACCCTTGAAGCTATTAAAGGTTCTTTAGAAAAAATAGCAAATGATGAAGTAAAAGTAAAAGTAGTTCATTCAGCAGTTGGTGGAATTACAGAATCAGATATTGTTTTAGCAAGTGCTAGTGAAGGTTGTATAATTTTAGGATTTAATGTAAGACCAACAGGAGCTGTTAAAGCTAAAGCAAAAACAGATGGTGTTGAAATTAAAACATACTCAATAATTTATGATCTACTTGATGATGTTAAAGATGCATTATCAGGAATGATGACAGCTGTTATTAGAGAAGAGAATACTGGACAAGCAGAAGTTAGAGATACATTTGTTGTACCAAAAATTGGAACAGTTGCTGGATGTTTGGTTACAGATGGAAAAGTAATTAGAGGTGGACATGCAAGAATCATTAGAGATGGTGTTGTAACATATACTGGAAAAATATCATCATTAAAAAGATTTAAAGATGATGCTAAAGAAGTTGCAAATGGTTATGAATGTGGAATTATGTTTGAAAAATTCAATGATATAAAAGTTGGAGATTTTATTGAAACATTTATTCAAATAGAAGAAAAAGTTTCAATAGAGGATTAATGAAAAGTATAAATCTTCAAAGAACTGAATCTCTTTTGATGGAGCTAATACCACAAGCTCTATCTTCTTTAAATAATGCAAGTATTAACTCTTTGGCAATTACAGGTGTTAATTGTAAAAAAGGTAAATATGATGCTACTGTTTATTTTGATGGAAGTGATTTTGATAATAAAGAGATAAAAGAGATTATAAGCTCTTTAAATAAAGCAAATGGAAGAATAAAAAGTGAAGTTTTATCTGCTACTGGATGGTATAAATGTCCAAATTTTAAATTTGAAGTTGATACATCTCTTGAAAAATCTAAACAAATTGAAGATCTATTTGCAAAAATAAAAAAAAATAAAAAAGATACTACAATTGAAAGTGATGAAGAATGAATTTAGAAGAACAAATTAAAGTAATAGTTGAAAATAGTGGTTTAAAGCTTTATGATATTGTAAAACTAAAAGAGAATAATAAGGATATTTTTAGAGTAGTTGTAAGTTCTAAAGATGGTGTAAATTTGGATAAATGTGCAGAAATTTCAAGGCTTATCTCACCTTTACTTGATGTTGAAGATCCAATATATGGGAAATATTTTTTAGAAGTTAGCTCTCCTGGAATTGAAAGAAAATTAAGAAAAACTGAGCATTTTATAGCAAGTATTGGTGAACTTGTAAGAGTAAAAACAAATGGACTTGCAGTTTATGAAGGTGAATTAGTAGAAGCAAATGAAGATAAAATTTCTATAAAATTTGAAGATGATGAGATAGAAATTTTTGAATATAGTGATATTTTAAGCGCTTCGACTTACTATAAGTGGTAAAAAACCAAGATGAAAATTGATGACAATTTCTTTATGAAATTAGCCATTGATGAGGCTTGGAAATATCAACTTTTAACTTATCCAAATCCAGCTGTGGGAGCTGTAATTGTAAAAAATGGGCAGATATTAGCTATTGAAGCTCATAAAGAAGCTGGAACACCACATGCTGAGATAAATGCACTTAAAACAGCTTTTCTTACAGAAGATAAAAACTCCTTATTAAAAACTTTAACAAATAGTAGTGAAATACATGATTTTTTGATTAAAAATCATAATGGATTCTTTTATGATTGTGAAATATATACAACACTTGAACCCTGTAATCATATAGGTAAAACACCATCTTGTGCAAACTTACTATCTATTTTGAAATTAAAAAGAGTAATTATTGGTTCTTACGATACAAATAAAGTTGCAAGTTGTGGAATAAGAACATTAGAAGATGCAAATATAAAAGTAAGCACAAAAGTTTTAGAAAAAGAGTGTGATAATATTTTAATTCCATTTAAAGCTTGGCAGAATAAAACTTGTATATTTTTTAAAATGGCACAAACACTAAATGGAATGATTGATGGTGCCGTTTCTAGCCAAAGAGCAAAGTTATATGTTCATATGTTAAGAGATAAGATTGATTTGCTTATGATAGGTGGAAATAGTGTTAGAATTGATAAACCAATACTTGATTCAAGATATGTAAGAGGAAAAAATCCTGATATTATGATATATAGTAAAACTAAGGATTTTAATCAAAATATAGCTTTGTTTAAAGTTCCAAATAGAAAAGTAATAATTAGTGAAGATCTGTTTAAATTACTTGATTATAAGTTTGTAATGGTTGAGGGTGTTTATAAGCTTTTAGATATTTTAAAAGATAAAATAGATTTCTTAGTTCTTATAGTTTCTCCAAAAATAAGAGCTGGAACAAATACTACAAATAATTTAAATATAGATTATGAAATACTCCATGAAAATTATTTAGGAGATGAAAAGATAGTTTTTCTTAAAAAAAGAATTAATATATAAAAAAGGCTTAAAGAGTAAAACTTTAAGCCATATTAGAAAAAGTCAAAAAATTAATTTATTTAACTTTTTCTAGGTATTCACCTGTTCTTGTATCAACTTTTATAACTTCACCTTCTAATATATGAAAAGGAATTTGTACAACAGCACCTGATTCTAAAGTAGCAGGTTTTCTTCCACCTTGAGAATCACCTTTAAAGTTTGGTGGAGTATCTACAATTTTAAGCTCAACAACCATTGGTGGTTCAACAGTGATTGCTTTTCCATTGAAATACATCATATCAACTTGCATTCCATCAATAATCCAATCTTTAGCTTCACCAACTTGTTCGTAAGTTAAACCTTCTTGTTCATAAGTTGCAACATCCATAAATTGTAAAAGTTCACCATCGTCATATAAAAACTGCATTTGTTTTTGTTGTAAATCGGGAGTTTCACATTTATCACCAGCATGAAAAGTTTTCTCTATTGTTTTTCCATTTATAAAAGATTTTATTTTTGCTCTAACAAAAGCTGCACCTTTTCCTGGTTTTACATGTTGGTATTCAACAATTTTATATGGTATACCTTCAACTTGTATTTTAAGACCTTTTTTTAATTCGCTCATTCCTATACTTGCCATTTTCTCTCCTTAAATTTCTGCATAAGCAACAGCTATACTAGCCTCAAGATTATCTAAATCTTCGATAACCTTTGAATTTGCTTTTTCATCAATTAAAATAACTGCTAATGCATGATCATTTTTACCTCTACTTAATCTAAAGTCAGAGATATTTATATTGTTTTTAGCTAATATAGAACCAACTTGTCCTACAACACCTGGAATATCTTTGTTTTTCATAATAATCATTTTACCTTTTGGTTCAATGTCTAAAACAAAATCATCTAGTTTAACAACTCTTTGAATATTATCTTCAAAAACTGTACCAGAGATAGATTTTACACCATTTGCTGTTGTAATTTTTATTGTAACTCTATTTTTATATCCACTATTATTTGTAATAGTTTTTGTACTTAAATCTATACCTTTTTCATTTGCTATGAAGTTTGCGTTAACATAGTTTACACTAAGACCTGTACTAACACTTAAAACTCCAACACTAGCAAAAGTTTGTAAAGAATCAACATATTCACTTAAATCACCTTCAGCACTAACTTCAACTGCTCTAATTTGACTTTTACTAATTTGAGCAAGTAGAAATGCCATTTTTTGTGTAAGTTCAATATATGGTTTTACAAATGCAGGTATTTTACTCTCATCAATTGGAAGATTTAAAGCATTTGGATAAGATATTCCTCTTGCACTCTCAATTGCATTATTTGCACTTTGAATAGAAATTTCTCTTTGAGATTCTTTTGTATTTGCACCAAGATGTGCTGTAACAGTAACATTTGGTAAATCTAAAAGTGGATGAGAAGTTGCTGGTTCTTTTTTGAATACATCTATTCCAGCCATTGCAATTTTCCCAGATTTTAGGTTTTCTACAAGAGCTTCTTCATTATATAATCCACCTCTTGCACAATTTATTAATACAACTCCATCTTTCATCTTTTTAATTTCATCAAAACTAATCATATCAATAGTTTCTTTGTTTTTTGGCGTGTGGATTGTAATAATATCACAAGCTAAAATATCTTCAAAGTTTGTTGTATATTTAATTCCTAAATCAGTTGCTTTTGTACTTGAAATATAAGGGTCATATGTAATAACATCCATTTCAAAAGCTTTGGCTCTTAATGCAACTCTATGTCCAATATTTCCAAAACCAATTACACCTAGTTTTTTACCATAAAGTTCATTTCCATACCAATCTTCTCTTTTCCAAACTCTCTCTTCTTTTAGTTGATTGTGTGCATATGGAAATTTTCTAAGGCAAGATAACATATGAGCCATAGTAAGTTCAACAGCAGCAATAGTATTTGCTGTTGGTACGTTCATTGCTATAATTCCTCTTTTGCTACAACCATCTATGTCAACATTATCATAACCAACACCAGCTCTGATAATTGCTTTTAAATTTGTTGCTGCATTTAAGAATTTTTCATCAACATCAGTTGAAGATCTTGTTATTGCTACATCAGCATTTTTTATAATATCTAATAATTTTACTTTATCAATATCTGCAGCATAAACATAGTTTATATCTTCAGTGTTTTGTAAAATATTTAATCCTGCATCATGGATATGGTCACAAACTACAATTGTATATTTACTCATTTTAAAAAATTCCTACTTTTTGAATTGATCTTTTATAGCATCACCTAAAGTCATAGATATATCATCATTAACAGATTTTAACATCTCTCTTTCTTGTTGTTGTTCTAATCTTTTAATAGATAATCTAACTCTATTTCTTTTTGTATCAATATTTATAACAACAGCTTCAAGTTCATCACCAATTTTTACTTCTTCAGCATTTAATGGACCGAAATCTTCTGTTCTAATAAGACCATCAAGATTATTTTCAAGTTTAATAAATACACCGAAATCTTTTTTATCTTTTACATTTCCTTTCACTATATCACCTAGTTTATAATTGTCTTGAAATTTCTTTGCAGGAGATTCAGCTATTTCTTTAATTGAAAGTGAAATGTTTTCTTTCTCTTTATCAATTTTAATAATTTTAACTTCTACTTCATCACCTTTTTTGAAGATATTTTTACATTTTGTATTTGTTTCCCAAGAAGCTTCTTCATTGTGTAAAAGACCATCAACATCACCTAAAGTAATAAATGCACCAAATTCAGTTAATGTAGAGATTTTACCTTTTAAAATATCTCCAACTTTATTTGTTTTTACAAATTTATTAAATGGTTTTTCTTGAAGATTTTTTAATGAAACTCTTAATCTTTTTTTATCAATATCAAGTTCAATAACTTCAACATTTATTTCATCACCAATAGTTAAACTCTCTTTTGGGTTTTTAATATTTTTATTCCATGAAAGTTCAGAAATATGTAAAAGTCCTTCAATATCATTTCCTAAATCAACAAAAGCTCCATAAGATTCAAAATTAGAAACAGTTACTGTAATTGTATCTCCAACTTCTAATTTATCTTTAATCTCTTCCCAAGGATTAGATAAAGCAGCTTTAATAGATAAGCTTAAGTGTTGTTTTGTTTTATCATAAGATAAAACTACAACAGAAACAGTGTCTCCTTCATTGTAGTAGTTTGCAGGATTTACAGGACCTTTATAAGAGATTTCATTGTAGTTTACAAGTCCATCAACTCCACCTAAATCAACAAACATACCATAAGAAGTGATTTTTTTAACAACTCCATTTACAGGTTCATTGTTCTCTAAAATTTTAGCAACTTTATCATCTTTTAATGATTTGTTCTCTTCAATTAATTTTTTTCTAGAGATAATAATTGAACCTTGGTTTTTATTTACTTTTATTACTTTAGCTTTTACACTTTTTCCAAGTGCACCAATAGTTTTCATAAAAGATTGAGCTAATGGCATAAAGTATTCACAACCATTTTCATCTTCAACTGTGAAACCACCTCTTTGTTTAACAGCTACAACTTTTCCTTCAACAATAATATCTTCAAAATTTTCACCATGAGTTGCTATAAAATCATTAAATTTAGCTCTTTGTAAAACTTTTTTATGAGAGATATTAGGTCTTTCACCTCTATTTCCCATAAGCATAACAGAGATTGTATCTCCTACTTTATATTTTACTTCACCATTCTCTTTAATTTCATC
The DNA here is from genome assembly GCF_004214815.1 of Aliarcobacter thereius LMG 24486. NCBI lineage: Bacteria > Pseudomonadati > Campylobacterota > Epsilonproteobacteria > Campylobacterales > Arcobacteraceae > Aliarcobacter > Aliarcobacter thereius. Next base: position 249,608 of record NZ_CP035926.1, read on the forward strand.
TAAAGATAAAAGACCTTCTATCTTTTGACCAACATCAACTAAAACTCTATCATCATTTATTTCAACAATTATACCATCAACTACAGAGTTATTCTCTGCTTGTTCAAAAGACTCGTTTAATAATTGTTCAAAATCAAAGTCTTCACCTAAATCTATATCTTCCATATGCATATTGTACCTTCTTGTTTACCAGTTTTTTTAAAATAGGAAGATTATACAGAAAAATGACTTAATTTATATCTATAAACTTTTAATTTTGTCTATAACTTTTTGAATAACCCAATCAGGAGTGCTTGCACCAGCAGTTATACCGCAAAACTCTTTTTCTTTGAACCACTCTTTTTTTAATTCATTTTCATTTTCAATCAAATAAGAATCTTTACAGTTTTCTAAACAAATAGAGTGAAGTTGTTTTGTATTAGAAGAGTTTTTTCCACCAATTACAATCATTACATCAGATTTTATTGATATATCTCTAGCTGCATCTTGATTTTCAAATGTTGCATCGCAAATAGTATTAAAAACTCTTACTTCTTTATTTTTTAATATTAAAGCATTTACAATTTCAAGATAAGTCTCTTTCTTCTTTGTAGTTTGTGCAACAGTTGCAATTTTTTTATTTTTGAAATTTATCTTTTCTAAATCTTCAATAGATAATATTACATTTACATCATCTAAATCTTCAGCATAAGACATAACACCTTTGACTTCAGGATGTTCAGTATCTCCAAAAATAAGAATTGAATAACCCTCTTTTGACATATTTTTAACAATATTTTGAGGAGTTGTTACAAAAGGACAAGTAGCATTTATGACTTTTTTACTACTTTTTCTAAGATCTCTTAAATCATTTTTTGGAATTCCATGAGTTCGTATTATTACTGTATCATCAGGTTTTACATCACTTAATTTTGAATATAAACCAACTTTAAAGTCTTTTTTTAATCTATTAATTTCATCATCATTATGAATTAATGGTCCCATTGTTGCACTGTTTTCATACTTTTCTGCAATTTCAATTGCTCTTTTTACACCAAAACAGAAACCATAACTACTAGCTAACTCTATTTTCAAAACTTATCCTTAGTTATATAAAGAGTCTAAAATCTCTTTAAAATTTGGAAAAGATGCATTTATACAATCAACATCTTCAATCTCCATACCAGATATAAGACCAGCAATTGCAAAACTCATAGCAATTCTGTGGTCACCAAAAGAGTCTATATTAGCACTTGTTAAACTTCCACCAATAATCTCATATCCATCTTCAAACTCTTTATAATCAACTCCACAAAGTTTTAAATTATCAACGACAGCTTTTATTCTATCGCTCTCTTTTACTCTTAGTTCTTTTGCATTTTTTACAAGAGATTTCCCTTTTGCTAAACTCATAGCAATTGCTAAAGCAGGAAGTTCATCTATAAGCCAAGATATATTTTTACTAACTTCAATTCCATTTAATTCATTTCCAATAATCTCAATATCACCTATTGGTTCATAAATATTCTCTTTTTCAATGAAATTAACAGTAGCACCCATTTTTTTTAAAATTATATAAGCTTCTATTCTTGTAGGATTTAAAGATGCATTTTTTATTATAACTCTTGAACCTTTATTGATAGCAGCAGCAAGAGCAAAGAAAAATCCACTCGAAGGATCAGCAGGGACAGTCATATTTAGAGCTTTTAAATGAGAAGTTAGAGGTTTTATATTTATAAAACCTTCATCATCAGTAAATATTTCAGCTCCCATTCCTTTTAACATTCTTTCTGTGTGATCACGAGTAAGTTCATTCTCTTTATAACGACTTACATTAGTAGCTCTTAAAGCTGCTAAAATCATAGCTGATTTAACTTGAGCTGAATCAACAGGAGAGATATAAGTAAAAGCTTCTAAGTTTTTTTCCCCTCTTATAAAAAGAGGTGCTTTATTTCCATTTTCTCTACCATCAATTTGTGCTTTTATTGCTCTTAAAGGCTCAGCAACCCTTTTCATTGGTCTACTTCTTAAATATTTATCTCCACTTAAAACAAAAGCTCCATCAACACTTGCTAAAAGTCCACAAAAAAGTCTCATAGCAGTTCCAGAATTTCCGCAATCAAGTATGTTTTCTGGTTCTATTAATTTTGGGCTTGGAGTTATTTCAATACTGCTTCCGTCTCTTTTTATTTTTGCTCCAAGTTGTTCAACAATATTTAAAGTATTTAAAGTATCTTCAGCTGTAAGATAGTTTTTTATATAAGATGTCTTATCTGAAAAAAGTGCAAACATGGCACATCTATGAGAAATTGATTTATCACTTGCAATATTTTCAATAGTTATATCAAATTTTTTTGATAATTTTTTAATACTAAAATTTGCCACTTTTTTTCCTTATCTTAATGTAATATTTAAATCTTTCTTCAAAATATCTAATATTGAAGATATAACTAAATTTATATCTTCATCTTCTAAAGTCTTTTCATCACTTTGTAGAGTAAATCTGATAGTTAAACTCTCAAAATCTCCAAGCTTATCATCACTATAAATATCTATTAAATTGTATTGTTTTATTAGTGGATTTTTAATAGAATCAATGACTTTTTTAATATCTTTGAACTCCATATTTTTTGGAGCAAGAATACTTAAATCTTTTATAGATGTTTGGAATTTTGAATAAGAGTTTGCTAAAACTTTATCATCTTTAATCATTTCAAAATCAATTTGAGCAATGAAAGTATCGTTTAAATCATAATCTTCACAAACACTTGGATGAAGTTTTGAAATAAATCCAGCTACTTTTCCATCTATAATAACATTTGCATTTTGGAATGGATGGATGAAACTATTATCAATTTTATCCATTGGTACTAAATCAAATTTTCCAATACTATTTAAAACTTTCTTTGAAAATTCAAAAAAGTCAATATTCTTTGGTTTTCCTGCATTGCATACATCTTCTAAGCTATTTGCACCTGAATAAATAAAAGCAATTTTTTTGCTTTCAGCTCTATTTTCATCAAATATTGTACCAATTTCGAAAAATGCACTAGATCTTATTCCATGGCTAAAGTTATTTGAACAAGCTTCTACAAGATTTAATAAAAGAGTTGTTCTAAATGTGTTTAACTCTTTTACAATTGGATTAATTAAATCTAAATTCTCTTTAACTGTTTTAAACCCATATTTCTCTAATTTTTCTTTTGAAGTAAAAACATATGTTAAAGTTTCAAAGAAATTATTTTCAATAGCTTTAAATCTAACTTTGTTTCTTTTTAATATATCTTTTGAAGTTTTATTTACTCTATTTACTTCATCAACTGCTAAAGGTTTTGATTTAATATTATCAATTCCAATCATTCTAATAATTTCTTCAGATACATCAGCAATGTTTTTTATATCATGTCTATATACAGGGGCTTTTACTACAAGTAAATTATCAACAGAATCTTTAATTTCAAAAGATAAAGATGATAAAATTCTTTCTATTTCATGTTTATCAATTTTTTGACCAATTATTGAGTTTATTTTATCTACACTTAAATTTATTGCATCTCTTTCTATATCGTCTAAAAACTCTTTTGAACCAGAATATACAATAACTCCAAATTTTGATAAGTAGTTACAATAGTAATCAATAGCAACAGTTATATTTGGGTTACTTCCTCTTGATGTTTTATAGAAGATTTCACTTGTTTTTGGTTTCTTATCAAAAACTAATTTTGAAATAGTTTCAGGATCTTTATATGAAGCTTCAATTAAAAAATCACCATTTATATCTTCTATTATATTTTTATGATTTACTCCAATATTGCTTAGTTCTTCACCATTTGAATAAAAACTATCAATTCCATCTCTATTTTTCTTAACTTCAAAACTATAAAAATCATTTTTCATTAAAGATTGCTTACTATTATAGATATTTAGGATTGCTCCAATAGAGTGCATAATATACTCTAAAGAGTTTTTAATTTCAAAATTTTCTTTAAATTTACCAATAGTTGCAAGTCTAATATTTGATAGAAGATCAATCTTGAAATTTTTGATTTCAACAGCTTTATAAGCTAGATTTGAATCAAAGTTAGAAACATCAACTATAAATTTTTGACCTATACTTAATCTTTCATAATTAATATGTTTTTCAAACATAATTAATGATAGATTATAATAAGCAGCTAACTCTCTAGCAACTCCTAAAATACTAAGACAATCTCCTCTATTTGGAGTTAGACCAATTTCTATAATATCATCATTTAATAAAGGATAAGCACTTAGTTCTTTTCCTAAAACTAATTCTCCAATTGAATTATCTAAAATCATAATTCCATCATTTAATTTTGGAAGTCCTAATTCAGTAGAAGAACAAATCATTCCGTTTGATTCAACTCCTCTTAGTTTTGCAGCTTTTATTTTAAAATCATCTCCTAAAATAGCACCAATTTTAGCAACAGGAACGAATTGTCCTTCTTCAACATTTGAAGCTCCACAAACTATCTGTTCAACATTTGATCCAAGATCAACTAAACAAATATTTAATTTATCAGCTTCTGGATGCTTTTGTTTTTTTAAAACTTTTCCGACTACAACATTTGAAGCTATTGTTTTACTATCTAAACTATCAACTTCTAATCCAATACTGTTTAAAGTTTTACAAAGTTCACTTGTAGAAATTTTTGAAATATTTATAAACTCTTCTAACCATTTTCTTGTAACTATCATTTAAATTGTCCTAATAATCTTATATCGCTTTCAAATAGAGATCTTAAGTCTCCAATACTATGAATTAACATTGCAAATCTTTCAACTCCAAGGCCAAAAGCATAACCTGATTTATCTTCATAACCAACAGCATTAAAAACATTTTGATCAACTACACCACAACCAAGAACTTCTAACCAACCAGTTTGTGAACAAACTCTACAACCTTCGCCTTTACAAAATACACATGAAATGTCAACTTCTGCTGATGGCTCTGTAAATGGGAAAAAAGATGGTCTAAATCTTACTTCAACATCACCAAACATATGTTGTAAAAACTCTACCAAAAGATGTTTTAAATTTGCAAAAGATACTTTGTCTGCTTTATCAACAACTAAACCTTCAATTTGATGGAACATTGGAGTATGAGTTATATCAAAATCTCTTCTAAAAACTGTTCCAGGGGCTATCATCCTAATAGGTGCTTTTTGTGTAAGCATAGTTCTTATTTGCACAGGAGAAGTATGAGTTCTTAAAAGTGTGTAATCTTTGTTATAAAAAGTATCAGCCATATCTCTTGCTGGATGGTATTGTGGTAGATTTAAAGCTTGGAAGTTATGAAAATCATCTTCTACAAGAGGACCTTCTTCTACTGCAAAATTCAGATTTTGAAAATAGTTTATTATTTTATTCATTGTTTCAGCCACAGGATGTGTTGCACCTGAACTTATAGTATTATTAAACTTTGTTACATCTATTTTTTCTGATTCTAATCTTTGATTTAAAAACTCTTTATTTAAAAACTCTTTTTTCTCATCTAGTTTTGTTGTAAGACTCTCTTTTTGAAGATTTAAGTTCTGAGCAAACTCTTTTTTCTCTTCATTTGGAATCTCTTTCATTCTTGCGAATTCTAAAGTTAAAAAACCTTTTTTCCCAAAAATATCAATTCTTATATTTTCAAGCTCTTCAAATGTAGACGAAGAGTTTATTTTTTCTATCCAATTTTCCAATTTTTTTCCTATAATTAAAATTAATCTATACTCATTAGAACTTGCGAGTCTATCTAAAATTTTATTAGAGTTTGGTTATAATGAAGTTTTAAAATAGGTCTAAATTTCTAAGAGATATAGATACTTTTTATTTAGAATATATTAAAACAAGGAGAGAGAATTTGTGTATATTTTGTAAAATTGTGAATAAAGAACTTCCAAGTAGTTTAATTTTGGAAGATGATAACTTCTTAGCCTTTCATGATATTAATCCAACAAGAAAAGTTCATGCTTTAGTGATTCCAAAAGAGCATTATGAATCTTTTGAAGATACACCTTCAAATATTATGGGTAAATTAAGTGAATTTATAAAAAAAGTTACAAAAGAGTTAAATGTTTCAGAAAGTGGATATAGAATGATAACAAATATTGGATCAGATGGTGGTCAAGAAGTTTCACACTTACATTTTCATATAATTGGTGGAGAAAAAGTAGGGCGATTAGTACGAGATAAAGATGATTTATAATATAAGGAAATAAAATGAATAAAAATATAAAAGTAGCAATTATTGCTTCAAGTTTACTTCTAAGTTCAGCAAATGCTGATTTCTTAAGAGCAGAATTAGGTGCTGGTGCATGGCTTGCAAAACCAAGCGGTGAGATAAAAGCAAAAAATGGAAATGGAATTGATAGCTCAAAAGAAGATAGTCAAACAAATTTTTATGCTTGGGCATATTTTAAACATTTCTTACCTCTTGTTCCAAATCTTAAATTAGAGTATTCAAAAGTGGAAAATGAAGGTAGAGCAGATGGTAATTTCTCATCTTATAACACAACGGATCAAAGTTCAGATTTTACTATGAAGCAAATAGATATTATCCCTTATTATAATATTTTAGATAATACATTTTGGACAACAATTGATTTAGGAGTTGATTTCAAATTAATTGATGCAGATTATGAAGTTTCAGGAATTCCTAATAGTAAAATTTCAAAATCTTTTGTGCTTCCAATGGGGTATGCAAGAGCAAGAGTTGAAATTCCAGCAACACCATTTGGAATTGAAGCAGATATAAAATATATTAAGTATAGTGATAATCAAGCTTATGATAGCAAAATAAAAATAGATTATACTTTTGATTTTCCAGTTGTTCAACCAGCTTTAGAAGTTGGATATAGAGTTCAAAAAATTAAAGTTGATAAATTGTCAAATTTAGAAACAGATTTAGATTTCAGTGGAGTTTATGCAGGATTAATGCTTAGATTTTAAATAAAAAAAGGAGAAGATAAATTCTTCTCCTTTTTCTTAAAATATTAGAAATTTTTACTCTTCAAATGAACCAAGATTCATGATTTTTTGATATTTTTTAGCTTGTCTCTCTTCAGGACTTAATAATTTTAACTCTTCTAAAGAGTCTAAAAAATACTTCTTAAGAGCCATAATAGCTTCATCTTTTTTTCTATGAGCACCGATTAAAGGCTCATTTATAACATCTTCTATCAGATTTTGTTGTTTTAAGTTTTCAGCTGTAATTTTTAAAGCTTGTGCAGCTGTTTCAACTTTTGTTGGATCATTCCATAAGATTGCACTACAACCTTCAGGAGAAATAACTGCATAAACAGAATATCTCATCATAGCAAGTTTATCAGCTATACTAATTGCTAGTGCTCCACCACTTCCACCTTCTCCAATTACAACTGAAACAGATGGAGTAGTTAGATTTGCAAATTCATAAAGATTTCTAGCAATAGCTTCACTTTGATTTCTCTCTTCTGCTCCAAGTCCTGGATATGCACCTGGAGTGTCAACTAACATAAGAATAGGAATTTGGAATTTTTCAGCCATTTGAGCAGCTCTTAAAGCTTTTCTATAACCTTCAGGATTTGGCATACCAAAGTTTCTTTTTAATTTCTCTTTAGTTCCTCTACCTTTTTGTTCACCAATTATTAATACTTGTTGTTCATTTATAAAGCCTAAATAGCAAACAATAGCATGGTCATCAATATAGTGTCTATCTCCATGAATCTCATAAGCTTGATCTAAAATACCATTTATATAATCAAGTGCATAAGGTCTATCAGGATGTCTTGCTAATTGAAGTTTTTGATAATCATTTAAATTTTTAAAAGTTTTTTCAACTTCTTTTTCAAGTTTTTTTTCTAAGATTTCAATTGCAGGTTCATCAGCTTTAATTCTAGCTAATACAATTTCATCTTCAATTTTTTTAATTTTCTCTTCGAATTCTAAATAAGTTGCCAATATTTTTCCTTAAAATAAAGAGCATTGCTACTCTTAGATTTTTAAATTATTTTGTAAATTTTTTAAAAATTACAGAACCGTTAGTTCCACCAAAACCAAAATTATTTGTCATTACTGTATTTAGTTCTACATTTCTAGCAATATTTGGAATTACATCTAAATCACATTCTGGATCTTGATTTTCTACATTAATTGTTGGAGGGATTATTCCATCATTTAATGCTTTTATTGTCATAATAGCTTCAATCGCTCCTGCTGCACCAAGGCAGTGTCCAATTTGACCTTTTATTGATGATACTAAAGGAGAGTTTTCTTTTCCTCCAAATAGTTCTTTTATAGCTGAAGTTTCATTTTTATCTCCAACAGGAGTTGAAGTCCCATGCATATTTATATAATCAATTTTTACAGAAGTTCCTAAAGTTCTCTCTGCCATTAAAAGAGCAGATTTCATAGCTCTTAAAGGACCATCAACAACTGGAGAAGTTATATGATTTGCATCACCACTCTCTCCAAAACCAATAATTTCACAATAAATTTTTGCATTTCTTTCTAATGCACTATCTAAAGATTCTATAACTAGTGCTCCAGCACCTTCTCCCATTACAAAACCATCTCTATCTATATCAAATGGTCTTGAAGATTTTTTAGGATCATCATTTCTTGTTGAAAGAGCTTTCATAGCAGCAAAGCCACCAACACCAGCACCACAAACGGCACTTTCAGCCCCAACAACTAAAATTCTATCAGCCCCATCTAAAGCAATTGTTTTAAAAGCATCACAAATAGCATGAGTAGAAGCTGCACAAGCAGTAACATGACTTAAAGAAGGACCTTTTAAATTATGTTCAATTGAAATAAATCCACTTAACATATTTGATAATGAAGAAGGAATAAAAAATGGAGATATTTTTCTTGAACCTCTTGTGTCACAAATTGTAGAGTTTTTTTGAATTGTTGATAATCCACCAATTCCAGAACCTGAAATGATTCCAAATCTAGCAGCATCATTTTCATCTACTTTTTTATTTTCGCTTGTAACAAATCCACTATCAATCATAGCTTCATGAGCTGCTTTAATTCCTAATTGAATAAATCTATCAGCTTTTTTTACCTCTTTTTTATCCATTACAGTTTCAGGATCAAAGTTTTTTACTTCTCCTGCAATTTGTACTGTAAAATCACTTGCATCAAAAAGTGTGATTGTATCAATTCCACAAACACCATTTTTAATTGCTTCAAAAGATTCTGCAACAGAGTGTCCTGTTGAATTTATAGTACCTAGACCTGTAATAACAACTCTCTTCATAAAATATGCTCCATTTTCAAAATTTATTTAAATTACTCAATTTTTTTATAAAAACTCAATAATAAAAATTAAATGAAAGAAAAATCTTTCATTTAAAGTACACGCAAGAAATTATGCGTTGTTTTCAATGTATGATATAGCATCACCAACAGTTAAGATTTTTTCAGCTTCTTCATCTGGAATTTCAATATCGAATTTCTCTTCTAAAGCCATAACTAACTCAACAACATCTAGAGAGTCAGCCCCTAAATCTTCAATAAATTTTGAATCCTCTTTTACTTCTGCTGGATCACAATCTAGTTGATCTACAACTACTGCTTTTACATCATCAAATAATGCCATTTTTAATTCCTTTTTTAAAATTGTCCTAAAATTATACCAAAAAAGTTTAAAAAAACTTTTAAATTAAATAAATATATATTTATTTAATTAGATTATACATATAAACCCCCATTAACTTTTAATATTTCACCTGTAATATAGCTTGAATGATCACTTAAAAGAAATGCAACTGCATCAGCAATTTCACTTGGATTTCCAAATCTTGAAAGAGGAATATTTTTTTCATATTCAGCTTTTACTTCATCTTTTAATAAATCAGTCATATCTGTTTTAATAAATCCAGGAGTTACACTATTAAATCTTATATTTCTACTTGCACCCTCTTTTGCAAATGATTTTGTCATAGTATTTACTCCACCTTTTGAAGCAGAATAGTTTGTTTGCCCAGGATTTCCCATTTCTCCAACTATAGAAGAGATATTTACCACCGAACCAAATCTTTTTTTACTCATTGTTTTTAAAGATTCTCTACAACCAATAAATGTAGAAACTAAGTTTGCATTAATTACATCTGTAAAATCTTCAACACTCATTCTAAGAGCTAGTTTATCTTTTGTAATTCCTGCATTGTTTACTAAATATGATAATTCTCCATCACTATCAACAATAGTTTTTATTGCATTGATAAATTCTTCTTCATTTGATACATCTGCTTTTATAATTGCAGCAGTTCCACCATTTTTTTCTATATTCTCTTTTAGAGCTTCTGCTTCTTCTATTTTACTTCTATAATTAATCCAAACTTTTAAACCATAAGAAGCAAGATTTCTTGCAATTTCTGCACCAATTCCTTTACTTGCACCTGTAATTAATACATTTTTACCTGTAAATTTCATTTTTATCCTTTATTTTGTTAATTTTATTATATCAATTCTTTAATTTAAATATTTATTATGCTCTATGAAAAATCTTTTCTCTAAATTTAATTGCAATAAGATAGAATATTGGCATATCCAAAAGAGCTAAGGATACTTTTATTAAATAATCTCCAATTATTAGTTTTAAAATAGTTTCAAAAGGCATTACAAATGAAAATGCCAATATGAAGAAGATTGAAGTATCAAAAAATTGTCCTATTAGTGTACTTCCATTACTTCTTAGCCACCAAAGATTTATAAATTTTCTTTTTAAAAATTTAAATATTCTTACATTTATATATTGTGAAACAACTAAACAAGTAAGCGATGCAAAGGCTATTTGCCAACCAGCAATTAAAATTGTTGGAATAATTGCAATTAAAACTCCATATTTAATTACATTCAAAACCTCTTTTTTTTCAAAGTTCTCACTTAATATATCAGTTAGTAAAAATGTAAATGGAAACATAATTGCTCCATAAGTAAGCCATTCATTAATGGGAAATTGAACTGTATAGTTTGCTGTAATTACTAATGATGAAAATATTGTTACATATAAAATTAGTTGTTTTTTTGTCATTTATTCTCTTTTTTTATTTTTAAGCCTAATATTTTACTATCTCTTATATAAAAATTAGCAAAATCGAAACTTATATAGATTAAGATATAATCTAAAATTAAATAATAAAAAGGTTTTTTATGGAAATTATGCAAAATGCTATTACAGTACACATCTATTCTTTATATGTTTTTCTATTTATAATGATGTTTAATCTTTATTCAGTTATTAATAGAAAAAGTTTCATATCTTTAGCCAAAAGATTAAAGTTTATGACTCCAATATATCATTTAAGTAATGCAATAGTAATTTATACTGGAACAATTGTTGCTTTTTATTCACATATGTTTAGTCTTAAAATTGCTATTATGATACCAGCTTCAATATTTTTACTTGTGATTGAAATTAAAAGGTATAAAAAACAAAGAGTTATATTGGTATCACAAACAGAACTTCAAGAAGAGTTTTATAAATATGCAAGTAAAATATATATGATAGAAATTACTGTTTTAATATTAATATTTATGCTTTCAAGAGTTCTTTAAATGCAATATGTTTTTGATAAAAATGCGAAGGATAATACTCTTTTTATAAAAGATGAAAATTATAATTACTTAATAAAAGCAAGAAGACATAAGCTTGGAGATAAAATTGCTTTTAGAAACTTAGAAGATAATTTTATCTATATTTACAAGCTTTCAAATATAGATAAAAAATCTGCAATTTTAGATTTAGAGTTAGAAGAAGAGAAAATTATTGAAAATGATAAAGAGCTTCATCTTGCTTGGTGTATTATTGATCCAAAAATAATTTATGAAAATATAACAAGTTTAAATGAACTTGGAGTTTCTAAAATAAGTTTTATATATAGTGATTTTTCACAAAAGAATTTCAAAATAAATTTTGAAAAGTTAGAAAAAATATTAATTAATTCTTCTTCTCAATGTGGAAGAAGTAGTATTGTTAAAATTGATATATATAAAAATATTGATGAATTTATTAAAGATTATCCAAAATCATATATTCTTGATTTTTCTAATAATTTAATAGAAAGTAAAAAAGATTTAATTGATAATTTAATTGTTGGTCCTGAAGGTGGATTTTCAAAAAGAGAAAGAGAACTTTTTAATAAAGATTTAGTACTTGGATTTAAATCAAATTTGGTTTTAAGATCAGAAACTGCAATTATATCTGCAAGTTCAAAGATAATTATATAAAAAACATATAAAAAAAGCTAGAAATTTCTTTCTAGCTTTTGAAAATAGGAGATATTCTTAGTGAATATCTCTCCATTTTACACCTTTCCATAAGAAAGCAATTATTGCAAAAATTATTGCATATACAATAAATCTTGGTCCTAATTCTTCTCTTTCTTGTTTCTTAGTATCACCAATCTCTTCAAGATAAGCAATAACTTGTTCTTGAGATTCTTGATTTAAACCAACTCTTGGCATTGCTGTACCTTCAAGTAATTTTTGAGGGTCATTTACAAGTTTACCAATATAATCTGGTCCTCTACTGATAATATGTTGAGATAAATCAGGAGGAAGTTTTCCCATATATCTAGCTATATCATCATGATTTGTAAAAGATAACATAGTTTTATCTTTCATATCAGCATATTGTAAATCATGACATCTTTGACAAGCATTAACATAAACTTCTTTATTTGTCATCTCTTTTGGAGCAATGGCTTCTAAATAAGCAACCATATCAGCTATTTCTTGAGAACTCATCCATCCATAACCTGGCATTGGGTGAGCAGCTGAACCATCTTCAAATTTATGAGATACTTTTGAAGCAAGTATAGGATCTTTTATAAATGCTACTAAAAATTCTTTAGTATAAAGTTTACCAGAACTTCCTAAATCAGGTGGAGTAACTCCATATGCAGAGCTTAATGTAGCATTATCCATAACTTGTGCAAAACCTTTTGATTCAATGCTATGACAAGCTGTACAGTTTGCATTTACTAGCATTTCACCATTTGATACATTACCATTTGCATTTATAGCTTCTTGATTACTTGCCCAAAATTCATTGATAGTTTTTTCAAAATTTTGAGCTTTTGTTAATTCAGCTTCAGCTGCTTTTACAGCTTTTTCTAAATTAGATCTATTTTCATCATTTGCTTTTACTAAAGCTTTATTTGCATCATCTAAAGCAATCTGAAGTTTATTAACATTCTCTTTTGAAGTTTGTGAATCAGCTTCTGCAAAATTAAAATTTGCATTTGACACAGATGGATGCATTTGAGAGTGAGCAAAAGGCTCAACACCCCAATACATTACAAGTGTAAGAACTACAACTACTGCTAATATTTTTAATTCTCTCATCTTTTATCCTCTTCTTTCTTGATCTTTTTTCGTAATAAATGGAAGTAGAACAAATAGTAGAATAAATGTAATTGCTGCAAAGAATCCTACCCAAGCATTTGTACCTGTTGGAGGAAGTTTTCCCCAGATTGTTAATACAATTAAATCTGCAACTAAAATCCAGAACCAAATAAAGAAAAATGGTCTTTTGTGTGCTGGAAGAACTTTACTATCTCTATCTAACCAAGGTAAAACAAAGAAAACACCATTTGCAAATGCAAATGCCATTAAACCTAAATTAAATGCTGAAATTCCAGCAATATCAAAGAAGAAACCTCTTAAAACTTCATATGACCATAAGAAATACCACTCAGGGTAAATATGAGCTGGAGTAACCATTGGGTTTGCTGGTTCAAAGTTAATTGGATCCATTGCAAAACTATAATGGAAGAACACTAAATAGAAGTAGAAAATTAAGAAAACTCCAAGAACTGCTAAATCTTTTGAGATAAATACAGGCCAGAAAGGAATAACTTTTGACTCTTTTTTATTTCCTGAAAGATATTTTTGTGCTTCTGCATCATAATCAATATCTTCTGAACTTTGGTTATTAACGTGAGGAATTCTTAATGTATAGAAGTGTAATCCAATTAATCCCATAATAACTATTGGTAATAAGAAAACATGAAGCATAAAGAATCTTGTAAGAGTTGCATCAGCAACGTTAAAATCACCTCTAATCCAAACTACAAGTGCATCACCAATAAAAGGTACTCCACCAAATAAGTTTGTAATAACCATAGCTGCCCAATAAGACATTTGTCCCCATGGAAGCATATATCCAGAGAAACCAGCTGCAGAGAATGTAACAAATAGTAACATACCAGAAATCCAAATCATCTCTCTACCTTGCTTATAAGAACCATAATAAATTCCAGTAAGCATATGAATATAGATAATTAAGAAAATAACAGAAGCTGCAACTCCGTGCATATGTCTAAATAACCAACCAAATGCAACTTCTTGCATAATTGTATAGTTTACAGAATTGAATGCTAAATTAACATCAGGTTTATAGTACATCATTAAAAATAATCCAGAGATTACTAAAATACCAAATGTTGTAGCAAGAAGAACACCCATAGCCCATAAAAAGTTTATATCTTTTGGAATCCAGTATTCTGTCATCATTATTTTATTAAATGCTTTAACATTTAATCTTTGGTCTAACCACTCTCCTACAGAGTTAGCTTTTTCAAATTTTGCCATTGCTCTTCCTTTATGCCATCATCGCTTCAGCGATTTGTTTGTATTCTGGTCCTTCGTTTCCTAAAACCAAAGTATTTCCCTCAATTTCAAATGGTGGTAAATCTAAAGGTCTTGGTGGTGGACCAAAAGTCTGTTTCCCACTTGCATCGAAAACACCACCGTGACATGCACATTTCCATTCAGTTTTTTTCCAAGCTGGAATACAACCTAGGTGAGTACATAATCCAATAGCAACAGTATATCTGTCATTTGCAACAACTAGATCTCTAGCACTATTATCCATATCAGCTGTTTTTTTAAGTACGAAAATTGGTTTTCCTCTCCATGTAAATGTTTCTGGTTCACCAGCTTTTAAAGCACTTAAATCAACTTTAGTAAATCCACCAGCAAGAACGCTAGGAAGTGGATCCCAAACCTGTTTCATCCCGTATAAAGATGCGGCTCCTCCAACTGCAGCAACTGCTACAAAAGAGTAACCAATAAAATCTCGTCTATTAGTGTTTTTAGACATATTTGGCTTCCTTTTTTTAAAATTAGAATCGAGGTTGATTGTATTGAAATATTACTTAAAGCTTATTGACATATATCAAAATGCTTAATGATTGTGGAATAAAAGTAACAAGTACTTTAAGAATTAGAAGTAAAACTTATTAGAAAATCTTAAGATTTTCTAATAAAACTAATGATATTTTCTTCGATTTTTTCTCTTTGTATAACTAAATTATGAATAATTTTTGAGTTAAATAGCTCTTTTATTGTATCAGGTAATTTGGCATTAAATTTAGTAGAAATCTCTTCTAAAGCCTCTTTATCTGTGTATTTAGTGCTGTTTTGATTTAAAGCATTTAAAACAGTTGGAGAGAACTTTGTCCATTCAGCTGTTGAATAAATTACAGTGATTAAATCTTTATCTTTTAGCTCTTTGTATGCTTTGATACAAGTTGCTGTATGTGGATCCATTAAATAACCATTATCTAAAAAATCTTTAATTGTTTGATTACCAAATGAATCATTACTAAATGTAGCAGAAAAGTATTTTTGTAGCTCTTTTGTTTCATCTTGACTCATTGTAAAAATATTTTTAGAGTTTAGATCTTCCATCAACTCTTTTGTTCTTTTTGCTCCAAAAAGATCATAAATAACTCTTTCAATATTTGATGATTTCAAGATATCCATAGCTGGAGATTTTGTTAATTTTAAGTCTTTATCTCTTATATCATATATACCAGTTGTTAACCATTCAGTTAAAATATTATTTTCATTTGAGGCAACTAAAAGTTTTTCAACATTTAAGCCCATTTTTTGTGCATAATAAGCACCTAAAACATTTCCAAAGTTTCCACTTGGAACTACAAGATATATCTTTTCACCATTTTTAATAGCATTTTGTCTTATAAGCTCTAAATATGACCAAAAGTGATATATGATTTGAAAAATAATTCTTCCAAAATTTACACTATTTGCAGCACTTAGTTTAATATTTTCTTTTTCTAACTCTTCTTTAAAACTATTTGAAGATAAAAGAGATTTTAGTGCATTTTGTGCATCATCAAAATTTCCTTCGATTCCTAGTACTTTTAAATTTTCTGCTTTTTCACAAACCATTTGAAGTTTTTGAACATCACTTGTCCCTCCATCTGGATATAAACATACAACTTGAATATTTTTCTTATTTCTAAAAGTACTTAATGCAGCAGGTCCAGTATCTCCACTTGTTGCAGCTAGAATCAGATAGTTTTCATTCTTTTTTTGTGCAAGAGAACTTAAAATTGAGCCAAAAGGTTGTAAAGCCATATCTTTAAATGCTCTTGTTGGACCATGATATTGCTCATTTACATATAAATCATTTTTTACTTTTACAACTGGGCTTGGATTATTTTTATCATCAAAATTATCATATAAATCTAAAGCTTTTTTTATTTCACTATCTTCAATATCAATTTTAAATGCTTTTAAAATATTAAATGCAAGCTCTTTATAACTTTTATCTAGATGATTTTGTATAAAATCTTTTTCTAAATTTGGTAAATTTTTTGGTACATAAAGACCACCAAAAGATGCACTAGGATTTAAAATTGCTTCGCTAAAGCTAACTTCATTTGGTTTAATTCCATCATTTCCTCTTGTTTCAATAAAACTCATATCTTCTCCTAATTAATCATTTAGTAATTTTTCTATATTTATTCCATTATTTGGATTGTCAACTCTTATAAATTGTGTACCAATTCCATCACTTGTAAAGAGTTCAAGCAAAATTGAGTGCTCAACTCTTCCATCAATAATATGTGCTTTATTTACACCATTATGAATAGCTTTTATGCAAGAATCAACTTTTGGAATCATTCCTCCAGCGATTGTTCCATCTTTTTTATAATCTTCAACACTTTTTTTATCTAAAGTTTGGATTAAATTTTTCTCTTTATCTAAAACACCAATTGTATCTGTTAAAAATATAACTTTTTGTGCTTTTACTGCACTTGCAATTTCACAAGCTGCTACATCAGCATTTATATTAAATCCTGGATGATTTGGTTCAAGTGAATCACCAATTGGAGCAATAACAGGAATAAATCCTTCGCCTAAAAGTTTATTAATCATTTCACCATTTACATAATCAATTTCACCTGTAAAACCAAATTTACCACCATCTTTTGGACTAGCTTTTATTATTCCACTATCTTTTCCTGAAATACCAATAGCTTTTGCTCCATGATGATTTAATAAAGAAGCAATGTTTTTATTTATCTCTCCACTTAATACCATTTCAACAACTCTCATACTATCTTTACAAGTTACTCTATAACCATCAACAAAAGAAGAAGGTATTTCAAGTTTATTTAATAGTTCAGTAATTCTTGCTCCACCACCATGAACAACAATAGGTTTAATACCAAGAAGAGTTAACAAAACAATATCTTGAGCAAATTTTTCTTTTAAATCATCACTTGTTTGAGCACTTCCACCATATTTTATAACAATAGTTTTTCCATAAAACTTTTTGAAATAAGGTATTGCATCTATTAAAGTTTGAACTTTTTTATTAGTTTGTGGCATTATTTTCCTTCAAAATACTTTGTAAAAATTAAAGCTTAAATTATAACTAAAAATCTCTTTTAAAATGAAATATAGTAAAATCTTATATGGAAAAATATTTAGCATTAAAAGCAAGTGCAGGAAGTGGTAAAACTTTTGCACTAACCGTAAGATATATTAGTTTATTGTTACTTGGTGCAAATCCAAATGAGATTTTAACTTTAACATTTACAAATAAAGCAGCATCTCAAATGGGTGAGAGGATATTGGATACTCTGCAAAAATTAGGAAGTGATGAAAGTTATTTAGAAGAGATCTCTAAAGTTTCTAAACTAAATAAATCTGAAATAATAGATAGAAAAGCAAAACTAATTGACTCTTTTACAAACTCAAGTTTGAGTATTTTTACAATAGATAAATTTGTAAATAAAATTTTAAAAGAGTTTAGTGGATATATTGGAGTAAGTGATGATTTCGAAATATTAAGTGATGATGAAGAACTTTTAGGACTTCATTTTTTAAATTCACTTGATGAAAAATTATATAAAGATTTGATTGATTTTTCAATATATGAAAAGAAAAAATTTAATTCTATTTTCTCTTTATTTAAATTTCTAATTGAGAAGAATGAGAATATAAATTCAATAGAATTAGATGAAACTTTAATTGATAGTTTAAAATCAGAGATTTTAAAAGAAGCTTTTAAAGTAAAAGATCATTTTTTATCTTGTGAACTTGCTAGTGCAAGTGCAAAAAAAGCAGTATCTTTTGAAAATTTTGAAGAGTTGTTTTCTACAACTTGGATAGAAAAAGAGAGTTTATATGATTACTCTTATTTCAAAAAGTGTGCAGATGAAAATATAAATTTAATCTTTTTAAGATTAAAAGAAATATTTAAACAATATTACAAAATAAGATCAGCATATAGTCTTAGTAAAATTTCAAATTTATATTTAGCTTTTAAAGAGTTTAAAAGAACTTTTAATAAAAGAAAGAATTATTATGAGTTTAGTGATATTTCAAATATGGTTTATGAGCTTCTTAGCTCGAAAATAGACAAAGATTTTTTATATTTTAGATTAGATAGCAAGTATAATCATATTTTGATAGATGAATTCCAAGATACGTCAATTCTACAATATAAAATTTTATATCCATTAATTGAAGAAATAATTTCAAGTACTAACGATAAATTCAAAACCTTTTTTTATGTTGGAGATCCAAAACAGAGTATTTATAGATTTAGAGGTGGAAATAAAAAGCTATTTGATTATGTATTAGAACAAAATAATCAGATAGTTTTAGATAGTTTAAATACAAATTATAGATCACATAAGGTTTTAGTAGATTTTGTAAATAGTAATTTTTTATCTTTGACAAATTATTCTTATCAAGAGCAAAATTGTATAAAAGCAGGTGGATATATTGAGGTTTTTGAAGATGAAGAACTTTTAAATGAAGATAAGTTTGTAAATATTAAGAATAAGATTAATGAACTTTTGAAAGAGGGAATTAACGAAAATGATATAGCAGTTTTATGCTATACAAATAGCGATGTTTTAGAACTTTATTACTATTTAAAAGAGAGTATAAAAGAGATAAAAATACGAACTGATATGAGTTCAAAATTAATAAATTCACAAAATGTAAAAGCTATAATAAATTTAATAAAATATATCTATTTTAAAGAAGAGATTTATAAAGAGAATTATAATGCTTTAATTGGAAAAAGCATTAATAGCAATATAGATACTGATTTTTACTTTGAAGAAAAATCAGTTTATGAGATTGTGCATACTTTAGCATATAAATATGACTTAATGGATGAAAATATAATTCAACTTTTAGGAAATTTAAACTCTTACAAAAATATTGTTGAGTTTGTTTATAATATTGATAAATTAGAAACTAGTATTGAAAATAGTGAGAATAGTGGTTTGCAAATTCTTACAATTTTTAAATCAAAAGGTTTAGAATTTCATACAGTTATAGTTCTTGATAGAATTAAAAGAAAGAGTTATGATAGAAGCTCACTTCTTTTTTCATATAAAAATATAGAGTTAGAAAATATATATTATAAAATAAAAGGATATGAAAGTTTTGATGAAGATTATAAAAAAGCTTTAGAAGATGAAAAATCCTTAGTTGAAGATGATGAAAAAAATGTTCTTTATGTAGCTCTTACAAGAGCAAAATCCAATATGATTATATTTAAAAAAACAAAATCATCAGCTTTTGATATTTTAAATATGAAAGATATCAAAATTGGAGAGCTAGTTAGAAGTAAAATTATAGATAAAAAAGATGATATTGTAAAAGTTGAATATAATCCACTTTTTCTAGGTAAACAAGAGCAAAAAATAAAATCAGATATTAGCTTTAATGATGAATATTTAAGAGCAAAATATATAGGACTTGCTACACACTACATTCTTGAAATGATGAATGATTTTACTCTTGATGAATTAGAATATACTTTAAAACTTGCAAAAAGTAGATATCTCAGTTTTTTAGCATATGAAGAGTTTGATAATATCAAGATATTAGTTTTAAATTTAATTACAAATGATATATTTATTAATCTTATTAAAGATAAAGATAGATTTTCTGAACAGTATATTATGTATAAAGAAGAGTTAAAAATTATTGATTTACTACTATATAAAGATGGAATCTATACAATTATTGATTATAAAACAACAAGTGAAATTTTAAGTTCACATAAAAATCAAGTAAGTTACTATAAAAAAGCAGTTGAAGATATTTTTAATACTAAAAATGTAGAAGCATATTTAATATATTTAAAAGAGAATAAAGTAGAAATATTAAAAGTATAAAAAAAGCGAAGGTAAAAAACCTTCGCTTCAAGAAATAGTATAATTACTATTTTTCTTAGTGTTCTTCTTCCATCATAATTGAACCAGCAATATAAACATAAGTAAGAATACAAAAAATAAATGCTTGTAAAACACCCATTACAGCTAAAAGGAAAAATCCTGGTAATGGTAAAATCCAAGGTACTAGCATTAAAAGTACCATTAAGAACATATCATCTCCTCTTACAGAACCAAATAACCTAAAAGATAATGAGATTATTCTTGAGAAATGAGATATGATTTCTATTGGGAACATTAAAGGAGCTAAGATTGGTAAAGGTCCCATGAAGTGTTTAAAATAGTTTATAACACCATTTGTTTTTATACCTAAGTAGTTGTAGTAAACAAATACCATAATAGCTAAAGCTGCAGTGAAGTTAATATTACTTGTTGGAGCTTCAAATCCTGGGATAACTCCCATCATATTACTAACAAAAATAATTAAAGCTAGTGTTCCAATAAGTGGCATATATCTTCTTGCATTTTGTTCACCCATAGAGTCTCTACCCATTGCAATAATTCCACCTACAAATGCTTCCATAACATTTTGGCTTCCTGTTGGAACTAGTTGAAGCCTTCTTGTAGCCAATATTGAAACTACAAAAATAATTAGAACTACTAAAGCTAAGTGAGATAGAATAATCCACACTTGATCGTGTCCACCAATAGTTCCTAAGAATGTAAACAATCTTCCTTCCATTTTCTTCCTTTTTTCTTTTCTACAAATACTAAATTATGTGACGATTATAATATTAATTTTCTAAAATCTATATAAATAAATAAAATTAATCTAAATTTGTTTAAATTTGTATCCGTTTTGTTTCAATTTTTCTCTAATCAGTTCTTGATGTTCTTCACCTTTTGTTGCTAATGCAATTGTTACATGAGCTTCTCCAAAATCTAGTTTTAAAGAGTTTCTATCAAAATCTATTTGAACAATATTTGCTGAGCAAGATGTAAAAATATCTGTTAGATTTTGTAATGCTCCTGGTTTGTCCATTAAAGTTACAATTAAATTCATTTTTCTATGAGATTTTATTAAACCTTTTTCAATAATAAGAGAAAGCATTGTTACATCGATATTCCCACCACTAACAACTGCACAAATTTTCTTTCCACTAACATTTATTTTATCATGCATTATTGCAGCAACACTAACTGCACCTGCTCCTTCAACCATTAATTTATGTTTTTCAAGTAAAAACAAAATTGCATTTGCTGTTTCATTATCACTTACTTCAACTATTTCATCTACATATTCCAAAATAATATCAAGTAGTTTTGGAGTTACATCACGAACAGCAATTCCATCTGCAATTGTTCTAACACTACTTGAATCAATTGGCATTCTTGCTTCAAAGCTATCTTTCATCCCTCTTGCACCACTTGCAACAACACCAGTTATTTTAATATTTGGATTTATTGATTTTGCAGCTATTGCAATACCAGCTATTAAACCACCACCACCAATTGGTACAACAATTTCATCAGTGTCATCAATATTTTCTAAAACTTCTAAGGCAATTGTTCCTTGACCTGCTATTACTTCATCATCTGCAAAAGGGTGAACGAACTCTTTATTTTTTTCTTTTGCAAATTTAATTGCACTTGCATATGCTTCATCAAAGTTTTCACCTGTTAAAACAACATTTGCACCATAAGAACGAACACCACTAACTTTTGTTAAAGGAGTAGCTTCTGGCATAAAAATAGTTGCTTCACAGCCAAAATATTGTGCAGCAAAAGCTAAGCCTTGAGCATGATTTCCAGCACTTGCAGCAACAACACCAGCTTCTCTTTTTTTATCATCAAGCATTGCAACTTTATTAAAAGCACCTCTTAATTTAAAACTACCAGTTATTTGAAGATTGTCCTCTTTTAAATAAACTTCAGCATTTTTCTCTTTACTTAAAATTGGAGCTTTCATTAAAGGAGTTTTTGAGATTGTGTTTTCTAATCTTTTCTTTGCATCTTTTATATCATTTAGTGTAATCATTTTCTGTCTTTTTTAGGAATTTTAAAATTATTCTATCTAAAATCAAATTAAAGCTATTAAGATAAGATGATTAAAAAAGAGATAATAAGAGAGATTTCTCTTACTATCTATAAATTATAAGTTTTTTACTATTTTTACAGCTTCAACAAGGTTTTTTAAACTCTGTTTAACTTCTGGCCATTTTCTTGTTTTTAATCCACAATCAGGATTTATCCACAACTGTTCTTTTGGTAATACTTCAATTAAAGCTTTAATTTGATTAACCATCTCTTCAACACTTGGAACTCTTGGACTATGGATATCGTAAATTCCAGGTGCAATTTCATTTTTATAGTTTGTCTCTTTAAAAATTTTTAAAAGTCTATTTCCACTTCTTGCAGTTTCGATAGAGATAACATCAGCATCCATTGCTTCAATAGTTTTTATAATATCATTGAAATCACTATAACACATATGAGTATGAATTTGAGTATCAATTTTTGCACTACTAACACTTAGTTTAAAGTTATCAACTGCCCATTTTTCATAGTTTTTTATATTTTCAGTTCTTAAAGGATAACCCTCTTTAAATGCTGCTTCATCAACTTGAATCATTTTAATCCCAGCATTTTGTAAATCATCTACCTCTTTATTTATTGCAAGAGCTATCTGTTTTGTAACTTCACTTCTAGCAATATCATCTCTTACAAAAGACCAATTTAATATAGTAACAGGACCTGTTAGCATTCCTTTTACTATTTTTTTAGTTTTGCTTTGAGCATATTTAATCCAATCAACAGTCATGGCTTTTGGTCTGCTTACATCACCAAAAATTACAGGAGGTTTTACACATCTACTTCCATACGATTGAACCCAAGCATTTTTTGTAAATATAAAACCATCAAGTAATTCACCAAAGTACTCAACCATATCATTTCTTTCTGGCTCTCCATGAACTAAAACATCAAGTCCAATTTCATCTTGAAATGCAATACAATCATCAATGTATTTTTTGATTTCATTTTCATATTGCTCTTTTGAAATATTGTTTAATTTATAGTTTTTTCTATTTTCTCTTATTTCAGGAGTTTGTGGAAATGAACCAATAGTTGTAGTTGCAAGTGCATCATAGTTGAAAAAATCTCTTTGAATTTTTATTCTATCTTCAAATTTATCAGTTCTTTCAAGTTTTTTAAGATTTTTAACTTCATCTTGAACCTCTTTTTTATGAATTCTTGTAGATTCTTCTCTTTTTTTATTATCTTCTTTATTTTTTTTAATACTTGCTTCATCATCTAAAGATAATTTTTCATTAAAAAATATTTTAGAGATAAGTCTTAATTCAGTTAATTTTTCTATTGCAAATGCTAAAGAACTTTTTATCTCTTTATCCAAATTCTCTTCATATTTTAAACCATAAGGAACATGTAGTAATGAACAAGAAGTTCCAATAATTAATCTATCTTTTGGAACAATTTTTGAAATATCTTCCAATAAAGTAACTTTCTTTTCAAAATTACTTTTCCAGATATTTCTACCATCAATTACTCCAGCTATTAACACTTTATTAGAATTAGCTATTAAATCTAAAACTTCTTTATTTTTTTCTCCATAAACAAAATCTAAAGCTAAAGCCCAAATTGGTGTATTTACTAATATTTTACTAGCTTCATTTGAGTGCTCAAAATATGTACTTACAACAATTTTTATATTTGAAGATACATTAGCTAGTTCATCATATAATGGTTTTAATAAAGATAAAACTTTAGTATCAATATCTTTTGCAAAAAATGGTTCAGCAAATTCAACAACAATTTCATCATCTAGTTTTGAAATCTCTTTTAATAGCTCTTTATAAACAGAAGTAACTTTGTTTATATGTAAGAAATTATCACTATTATCAACACTATTTGAAAGTGCTAAATATGTAATTGCACCTATTAAATTTATTTTTGTTTTAATTCCTAGTTCTTTTGCCTCTTTATACTCATTAATTACTTTTTTTGGATTTAAAGAGAAATTTGTATCTTTTTCAAGTTCAGGAACTATATAATGGTAGTTTGTATTAAACCATTTAGTCATTTGCATAGCAACTCTTGTATCATCACCTCTTGCCATAGTAAAATATAATTCACTCTCTTTTAAACCTTGAAATCTTTTTGGAATAGCTCCTAAAAGAACAGTTGTATCAAGCATATTGTCATAAAGTGAAAAATCATTTGATGATATAAAATCTATTTTTGCTTCTTTTTGATAAGTCCAGTGTCTTTGTCTTAAATTTTTTGAAATAAATTCTACTTCATTAAAATCAACTTTTTTTGCCCAAAATTCTTCTAAAACTCTTTTGAGTTCTCTTTTTTCTCCAATTCTTGGAAATCCTAATACATAGTTTTTTGACATTATTAATCCTTAAATAAAAAGTTTCATATTTTTTGAAACCATAAATTATTTACTACTTGATTATTTAAATTACATAAGTAGTAAAAACTAAAAAGCCTTTATTGAAAGCTTCTATAAAATATTAATTGGTATTTATTATAAAAATAATTTTAAATTAAAGATTAATAAAAGGAGGATGAACGCCAGTTCTTCTAAAAGCAAAAAATGTACAATAAAATGGACATCTAGGAATATATTTAAAAAGTCTTACTGCAAGAGCAGTTTTTCTTCTAAAGAAACAGTCGCAATGACAAGGTTTACTTGATTGTAATAAACAAGATTTTTGAAGTAAATCTTCTAATAAAGGTATCTCTTCATCTTTTTTGCTTACAATTTTAAGATTTGAAATAAATAAAGATTTGAAAGCAGCAGTAGTTCTGTGCAGAGTTAATACACATGAATATGCTTGAATTGAAGCTAATGCGAAATATTTTTTCCCAAAACCTTTAACTTTCAAAGAATTTCCTTATATAATATGTTTGAAACTTTAAGAAACATTAACTTAATAATAAGTAAAACGAATTAAAGATATTATATTAACTTAACATTATGAAGGAGAAAAAGAGTTGAAGTTTACATTTGTAACACTTTTCCCAAATTTAATTGAACCATATTTTAAAGATTCAATATTAAAAAGAGCAGTTGAATCAAATTTTATATCATATGAGTTTTATAATCCTAGAGATTTTACAACAAATAAGCACAAAAAAGTTGATGATACTATGATTGGTGGAGGAGCTGGAATGCTTCTTTTTTGTCAACCACTTTTTGATTGTTTAGATGAAATAAAAAGAAAAAATGAAGATACATATATAATATTCCCATTAGCAGCTGCAAAACCTTTTAGACAAAATGATGCAAAAAGATTAGCAAAAAAGAGAAATATAGTTTTTGTTAGTGGTAGATATGAAGGGATTGATGAAAGAGTTATTGAAAAATATGCAGATGAGGTTTTTAGTATAGGAGAGTATGTTTTAACAGGAGGTGAATTGCCATCTCTTGTTATGGCAGATGCTATATCTAGGAACGTAGAAGAAGTTTTAGGAAATGAAGCATCATTAGAAGTTGAGAGTTATGAAAATAATCTTTTAGAAGCTCCTTCATTTTCAAAACCAGAAAATTATGAAAATTTAATTGTAGTTAAAGAATATTTAAAGGGAAACCATAGTAAAATTTGCGACTTAAAATTTCAGATGTCCGTTTGTAGGACGAAATACTATAGACCTAATAAGGAAAGAAGATGAAAAACAGATATATAGCAAGTTTTGAAGCAGCTCAAATAGCTTCAATTGAAGTTCCAGCATTTAGAGCAGGGGATAACCTAAGACTTGGTGTTGAAATTAAAGAGGGTGAAAAAAAGAGAGTTCAAACTTTTGAAGGTGTTGTAATTGGAAGAAGCGGAAACGGTGTTGATGCTACTTTTACTATTAGAAAATTAGGAGCAAATAATATTGGTGTTGAGAGAATTTTCCCACTATATTGTGAGTCTTTAAAATCTATTGAAGTAATAAGAAGAGGGGATGTAAGAAGAGCAAAACTTAACTATCTTAAAACTTTAAAAGGTAAAGCCGCTAAAATTAAAGAGCTTAAAAAATAATAAGAAGAGTTTAAAACTCTTTTTATTAACTTACAAAAATACTAAAAATATAAAATTATGCTTTCAGAAATAATAAATTTTATTGTAGATAAAGTTCAAGATTTTGGTTATCTTGGAATATTTATAATGATGTTTCTTGAGAGTTCTTTTTTCCCTTTTCCATCAGAAGTTGTTATGATTCCAGCTGGATATTTAGCATTTAAAGGTGAGATGAGTATATTTTTAGTAGTTCTTTTTGGAATACTTGGTTCTTTGGCTGGAGGACTTTTTAATTACTTTTTTGCACTTAAATTTGGTAGGACTTTTCTATTAAGATATGGAAAATATTTTTTTATTAGTGAAGAAACTATAATTAAAATGGAAAAATTCTTTGAAAGGCATGGACATATTTCTACTTTCTTTGGAAGATTAATTCCTGTTGTAAGACAATATATCTCACTTCCTGCTGGATTATCAAAGATGAATATAGCTCTATTTTCTATTTTTACAAGCTTAGGCGCAGGTATTTGGGTGATAATCTTAACACTTTTAGGATATTTCTTAGGTGGTAATGAAGAGCTTATAAAAGACTATTTACATCAAATTATCATAGCTTTATTGATATTAATTGCAATTTTCTCTTATATTTATTATAAGAAGGTAAGAAAGAAAAAATAAAATGTATAAAATAGTAGATATTTTTAAAAAGCTATTTGATTATTTACTAACATTTTTGACTCTTATTTTTATTGTTTTTATAGAGCTTGTTTGGGAAAAAACTGCAAAACCAATATTTAATTTTATATCAAAAATTATAGACAAAATAAATATATTTGACAAAGTTATAGAAAGAATTAATAACTTAAATAAATATATTATACTTTTTATTTTTTTAATATTATTTGCAATAGTTGAATTTTTTGGGATCTATGCAGCTATCTTATTTTTTAGAGCTGAAATATTTCTTGCAGTTTTCGTATATCTTTTAAAGTTTCCATTTGCAGTTGTAATATTATGGTTTTTTGATATTACAAAATATAAACTCCTTAGTTTTAAATGGTTTGAAATAGTTTATTCTTTGACAATTGATTTAAAATTAAAAATACAAAACTCTAAGATTTATAATAAGATATATAATAAATTTTATGAAATTAAGAACTATTTAGTAGATAAGTTTGATATTACAAATCACCCTATTTATAATAGAGTGATTGAATTTTATGAAAAAGTTAAAAGAAGATTTGATATTTAGACTTATAAACAAGATTTTATAAGTTTTATACCTTTTGTTATTTGTTCAAAGCTTGAGTGAGTATAGTTAAATCTAATCTCAGCATTTGGTATTTTATCTATATAAAATTGATTTCCTGGAACATAAACAACTTTTTTCTTTAAACACTCTTGAACAAGTGCAAAAGTATCAATCTTTTTATCTTCAAATCCACCATATAAAAACATTCCACCTTTTGGTTTTTGATGTTTAAATTCAGGCATTAATATATTTAATTGTTCAGAAAAAAAATCAGCTTTTGCTTTATAATCATCTCTTATTGATTGAAGATGTTTTTCATATTTATTTGTATCTTTTAAATATTCTGCCAAAATATATTGAGAAATACCACTTGAATGAAGATCTATACTCTCTTTTATAATCATTAATGATCTTATCTTTTCTTCATCAGCTCTTATCCAACCAATTCTAAGACTTGGAACCAAAGTCTTTGAAAAACTTCCTAAATGAAAAGAGTTGTTTGGTAAATCTTGGCTTATATATTTACTTTTTTTATTGAAAAATAGTTCACTATATGGGCTATCTTCTATAAGAAGAGCATTGTGTTTTTTTACAATATTAACTACAGCATCTCTTTTGTCTTGGCTATAAGTTGTTGCACTTGGATTCTGGAAATCAGGAATTAAATATGATAATTTTGTAATTTTTAAACTTTTTTCAAATTCATCTATATTTACACCATCATTTTCAAGTTTTACACCTTGCATTTTTAAATTATTTAATCTAAAAATATTCATAGCACCTAAATATGATGGCTCTTCTATAGTAATCTCTTTATTCTCAAAAAATTTAGCCAAAATATACATGGCTTGTTGGCTTCCTGTTGTAATTAAGATATTATCTTTTGTTGTAGGAAAACCTTCATTTGTATATCTTTGTGCTATTTGTTCTCTTAATTCAGCTATTCCATTGCTTACAGTGTACTGATAAATCTTTGGAGTATCTAATATTTTATTTGTAGCTATTTTTAAATCTTCTATTGGAAATAAATTTTCACTTGGTAATCCACCTGCAAAAGATATTGTATGTTCATCTATTGCTTCAAGAATTTCCCTTATAAACGATCGTTTCATCTAAAATTCCTTAATTTTTATGAAATTTTACAGCAAAAATATTATTTATTCTTTACAATAAATGCTTATAATATTAACAAAAAATGCTATAATTGAGTTATGAAAAGAGATACTTTTAAAAAAAGAACAAGAATTGTAAATAATGTTATGAACTATATTTATCAGCATATTGATACAAATATAAATATAGATGATTTAAGTTTTGAATTAGAGATTAGTAAATTTCATCTACAAAGAATATTTAAAGAGGAGTTTGGGAAAAATATTTATGAAACAATTGTATCTATTAGACTTGAAAAAGCTGCAAATTTACTTATAACTAATCAGTATTCAACAATAAGTGATATAGCTTCAATAACTGGATATAGTTCTCATATCTCATTTCTAAGATCATTTAAACAAAGATTTAAAATGACACCAAAAGAGTGGAGAAATGGAGGATATGAAAAATATTCAAATAAAATTGTAGAAAAACTATCTTCAAATAGAGATAATATTGATTTTACAAAAATAGAGCCAGTGGTTGTAAGAATGCCTCAAATGAAGGGATATTATATAAGGCATGATGGTTATGATAAATCAATCAAGCAAACTTGGACTAAACTTCAAACTTGGATCTATACAAATGAGATAAAAAATTATAAACAAATTGCTCTTCATCATGATAATCCAATAATAACTCCTCTTGACAAATGCCAATATAATGCAGTAGTTGTTTTAGAAGATGATAAATTTTTAAATAACTTATCTCTTCCAAGTTTAACTATTCAAAAAGGAATTTATGCAAAATTCTCTTTAAATGGAAAATATGGTGATATTATAAAATTAATACAGTGGGTTTATCATACTTGGCTTATAAAAAGTGGATATGAAACTACAACAAATCCATCATATACTATTTATCACAAGAACCATTTTTTAAGTGAAGATGGGAATTTTATATTGGATTTTTATTTACCTATTAAATTTGTTTAATGAGGTAGAAACTAAAAACTAAATACAATACGATTAAAATTTAAAAGGTATAAAATATGCAACAAATAATAAGTACAACAAAAGCTCCAAGTGCAATTGGACCATATAATCAAGCAGTTAGTTTTGGAGAATTGATTTTCACATCGGGGCAAATAGCACTTGATGCAAAAAAGATGGAAGTTGTAAGTGGAGGAATAAAAGAGCAAACAAGACAAGTTATGGAAAACCTAAATGCAATATTAGAAGAAGCTGGAAGCTCTTTTGATAATGTTATTAAAACAACTTGTTTTTTATCAGATATGGACAATTTTAATTCTTTTAATGAAGTTTACGGAGAATATTTTCAAGTATTAATAGCTCCAGCTAGAAGTACTGTTGCTGTTAAAACATTACCAAAAAATGTTTTGGTTGAAGTTGAAGTAATAGCTTTTAAAAACTAGATATGATTTTAGGAGCTTGTCCATATTGTGGTGATGGACAAATTGAAGTTAGAAAAAAAGAAGTAAGAGGCAAAAAAGTCGAACTCTATGCTTGTTCAAATGCTTCTTGGATAAGTGAAGATGGAGAGTTTTTTGAATTAACTAGTTCTTCAAAATGTGGGTTTAGAATTTGGCAAAATGCTTTGAGTAGATATGGTCACTATTTAAAACATAGTGAAGTTCGGGCTTTATTAAATAATGAAGAATTAGAACTAAAGTTTAAAAGTCAAAAAAGATTTGGACAAAAAGAGAGAAAAGATTATTATAAGAAAGTAGTTTTACACGAAGAATATGGTATTCAGATTATTTTTGATGAAGATTTTTATTAAGATATGACGATGATTATTCATCGTCATAGTGCCCTTTGCTATTTGGAGTAAAATCATCTTCTGTATAATCAAAGTTATCGTAATCATCATAATCAACTGTAAAAATCTTTGGATAACCTAATTTTACTAACTCTTTATCAATATTTTCTTCACTCAATCTATTTTTTATTCTACTCATTATAAGCTCGATATCTTCTTCTTTTATATCATTTGCTCTTAATTCATAAATAATAGCTAAACTCATTTTTTCCCTCAAAAATTAAAATTGTTTTGAAAAGTTTTTAATATAAAAACTACTTAAAATAAAAATAACAGATTTCACAGACAATATATTTGCTGTTTCATCAACAGTATGGTAACCAGTTGTAGGTATTTGTAGTGTAGTTCCTTGAATAGTTCCATTTGATTCTAAAATAATTCTTCCAAGTTCTGTACTTCCAATACTTAAAGGTTTTAGTCCATCTTTTACTCTTGAAATATTTTTCTCTTTTAGGAATTCATCTTTACAAGAAAAAGATATTTTGTTTTTCTTACAAAAAGATTTTATCTCTTTTAAAAGTGGAGATTTAAATTTGGCATTTGCATCTTTATTTCTTAAAACTATTTTTTGCTTATTTGCTTCATCTCTATTGTCATAAGGGCTAGTATCAAGAACAATTAATCTATTTGTAGAAAGTTTATTTTTTTTAAACCATTCATTTATAAATCTCCAGCTTTTTCCAGCTTCTTCTTGAGCTGTAAAAAATGCTGTTCCTTGAAATCCATTTTGGTATAGAAATAAAATTATTGCAGCACTAATAACATTATCAAGCTGAGCTGAAATTAAATCTTCTTCTTGTTTTAGTTTATCAACAAAAGCAATAGGAGTACTAGGAACTAAATGATTTAAACCTTCAATTTCAAAAATTAGATTGTTTATCTCTTCTTTTAAAAAAGAGTCTTTTATCTTTCCCATACCTAAATATCCACCATTAAATGGATCATAAGCATGAACATCTTGATTTATATATCTTTTAGAGATTAATTGAAATGTTTGTTCAGAAAGGGAATTTCCTCTTAAATCAGAGCGATTTTTTGCTAAAAAAGCAGCAAATTGGAACTCATTTGGACCAGTGCAAATTATTCCATGTCTATCAATATGAGCACTTAAAATACCATTTGTTGGTTCATTACCAATAGCAACTAAGAGTCCATCATAGTGTTCAGTTTTGATACCTAATTCATCTAACTCTCTTTTTAAGTAGAGTAAAAATGAGTGTTCAGCACCTGTTACTGAAGGAACTCTTATTAACTGTTTTAGTAAATCAAGAAAAATACTAAAGTTTTTTTGCTCATTTAAAAATGAAGCATTCAAGATAACTCCTAGAAAAATTATAAAATAGAATAATATTCTACGCGAAGAATTATAAACTAAATTTTTAGAAATAAGCTAAATTATAGCTTAATATAAAAATTAATATTATATAGTAAATTAATCAAGTTTATTTTAATCTATATTTAAAAATTTAAGGATATACTTCTAAAATTATAATAGTTATAAGGAAAAAATATGGCAGATTTATCAGCACTTGAACAATTAAAAGCTTCAAGAAATCCTTTAAAAGTAATAGATGATATCTATAAAGAGGCTTTAGAAGGGATTCCTTTAAGTGATGAATATATTGGACTTTTAAAATGGTATGGAATGTATCCACATGTAAATAAAGATAATCTAGAAGATAAAAAATACTTTATGAAAAGAATCAAGATTGTTGATGCAAAGATGAACTTAGAGCAATTAAATATAATTGCACAAATTGGAGTTAAATTTGCTCAAAATTACATTGATTTTACAACTAGACAAAATGTGCAGTACCATTTTATACAAATAAAAGATATGCCAGAGATATTTGAACTTCTAAAAAGTGTTAATCTTACTTCAAGAATGGCTTCAGGAGATGGACCAAGACCAATAATGACTTGCCCAGTTAGTGGAATAGCAGAAGACGAGATTTTGGATGTAAAAGATATTTTAAAAGATGTAGATAACTATTTTGATAAACACGATGATGAGTTTTGTAATTTTCCAAGAAAATATAAGATGGGAATAAGCGGATGTTCTCATCACTGTGCAAATCATGAAATTCAAGATTTAGCATTTACAGCTTTTAAAAATATAGAAGGAGAAGTTTTATTTGATTTAACTTTAGGTGGAGGATTATCAAAATCACAACAAATAGCAACAAGATTAAATAAATATGTAAAAAAGGAACAAGTACGAGATGTAGCGGTTGCTGTTGCAAATATTTTTAGAGATAATGGAAATAGAGATAGTAGAAGCAAAGCAAGAATCAGACATCTTCTAAATGATTGGGGAGTTGAAAAATTTATAGCTAAGATAGAAGAAAATCTAGGATATAAACTTGAAGATGGAGAAATTGAACCAAAAATAACTCCAAGTGAAAAAAGAAATCACTTTGGAATACATAAACAAAATCAAAAAGGGCTTTATTATATCGGTTTTGCTACAAATGCAGGGAGAATTGAAGCAAGTAATTTATTAAAAATATATGAAGTTTGTAAAAAATATGAAGTTGGTGGTTTGGCATTAACTGCTACACAAAATTTTGTAATTTATGATGTAAAAGAAGATATTGTAGATGAGTTTGCAAAAAAGATTGAAGATTTAGGTTTCCCATATAAAAATAGTGCTTTAAGAGCTAGGTTACAATCATGTACAGGAAGAGAATTTTGTAAATTTGGAGTAACTGAAACAAAAGAGTATGTAAGAAATATTGTTGATATTTTAGAAGAGAAGATAGAAGATTTTGATGAAGAGATAACAATAGCTTTTGCTGGATGTACAAATGGATGTTCACAACCACAAATATCAGATATTGGACTTGTTGGTTGTATGATGAGAGATGAAAATAAAAATAGAGTAGAGGCTTATGAAATATTATTTGGTGGAAATCTTCAAGGAACTTCTAGTAGTTTATCTAAAAAAATAGGAGTAAAAATTCCTGCTACAAAAGTTGTTGATTATATTGTAGGATTAATAGAAGACTATAAAACAAAAGATGAATTTGATACTTTTAAAGAGTATATAAATTCATATATTCCTATTAATCAAATAGAAGAAGAATAATTTTATTTATTCAAGTATGAGCTCCAAAGTAAAAAATGAAGATTGGCTTTTCTTATAAATAATTTGAATAGAAATTTAGAAGAAATACTTTGAAGCCCACAATTCAATAAATAAAGAGTAAAGCTCTTTATTTATTATTTTCTAGTTTTTTAAGAATTTTGTTTGTATTTCTTATACTTATAAATATTGTTGCAAAAAGAAGTACAAAAGCTAAAATTATACTTACATTTACAGCTGTACTTGAAGATAATTTTATCAAACTTCTACTAGGTTTTTGCTCTTTTTTAGGCTCTTGTTTAGCAACTTCCTCTTCTATTTTATCAAAACCATTTGGTGGTGGAACTCCTATCTTCTCTTCTTGGTGGTCTGCACCTCCTCCATCCAAAACTATTTTATAAGGAATTTTTGGGATATCAACTATCAAATCATCATCTGTTAATCTTTTTTGAAAAAGTATTTCTCCTGAATGTAAGGCTTCAAGTAATATTAAAGCACCAGCAGCACTTTCTCCTGTATTAAACTCTCCAGCAATTGTTATTGTTCCATCTTTATTGTCATCTACATATAATACTAAAGAGTGTGCAAAAATATATAATGGAGATAGTAAAAGTATTGCTATTTTAGATATTTTATTCATCTGTTTTTCCTTTTTTTAAAATCTTTGCTAATATAAAATCTTCTCTTTTATTTGGTAGTTTTTTTGCAATAAATAAAAGTAAAATACCAAATAAAGCTAGTGCAATATCAACTCCTAAAATATTAAGAATAATAATTTGAAATTTTATAAAGTGTAAAATAGGAGCTAATAAAAATATAACTCCACCAATAAATAGAAACTCTTTACTAGCTTGAAAAGAGTTTATTCTATAAAATGACCAAAATAGTGTAAATAGCCAAACATTATAAAAACTTCCTTGTTGCCATAATACTCTATCTTCTAAATCAAATGGAAGAATCCATTGTAGTAAAAATAGTAAAGCAGTTGCTGGAATTACACCTACCATAGTTGTTAAAGATAATTTTCCCATCCAGTGATAAAAAGTAATCTTTCCTTCTAGTTTTTTTGCTCTTTTTTCAAGCCAAAGCATAATTCCAAATCCGATTGAAATACCACAAAGTGCCATTAAAATAGCTACAATAGTTCTTGAAAAAAAGTCTATCCCAAATAAAAAGTGTAAGAAAAATAGACTTTCAGCAATTAAAACAGGAATAGTAGTATCTAATACTTTTTTATTTTCAATTACTTCTCCTGTATGAGCATTTAAAGCTATATAAGGAATATTAAATATACCACCATTTAAAAAAGGCTTATATGGATTATAAGCTAAGAATTCAACTCTTGCAGTAGTATCGTTCCAATTTAAAACTTTTATCTGTTTAAAAGTTAGTTCGGGATTTATTTCAATAGCTTTTAATAAAAGCTCATTTAAAGGAAGCATAGAAGCCTGAATATTCTCTTTCTTAACAGCTTTATTCTGTGGAAATAGTTCAGAACCAACAAGTTCATCAATAGACTTTGCTTCACCTTTTGTTAGCATTTTTGCCATAGGTGGAGCAGAAATTAAACCAAGATTCATAACTGCACCACTTATAGTAATAAGTAAAAATGGTAAAAATGCCCAAGTAAATATTTTTATATGAATAGTAGAAAAAAGACCTTGTTGATTTTTTACTTTATAATTAAATTTAAAATAATATATTAAATAAAGTCCAGTTATTACTAAAACTAAAGTTCCAACTGCTGTAAACCCAAATGCTAATCTTCCTAAAAGTTTTAAAGGTTGTCCATAATGAAGCTCATTTAAAAAACTTGCTAAATTTGTAACTTCTTTACTTTCATTCTCTATTTTTTCATTTGTAAATGGATTAAAAACCACTGGTTTTACAAAACGATTTCCAACACTAACAGCTGTTTCTCCAATACGACCAGGTAAGTTTATAAGAATATTATCTTTTGGATAGTTTGGATCTTTTAAAACTTCATCTATCATATAGTTATAATTTATTTTTGTAAGATCAGCTTTTTCTATATATCTAGAAGGTTTTTCCCAAGTTTGAATTTGTGGTAAAAATATTGCAAATACTCCAAAGAATATTGCAAGGTACATAATAATAGAAAATGTAACTCCAGCAGTAATATGAAGAGCAAATAATCTTTGTTTAAATAATTTTAATCTTTCCATATTCAATCCTAATATAAAAAATAAAGTGATATAGCAAAAACTATACTTGGAACAGTAGATTTTACAAGTGCTTCAAATTTCGTATAAGATAAAGCTATCCAAGTAGCACTACATGCCCACGCAGAAGTATTAAACATAATTGATATTATTCCAGATTGTTTAATTTCCATAGGTATTATAAAAGCTAGTAGAGTCATACCTAAATAAGCAACAAACAAACCGCCAAAAATGGCGGCTAATGTTCTAAATAGTCCTATTTCTTTCCCTGAAACTTCAGGAGTAGATAAATATAAATAAGTTTTTTTTAACATAAATTATTCTTTAGAATTTATAAGCAATAGAAGCTAAAAAAGTCCTAGGAGTTCCTACATAAACTCTTGTTCCAGCTGCATTACTAGTCATAGCACCATTTACATACTCTTTATTTGTTAAATTCTGTACACTTAAATTGGCTCTCCAATTTGCTTTTTTATACCCAATAGTAGCATTGTATATTGCTACTGAATCTAGTTTAATATTATTTGAATCATCTGCATATTTACTACCTAAATATTTAACTCCACCACCTATATAAAAGTCTGGAAGTTTTAAAGATGCTAATTTATATGTTGTAAATAAGTTTGCAGTATGGTTTGGAATATTTTTTAATTTATTATTATTTAGATCTTTATTTTTTGTATCAGTATATCCATAAGATGCTATTATAGACCAATTATCTGTTATCTCACCACTTAAATCTAGTTCTAAACCTTGGCTTTCTTGTTCTCCACTAGCAATTGACCATCCTCCAACAGCAGGTGCATTTGGATCTGGTAGAGCAATATTTTCTTTATTTATTTTAAAAATAGAAGCTGATAAATCAAATTTATTATTAAATAGTTTTTGTTTTATTCCTAGTTCATATCCTTTACCTGTTTCCGGATCTAAAATATTATTATTTATATCAGTTGCACTATTAGGATTAAATGATTCAGAATAGTTAGCAAATATGCTTGTTTTTGGAGCTAGATTATAAACTATACCAAATGATGGAGTGATTGCATCTGTTTTCTTTCCATTTTGAGGTTTTGATTCACTATATCTTATACCAGCATTTAAAATTAAATCATCACTTAGATATAAACTATCTTGTAAAAATATCCCATAAGATTCAAGATATTTTTTATTTCCTGTCATATCTCTAGCATTTGGATGCTCACTTAAATTAGAAAGATGTTCATAACTAGGATTTGATAAATTTATATTATATGGAATATTTGGTACAAAAAACATAGTAGTCTTTGAGTAAGATCTATTATAATCACTTCCTATACTTAGATGATTTTTCTTATTAAATAAATCAAATTCTTTATTAAATGTATATTGTAAAGCATGTTCAGAAAATTCTTGTTTTTGATAAGCATATAATCTTGTTAAAGTATTTGTTGATTCATCAAATCTTGATGGCATATGAACATTTCCATTAATACCTTTATAATCAATATATCTATATTTAAAGTTTGAATTCCAAGTTTCAAATACACTATCAAAATCGAAACCAGCAATTTTTTGTGTTTTTTCAAATTTTTCATCAGGGTGAGAACTTGTGTTTTTTATAGGTGCTACAAGTTTTCCTTTACTATTTACATAAGTTCCAAAATCAGATGGAGTTGTTTCATCTGTATATTCACTTATAAAAGTAAAAGTATTATTATCGTTTATATCATAAGCTAAACTAGGAGCTATAAATACCTTATTTGTATCTGTATTACTATTTGTCCAACCTTCATCATATTTTAAAACAGAATTTAATCTAAAATATAAAGATTTATTTTCATTTAATGCTCCACCAATATCAAGTTTTGGACTATAAGATGGATTGTCTGTTGTTTCAAATTCTATTGAAGCTAAAGAATTCTTTGTAGGTTTTTTCTTTACAAGATTAACTAATCCCCCAGGGCTTGATTGACCATATTGTAAACTATCAGGACCTTTCAAAACTTCAATTGAATCAAGTCCAAAAACTTCAGGTCTAGCTATTTTATTTGTAAGTTTTATTCCATCATATAAAATAGGTACTCCTGAAAATCCTCTCATTGAGATCTCATTTGTTCTTCCATGGCTACTATTTGTATATACAGTATTTGATGAATTAGTTATAATATCATCGATATTTTGAAGAGCAGCATCCTCTATAAAACTTTTATTAAAAATTTGAATAGATTTTGCCATATCTTCTTTTGTTAAACCATTTCTATTTATACTTGATATTTCATTGCTTTGAAAACTTGAGTTATCTTTAGATTCTTTAACTGTAATTTCATCTAATCTTGTTGTATCATTTGCATTTAAAGTTACACCCATAGCTAAAATAGTAGTAACAGAGAGTGCTAGTTTAATTTTCATTTTTCTTCCTTCATATAAAAAATATGAGCAATAATAAAGAAAATAATACTTATTATCAATATGCAAAAGTCATATAAAGGAAATTGTAAACTAAAAAAAGGAAATTATAAAAGTTCTATCTGTTTTTTATAATCATTTGGAGATATTTTAAAACTATTATAAAATAGTTTACTAAAATTACCAGAGTGCTTATAACCGACTCTTAAAGAAACTTCTTTTACACTTAATCCATTTTTTAAAATCTTTTTAGCAACTTCTAGCCTTCTTTTTTGAATCATTTCAGCAATAGTTATTCCAAAATATTCTTTAAAATCTTTTTTTAAATAGCATTCATTTATTGCAGATTTATAAGCAATATCTTTTATTGAAAGATTCTGATTATAATCTTTCATAATTATCTCTTTTGCTCTATTTAAACTATTAAGTCTATTTTGACAAATAGTAAAATCTTTATTTTCATTTGATGCAATCTTCTTAATCGTATAATGTAAAAGATTCATATTTTTTGATTCTAAATATAGATTTTTTAATGAATCTTGATTTATATAGTTATCAATTAAGTTATTTAGTAATTCAAATTGTTCTAAATCTATCAATCCATTATAAATATGATATCTCATATTTTTATAGGCACTATCCATATTGTTTTTAATATCTTTTATAGGATAAGCTAGTTCTAAAAATAGCTCTTCTTTTATTGCTATCATAATTGAATGATAATTCTTATTCTTTTTTAGATTATTTTTTGCATTAAAAGTATCTGATATTAATTCTACAAAAAAGTTATTCTTTTTTAATGTGAAATCATTTTCTAAAAAAGAGTAATTTAAATCCTCTGCTAGGTTGAATATAAATGTGGCTCCTGAAATACCACCACTTTGTTCAATAAGTGTTATATCTTTGTAAAGTTTGAATTTCTTAATTAATATGCCTATGCCATTACCCATGTCATACCAAAAATAAGCACCTTCTCCTAAATTCTTATTAATATTTCTTATATGAATAAGCCTTCCAAAAGGATTTATAATCTCTTTTTCTAAATCTAAAAAATTATGAAAATTAATTTCTGGAATGATGCTCATTTTGATTCTTAATTAAAGTGTAATAATTTATTCTCAAAGCTTATATTTATAATATCACCTATTTTAGGATTTTCATAAAAACTATTTAATATTAGAGCTCTTCCATTTGCAAGAGCAACTATTTCACTAAAATTACCATAAAAGATGTTATCTAAAACTTTTGCTTTTATATCTCCTTCTTTAGATATTTTTATATGTTCAGGTCTTATATATGAATTCTCATCTATTTGTGTTATTTTCCCTAGAAAATTTGCACAATATATATCTTTTGGATTGAAATATAGCTCTTGAGCAGTACCAACTTGTAAAATCTCTCCATCATTCATAATAGCAATTCTATCAGATAGAAAAAATGCATCTTCTTTATCATGAGTTATAAAAAGAGCTGTTATGTTTAAATCTTTAATCATCTCTTTTAGTTCAAGTCTTAAAATATTTCTAAGTTCTGTATCAATATTACTTAAAGGCTCATCAAGAAGTAATATCTTTGGTTTATTAATAATTGCTCTAGCTAGTGCAACTCTTTGTTGTTGACCACCACTTAATTCGTGAGGATATTTGTCTTCATGACCTTTTAGTTTAGTTTTCTCTAAAATATATTCCAAATCTTTTTTTGAAGCATTACTTCCAAATAATATATTTGATGAAACATTAAGATGAGGTAATAAAGCATAGTTTTGAAAAACAATTGCTATTTCTCTATGTTTTGGATCAATATTTTTATTTGAAGAAAAAACTATTTTATCATCAATCTTAATTTCACCAGAATCAGGATCTTCTAAACCAGCAATCATTCTTAAAAATGTTGTTTTACCACTTCCACTTGTTCCTAATATTGTAAAAATTTCACCTTCATTTATATTTAAATTTAATCTATTTGCAACACAAATATTACCTTTACAAAATGTTTTTGTTAAATTATTTATTTCTACAATCTTTTTCATTATCTCTTCTTTGGTTTTTTATTTAAAAATATGACAGCAGTCGCAGTTGTAATAACTAATATTAATGATGGAAATCCTGTTTTATAAAGCATTTCATTACTTGCAAGTTCATATATTCTTACTGCTAAAGTATCAAAATTAAATGGTCTTAAAATAAGTGTTGCTGGTAACTCTTTTGCAATATCTATATATAAAATTAAAAAACCACTTAGTAAATAAGGTTTTAAAAGTGGTAGATATATTTTAAAAATTGATTCTTTTGAACTTTTGCAAAAGATTTTAGAAACATCATCAATATTTGAAGGAATTTTACTAAAACCATTTTCAACACTTCCTATACTTGCTGCAAAATATCTTGTAGTATATGCAAAAATAAGAACTATAAATGAACCACCAAAAAACATTATTCCTAAACTTTTATCAACAAAATTTGAAATAATAAGTAAACCAACTGCAACAACAGCACCTGGAATCGAATATCCAAGCATTGACAATTTGTGAGTTACATTTGAAATTTTTGTTGGATAAAATCTTAAAAAATAAACTATAACAAATGCTAACATAACAATAAATGCACTTGAAAATATATTTAGAGTTAATGTATTTAACAAATATTCAAAAGCACTTAAATCAAGTGTAAATATATCTAAAAAAGTCCAATATATTAAAATAGAACTTGGAATAAATAGTGTAAATGAAGCAATAACAAATGAGATTAAAAATGCTATAAAATTTTGTTTGCCTTTTAAAACTATTTTTTCTGCTTTTTGGCTACTATTTGTAGAACTAGAGAATCTGAGTTTTTTTCTAATATTATGCTCAACTAAAAGTATAGAAAATACAAAAATAAGTAAAACCACTGCTACATTTATAGCTTCAAGTAAATTTTCATATCCATACCAGCTTTTAAATATTCCAACACTAAAAGTCTCTATTCCAAAATATAAAACTGTTCCATAATCGCTTAGAGTTTCCATAACAGCTAAAATTGCACCAGCAAATAAACTAGGATAAGCCAAAGGTAGATAAACTTTGAAAAAGGCTTTTGTATGACTTAAATTTTGTAAAGATACAAGTTCAAAAATTGTTTTAGAAATATTAGAAAAAGATACTCTAGCTAATATATAAACATAAGGAAACATTGCTATTGTAAATATAAAAATAGCTCCAGACATATTTAAAATATCAAGTTTTAAAGAGTTGTCTGAAAAAACTTGAGATAAAAGTCCACGAAATTCAAAAAAACCAACATAAGTATAACCGAAAATATAAGCAGGATAAGCAAGTGGTAAAACAAAACAGATAGAGAAAAAAGTGCTTCCTGTATATTTAAATCTTGCACTTAAATAAGATGTAATTGTACCTAAAACTAAAACACCAAGCATTGTTCCAGCTACCAAAATAATGGTATCTAAAGTATAATCATATATATAGTCATTTCTTAAAAAATCATCTAAAAAAGAGCTATTTATTAAAAAATAAAAAAGTAATATTAAAATAGGAAAAGATATACAAACTCCAAAAATTGGAGCTATATATCTTTTTAAATTATTTATTTCCATCTTCCCTTTGTAGCTATTTCAACAGCTTCTTTCGTATATTTTCCAACTTCATTTAAAGGAATTTGATCTTCTTTGAACTCCCCCCAAGAAGCAACAATTCCAGCTGGTTTTACTTTTGGATTAACTGGATATTCATAATTCCCTTCTGCTAATTCTCCTTGAGCCTCAACACTTGTTAAAAATTCAATTAGTTTTATAGCATTCTGTTTATTTGGAGAAAACTTTGTAATACTTGCTCCTGAAATATTTATATGAGTTCCAGTTGTATTTTGTGCAGGGAAAAATATTTTTACCTCTTTTGCAATCTCTTCATCTACTTTATCTTTACTATTTGCCATAACACCAAGATAATAAGAGTTTACAATTGCTAAATCAGCTTCACCACTTGCAACTGCTCTTACTTGATCTTTATCTCCACCTTTTGGATTTCTTGCAAAGTTATTTGCTATACCTTTAGTAAATTCTAAAGCTTTTTCTTCTCCATGGTGAGCGATAATTGAAGCAATTAGAGATTTGTTATATGGATGAGTTGAAGTTCTTGTTACAATTTTTCCTTTAAATTTTGGATTGATTAAAGAAAAATAATCTTCTAAATCTTTTGGATCAACTGTTTTTGGGTTATAAACTACAATTCTAGCTCTTTTTGTAAGAGCGAACCAAGCACCATCTTCATCTCTTAAGTGAGATGGAATATTTTTATTTAAGATATCTGATTTAATATTTTGAACCAAACCTCTTTGTTTTGCTAGATATAAATTTCCTATATCAGCAGTTATTAAAATATCAGCAGGAGAGTTTGCTCCTTCAATAGATAGTCTAGAAACTAGCTCTTCAGCTTTTGCACTTACAAGATTTACTTTGATTCCTGTTTTAGCTTCAAACTCTTTAAAAAGTTTTTTATCAGAATCATAATGTCTTTGTGAATAAACATTAACTTCACTTGAAGCAAAAATAACTGATGAGAAAAGAATTGTTAAACTTAATAGTATCTTTTTCAAATTATTTCCTTTATTAATTAATTTTAAATTATAAACTTAGATGAAATTCTATTCTTTTAATACTTTATAATATCTTAATATTAAGAATGATTATCAAGAGTATTGATATTTCAATCCCTATTTTGTTTTTTAATTTTAATAGAATTAAAGAATAGATATAATCATTTCATATAAATTTTAAAATCTATAAGTTAAGGAAAAAATATAAGATGATTTTAATGATTGATAATTATGATAGCTTCACATATAATATTGTTCAATATTGCTTAGAACTAGGAGCTGATTTAAAGATAATAAGAAATGATGAGCTTACTCTTGAAGAGATTATATCTTTAAATCCAAATAAAATTATAATATCTCCAGGACCTGCAACTCCAAATGAAGCAGGGATTTGTTTAGAAGTTATAGATTATTTCTCAGGAAAAATACCAATTTTTGGAATATGTTTAGGACATCAAGCAATAGCACAAAGTTTTGGAGCAAAAGTAGTTCGTGCAAAAAACCTAATGCATGGAAAAACATCAAGAATAAAAGTTTTAGAAAATACAAAAATTTTTGAAACTTTACCAAAAGAGTTCACACAAACAAGATATCATTCACTAAGTGTTGAAAATAAAGATTTACCAGAAGAACTTATAATTACTT
Organism: Aliarcobacter thereius LMG 24486; assembly: GCF_004214815.1. Lineage (NCBI taxonomy): Bacteria > Pseudomonadati > Campylobacterota > Epsilonproteobacteria > Campylobacterales > Arcobacteraceae > Aliarcobacter > Aliarcobacter thereius. The sequence continues at coordinate 293,154 of NZ_CP035926.1, forward strand.
CAAGAAGTTTAGATGATGATGAAATTATGTCTTTAGAGATAAAAGATAAAAATATTTTTGGTGTACAATTTCATCCTGAATCAATTATGAGTGAATATGGACATAAAATCTTTGAAAACTTTTTAAGGATATAACTTGTATTCAAAAGTAGTTTATAATACTCTTTTTTATATTGTATTAGCAATTATACTATATTTGCTTTTTATTCAAGCGAATAATGTATTAAGTATCTCATATAAAGAGGCTTTAAACTACTTTGAAAACATCTCATTACTTACAATTCTAACAAGAATATCAACTACCCTTTTTGGGCAAAATGATTTAGCACTTAGATTTCCATTTGTTCTTTTTTACTGTTTGAGTGTTATTTTTATGTATAAAATAATTGATGATTATTTTAAAACAGCAAAAGATAGATTTATTTCAATATTTATTTTTATGCTTTTACCTGGTCTTTTAAGTGCTTCAATTCTAGTAAATAGTGCAATAGTAGTAACATTTCTAACAATATTTTATATATATTATTATAAGACTTATAAAAAACATTTATATTATGCTTTACCTTTTTTTCTAATAGTTGATAACTCATTTACTATTTTATTTCTTGCTCTATTTTTCTACTCATTTAAAGATAAAGATAGGAAATTATTTTATATCTCTTTGGCACTTTTTATAATCTCTTTTTTCATATATGAGTTTAGAGTTGATGGAAGACCTCAAGGATTCTTACTTGATACTTTTGGAATATATGCAGCTATATTTTCACCTGTTTTATTTTTATATTTTCTATATGCAATATATAGATCTGCTATTATAAAAAATATTGATTTGATTTGGTATATTAGTGCGACGGCATTACTGCTTTCTATCGTAGCATCTTTTAGACAAAAGATTTATATTGAAGATTTTGCACCTTTTGTTGTTATTTTTATACCAACAATGATGAAAATATTTCTTCATGCATATAGGGTAAGATTAAAAGAGTTTAGGAAAAATTATAATATTTTTATATATATTGTACTTTTTTTCTTATTCTTAAATATTTTATTAACATTTGTAAATAAACCAATGTATCTATTTTTAGATAAAGGAAATAAACATTTTGTATATGAATATCACTTTGCAAAAGAGATAGCAGAAGAGCTTAAAAAAAGAGAAATTACAAATATTGTAAGTCCAGATAAACAACTTCTTTTAAGACTTAGATTTTATAAAATACAAGAGTATCCAGATTATTTTATTTCACAAGAAGCTTTTTATAATTATGATGAAAAAATAACAATTAAATATTACAACAAAGATATAGTTGATATTTATGTTAAAAAGTTATGAAACGCTCATTTTTATTAATAGAAATAGTAGTTGCACTTATATTAGTTTCAATAGTTTATTCACAGTTCTTTTTAAAAAATAGTAATGAAAAGATAGACCTTTTTGTAGAAAAATTAGAGCTTTATTTAAATTTTTTAAGATATAAAGCTTTAATTGATGATAAAATAGATTTTGAAAATAGATTTTGGCATAAACAAAGATGGAGTATAAAATTTTTAAGATGTAGAGAAAATGAAGGTGGTGGAATTTATATGTCAATTTATAGCGATAATAATGCTTTAGGACATACAAATTTTGAAGAAGCACTAAAAGATCCTTTAACAAATAGATTAATCACAAGTTCTAATTTTTGTAAAAATAATCCAAAAAACTCTCCTTTTTCAATTTTAAAAAACTATGATATACAAAATGTTAAACTATCTTGTAATAGTACAAGCTCTTTAGGACAGATCTCTTTTGGAGAAAATGGAAGAATTTATTCAAGATTATCAAATTTAGAAGAAGATTATTTTTCTTATGAAATTACAAAAGTTTGTAAAATGAGTTTTACTACAAAAGAGTCTTATAAAAGAGAGATAGAAATTTATCCCAAAACTGGATATATAAAATTAATTAAAAGAGATTGATTTAACTCAATGATAATTATAATCATTTTAAATATAATTCAGAAAATATTTAAAATTGGAAAACAATATGAAACTTTTTTTAAAAATAGTTAAAGACTTCCCCTCTTATCTTTGGAGTTCTTGGGGTTCTATTGCATCTATATTTTTGTTTTTGGCTTTTTGGGATTTTGGTCATCAAATCTATGGTGATTTAATTCTTCCAAGCCCAAAAGATACATTTACTTCATTAATTGCTATTTTGCAAGATCAAAATATGCAAAGTGAAATATTAATAACAATAAAAAGAGCATTAATAGGATTTGGAATATCTATTTTAATAGGATCCTTTTTAGGGCTTTTAGCAGGACTTTTTATAACAGCATCAGTTATGAGTAGACCAATAGTTACAATTCTTTTTGGTATGCCACCAATTGCATGGATTGTTTTAGCAATGATTTGGTTTGGAATGAGTGATACAACAGTTATTTTCACAGTTTTTATAGCATCTTTTCCTATTGTTTTTGTTGGAGCTTTAGAAGGAACGAGAACTTTAGAAGGAAAACTAAAAGAGATGGCAGATAGTTTTTATTTACCTTTTTCAATGAAACTTTTTGACCTATATCTTCCACATATTTTTTCATATATTTTTCCAGCATTTATAAGTGCTTTAGGAATGTCTTGGAAAATAGTTGTTATGGCTGAACTATTATCTACAAGTGATGGATTAGGAGCTTCTTTAGCAGTTGCAAGAAGTCAGCTTGAAACTTCAACAGCTTTAGCACTTGTAACAATAATGATTGCAAGTTTATTGCTTATTGAATATTTGATTTTTGAACCAATAAAAAGGGAGATTGAAGCATGGAGAGATTAGAAGTAAAAGAGTTAAATTTTTCTTTTGGCTTTAAAGAGATATTAAAAGATATAAATTTTAGTTTAGAAAAAGGAGAAGTTGTATCGATAGTTGGACCAAGTGGTGGAGGGAAAACAACACTTCTTCATATTTGTTCTAAGCTTCTTAAAGTTGATGATGGATTTATTAAAAATAGTTTTAAATCTAGCTCATTTGCTTTTCAAGAACCAAGGCTCCTTCCTTGGAAAAATGTTATTGATAATATAGCTTTAGGACTTCGTGCAAAAAATATTTCATATAAAGAGTCAATAAATAGATCAAAGAATATAGCTTTAGAATTTGGATTAGATGAAGAAGATTTTGAGAAATTTCCAAAAGATTTAAGTGGTGGAATGAAACAAAGAGTATCTTTTGCTAGAGCTTTAGTTGTAAATCCAAGTTTGCTTTTTTTAGATGAACCATTTTCAGCTCTTGATATTGGTTTAAAAAAAGAGTTACAAAATCTTCTTATAAAAGAGATAGAAGAAAAAAATTTAACAGTTTTATTTATAACTCATGATTTAATGGAAGCAATAAAACTAAGTAATAAAATAATTGTATTAAAAGCAGAACCAGTTGGGCATATTTCAACTATATTTACAATAAATAGACCTAGATTAACAAGAGATGATGAATTTGTTTATAATGAAACTGCAAAATTCCTAAAAGATAGAGAAATTATTAGTAGTTTTGAATTGGAGATAAAATGATAGAACAAGAAAAGCAATATAGCTCAAGACATTACTCTTATTATCCAAAAGGTGAGTTTCCTATATATTTAGCTTATGGATTTAGAGCTATTTTTTTGATTTTAGCACCATATATTGTAATAAATATTATACTTTGGGCATTTTTATTTGCTGGATATATTAATTTACCAATAGATAATATCTTAAATTGGCATATATATGAGATGATTTTTGGAGTTGGAAGTGCAATGATTGTTGCTTTCTTTCTTACAGGTTTGCCTGAATTGTTTCCATCAACTACTCCAATTGTTGGAAGAAAATTAGCATATATTATAATATTGTGGATTTTAGGACGAATATCTTTTTGGTTTATGGATTATTTAGGAGTTTTTATTGTAGCAATTTTAAATATCTCTTTGCTAATTTATATCTCATATCTTGCGGTCATTCCAGCTTTTAAAGACCCAAACAAAAAGCATATTTCTTTAGTTTATGCAATGGCATTGATTGTTTTCTCACAAATAGCTTTCTTTTTGAGTGTTGCAGAACTTATAAAAATTGATTCATATAAAATATTACTTCTATCTTTGGTATTTTTCTTAGTACTTATTTTACTCGCTTTAAGACGAGTAAGTATGGAATCAATAAATCAGCTACTTGAACAAGAAAAGATAGATGATATATTTTTAGCAAAATCTTTTAGATATAACCTTGCTATATTTTGCTTACTTTTATATGGTTTTGTAGAGTTCTTATTTCCAGAAAATAGTGTTTTAGCTTATATTTCTTTTGCTTGTGGAGCATCTATTTTAGGGATAATAAATGATTTTTTATTAAAAGATAATAGAATTATATTTAAGCCTTTTGTGCTATATATTATATCAATTATGATACTTACAGCTCTTGGATTTTTCTTTTTAGGATTTAATTATCTTTTTGAACTTGGATTTACAAATCACTTTAGACACTTTTTAACAACAGGAAGTTTTGGAATGGTATTTTATGTAATTATGATAATAGTTTCAACAATACACACAGGAAGAGATATTTTCACAAATTGGGCATTAAACTTAGGACTTTTTTTAATAGTTTTATCAACATTTATAAGAGCATTTATTCCATATTATTATGAATATATGATTTTAGCTTATATATTATCTTCAATATTATGGGCTATTCCATTTGTAATATATATGAAAATATTTTTCCCATTTTTATTAAATGTTAGAGTAGATGGCTTAAAAGGTTAAATTAAACAAAGGATAGTAGATGAAATATTTTTTATTAATAATATTATTTTGTGCAAATGTTTTTGCAAAAGATGAAAGCAAAATTATAATAGCTGGACCAATAGCAAGTGTTTCACACCCAATTTTACATATGGTTCAAGAAAATGTTTTAAAAGAGTTTGGAAAAGAGTTAGAGTTTAAACTATGGAATAATCCAGATGAATTAAGAGCAATAATTCTAAAAAAAGAGGCTGATTTTATAGCACTTCCTACAAATGTTGCGGCAAATTTGTACAATAAAGGAGTAGATTTAAAGTTATTATCTGTTTCTATTTGGGGAATTTTAGAACTGCTTAGTAGAGATAAAAACTTAAAAACAATAGAAGATTTTAAAAATAAAGAGATAATCGTACCTTTTAGAGCTGATATGCCTGATATTATTCTTCAAGCTTTGATAAGAAAAGCTGGTTTTGATCCAAAAAAAGATTTTAAATTAAAATATCTAGCTACTCCTGTTGATGCTATGCAAATGATGATATTAAGAAGAGCAGAACATGTTTTATTAGCAGAACCTGCTGTATCAATAGCTTTGAGAAAATCAATTTCTTTCCCTGTAAAAATTCTTGCACCTGATATTTTTAGAAGTATAAATCTTCAAGAAGAGTGGGGAAGACTATATAATATTGAATCAAAAATACCACAAGCTGGATTAGCATATATTGGAGATACAAAAGGGAAAGAAGAACTTATAAATAAAGTTCTAAAAGAGTATGAAAAAGCCATTTATTGGTATAAAACAAATAAAAAAGATGCAAGTTTACTTGTATCAAAAAGATTAACAATGCTAGATAAAGATGGATTAGAAGATTCAATAGATTTTGTAAGATTTGAATATATAGATTCTGAAAATAGTAAAAATGATTTGGAGTTCTTTTTTAAAGTATTATTAGAAAATGATCCAAAGCTTATTGGTGGAAAGTTGCCAGATGAAGGTTTTTACTATAAATAGATAATTTTTTTTAATAGTATTGATATAAGTCAATACTATTATCTTTTATATATATTATGATTATAATTATCATTTTTATAAAGGAAGAAAATTGAAAAAAAGAATCATAGTTTCTGTTATTGCATCAATCTTAATACAAAATCTAAGTGCAAATGATACAAAAATAGAAGAGGTTAAAATCACAACTGCAACAAAAACTGAAAAAAATATAGATGGTGTTAGTGCATCTGTTATAGTAATTACAAAAGAAGATATTGAAAAGATATCTGCTTCAAATCTAAAAGATATTTTAGATAAAGTCCCATCAATAAATTCACAATTTGGAAGATTCCCACATCCTAGCTCTGTATCAAAATCTGCTATATCTATTCGTGGAGTTGGAGTAAATGGAACTTTGATTTTATTAGATGGAAAAAGATTAAGTGGTGAAACAGAATCTCCATATGAAATGACAAGAATACCAGCTTCTATGATTGAAAGAATAGAAATAGTAAAAGGTTCTATGAGTACACTTTATGGAAGTGATGCTATTGGTGGAGTAATAAATATAATTACAAAAAAAGATTCAGAAGATATAAATCAAACTACTTTAGATATGAAATATGGCTCAAATGCTTATAATGAAGCTAGAGAAAAAAATATAAATCTTTTAACTTTGGGAAATATAAATGGATTTAAATATAAAGCTTTTGCTTCAAGTATTGAAACATCTTCATATAAAAAAGATAAAAAATATACTCAAAAAGCTATAAATCCACAAAATGGAACACCTATTCAAACTCATCCACAAAACGGTAAGAGTGGAGTTTTGGCTACTACTTATGGAGATGAATCGACAATAAATAGTTTTGGACTTGGACTTGAGAAAAATCTTAAAGATAATCTTACATTTGGAATAGATTTAAACTATTTTAAAGAAGATAGAAGTGGAAAATACTTAGGTGGCTCACAAGCAAATGGTATCTCTGGAATGGTTTTAAATACTCCTGTTGAGTCTAAAGATGATAATAGAAGAGTTGATTTTCAAGCATTTGCAAAATATAATTTTAGTGATGAATTATCTACAAATTTAAGATATTATGAATCATATTATAAGAAACGAAATGAAACAAAACCAATAAACTTTGCAGGACCTATAAATAAAAAATTTAGTGCAAATGTAAAAATTGAAGATGTAGAATCAACTACAACTTATGCTTTAAATAATGCAAATTTATTTACTTTTGGTTTAAATTATAGAAAAGAGACAAGAGATAGTGCAGCAATAAATCCAAATCCACAATCAAGCGAATTTATTGAAAAGGTTATAGAGTACAAATCTATATATTTACAAGATGAAATAGAGTTAAATGATAGTTTAAATGCAACAATTGGGGCAAGATATGATGATATTTCAAATGCAGATAGTAAAACTACATTTCAAGCAGGACTTGTACAAAAACTAGGTGAAAATACAAGAGTAAGAGCAAATTATGCAAGTGGATATAGAGCACCTGATGTAGCAGAGCTTTATGTTGTTGCACCACTATTTAAAGATGGAAAAAGATATGGAGCTGGGGTTATGAATAATTTTAAAACAAGCTCTTATGATTTAAAACCAGAAAAATCAGATACATTTGAAATAGCACTTGCAAATAATTTTAATAACTTTAATTCTGAAATAGTATTATTTAAAACAGTAGTAAAAGATAAAATTGAAATAGTATCTTATGGTGCAGGAGCAGGTAAATATTATACTTCTGAGAATTTAGAGAAAGTAAATATTAATGGTGTTGAAGTAAATTTAGATTATAAATTTAATAATACTTTTGATACTTCTCTTAACTTTACTTATCTTGATACAGAAGATAAAAGTACAAATAAAGAGCTAGTGTATACTCCAAATTTATCAGCAAGTTTAAATTTAAACTACAAGGTTTTAGATAATTTATCTTCAAATATTATTCTAAGATATATTGGAAAACAGTATGATGATAAAGAAAACAAAGAGAAATTAGATGATTATATGATAGTTGATTTAGCTTTAAATTATGAGATAAATAAAATATTTACACTTTATGGTGGAATTGATAATATATTCAACAAAAAAGTTGATGAAAGAGTTGATGTAAATGTAGGTTCATATTATTTTGCTGGTATTAAAGCAAAATTCTAAGGTTTTATATGTATGAATTTATAAAAACTATACATTTGCTTACAGTTATTTTATTTGTAGGAACAGTGTTTTTTAGAACTTTTGTTTTGTTTAAATTAAATAAATATTTTGAAAGTAAGCAGAGTTTAAATATACAAAAGATTTTAGGGAAAGAAGCACGAAGAATTATTGGAATCAACAATATAATATTGATTCTAACTGGATTTTATCTATTTTATACATTTTATTTACAAAGTGCTTCAATAGTTTTAAAGTCTAAAATGATTTTAGGATTAATTTTAGTAATTATTTTTTATATGCTTCCAAAAATATTGGAAAAAATTGGTGCAAATTTAAGAGTTTCTCTATCTTTACACTATATATATTTTTTATTATTAATTTTAGTAATTATATTTTCACAATATATCTAAGAGTAAGAAAATATCTTACTCTTAGATAATAAAATTTATTTACACCAATTCTCAATTGTAGAAGCGAAAAGTACAGGAGATTCAATCATTGGATAGTGACCAGAATCTTCAAACTCTAATATCTCTATATTAAAATTATTTTCAAAATATTTTAATACTTCATTTTTTGAGAAAACTTTAAAATCATGTTTCCCTGTAATTATCTTTATTGGAGCATTTGTTGAAAAATCATTTAAAGATGAATCAAAATATATGTTTAAATACATATCCATATAAGAAACTCTTGCTTCAAGTTTAGATGAATTGTAAGCTTGTTTTATACGATATTTTTTCCAAGATTCATTATATCTTTGACTAGATTGTTCTACAATTTCTTCAATTTTCCCACTATTGTTTCTCATTTGAAATATTAAATTCTCTTTTGCTTTGATTGTACTTTTTACACCTATATAGGAAATTGGGTTTATTAAGATAAGTTTTTTTACTCTTAAATCTTTATTTGTTATATGTTGAGCAATCATCGTTGACATAGAGTGTGCAAGTAGGATATAACTATTTATTCCTAAATTTGATACTAAATTAATAATATCATTTACAGCTTCATCTAAAGTATAATTGCCATTTATCTCTTTTGATAAACCATATCCTCTTAAATCAACCATAAAACAGCTAAACTCTTCTTGATTAAAATATTGTAAACAATTATCATAATTTGAGCAATCGCCCATCAACTCATGTAAAAATATAATATTTTTTTTGCCTGAACCAAATTTTTTGTAAGATAAAAACTTCATATTTCTCCTAGATTTTTTTATGAAATCTTAATAAAAGAATATTAAACTAAAGTAAGCTTTAAAGATATTTCTGTATAATGCAAAACTTTTTTAGAAAACACTACAAGGTTTCCTAGAATGGTAGTATCGCTTCAAAATATTTTGGAGATTACGAGAAGCATGGGTAGGGCTATAGCTACTCAAACCAAATTTAATAAAGGAAAGAAATGCCTACAATTAATCAGCTTATTAGAAAAGAGCGAAAAAAAGTGATTGAAAATTCTAAATCACCAGCACTTAAAAATTGTCCTCAAAGAAGAGGAGTATGTACTAGAGTTTATACAACAACTCCAAAAAAACCTAACTCGGCTTTAAGAAAAGTTGCAAAAGTTAGATTAACTACTGGAATCGAAGTTATTTCATACATCGGTGGAGAAGGACATAACCTTCAAGAGCACTCAATCGTGCTTGTAAGAGGGGGAAGAGTTAAGGATTTACCTGGGGTTAAATACCACATTGTAAGAGGTGCTTTAGATAGTGCTGGAGTAAATAACAGAACAGTATCTAGATCTAAATATGGTACAAAAAGACCAAAAGCAGCAAAAAAATAAGTAGAAGGATAAAAAATGAGAAGAAGAAAAGCTCCAGTTAGAGAGGTAATGGCTGATCCTATCTATAATAGTAAAGTTATTACGAAATTTGTAAATGCAGTTATGCTTGATGGTAAAAAATCAGTTGCAGAGAAAATATTATATGGTGCAATTGATAACCTTGATAAAAGAGGTGAAGATAAAGGTATTGAACTTTTTGAAAAAGCTATAGAAAATGTTAAACCACTTTTAGAAGTTAGATCTAGAAGAGTTGGTGGAGCTACATATCAAGTTCCGGTTGAAGTAAGAGCAGTAAGAAGACAAACATTAGCTCTAAGATGGATTATTGAAGCTTCAAGAAAAAGAAATGAAAGAACTATGGTAGAAAGACTTGCTAACGAATTATTCGAAGCAGCAAACGAAAGAGGAGCATCTTTTAAGAAAAAAGAAGATGTACATAGAATGGCAGAGGCTAATAAAGCATTTGCACACTACAGATGGTAGGAAAATAAATTATGGCAAGAAAAATACCACTAAATAGAGTTAGAAATATAGGAATTGCTGCTCATATTGATGCAGGAAAAACAACAAGTACAGAAAGAATTCTTTTCTATACAGGAATTTCTCATAAAATAGGTGAAACTCACGAAGGTACAGCAACAATGGACTGGATGGAGCAAGAGCAAGAAAGAGGTATTACAATTACTTCTGCTGCTACAACTTGTTTCTGGAATCACCCAAAAACTAATGAGCAATTACAAATAAATATTATTGATACTCCAGGGCACGTTGACTTTACTATTGAAGTTGAAAGATCAATGAGAGTTCTTGATGGTGCTGTTGCGGTGTTCTGTTCAGTTGGTGGAGTTCAACCTCAATCTGAAACTGTTTGGAGACAAGCAAACAAATATGGAGTACCTAGAATTATCTATGTAAATAAAATGGATAGAACAGGTGCAAACTTTTTAAATGTTATGAACCAAGTAAGAGATAGATTAAAAGCTAATCCAGTTCCACTTCAAATTCCAATTGGAGCAGAAGATCAATTTAGAGGAATGGTTGATTTAGTAAAAATGAAAGCTTATACATACACTCTTGATGCACAAGCTGGTGAAATGTATAAAGTTGAAGAAATTCCAGCTGATTTAGTTGATATTGCTGCTGAATATAGAGAGAAACTTGTTGAAGCTGCTGCTGAGTCAAGTGAAGAGTTAATGGATAAATATCTTGGTGGTGAAGAGCTAAGCGAAGAAGAGATTACATCTGGAATTAAAAAAAGATGTTTAGCAATGGAAATTACTCCAATGGTTTGTGGAACATCATTTAAAAACAAAGGTATTCAACCACTTCTTGATGCTGTTGCTATGTATTTACCAGCTCCAACTGAAGTTGCTGATATGAATGGTGAAACTCAAGATGGAGATTCTGTAACAGTTGCTTCAAGTGATAAAGGTGAAGTTGCAGCTTTAGCATTTAAAGTAATGACTGACCCATTTGTTGGACAATTAACATTTACAAGAGTATATAGAGGAGTTTTAGAATCTGGAACTTATGTTATGAACTCTACAAAAATGAAAAAAGAGAGAATTGGAAGACTTCTTAAAATGCATGCAAACTCAAGAGAAGAGATTAAAGAGCTTTATGCAGGAGAAATTGGAGCTGTTGTTGGTCTTAAAGATACAATTACAGGTGATACATTAGCAAGTGAAAAAGATCCAGTTATTCTAGAAAGAATGGATTTCCCAGATCCAGTTATTTCTGTTGCAGTTGAGCCAAAAACAAAAGCTGACCAAGAAAAAATGGGAATTGCTTTAGGAAAATTAGCAGAAGAAGATCCATCATTTAGAGTTGCAACAGATGAAGAGTCTGGACAAACTATTATTTCAGGAATGGGTGAATTACACCTTGAAATTCTTGTAGATAGAATGAAAAGAGAATTCAAAGTTGAAGCAGAAGTTGGTGCTCCACAAGTTGCTTATAGAGAAACTATTAGAAATGCTGTTAAACAAGAGTACAAATATGCAAAACAATCTGGAGGTAAAGGACAATATGGTCACGTTTACTTAGAGATTAAACCAATGGAAGCTGGAAGTGAGCCTACATTCAAATTCAAAAACGAAATCAAAGGAGGGGTTGTTCCAAAAGAGTATGTACCTGCTGTTGAAAAAGGTTGTTTTGAAGCAATGCAAGGTGGTATTCTAGCTGGTTATCCAATGGTTGATATTGAAGTTACACTTTATGATGGAAGTTACCACGAAGTGGATTCATCTGAAATGGCATTTAAATTAGCTGCTTCAATGGGGTTCAAACAAGGTTGTAGAAGTGCAGCTGCAGGTGCAGTATTACTTGAGCCTATTATGAAAGTTGAAATTGAAACTCCAGAAGAGTACATGGGAGATGTTATTGGTGATTGTAATAAAAGAAGAGGACAAGTTCAATCTATGGATGATAGAGCAGGTATCAAATTAGTAACTGCTATGATTCCACTTTCTGAACTATTTGGATACTCAACAGATTTAAGATCTATGTCGCAAGGTAGAGCAACATATTCAATGTTATTTGATGCTTACCAAGAGGTTCCAAGAAATGTATCTGAAGAGATTATGAAAAAAAGAAACGGATAATTTTATTATTTAATTCTTTAAAAAAGGGGATGTGCTTTGCATGTTCCCTTTTTTTATTAGATTTATATAAGAGATTATATACAATATATTTTATATAAGTTTACAAAAAGAGGACAATTGAGAGTAGAAAAAAATTGCAAACAACTAGAAAAAATCAAAAACATAGGAATAGTATTAAAACCTAATAGTCCAGAATTAAAGAATACTTTTTTGGATATAAAGAAACTATTCTTAAAAAACAATATAAATATTATATTAGAAGAAAAATCTGCAAATATGATAGGTGAATTTGGAAGAGATTTTGATGATTTATGTAAGGAAGCTGATTTTTTAATAAGTGTTGGTGGAGATGGTACACTTTTAGGAGTTGCAAGAAAAGCATTTTTATATGATTTACCAGTTTTAGGTATAAATTTAGGTACTTTAGGATTTTTAACAGATTTAAATATTGATGATTTGGAAGATTTTATTAAAGATTTATTGACAAAAGATTATAAGATAAGTCCAAGGATGATTATTGAAGGTAAGATAGAAAATAAGAACTTTATAGCTTTTAATGACATTGTAATTTCAAGAAAAAATCTTTCAAGTATGCTTGAAATAAGTGCAAAAATAGATAAAAAACCATTTAATAAGTATTTTGGAGATGGATTAATTGTTTGTACTCCAAGTGGTTCAACTGCATATAATTTATCTGTTGGTGGACCAATAGTTTATCCTCTTACAAATGCTTTTATAATAACTCCAATAGCTCCACACTCTTTAACACAAAGACCAATAGTTGTACCAGCTGATTTTGAAATAGAGTTTAAAGTACCTTTTGATGAAGCAACAATTATAGTTGATGGACAAGAGTTTTATGAATTAAAAAAAGGTGAATATATAAGTATAAAAATTGCAAAAAAACAGGCAAAAATGCTTCATAGAACAAGTAGAGATTTTTTTGAAGTATTAAGCGAAAAATTAAGATGGGGTAATTTAATTTGATAAATAGAATATATATTAAGAATTGTTTGAGTTTTAAAGAAGTTGAACTAGAGTTTAATAGAGGATTAAATATTTTTACAGGTCCAAGTGGAGCTGGTAAATCTATTTTGATGCAAGAATTTTTAGCACTTTTTGGATTAAATGAGATAAAAAGTGAGATGGCTGAACTAACAATTAATAATTCAAAAATAAAGAATGAAGAGTTTGATATTAGTTTTGAAGAGGACATTACTTTAAAAAGTATTAAAAAAGATAAAACAAGATATTTTTTAAATAGTCAAACAATATCAAAAAGATCTTTAGCAGATATTTCAGTTTCTCTTATAAAATACTTAAGTTTAAAAGATACAAGTGATTTCAAAAGTGAAGTATTAATAGAATTTATGGATAGATATGCAAGTAAGAATTTTACAGGATTTACTAGTTTAAAAAATGACTTTGATGCAAAATATAAAGAATTTGTAGAAGTGAGAAAAAAATTAGAAAAGTTAAGAGAAGATGAAAAAAATCTTGAAGATTTAAAAGAGTTTGCAAAATTTGAAATTTCTAAGATAGAAGAAGTAAATCCAAAACTTGGCGAATATGAAGAGTTAAATAATTTGAAAAAATCTCTTGCAAAAAAAGAAAAAATTGAACAAGCAAGTAAAAAAGCATCACAAATTTTTGAAAGTACAAGTGCTGTAAATGAGTTGTTGGAAGTTTTAGAGCAAGATAGTAGTTTTTTTGATGAAGCAATTAATGAATTAAATAATATTTTAGAGAAATCAAATGATACTTTAAGCGAATTAGAAGATATAAATATAGAAGAAACTTTAACAAGAATAGAGCAAATATCTTTTTTGATTAAAAAGTTTGGTTCAATAGAAGAGACTATTTTATATAAAGAACAAAAACAAAAAGAGTTAGATTCATACAATAATATTAGTTTTGAAAAAGATGATTTAGAAAAAAGATATAAAGAACTTTTTGAATATGTAAGTAATCTAGCTAATATGCTTACAAAATTTAGAAATCAAAGTAGAATTACACTTGAAAAAGGTGTAAATGAGTATTTGGAATTTTTATATTTAAATAGTGCAACTATTGATTTAGGAATAAAAGACTTGGATTCTCAAGGATTAGATTATATAGATTTTAAATTAAATGGTGTATCTTTGCAAACGATTAGCTCAGGTGAATATAATAGATTAAGATTAGCACTTTTAAGTGCAATAGCAAAACTAGATATTGATGAAAATGGAATACTTTTCTTAGATGAGATAGATGCAAATTTAAGTGGAAAAGAGAGTGAAGCAATAGCAAAAGTTTTAATAAGTTTAAGTAAAAATTACCAAATATTTGCAATATCTCATCAAATACAGCTAACTTCAAGTGCAGATCAGCATTTTTTAGTAGAAAAGAATAATGATATATCAACTGTAAGAGAGTTGAAAAAAGATGAAAAGATAATTGAAATAGCAAGAATGATAAGTGGTGAAAATGTTACAAAAGAGGCATTGAGTTTTGCTAAAAATTTAATAAAAGAATAAAAACTATTTTTATCCTATTTTAAAATGATATAATTAATCTTCGTTTGATTAAGGAGAGAGAATATGTCAAAGAAATTATCAATTAAAGTTAAAATATTAATTTTATCTATTTTAACTATAGTATTAATATCAATTGCCGTTGCTTTTGATTCTATAAACTCTATGAAAGAGTACTCAAATGAGAATATTGAGAACTATAAAAAAGAGGCTTATGATAGAAAAGAGCAGGAATTAAAAAACTATGTTTCACTTGCTATGAAAACTGTTGAAGCTTATTATGAGCGAACAAATATAGAAAAAATTAAATTAGAGTTAGAAGATGATTTATATCAGCAAACAATGTTTTTATTCTCTATTTTAGAAGGGGAGTATGAAAAGTATAAAAACTCTTTGTCAAATAGTGATTTAGAAGAGAGATTAAAGAATATTGTAAACTCTACAAGATATGGAAAGACAGGATATTTTTGGATAAATGATTTAGATGCAAAAGTGATAATACATCCAATTAGCCCATCTTTAAATAATCAAAATATGCATAATTACAAAGATCCAAACGGTAAACAGATCTTTAAAGAGTTTGCAGAGATTGCAAAGAAAAAAGGTGAAGGATATATAGATTATGTATGGCCCAAACCAGGATTTGATAAACCACAAGCAAAGGCATCTTTTGTAAAATTATTTAAACCATATAATTGGGTAATTGGAACAGGTGAATATATAGAAAATGCAACAGAAAGAATCCAAAAAGAAGCACTAAAAACAATCTCAGATATGAGATATGCAAATGATGACTATTTTTGGATAAATGATTCTCATCCATATATGATTCATCATCCAAATACAAAGCTAAATGGAACAGATTTAAATACATATAAAGATCCATTTGGTACAAAACTTTTTGTTGAGATGTCAAAAGTTACTAATGAGAAAAAAGAGGGTGGACTTGTAAAATATTATTGGGATAAACCAAATATTCCAAATGATCCAAAAGCAAAATTCTCTTATGTTCAAAGATTTGCACCTTGGGATTGGATTATTGGAACAGGTGCATATGTAGATGATATTGAAGATGAAGTTACTTTAATGCAAGAAAATACAAATAGTAAAATAAATAGTGTTATATTTAGTATTACTATTTTTGCTTTTATTGCAATGATAATTGCAATTGCAATTTTTAATTACTTTATTAATTTAGCAATAATTAGACCTTTAGGTGAATTAGATGATGCAATTAAAGATGTAATAAGTGGAGATGGAAATACTGATAGAATAGTAAATAAGTCTGATGATGAGATAGGAAAAATTGTAAATAGTTTTAATACCTATATAGATAAATTAAAAGAAGCATATATTGAAGATGGAAAAGTTATTCAAAATGTTGATGAAGTAATAGAGAAAGTTTCACAAGGATTTTATGTTTATAAAATTGAACAAACATCATCTAATCCACAAATTAGAAGATTAAGAGATTCTATAAATCAAATGATTGAAAGAACAAATGAGAACTTAGTAAATCTAAATAATATTTTAATAGAGTATGGAAACTCAAGATTTGTACAAAATGATTCTAAAATTGATACTACAAAAGTAAATGGAGTTATGTCATCTTTAGCAACAAGCACACTTTTAATAGGACATACGGTTTCAGAATTTTTATCTATGATTATTTCAACTGGTACAAAATTAAATAATGATACAGCAGTGTTATCAAAATCAGCTCAAGAACTATCAACTTCTGCAAATGAACAAGCAACATCGCTGGAGCAAACAGCAGCAGCTATTGAAGAGATAACGGCAATTATTAAACAGAGTGTTCAAAAAACATCTCAAATGTCTATTTTAGCAAATGAGCTTCAAAAATCTTCAAAAAGTGGAGAAACTTTGGCTAATCAGACAAATGAAGCTATGGATCAAATAAATAAAGAAGTTAGTTCTATAAATGAAGCTATTGAAGTAATTGATCAAATAGCATTTCAAACAAATATCTTAAGTTTAAATGCAGCAGTAGAAGCAGCAACAGCTGGAGAAGCTGGAAAAGGATTTGCAGTTGTAGCCCAAGAAGTAAGAAACCTTGCAAATAGAAGTGCAGAGGCTGCTAAAGAGATTAAAAATATTGTTGAGATTGCAACTTCTAAAGCAAATGAAGGAAAAAATATTGCAAGTAGTATGAAGCTTGGATATTCAGAACTTAATAAAAGGATAGATGAAACAATAGTATTAATAGAAGATGTTTCAAGAGGAACTAAAGAAGAAGAGATAGGAATTCTTCAAATTAATGACACTATAAATGTACTAGATAGAGTTACTCAAGTAAATGCTGGTTCTGCAAGAACAATAAGTACTTTAGCAAGAGAAGCTTCAAGTTTATCTGATAATTTACTAAAAATTGCAGATAGAGCAAAGTTCAAACAAGTTGACCCAAAAAGTATAGATGATATTGATTTAGTTTTTAAGATCTCTAAATTAAAGAATGATCATATTAAATTTAAGTTAGAAAATTTTGATAAAGTAGGTCAAACAAAAGTAGCTTGGCAAGTTGAAAATGATTTAGAGTGTGATTTAGGTAAATGGATTGCAGAACAAGAACAAAAATCTATGAATTTTGTTAAAAAAGATTATTGGAAAGAGCTAAAAAAACATCATGAATTAGTTCATAAAAATGTTCAAGAGTATATAAATGAAGATTGTAAACAAGAACCAGATAGCCAAAAATTAAAATCATATTCTATTGAATTAGATAATTCAACTGTTGAAGTTTTTAAAGCTTTGGATAGAGTTAAAGTTGATAATATAGGAAAAGATGAAGTTTTAAATACAAAACAGGCTCAAAAACAGATAGAAAAGCCTGAAATAAATAAAGAAAAACAAGATTTAGAAACTATAAAAATAGATGTAAAAGATGTAAAGATTCTTGAGAAAACTGAAAAAAAACAAGAGTTTAAATCAAATTCAAATGATGATGAATGGGAGAGCTTTTAAAAGCTCTCTTGACTTAAAAAACTTACAAACTTAATCTTTATCAAAAACAAGATACAATATCCCCTTAAAATAAATTAATATGCTATAAAAATAATCAAAGGAATCTTATATGAATAAGCAAAAAGTAGAGTTGCTTAGCCCAGCTGGGAATTTAGAAAAATTAAAAATTGCTATAAATTATGGTGCAGATGCTGTTTATGGTGGAGTTAGCCACTTTAGTTTAAGAATTAGAGCAGGAAAAGAGTTTACATTTGAAACATTTAAAGAAGGTATTGAATATGCACATGCAAGAGGTAAAAAAGTATATGCAACAATAAATGGCTTCCCTTTTAATTCTCAAATAGAACTTTTAAAAAAACATATTATAAATATGGCAGAAGTAAAACCAGATGCATTTATAGTTGCAGCACCTGGAGTTATTAAACTTTGTAGAGAATTAGCTCCACAAATACCAATTCATGTATCAACTCAAGCAAATGTTTTAAACTATCTTGATGCACAAGTTTATTGGGATATGGGAGTAAAAAGAATAATTGCAGCTAGAGAAATATCATTAAAAGATATAAAAGAGATAAAAAAGCATTTACCTGAAATGGAGATTGAAATTTTTGTTCATGGTTCTATGTGTTTTGCATATAGTGGAAGATGTTTAATAAGTGCTGTTCAAATGGGAAGAGTTCCAAATAGAGGTTCATGTGCAAATGATTGTAGATTTGAATATACACTTTATGCTGGAAATGAAGAGCATGGAAGTCTGTTTAGACTTGAAGAGGAACCAGGAGTTGGAACATATATTTTTAATTCAAAAGATATGAATCTTGCAAGTCATATAAAAGAGATTTTAGATACAGGAGCTGTTGATAGTTTAAAAATAGAAGGAAGAACAAAATCACCATATTATGCAGCGGTAACTGCAAAAGCATATAGAGAAGCTATTGATGACTATTTTGCAGATAATTTTGATGCAGAAAAATATCAAAGAGAGTTACACACTACAAAAAATAGAGGATTTACAGATGCTTATTTGGTTCATAGACCATTTGAAAAAACAGATTCTCAAAACCATGCATATGCTTTAAGTAAAGGAAGTTATGAAGTAACAGGACTTGTGAGTGAAGATGAAGAGCATTTTTACTGCAAATACAAAGTTTATCCAAATGAAGATATTGAAATATTTACTCCTCATAATACAGTTTTAGATACTTGTGATAATGAAATCGGGAAAATATTTAAAAAAGATGATGGATTGTATTATATAAATTTCAAAAAGATTTTAACTGATACAAATAAAGAGCTTGAAAGTGTTCATAGTGGAAATATAAATAAAATACAACTTCCTTGTAAATTACCATATTTAACAATGTTTAGAATAAAAAATGAAGAAGTAAATATAGAATAAAAATGATTTTTTTTAGAGTTACAAATAGTATAAATATAAAAATAACAGATGGTTCTATTTTAAAATATGATAGATTTAAAGCACCTGTAAATATTGAAAATGAAACAGTATATATTACAACTTATGATGATTTCCAAGATTTAAAAGAGATTTTTGCAAAAGTAGATAAAAATAGATATAGTGCAAAAGTTGTAAATGAGGATAGTGTAAGAGATATTCAAAGCTTTCCTATTGAATTAGGAGTTAGTTTTAAAGGTGAACAAAAATTAAGATATGAAATAGGAGATATTAGTTTTTTAGAATTAAAAGAGCAAGAACTATTAAATAATCTTAAAAGTTTTCATAAATCTAGTATAAAAGTTGCAGTAATAGGAAGTTTGGGAGATACTATTAGTAAAATGATATCTTCAATGGCAGCACTTAGAATTTTTTATGAAAAGCTAAAAGAGATTTATAAAAATGTTGATTTAGATATTTTTATAAAAGCTTCAAATAATAGCTATTTTAATAGAGATAAAAGTATTTACCAAACACAAAAATATATAAATAATATCTATCCACTTTCAACAAATACAAAAGCTTTTTGTCAATATGATTATTTTGTGGATAATAGTATTGATATAAGTAAAAATTTAGATATAAATATTGTTGATGCATGGCTTTATAAGTTTGGAATAGATTATAAAAAAGTTAATAATCTAAATAAATATTCTGAGATAAATATTGATAATTTTGAATTAACAAAAGATTTGAAGAATCAAATAGAGAAAGCAAAGAAAAGAGGTAAACTACTATTATTTCATCCATATAGTGCAAGTATAAATAAATCAATACCACAAAACTTTGCTATTGAGATATTAAAAGCATTAATTGATAAACTAGATGATTATATAATTGTTTCAACACTATTGATTGATCCAAAAATAAAATCAGATAATTTTGTAGATTTATCATCTTATTCAAAAACAATTGAGGATTTTATATATATTGTATCATCAATGGATAAAGTTTTAACAGCAGAAACTTCAGCACTTCATATTGCAGATTCATTTATGATTCCAACTCTTTGTATATCAACAAATGATGATGAAAATATTATGAAGTATTATAAAAATACAAAGAGTATATTTGTAAAAGATAGTTCAAAAAATTTATCTAAATTTATTTATGAAAATGATCTTTTAACTATCAATAAATTTGAAGAGTGGAAAAAGCTTAAGATAGAAGATATTATAAAAATATTAGAAAGTTTTTGATACAATAAAACTTTAAATTTTAATAAATAGGAAAAAAAATGAAATTTGTATCAATAATAATGGGTAGCAAATCAGATTATGATATTATGAAAAATTGTGCTGATACTTTTGAACAATTTAATGTAAAATATGAATTAATTATCTCTTCAGCTCACAGAAGTCCTGAAAGAACAAAAGAGTATGTAAAAGAAGCTGAAGAAAAAGGTGCTATTGCATTTATTGCTGCTGCTGGAATGGCTGCACACTTAGCTGGAGCTTTAGCTGCTACTACAACAAAACCGATTATTGGAGTACCTATGAAAGGTGGAGCTATGGATGGTATGGATGCTATGCTTTCTACTGTTCAAATGCCAGCTGGAATGCCTGTTGCTACTGTTGCTTTAGGAAAAGCAGGTGCTATAAATGCAGCTTATTTAGCAATGCAAATTTTAGCTATAAACGATAAAGATTTAGCAGCAAAACTAAAAGAAGATAGAGTTGTAAAAGCAAAAATTGTTGAAAGTGACTCAAAAGATATAGAGGTAATTCTATAATTGAAACCAGTTGCACTTTTTACACTTCCAAATTGTAAATTGTGCAATGAGGCTATTAACTACTTAAAAAGTAAAAAAATAAAATACAATCAAATAGATTTAATAAAAGATAAAAATGCTTTAAAAGATTGTCAAAAAAGATGCAAGGGTGCTCCAGTTATTTTGATTGGAAACTCTTGGATTTGTGGTTTTGACAAAAAAAGAATAAATAAAGAACTAGGAATAAAATAAGATGCTTACTTTTTCACAAATGTTATTAAAACTTCAAGAATATTGGGCAAATGAGGGTTGTAATATTGTTCAACCATATGATATTCCAGCAGGTGCAGGAACTTTTCATCCAGCAACACTACTTAGAAGTTTAGATAGCACTCCTTGGAGTGTAGCTTATGTTGCACCAAGTAGAAGACCAACTGATGGAAGATATGGAGAAAATCCAAATAGATTAGGAAGTTATTATCAGTTTCAAGTTTTAATAAAACCAAGTCCTGAAAATATTCAAGATCTATATTTAAAATCTTTAGAATATTTAGGTTTAGATTTATCAAAACATGATATTAGATTTGTTGAAGACAATTGGGAATCACCAACTTTGGGTGCTTGGGGATTAGGATGGGAAGTTTGGCTTGATGGTATGGAAGTTACTCAGTTTACATATTTTCAACAAGTTGGGGGAATTTCTTGTGAGCCTGTTGCTGTTGAGATAACTTATGGAACAGAAAGACTTGCTATGTATCTTCAAGGAGTTGATTCTATTTTTGATATCATTTGGAATGAAAATAAATTTGGGAAAACAACTTATGCAGATGTTCATAAAGAGAGTGAATATCAATTCTCAAAATATAATTTTGAAGTAGCAAACACTGAAATTTTATTTAAACATTTTGAAGAGTATTTTCTTGAGTGTAAAGCTTGTTTAAATGCGCAATTACCACTTCCTGCATATGATTATTGTATGTTAGCAAGTCATACTTTTAATACTTTAGATGCTAGAAAAGCAATAAGTGTTACTCAAAGACAAAATTATATTTTAAAAGTAAGAGAGTTATCTCAAGCTTGTGCTGTTATGTACAAAGAGCAAGAAGAAGAAAGAATAAAAAGAGTAAAATCTTAATGAAAGTTAAAGATATTTATGAGTATTTAAATATTCTAAGTCCTTTTGAATTACAAGAAAAATGGGATAACTCAGGACTTATTGTTGGAAATATGGAAGATAGTTTTGAAAACTTATATTTAAGTATGGATTTGGATTTAGAGTTAGTTGAAACTTTAAAACCAAACTCTTTAGTAATTACTCATCATCCACTTATTTTTTCTGGATTAAAAAGAGTAAATTATAATACTTACTCTACAAAAATAGTAAGAGAACTTATAAAAAAAGATATTAGTCTAATATCGATGCACACAAATATTGATAAAACACATCTAAATAGATTTGTAATAGAACGAATTCTAGAGTTTAAAGTAGATAATCAAAATGAATTTATAGCAAATTGTAGTGTTGATTTTAGTTTTGATGATCTTTTAAAGCATTTAAATAAAAAATTAAATCTAAAAAATATTAAATATGTAAAAACAAAAGAAAAAATTAGGAAAGTTGCTATTTGTACAGGATCAGCAATGAGTTTAATAGATGAAGTTGATGCTGATTGTTTTTTGACAGGCGATATTAAATATCACGATGCAATGGAAGCAAAAGCAAGAGGAATATCTCTAATAGATATAAGGCATTATGAGAGCGAAAATGCTTTTAGTCTTCTTTTAGAAGAGTTACTAAAAGATTATTTGAAAAAAAATCAATTTAAAGCTATAATATTAGCTTCAAAAAATCCATTTGAGTTTTTTAAAGGAGAAACCGTTGAATAAATATTTACAGGACTTAATTACTTTATCAAAATATGATAGAAGTATTAGTCAATTTGACCCAGAAATAGAGAAACAAAAAGCAAAATTAGCAGTTTTTGTTGAAACAGCAGAAGTATTAAAAGCTTCAATAGATAGTACATATAGAGATATTGATGAATTAAAATCAAAAAGAACAAAAAATAATATACATCTAAGTGATTTAAAATCTAAACTAGATAATATAGCTAAGAAGAATAAAGATGTATCAAATGAAAAAGAGCTGAAAGCTTTACAACTTGAAGAAGAGATAGCAAAAGAGCAAGTTTCATTTGCAAATGAAGAGATTGAAAGATTAGATAAGCTTACAGTTGCAAAAGAAGAAAATTTAAAAGAATTAAAAGAAAAACTAGCAACAGAAGAAGAAGATATTAAAGAGGTAAAAGTAGTAGTTGATAATGAAATAAATTCAATTAACGAAAATAGAAATGTTGTTTATGCACAAAGAAATGAACTTTTAGGAAATTTTGATAAAAAGATTTTAACTTTCTATGAAAAAATTAAAAGATGGGCAAAAGATACAGCGGTTGTTCCAGTTAAACAACAGGCTTGTTTTGGATGTTTTATGAAAATAAATGACAAAACTTATGCTGAAGTTATAAAAGGTGAAGAGATAGTAAATTGTCTTCATTGTGGAAGAATATTATATAAAGGTGAAGAAGAAGCCCAAGCACTTGAGGACTAATCTTGAACATATTTAGTATATTTTACAACATATTATTACTTTTTGTATATATACTAATTTTGCCTTTTTTACTTTTAAAGCTTAGAAATAAAAAGTATAAAGAGGCAATTCCTGCAAAATTCTTTTTGAAAAATAATCCAAAGTTTGATTTTACTGGTGTTTGGTTTCACTCTTGCTCAATGGGAGAGGTAAAAGCAATAAAGCCTTTGATTGATGAGTTCCAAGATAAAGCAAATATAAGTGTTATAACTAATACGGGTTATGAGGAAGCAAAGCTATATACAAAAAATGTAAGATTTTTACCATATGAAATCTTTTTACCATTTTGGGTAAATAGACAAAAAGTTCTAGTAGTTATGGAAGCTGAACTTTGGTATATGCTTTTTTTTATGGCAAAAAGAAAAGGAACAAAAACAATACTTATAAATGCAAGAATTTCAGATAGATCATATAAATCTTATTTAAATTTTAGATTTTTATATATAAAAATATTTGAAAATATTGATAAAGTTTTTGCTCAAAGTGAAATTGATAAAAAAAGGCTTATTGAACTTGGAGCTAAAAATGTTGAGGTAATTGGAAATATAAAACTAGCTCAACTTCCAAAAAAGAATATTGATTTTATAAAACCAGATATTCAAACAATAGTTGCAGCGAGTACACATGAAGGTGAAGAAAAACTTATATTAAATGCATATAAAAAAAAGTATGGAAAACTAATAGTTGTTCCAAGGCATCCTGAAAGGTTTCCAAAAGTTGATATTATGATAAGTGAATTTATTAAAAATAAAGATTTAACTTATCACAAGTTTAGTCAAAAAGATGATTTTTCAAGTGATATTATTCTTGTAGATAAAATGGGAATATTAAATGATATTTATGCAATTAGTGATATTACAATATTAGGTGGAGCATTTGCAAAAGTAGGTGGACATAATCCAATAGAACCAGCTTTCTTTGGAAGTAAGATTATAAGTGGAAAGAATATTTTTAATCAAAAATCACTATTTTCTTGTATAAAAAACTACTATTTAATTGAGGAAGAAGAGTTAGAAGATTATTTAAAAAAATCAGATACTCTTTTAAAACCAGAGCTTACAGAAGCTGGAAGCTTTGATGAGATTTTTAAGGAGATAAAAAAATGGCTATAGATTATGATAAAGCCTATAAACTTCTAGCAGCACAAGAAAGAGTTTCTAATTCTAAGGCAAAAGAGCTTATAGATAAGGGTTTAGTAAGTGTTGGAGGTAAGAAACTTCTAATTGCTAGAGGTGAAATAAGAGTTGATACTAAATTTAGTGTAAAAGATATTGCAAAAATTAGAGTAATTTTTGAAGATGATGATATTTTAGTTGTTGATAAACCAGCATTTTTAACAGCAGATGAAGTTTCAAGAAAATTCCCAAATGCAATTTTATTAAATAGACTTGACAAAGAGACAAGTGGTGTTATGATGTTTGCAAAGAATGAAGAGTTCCAAAAAAGAGCTATTAAAGAGTTTGCACAAAATAATGTATATAAAGAGTATGTTGCTATTGTTGAAGGAAAAGTTATTGATGAACTTGTAATTGATAAACCAATTTTAACTACAAAAGATAGAGGAACAGCAAAATCTAAAATAGATAAGCATGGTAAAAGTGCTAAAACAACTCTTTATCCAATGTTAGTTGAAGGAAATAAGTCAAAGGTTAAACTTGTTATTGAAAGTGGAAGAACTCATCAAATTAGAGTTCATTTAAGCTCTGTTGGGTTTCCAATAATTGGAGATAGTTTATATGGAAGAGTTGCTTCAAATGTAAATAGAGTTTTACTTCATTCAAAAATTACAAGAATATTTGATTATGAGTTTATTTCAAATGAACCAAAAGAATTTAAAGTGTATGATTTTAGCTAAATTTAAGTTTGTTAAAATACACAAGCCCTTAACAAAGGCTTTATGTGAAATATGAAACTAAATATATACTTAAATTATTCATAAAGTTTAAACTATATTAAAGCAAAAAAAAAGTAATATTACAAAATTAAAAATAAGGAAGTATTTTGTTTGATTCAATTACAGGTTCGTTAAAAAGTGTAATAAATAAAATTAGACATCATGATGATGCTGCATCATTATCTAGAGCAATAGGTGAATTAAAAAAAGCTTTTCTAAAAGCAGATGTTCACCATAAAACTACAAAAGATCTTTTGAGTTCAATAGAGTTTGGTGTAAAAAATATTGGAATTGGACAAGATAACTTCATAAAAGTATTAAAAGAAGAGTTAGAAAAAGTTTTAACTGCAAATGGTAATCAAGGTTTTGTTTTTGCAAATACACCTCCTACTATTATTTTAATGACAGGACTTCAAGGAAGTGGTAAAACAACGACAACTGGAAAACTTGCAAATTATTTAAAGCTTAGAAATAAAAAAGTTTTAGTTGCAGCTTGTGACTTACAAAGACTTGCAGCTGTTGAGCAATTAAAACAAATTGCAAAACAAATTGATGTTGAGATATATTTTGATGATATAGAAAAAAATCCTGTAAAAATTGCAAAAGCAGCAGTTGAAAAAGCTAAAAAAGAGCATTATGATGTTGTTTTAATAGATACAGCAGGAAGATTAGCTATTGATGAAGAGCTTATGGATGAGCTTAAAGATGTAAAAAGTGCTATAAATCCAAGTGAAATTTTCTATGTTGCAGACTCTTTAACTGGGCATGATGCTACAAAAACGGCTAGTACATTTAAAGAAAAAATAGGAATAGATGGAGTTATATTATCAAAATATGATGGAGATACAAAAGGTGGAGTTGCTTTAAGTATTGCAAATCAAGTAGGTGTTCCACTTAGATTCATAGGTACTGGTGAAAAAATGCCAGATCTTGAAGTATTTATACCTGATAGAATTGTTTCAAGACTTTTAGGACTTGGAGACATTGCTGGATTAGCTGAGAAAACTGCAACTATTATTGATGAGAAAAAAGCAAAAGAAGTAAGCAGAAAGATTAAAAAAGGTGAATTTAATTTTAATGACTTTTTAGAACAACTTCAAATGCTAAGCAAATTAGGTTCATTAAAGTCTATTATGGGAATGATTCCAGGCTTATCAAATATGATGCCAGGACTAAAAGATATGGACTTTGATAATTCAAAAGAGATTGTAAGAATAAAAGCTTTAATAGCTTCAATGACGCCAAAAGAGAGAGAAAACCCAGATTTATTAAATCCAAGTAGAAGAAAAAGAATTTCAAGTGGAGCAGGGCTTAGTGAAGTTCAAGTAAATAAAATTTTGAAACAGTTTAAAAGTGCATCAAAGATGGCTAAACAGCTATCGAGTAAAGGTGGAATGAAAGGTTTTTCTAATTTGCTTTCTCAAATGCAAGCAAATGGAATGCCTAAAATTCCTAGATAATTAAAATTCAAATAGTATTGAGTTGTGAACTTAATAGAGTTTAGAGTTCAATACTATAAATAAAAAAAGGACAAAACAATGACAGTAATTAGATTAACAAGAATGGGAAGAAATAAAAAACCATTTTATAGAATAGTTGTAACAGATTCAAGAAAAAGAAGAGATTCAGGATGGATTGAATCAATTGGATATTATAACCCAGTTGTTGAACCAAATGTTTTCAAAATTGATGAAGAAAGATATAACTATTGGATTAGTGTTGGTGCTAAACCATCTGAAAAAGTTAAAAAATTAACTACAAAATAGTAAAATGATAATAAGCTTTATAGAAAACTATGCCAAATTAATTGTTTCTATTCCTGAAGATGTAGAAGCTTTTGAAGAAAAGATTGAAGATAATTTTACTTTAATTACTTTAAAAGTAAATAATCTTGATATAGGAAAATTAATAGGTAAAAATGGAAATATGATAAATGCTCTTAAAACTATTGCAAATGGTTGTAAAGCAAAAGATGGTGTTTCTTACAAAATTCAGATTGTATCAAAGTAGTTTATGAATAATAAAGTTTATGTTGCTAAATTAGGAAAAACAGTTGGACTTCAAGGTTATTTAAGACTTTTTATAGATTCTGATTTTCCTAATCAGTTTAAGAAAGATAAAGTTTTCTTCACAAATAAAAAAATCACACTTAAAGTATTAGAGTATAATTTAAATAAAGAACTAATAAGATTTGAAGGTTTTGAAGATATAGATTCTGCAAAGAAACTTACGAATATAGAACTTTTTTCAACAATTGAAGATAGCAAAGAGTCTTGTATATTAGAAGAAAATGAACACTTTTGGTTTGATTTAATGAATTGTGAAGTTTATGAAGATGATTTACTTTTAGGAAAAGTTAGTGATATTCATAGATTTCCTTTAAATGACTATTTGCAAGTGGAAACAAGTAAGGAACTTGTTGAAAAAGAACTTCCTAAAACTTTTCTAATTCCACATATCTTTGATAACTTTATATTAAAAGTAGATATAGAAAGTAAAAGAATCTTTGTTAAAGATGCTTATGATATTTTAGAAAACTCATAAGAATCTTTATATTTTAATATTTACATCTTTTATTAAATTCTTCTTCACTCATTTCAAGAGAATATGACTCTGTAAAACCAGCATTTAAAAGTTTAGAAAGTAACTCTTTTTGTAGTTCATTGTTTGTAAAAGGACCAAAATAAATCTCTATATTATCTTGATTGTCTCTACATAAAAGCAAAGAACTATCTATATTGTTGATTTTGTCGTAATATTTCTTTTGAAGTTTACCTTTTATTTTTGCAACATTTATTAAACTTAGCAAGTCTATATTATCTACTTTTTCTTCTTTAGCTTCAGAATTATCCGTTGTTTCAGGTGCTTTATTAATATTCTCTTCATTTTTATTAAGTATTAAGATAAGACCATTGTTTACAGTTATCGTAGGGGTTTTATTCTCTTTATTAATTACTTTATTTTCATTCTTAGATAGGTTTAGATTATTTTCATCATTTTCATTTTCATTGTTTTGTTCCAAGTTAATATTTTGATTTTCTTGGAGATTATTATCATTAAGAATATTTTCTTGATTTTCTTCAAAATTATTTAATTTATCATTATCTAAAAATATACCAGATGCATCAGCCCTTTTCTTATCAGAATTTTCAATATTTTGATTCTCTTGCATCGCCTCTAGTTCTAATCCTTTATTTGTTAAAAGTTCTAGTTGCTCATTTAGTTTTTCAGGATCTAATTTTTTAAAATCAAATTTAAAATCCAATTCTTCTTCAACTATTATCTCTTTATTTTGTTCTTCTATTTGAACTGGAACATCATTATTAGGAATAGTTTCATCAGTTTGAGTTCTATTTGAGAGTAAAATTATTATTAAAATTAGGAAAATAGTAAGTAGTGCAATAGCAACAATTAAAATCTTTTTGACTAAAGTTTGTTTATCAGAAATTTTATGAGTAGTTTTATCATTTGCATCAGCATCATTTAAAATCTCTGAACTTCCAGTGTTATTTTCAGTTTTTGTTTTATCTTCAGCCATTTATTCCTCTTTTTCTTTAGATTCTTTCATCTTTTCATAATATTTTCGTCTATATTCTTTTAACTCTTCTTTTTTTCTTTCTCTATATTCTTTATCATAATCAAGTCTTTTTTCTTTATTCTTTTCATAATAATTCTTTTTCTTCTCTTGATATTCTAATATTTTATTTTTTATAATATCTTGTCGATTATCTATATGCTCTTTTTGACTTTTAACGATAGACTTTATTTTTTCTAAAAAAATTTCATCTTTTAATTCATCATCATAGTCTATCTCTTTATTGAGTTTGCTTTTTAAATAGTAAGCTCTTTTTTTTAATTTATGCTTACTTAAATTTCTTTCTCTTCTTTTTTTTAACTCTTCAAAATCCATAACTAATAATTACTATTAATTCTTTAGTCTATTTACAGTATCTAGCATACTATCAGCAGTTGTAATTGCTTTTGAGTTTGCTTCATAAGCTCTTTGAGCAGTAATCAAATCAACCATTTCATTTACTAGTTTAACGTTAGAAGTTTCAAGCATAGCTTGACTAAGCCCACCAAATTGATCAGTTGTTGGATTACCTTCTTGCACATCACCACTAGCATCTGTTTGTAAAAATAAAGAGTCACCAAGTGGAGATAAACCAGCAGGATTTATAAAATCGGCTAAGATAATTTGACCAAGTTCTATAGTATCATTAGTTTGTGGATCTCTTGCAGTTACATATCCATCCTTTGCTATTGATATATCTTTTGCATTTTCTGGAACAACTATTTGTGGTTCAAGTGCATATCCATTTCCATTTACTATTGTTCCATCAGCATCAAGTTTGAAATTACCGTTTCTTGAGTATGCAATTTCTCCATTTGGCATAGTTATTTGAAAGAATCCTCTTCCTGTTATTGCTACATCAAGAGGATTTCCTGTTGGTTTTATATCACCTTCTGTAAAATT
The DNA here is from genome assembly GCF_004214815.1 of Aliarcobacter thereius LMG 24486. Taxonomy (NCBI): domain Bacteria; kingdom Pseudomonadati; phylum Campylobacterota; class Epsilonproteobacteria; order Campylobacterales; family Arcobacteraceae; genus Aliarcobacter; species Aliarcobacter thereius. The sequence goes on from NZ_CP035926.1 coordinate 323,139, forward strand.
TTTCTGAATATTTCCAAGTCTAACTCCAAGTCCTACATCAATTCCCGTTGGATTTAAAGTGTCTTGACTTGTTTGTCCAGCTGTATAATTTAGATTTTCATAAATTAAATCTTGAAATTCTGCTCTATCTTGTTTAAAACCAGTTGTATTTACGTTTGCAATATTATTAGACGTAACATCAATTTGATGTTGCATAGCATTCATTCCTGTTGCTGCTGTGTATAGTCCTCTAATCATAGCTTCTCCATATTTTTGAATTAAAAATTATTATATGTAAAAATGTATTAATTTTAGATAAAGATAATAGAATATTTTAAGTAAAAATTTAAATCATTTCTATTATAATGCAATAATTATTGAAATATTTTAATTTAAAGAGGGCATAAATATGAGAATTCTAATAGTTGATGATAGTTCAACAATGAGAAGAATTATTGGAAATGTTGTAATGCAACTAGGATTTAGCAAAGAGAGTTTTGACGAGGCTGAAGATGGTCTGAAAGCTTGGAAACTTCTTACAGAAGGGAATTATGACATTATTCTAACAGATTGGAACATGCCAAATATGAATGGTTTAGAACTTGTTAAGAAAATACGAAGTGAGGGAACTCATCAAAAAACACCAATTATTATGATTACAACTGAAGGTGGTAAAAGTGAAGTTATTACAGCTTTAAAAGCAGGAGTTAATAACTATATTGTTAAACCATTTAATGCAGAGGTTTTAAAAGAGAAATTAGACGGTGTTCTTAAAAAATAATATAAAAGGGTTTTTATTATGGGAATGAGTCAAGAAGATATTGAAGCCTTGATGGGAGGAATTGAACTTCCTCAGGATGAATCAAAGCAAGAAATAGAAGATATAAATAAGCAAGTTGATACAGATGATATCGAAGCTTTATTAAATAGTGCTCTAGATGAAGAGAAAAATATTATGCCATCTTCAAAAGATAGTAAAATTGAAGAAATAGGAACATTACTAGAAGAGATTGAAAATAGTGATAAAACTCAAAAAGTATCTATTGATAAGGATGAAATTGGTAAAGAATGGTCTTCATCAAAAATAAATGAAGGTATTTTCCCTTTTCCAGCTGAGAATGATACAAAGGTTGTGAGTCAACTAAGTCAAGTTGCAAATGATTCTGAAGAAAAAGTATCACAAATATTTGATGTTTTAAGTTTGGCACTTGATAATAATGGAGAAATAAGAAATAGAATTAAAGCATATGATGATTATGTTGTTTCTCAAAAAGCTTTATTAAATCAGCTTTGTGACAAATTTCCAAATATAGTTCAATTTAAAGAACAACTTGAGAAATCAAATGAGTTTGAAAACTCTTTAAAAGATTTAAAAATAGTTTTAGATAACGAAGATGTACATATTTTCCAAGGTATGGAGCTTATGCAATTTAATGATATAAATAGACAAAAAATTGAAAGAGTTATGTCTGTTATTAGAAAATTATCAAAATATTTAAATAATCTTTTTGAAGATGATTCTTCAAATGATATTCCTATGGCAAAACATATTCATGGAGATAAGGATACAGAAGATTTAGTTGGAGATGATTTGGACAAATTAATTGCAGAGTTTAATAACTAGAAGAAGGGAATTAATATGAATCAAGGTGTATATCCATTAGCTGCTTCTATGGTTAATCAAATTAATAGATTGGATCAAATAAGTAATAATCTTGCAAATGCTGATACAATAGGATTTAAACAAGAGGGAACAGCTGAAACTACTTTTAATTGGTACTTACAAAAAATGGAAAATAGTCCTAAAAAGAAATTTGTAGAATCAATTACAATAAATAATATACCAAAGATTGATACAAGATATACAGATCCACATATGGGAGCTATTAGAACAACTGGAAATGATTTAGATTTTGCATTAAATGCTTATGATACATTTTTTAAGATACAAGATGAAAACGGTGATATTTTATATACAAGAAATGGTGCATTTAAAAATCAAGATGGTTTTTTAGTAGATGGAAATGGGAATAATGTATTAAATCAAGATAATGAAGCAATAATTATTGAAGATAATTTTCAATTAGAAATTGGTATTGCTCAAACTGGTTTTAAAAACTTAGAAAAAGTTGGAGATAATAATTACAGGGCATTAAACCTTGATTTAGTTGAAAATCTTGAAAACAATGATAATCAAATTATTCTTGGAGCAGTTGAACAATCTAATGTAAATAGAGTAACAACAATGGTTGAGCTAATTGATGCACATAGAAGATTTGATCAATCACAAAAAGCAATTAAAACAATAGATGAGTTAAATGCTGGTCTTATAGAAAAAATAGGAAATACTAGATAATGAATGCAAGCAAAGTTTCACAAACACTTTTTGAACAATTGAATTTTAGAGGTGAAAGACAAAAAGTAATATCGAGCAATATTGCAAATATAAATACTCCTAAATACAAAACAAAAGATTTGGTTTTTGAACAAGAGTTAAAGCAAGAACAAATTTTACAAATGACGAGAACAACATCATCACATATGCATAATATTGATTACAGATCAAGTAATAATCCAAAATTAATTAAAGTTCCAAATCTTATAGAACAAAATGATGGGAATAATGTTAATTTAGATAGTCAAATGAGTGAACAAGCAAAAAATAAAGTTATATTTGATGCTATTCAAACATCTATTAAAAGAGATTCAAAACTATTCAGATCAGTTATTGATGCATCTGGTAAAAATTAATTAGGATAAATATTGCTAGAACAGATAACAAAATTCATAAATAATTTAAATAAAGTTCAGAAAATTGCAGTTTTTGGTGGAATAGGATTACTAGCAGCAATTATAATAGGTTTTTTACTTTTTACAACTTTAAAAAGTGAAGATAAGAAGTTGAATTTTATAATAGCTTCAAATCTTACACAAGCTGATGTTATGAGAGCTAGTGAAGAATTAGAAGCTGCTGGAATAGAATTTATTATTACAGGAAGTGGAAGCAATCTTACACTTAAAACTTCGCAAGAGTTTGTTAATATTGCAAAAATAAAACTTGTAACTAGTGAAGCATCTACAAACAAACATGTTGGTTGGGAGATTTTTGAGAAATCTACTATTGGAACAACAAATTTCGAAAACAAAGTTAAATATTTAAGAGCATTAGAAGGAGAACTTAGTAAAAGTTTGGAGGCACTTTCTAGTGTTTTAAAAGCGAATGTTAAAATTGCTATTCCAAAAGAGACTATTTTTACAGAAAAAAAAGCTGATACTACTGCATCTGCTGTTATTACATTAAGACAAGGTTTATACTTAACACAAAAACAAATTGATGGTATTAAAAATTTTATAGCATCAGCTGTTTCTGAATTAAAAGTTGAAAATATTCAACTAATAGATAGTGATGGTAACTTATTAGAATTAAATGCAGATGATATAAATAATCAAAGATCAACAATTCAAACAAAATATAAAGAAAAATTTGAAGAGGATTATGAAAAAAAGATTATAACTCTACTTGAACCTGTTGTTGGTTATGGAAGAGTTGTTGCAAAAGTAAATGTAAATTTAGACTTTGTAAGAAAAGATATAGAAGAAGAGATTTTTGCACCTCAAGGAACAGTAAGATCTCAGCAAGTTATTGAAAGTTCAAATAGTGCAACAGGTATGCCAGATGAAATAGAAGTTGTAGGCGTTGATAATAATATTCAACCACCTCAAGTTGCAAATGAAGGAAATAAAGTATCTTCAGAAGGTGAAAGTTCTAATACAGTTACAAACTATGAGATATCAAGAAAATTAATATCTCAAAAAGATGCAAACTTTACTAATATAAGAAGAGTTACAGCATCTGTTTCATTTGATTCTATGGTCTTAAAAGATCACCCAAATAAAGAAGAGTTTTTGTCAAGTCTTGAATCATTGGTCGAAGATGCAATAGGTTATGATAAAAATAGAGGAGATAAAGTTTCTGTAAAAGATTTTAAATTTGTTGGATTAAAATCATATAATGAAAATGGTGAACTAGTTGATGAATTTGGAAATGTTATTACTGATGCTTCAAAAACATATTTAAGTGCATCAAATATTAAAGAAGTTTTAGATGAATATAAAGATTATATACAATATTTGATTGTTGGATTAATATTGTTTATATTTTATAGACGATTTGTTTCTAATAGTGAATTAGTAATTTTAGGAGAGGGTAAAAAAGAGGAATTAACAGTTGATGATGATGATTTAGTTAAAGATATGTTAGCAGGACTTGAAAATGAATTGGATCAAAATACTGCTCAAGGGAGATTAAAAACTAAAGTAAAAAGTCAAATTCTAAATAATATTGATGGATTAGATGAAGAATCAGCAGCAAAATATGAAGTATTCATTGAAGAGCTAGATAGAGAAATAAATAACAACCCAGCCGATATAGCAAGAATGATTGAGCTATTATTGAGTGAGGGAAATGTTAATTTTAAATAAGGATAAGGTATGGCAATAAATGCATATAATGATATTGATATATTAAAAGGTATGTCAATGATAGAAAAAGTTGCTAGATTCTTTGTCCTTATTGGAGAAGAGTCAACAGTAAAAATTTTCCAATATTTAGAACAAGATTATGTTGAACAAATTTCAACAGCTATCACACAAATACAATCAATAAATAAAGAGGTTTCTTTAGCAATTTTAGAAGAGTTTCACTTATATACAAGAACAAAAGGATTTATTAGTTCAGGTGGGTATGATTTTGCTAAAGAGATTTTATATAAATCTATTGGTCAAGAAGCTGCTGATGAAGTTCTAGAAAAACTTTCAAGAATGAAACTTGCAAATCAAGCATTTTCTTATCTTGATGGTGTAAATCCAAAGCAGTTAAGTGACTTTATCAAAGATGAATCACCACATACAATAGCAGTTATTTTATCTCATATGGATCCTTCAAAATCAGCAGATGTTTTAATGGAATTAGATGAAGAAACTAGAGTAAAAGTAAGTATTCAAATTGCTACAATAAAAGATGTTTCTCCTGATGTTGTAAGAACTATATCAGCAGTTTTAGAAAGAAAGTTAGAATCGTTATTATCATCTATTGTTGATGTTGGTGGAGTTAAAGTTGTTGCTGATATGCTTAATAAAATGGGACCAAAAGCTATTGATATTCTGAAAAACATTAATGGTATAGATACTTCACTTGCTAATAGAATAAAAGATAATATGTTTGTATTTGAAGATTTATTAGAATTAGATACAGAGTATATTATGAAGATTATTCAAGGTGTTGAATCAGCTGATATTGTTGTTGCTTTAAAAAATTCAACTGAAGAACAAATTGATAAGGTTACGAGTGCTATGTCTCAAAGGGTTAGAGATAGATTTAATGAAGAGTCTGAAATGCTTACTAAAGTTAAAATTAAAGATATTGAAGCTGCTCAAAGAAGAATGTTGGCTGTTGCTCAGAAATTAATAGATGATGGTGTTATTGAAAGGGAGAATGGTTAATGGCAGAAAGTATTTTTGCTAGTGCTAGAATTTTAAGTAATAGTGATAATGTTTCAAAATATGAACTTAGTGATTTCTCTAAGAAACTTAAGCAAGAAGATAAAAAACTTGAAGATAATATTGACGATTTCGAAGAGATAAAAGAACTAAAAGAAGATATAAAAACTAAAGAGATAGTTGTTCCACCAACTCCAATAATAGATAATAGTGAAGTTCTAAATAAAATTGAGCCAATATTCTCAGAATTTTCAAGTTTAGCTATAAAAATGGAACAAATTTCTCAAAAAATATTATCAATAGAGGGTGATATTGTTTCAAAAAATAAAGAGCTAGATTCTCAGGTTGTAAAAGCAATAAAAGATTTACAACAAAGTGCAGAGTTTTTTGAAAAAACGGTGAATCAAGTAGAGAACAAAATGCTAAAAACAGCAATAGGAATAGCAAAAAAGATTATTGCTATTGAGCTTGGAGAAAACTCTACAAAAATTGCTAAACAGACTATAAAACAGCTTTTAGAAAAAGTTAAAAATGCAACAAAAGTAAAAATTCATTTAAATCCAAAAGATTATGTAATTTTAAAAAAAGAGCTAGAATTAGAAAATCACATTGAACTAATTGAAGATATAAATGTTGTTGCTGGTGGTGTTGTAATTGCAAGTAATATTGGAAATTATGATGGTAATATTGAGGCAAAAATATCAACAATGCTTGAATCTTTGGATTTAATTATATAAAAAAGTTTTTGTGATATAATAATTTGAAATTTTTTAACAAAGAATAAAAATGGAAATTAGTGAAAGAGTTTATGATTTATTAGTAGATACAGAGATTGTTGTTGATGTAATGCTAGGATATACCAATATCTCAATTGGTGAGTTTTTAAAACTAAACGAAGGAGATATTATATCACTTCACAAACCAGCAGGTAGTGGTGGAGAAATTTATGTAAACTCTAGGATCATTGGAACAGGAGATATTATTGTTATTGATGAAAAACTAGCAGTTAGAGTTCAAGATGCTATGGATTCAGATAATGTTGTAAGATACTTTTTCGATGAACATATGATTTAAGGAGCAAAAATGGCTGACGGATTATCAATAAATACAGGAACAGATAAATATGGAAACCAATATACGCAAAGTATAAGTAATGATCAACTAACAACAAATGACTTTTTAAAACTAATGATTGAAGAGTTAAAACTTCAGGATCCAACAAAACCTATGGATTCTGCAAAAATGCTTTCAACTCAAATGCAAATGAGTACATTAAATGCAAATATGGAGATGATAAAATCTTTACAAGCTATTCAAACCGCATTTACACAATCTTCTCTTTCAACTGCTGTGGGAATTATTGGAAAAGATGTTGAAAATGGTTCTACAAATGCTGAAGGTGCACTAAAAGCATTTACAATAGAATCTATTGAAATGGTAGATGGTGAAATTATGGCTATTGGTAGAGAATGGCAATATTTATACCAAGGAATTGCTCTTGAAGATGGGGAAGGTGGCTATAAATCAGCACAATATGATGAAGCTGGAAATCTTTATGATGAAAAAGGTGAAAAAACTGGACAAACAATTGTTTTAGATGGTTTAGGAACACCAGCTGTTAAAGATGGAAAATTAGTTATAAAAGATGCTGATGGAAATGAAGTTGTAAACCATAACTATGTGCCAAGTGGTAAAAATACAATTATACTTTCACAAGAGAAAGTATCTATGCCATTCTCTTCAATTACGAGAATTTTCTAATTAAAAAGGATTAATATGATAGGAGCTTTATGGAATGGAGTATCTGGAATTTATCAACAAGATAAAGGAATCTCAACAGAAGCTAATAATATAAGTAATTCAAGTACTGTAGGACACAAAAAAGATGAAATACATTTTTCAGATTTGATGTATTCACAAGCAGGTATTGGAAAAGGGGTTCAAACTCAAAGTGTATCTAAAGTTTTTACTCAAGGACAAATTGTAGGAACTGGTTCAGGGATTGATGTAGCACTTGAAGGTAAAGGATTTTTTATAGTAAGAAATAGGGAAGATGACTCTATTGCTTATACAAGAGCTGGAAATTTAGTTCAAGCAAAAGATGGATTTTTGGTAACTCAAGATAATTTTAAAATTCAAGGATTAGTTCCACAAAATATTGTTATAGATTCTTCAGATCCAACAAAACAAATTTTTACAGATGATTTCTCTAAAAATATGTTATCTACTTCTATTATAATTGATGGAGTTGTTCATAATATTAATACAAAAACTACTGATTATAGATATAGTTCAAAAACAGATAGTGATGATAAAAAAGGTGATAACTATAAAACTTCTGTTTCAAAGGGAAATGATGTAGATAAACTACAAAATAATTATCAAAATATAGTACAAGATTATATCAATAATAAAGACAAACCATCTCAAAAAAGACAAATTTCTGAAATAGATTTAAGTACAAACTTAAATAATCTAAATCCAATAGGAAATGAAATAAGTATAAATCTTGATGGTAGAAATTACACTGTTACTTTTGATGAAGCAGATAAAGAAGATGCATTAAAAGAACTTAGTTATAAAATTTCTCAGGCAAGTGGTTTTTCATCAACTTATAAAGATGGAATATTAACAATTGAACAAAGTGAAGCTTTAGGAAATGAATTTAAAGTAGAAGAGATTAAACTAAATAATTCAAATCTTGAATTTACTTCAAATGATTATGAAATAATAAATAGTGATAATCCAGTTCCAACATCACAAAATAGTAAGATAGATTTTTCTAAAAAATTTGACAATATAAATAGTGAAGGAAATAAATTAACTATTACAATAGATGGAAAAACTTTTAGTGTAGAGTTTGATGCTAAAACAGGAATTAGTGAAGATGATATGAATAAACTTTATGAGTTTTTATCTGAAGAAGGAAGAGCTAAATATGGTTTAGCTCTTCCTTCTACAATTGCTACACAAGATGAGTTAGATAATATCTTAGCAAATATTCCATCTCAAGCTACAATTGATGCTATGCCAACAACAACTGCTGCTGAAATTGCAGCAAAAAATCAAGCTCAAGCAGATAAAGATTCAAAAGAGTTGGCATATAATGAAGCAAGAAATAGAAAAGAAGAACAAACTTTAAATTATTTAAAAGCAGATACTATAGTTTCAGCATTAAAAGACTTAAGCGATAAAGTATCAAATTCTGCTGGATTTACAGCAAGTGTTAAAGATGGTGTTTTGGATGTATCAAGTTTAATTCCTGGAAAAGAGTTTAGTGTTTCTGAAGTTAGTGTAAATAAAGAGCAAGTTTTTAATATAGATACTATAAGTGCAAATAAAGGTTGGGGAATAGATACAGTTTATGCTGCAAGAGATGCTTTAAAAAGTGCAGTTGAAGCAGCAGAAGCTGAGTTCTTAGAGATTACAAATATCTTAGATTATAGTGATTTAGGAACTTATGGAGAGAGTGATATAAATATAAGATTAGATGTTTTAGGAATAGCTGATAAAAGTTTAGCAGATGTTACTATTAGTGATGATGGTTTTGTATATGTTACAAGTGGTACGAATAAATTTTTAGTTGGAAGATTAAGCACAGTTGGTTTTAGGAATGAACAAGGGCTTGAAGCAATCGGTGGAAATCTTTATAAAAAAACAGAGTATAGCGGAGAAGCTTTTAATGCAGATAGTATGAATACAATAAGAGGTGGTTCTCTTGAAAGAGCAAATATCGATTATGGTACAGCTTTAACTCAACTTATGGTTTATCAAAAAGCTTTTGAGGCTAGTTCAAAATCTATTACAACATCAGATGAGTTTTTACAAACAGCAATTGAGATGAAAAGATAGAGTATAAACAAATTGTTTATACTTTTGTACAAAAAATTGTATAGAAGTATGAACATTTATGTTCATTTACCTTAAAACAAAGGATAGGATATGATAGGTGCATTATGGACTGGAATATCAGGATTATCAGCACATCAAACTGCTTTAGACAATGAGTCAAATAATATTGCAAACGTAAATACGATTGGATATAAAGCTAGTAGAATCTCATTTGCAGATCAAATTTACCAAGGAAAGATTGGTAAAGGATCATATGTTCAAGATGCAGAGAAAGTATTTGTAACTGGTGGTTCAAAAATCACAGGTGTAGAATATGATGTGGCACTTCAAGGTGATGGATTTTTTACTGTTATTAATAAAAACACTCTAGGAACAGCTGAAACTTTTTATACAAGAGCTGGAAATCTTAGAATGGGACAAAGTGGAACATTACAAAATGCAGATGGTTATGAAGTTCAAGGTTGGGCAATGAGTTCAATTGATCAAAAAAATGATGTAAAAACAACAAACCAAAATGCAAGTAGATTTACAGATGTATATGTTAAAAATCTTGGTAATGGAATTATAAGACATAAAGATTATATTGAAACAATTGCAGCAAAAGCTACAAATTATAATGAAACTGCAAAATCAGATCCAGTTAGTGTATTTAGTGGAGCTGGTGGAAAAACAAAAGCAGCGAAATTAAAAGATATTGATTTAGCTTTATCAAACTATAATGAGTGGTTACAAAAATATAAAGATGATCCAAGTCTTCCATCAAAAGGATCAACTTCTCAAGTTTCACAAGCAAACTTTAAAACAGGAGTTCCACCAACTTCAATTATTGGAAAAGAGGGTGACTCTATTGAAATGGTTGTAAATGGAAACAGCTATACTCAAAAGTTTGTTGTTACAAAAACAACTCCTGCATGGAGAGATGAACTTTGGGATGCACTACCAATGACACCTGTTGATGAAAGAGCTTTATATAATTTAAAAGATCCAGCATTAATAGAGATTATGCCAACTTCAACTGAAGCAGAAAGATCTCTTAAAGATCAAGAAATAGCAAAATATGATAAATTAGCAGGAAAGATAAATACATATAAAGCATTAGCAGATACTATTTCTAATAAGGAAGCAGGAGTTGTTGCATATATGGCAAAGGATAGAACAAATCCTACAAGTGATGTATTAAATCCAAATGGAATGTATGAACAAACAACAAATCTTGCTGATATGTTAAGAGGTGTTATTCAAATTAAATCATTAGTTCCAGGAAAAGAGTTTAAAATTACTCAAGTTGCTGAATATTCAGGAGAAAATGAAAAATTCTCTGTAAAAGGAACATTCCAATCAACAGCAGTAGCAAGTTTAGGATCTGGAAAACAAGCTCTTGAAGAAGCAAGAGATGCATTATCAAGATTAGTAAATGGTAACCAAAGAAGTGTTTATACAACTCAAGATCTATATGGTGCAGCAAATAATAAAACTTTCTCATTTAGTATAAATGTATTTGATAAAGATTTAGGATATGTGATTCCTGTTCCAAATGATGGTGCAGTTCCTCCAAAAGCAGTACCAATTGAAATTGGAAATGTAAATACAGGAGATATTAATACAATAGTTGATGCTATTAACAATACAAGAACTTCTTCAGGACCACAACTTGGAGATTATATTGTTGCAAAAAATATAAATGGAAATCTGGTTCTTGAAACAAATGAAGCAAATTATGATATAGAGTTTGATGCAAAACTTGAAACAGATCCAACAGTAGATTTAAATGAGTTAGTAAATAATGCAGGATATACATATGATATAAAAGTAGGGAGTAACACTATTTCTACTACATTTGCAACAACAACTCCAGTTGATAAAAATGCAATATATACAGCAATATCTACAAATGTTTCAGCATATAATGCGGCAAATCCAGGAAGAGAATTAGTTGTAAGTCCAATAAATAATGGAGTATTCACAATTAACTCAGCAGATGGTGAGAGAATCGAAGGAGATTTAAGAATAAATGTTGCTCCAACTCAGCCAAATTTAGCAAATAATGCAAATAATGCTGTAACAAGTACAGTTATGGAACAAGGTGTTTATACTATTACTGCACCAGTTACAGATAATACAACTTATGGTGTTACTATAAATGGAACAACTTATTCATTTACAACAGGTACTGGATATACAGGAACAGAATCTGATGTTAGAAATAATATTTTAGCTCAAATCAAAAATGATCCAGCTTTAAAAGATATAGTAAATGCAACTGCAAATGGAACAGGTGGAATTAGTATAAATCAAACAAGAGTGGTTGATAGTAGTAATACAGCAAAATCTTTAAATATAACACAAACAGGTGGAGCATATAATCAAACTCAAGCATATAATGAAGGTAATCCAGAAGTTCAAGTGTTTACAGTTGATTTTACAGGTGCTTCTAGATCTGAAATAATTTTAACTCTTGCAGGTTCAAATATTTCAATAAAAACAGAAGAGAATGAGACTCCAGCAACAGCTGCTACAAAACTTCAAGATGAAATAAACAAAAATCCAAATCTAAGAAATAGATATGAGGTAGTTGTAAATGGTGCAGATATTGAAGTTAGAGAAAAAGCAGGAGTTACAGGATATACAGGATTTGGTGGAAATGTTCCAAGTATTACATTTAAGGACCTTGAAGTTCCAGTTTGGGATTTAAAAGAAGGTTTTGTAGAAGTAAATAGTGAATATTCTGGAAGAAGAGGAGCAGGTGGTGAATTTATGGAAATTACAACTAGAGTTGATCAATCTTCTACTCAGGCTAGTCTACAATTAAGATTAGATGTTTTAAATATTTCAGATAGTAAATTTGGAGGATTTAAAGTTGATGATACTGGACTTGTAACAATCACTGAAGGTGGAGTTGAATATGCAGTAGGACAAGTTTCAATTGCAAGATTTACAAACAATAGAGGACTTGAAGCTGTTGGAAATAATAACTTTAGAGCAACTCAAGATTCTGGAAATGTTATTTATAGTACAAATAATAACAATACAAATGGAGTAAAAGGACAAGCTCTTGAGCTTAGTAAAGCAGATTTAAGTGAAAGCTTAGTAAATCTAATGGTATTTCAAAGAGCGTTTGAAGCAAATGCAAAGTCAATTACAACTTCTGATGAGCTTTTAAGTACATTAATTAATTTAAAAAGATAGATAAATATTTAAGCTAAGAGTAACTCTTAGCTTAAAATTATAAATAGGAAGAAATTGTGAGTTTAATTATAATTGCTGTTTTAATAATTGTTTTGTTATATTTTTTAACTACTTCTCACACATATAAAGTTATGTACTTCAAAATTAAAGAAGAGAAAACTTTAAGTGAAGATGAAATTTTGAAATTGGAAGCATTAATTAAGAGATATGAAAAACAGGTAAAGATTGGTACTAAAAGTTTACAAAATAATCAAGGTAACCTTCAAATTGCAAGAGATGATTTACAACAATTAAGAATGGAAAATATTACATTAAAAAATAGAATAAATGACCTTCAAAGAAGAAATGAAGAGTTATATGCTCAAGTAAATGCTATTATATAAAGGTTTGAGTTGAAGTTTATATATAAAATAGTATCGATTTTTTTATTAATTAACACTATTTCATATGCAAATGATATACTAAAATCACAACCTCAAATTATTTTTGAATTAGACAAGTTTGATGAGTTAGAGATATCAAATGAGTTTAATAAAGCAGTATTATTATTTAATAAAGAGAGATATTTAGAAGCTTATAAAATATTTAATAAAACAAAAATAGCTTATGAAGCTCCATCTTTATTGAATATGGCAATTATATTATTAAATGAAAATCAAAAAGAGAAGGCTATTGAGTTATTTTCAAAAATATATTCAAAGAAATCAAATTTATTAAATGAACCATATGCTTTTATTGCCTCATGTTATTATCTATTTTCACTTACTTCAGATGATAAATATATGATAGATTTAGTAACTATTTTCCAAAATAGTGATAAATTAAAAAATCAAAGTGAAATAATAAAAAATATCAAAGATATTATATTAAAAGAGTTATCAAACAGATATCTAATAATAAAAGATTATGATAATGCTTTAGGTGCTTTAAATGCTATGAGCTATTCACTTGATTTGAAAAAAGCAATGATATATATAAAACAAAATAATTTTTTAAGAGCAGATAAAGTTTTAAACAAATTAATAAAAGAAGATTTTGAAGAAGATATTTTAGATGATATTTATTGGATATCACTTTTTGTTGATTTAAAGTTAAATAAGTTAGATGATGCAAAAGAGACTTTAGAACTAATTTCAAAAAGAAAAGAGAATTACAAAACTCATTTAAAACTTCCTTTTGAAATATATTTTAAAAAAGATTTATATTCTGAAAGTGATTATTTGAAATCAGTTTTAAAGTTTGATGATAATAGAAAAATAGACTATCTTTACTATTTTGTACCTTTTATTTTTTCTGATACAAAAGAGCTAATGTATGATACAGTAAAAGGAATGGTCACAAAAGATAGAAGCAGTCTTGAAAATTTAGAAGCAATGTTTAATTACAATATAAAGTTTATAAAAGCTATAAGATTAGATCCTATTTTAAGAATTAAAGAGTTAAAAAAAGAGATAAATGAAAATTCAAAGGCATATACTTTTTATAATTTAGCTTTAGCTTATGGACAAGTTCAAGATTTTACAAATGCATATAAGAATTTTGAAAAAGCATATAAGTTAAGTCCAGGAAATAAGCTATATGCTATTATGTATCTTATTACTTCTAATAAAATAAAACAAGGTATCGATAATAAACAAAAAGAATTAATCAAAAATAGAATAAAAAATGAAAAAGGTATGTATAGTTATTTTGCAAAAGAGTTATACTCTTTATATGTTGATATCTCTTTCGAAAATGATGAAGAATCATATTTAGAAGATACAATCTTTTTTAAAGCAATAGATTTTTTAAAGAACTTAGAGAACAATGAATATATGGCAAATCATATTTTATTAAAAGAGTGGGATAAAGACCCTTTTGTATATTTGTTAAAATTAGTTCAGCAAAAAAAGAGTGAAAGTGATTATGAATATTTCTCAAGAATGCAAGATACAATACCAACAAATACAAATAATAATTTTTTAAATAGCTCAATTTTAACTTCTATGTATTATATAGATATCTTAAAGTCTCTAGGTATTTTTAATAAGATAAATTACCAGATATACGGGGATGAATCTCCTATTTATCTTCTTACAAAAGCATATGCAAATTTATATTTAGGAAAAACAGAAGAGTCAATAAAAATACTAAATATATTAAAGAATAATTATAAATTTGAAAATAGATTTACTATGTATCTTTTTGTATCATCATATTTGGAATCAGGAAGAAGAGAAGAAGCATCTATTCAAATTTCATTAATTAAAGCTTTCTATAAAGATACAGATACAGATTTCTTAACAGCAATTCAATTGATTCAACAATTAAATATTAATGCAGCAAAACAGTTTTTAGATAGAGCTTATGATAATCCATATATTAGCTTTGATATCATAGATTTTGATGAATTTATGCTCTCTTTATAGTACTATTCAACTTTTTTTGTTATAATATTTACAGTTTTATATAATAAATTAAAAGGCATAAAATTGGTATCAGATTTATCACAACTATTTAAAAATGAGCTTGCAAATACATTAGAACAACTATTAGGGAAAAAGTCACAAGTAAAAGATGTAAAGAAACTAGAAAATGCTTTTGAATCAGAAAAATTCATAGAGTGTGATGTAAAAATTGAGTTCAAAAATATAAAAAGTAATTTTATATTTTTAATACCAACAAAAAGTGCTGTAAACTTTGAATATCTAATGCTTGGTGGAATGGGTGATATTAAAGAAGATATAGATGATGAAACAACTGATGCAATAAATGAGATTGTTTCAAATATATGTGGAGCTTTTTCTACATCAGTAAATGCTCAAGGATTAGCAGATGTTAATGGAGTTAAAACAGAAGTTAAGAGTGTAAATATAATTGAAAAAGCCAAGATAAAAACTGGAGATATGTTTAAATTTGATCTACTACTAGATAGTGAAGAAAATCCAGTCGTTTTATATTTTGGTAAAGCAATAGAACCTTTTTTCTCTTCAATTACTGGATATAAAGAAGTAACAAAACAAGTAGCAACAGAGAATAATTTACCAGCACAAAGTTCTAATAAAAGTATACAAGGAGTTGCTAATCCTTCAAAAAACCTTGAACTTTTATATCATGTGAAATTAAAATTAAGTGTTAGATTAGGTTCTAAAATTGTTTTATTAAAAGATATTTTAAGATGGGATGTTGGTGAAATAATAGAACTTGAACAGATGGTAAACGAACCATTAGAGATTTTAATAAATGGTGTTAAAATTGGAGAAGGTGAAGCTGTTATTGTTGAAGGTAAATTTGGAATAAAAATTAGAAGAATTATAAATGAAGATTTACAATTAGATAAAATAGGATTATAAGATGGAAATTAATAGTTCAAGTCTTTATAATAAAGATATATTACAAACAGATAAATTTGATAAGATTGATGCTAATAATCTATCAAAACTAGAAGATAAAAAGTTAAGAGAAGTTAGTAATGATTTTGAATCATTTTTTATTAATCAGATATTATCAACTTCTTTGGAATCAAATAGCACTGTCGCTGGAACAGGAGCTGGAAGTGATATTATTAAATCAATGTATTTAGAATCAATAGCAAATCACAGTAGTGGAACATTTGGAATAAGTGATATGCTTTATAATTTTTTATCACAAAATAATAAAAAAGAGTAGGTAATGATATGATAGATAATATTTTAAATAGCATGAACACTGAAATAGAGACTTTAAAAGAAGCAATAAACTTAGATATCCTAGATATAAAAGCTGGTAGAAATGAAGAACTTTTTCAAAGAAATGATATGAAATATGAGAATATAAACTCTATCATGGAAAAGAAAACTCAATTAAACAATGAATTAGCAAAGCTTTTAAAAAATAATATAGATGTAAATGTATATAGAGAAAAAGTTGATTATTTAGAACAAAATTTAAAAGAATTATATGAACTAAATAAGAAATTAGCGAATATTGTTTTACCAATTAAGCAGATGTATAAAGAACTTGTTGACGAAGTTAGTGAAAAAGTTGGAGGACATGTTTTTGATATTAAGGCTTAGTTTTATAAGTTTTATACTATTTTCTCCACTATTTTCT
The DNA here is from genome assembly GCF_004214815.1 of Aliarcobacter thereius LMG 24486. NCBI lineage: Bacteria > Pseudomonadati > Campylobacterota > Epsilonproteobacteria > Campylobacterales > Arcobacteraceae > Aliarcobacter > Aliarcobacter thereius. Next base: position 339,726 of record NZ_CP035926.1, read on the forward strand.
ATAACTGTTTTAGTAACAAAAGAAGCAATAAAACTTGAAGAAAAGATAAGTATATCAAAACTTGAAGAACAAGATGCAAATAGTGTTGCTAGAAATTGTAAGCCACTTAAAAAAGATGATATTTTAAATAATGAATATATAGCGAATCATCACATAAATAGAGGAACTATCCTTTGTGAGAAAAGTGTTAAGCTTTTTGATGATCATACAATAGTATTTAATTTTGGTGGATTAAAAGTTGTTAAAAAAGGCAAAATAATCTATGAAAATGATGAGTTTATAAGATTTAAGAATTTAGATGGAGATGTTGAAAAGATTTATAAAGATGGAAGAATAAGATGAAAAAATACTCATTTTTAGGAGAAACTCCTGCAGAAGCATTAAGAGAAGCTCAAAAACAGTGTGGAGAAGATGCTATTGTAATTTCTACAAAAAAAGTTGCTGGAAAAACTGCTTATGATAAAGGAATGTATGAAGTTGTTGTAATGGTTGAAGATGATGAACTTGCTAAAAATAAAGAGTTTACAAAAGTAGCAATAACAAAAGCAAGTAGTGAAGATAAAAGCCCAATTGTAGCACAAGTATATGACTATAAAGAAGAGATTTTAAAAATGCAATCTTTATTAGAACAAGTACAAAAAACTCTTTGGAATCCAAAAAGTCAATTGTTTGACCTAACAATACCACCTGAATTTATCGATATTTATACAATTTTTGAGAAAAATGAATTTGATAGTGAAATGACATATTCAATTATGAAAAAAACTATTAAAGAGTTACCAGTTTCATTAAAAGTAAATTATAAAAAAGTAAATGATTTTTTTAGGCTTATTTTAAGAAAAGTAATTCCTATAAAAATGGAAGTTCCTTTAAGAAAAGAGCAAAGAAAAATAATTATGATGGTTGGTCCAACAGGAGTTGGGAAAACTACAACAATTTCTAAATTAGCAGCTAGATTTGCTTATAAAATGGAGCAAAACTATAAAGTAGGAATTATAACTTTAGATACATTTAGAGTTGGAGCAATAGAGCAATTACAAGCTTATACAAATATTATGAGAATACCATTTGAAGTTGTAAAAAGACCAGAAGATTTGAGTGAGGCTTTGTTTAGACTAAAAAATTGTAGCTATATTTTTATAGATACAGCAGGTTCAAGCCAATATGATATAGATAAAATAGAACTTGTAAATGAGTATAGAAAGCAAGTAAATGATCTACCTATTGAAAAAACTCTTGTTCTTCCTTCAAATGTAAAAAGTAGTGATTTATTAGAAATTTATAAAAACTACTCTATCTTAGATATTGATAATCTAATATTTACAAAATTAGATGAAACGAGAAGTTTTGGAAATATTATAACTTTTGCACACAAAACAAAGAAGCCTATAACATATTTTTCAATAGGGCAAAATGTTCCAGATGATTTGATGGCTGCGGATTCATCGTTTTTAATAGATTGTTTTATGAATCAATCTATTAATAGGAGTTAAAAATGCTAGATGAAAAAATTTCACAAGCAAGAGATCTTATTAACCTTACAAGAAATATTGATGATGAAATAATTACAAAAACAAAACTTTTGACAATAACTTCTGGAAAAGGTGGAGTAGGAAAAAGTACTTTTAGTGCAAATTTAGCTTATTTTTATGCAATGAATGGATATAAAACTATTGTATTGGATGCTGATATTGGACTTGCAAATATGCAGGTTTTACTTGATATAAGACCTAGTTATACACTTTTTGATTATATAAATGGTAAAAAGAATCTTGATGAAATAATTTTAGATACAGCATATCCTAATCTTTATTTAATAGCTGGTAAAAGTGGTTACCAATATAGTAAAACAGGTAGTTTTTTATTTTCAAGATTAGTAAATGAAATTCTTTTAAAAGATGAATTTGATATCCTAATAATTGATACAGGAGCTGGGCTAAATGATTATGTAAAAGAGTTTCTAACTATTTCACCAAATATTGTAGCAATAACATCAACGGATCCAAGTGCTCTTACTGATGTTTATTCATTACTTAAGCTTCTTTCGCTTGAAAAAAATGAACTAATGTTATGTTTTAACCATACAAGAACAAATCTTATAGGAGAAAAAGTAACTGATTCGCTAACAAAACTTGCTAAGAAAAATAGACTAAAAGAGAATTTTATGATAAAATATATAGGAAGTATTCCAAATAGTATTAGAGTTTCATCAGTTGCAAGAGCTAGAAAACTATTTTTAAGAGAGTTTCCAAATGATGAAGTTAGTCAAAGGTTCATAGAAGTTGGAAAAAATATATTAAGAAATTTAAAATAAGGAGACTGTTTTGATAGTTGAAAAATTTTCACAAAATTTAATAAATAGTGGTATTTTTAAACTTTATGTTGCTATTGGATTTTGTGCTACTTTAATTTTCTTTGTTTTAAATAGCGATATTTTTTCACCTCTTGAGATGGTTTTTGGAGCAGTATTTGTTACAATGATTTTAAAAGGTACAAGTAATGTTGTTTTTTCATTTATCATGAAACATTTTAGTTTGGATAAAAGAGTAGATGAATTTAATCATAAATATAATGAGGAAAAAGTTAGTTTTCTTTTAAATCAATTTAAAAGTGAAGATTATATTGATGAGGAAGAAGAAGTAGAAAAAAACTTAGGTGAAGATATTTCACAAGAAGAGTTAGCTGTAAATAAAGAAATAGAAGTTTCTCAAGAAGAGAAAACGGCATAAAGGATAAGAGATGCAAATTGGTTCTATAAACTTTTTAGACTCTTTAGAGCAAATAAAAGGTGATAAAGTACAAAATAGTACACAAAAAATTGATGAGAGTAATTATGCAAATAAATCGTTTAAAGATATGTTAAATAGTGCTGTAAATGATGTAAATGATGCTCAAATTACTGGATATAACTCTATGAAAGATATTGCAACTGGAAAAGTAGAGAATCTTCAAGAAGCTGTTCAGAGAATTGAAGAAGCTGAACTTAGTTTAAAACTAGGATTAGAAGTTAAAAATAAAGCAATAAATGCATATAGAGAAATCATGAGAATGCAAATTTAGTGTAAGGTTTAGGAGTTTATTATGGGATTTTTTGATGGATATAATGTAGCAACTTCAGGGATGAGTGCTCAAAGAACTAGAATAAATGTAACAAGTGCAAATATTGCAAATGCAAAAACTACTCACACAGCAGAAGGTGGACCGTATAAGAAGCAAGTTGTACTCTTTGAAGATGTTTTGTTAGCAAACAATAAGAAAAAAACAAATGCAAGTGATATTGAACAAGCAAATCCAAATAGTTCATCAGATTTATCATTAAGAGCAGTTGGAGTTAAAAAAATTATAAAATCTGATGCACCACCAGTTTTAAGATATGATCCAACTCATCCAGATGCAAATGAAAAAGGTTATGTAGCTTATCCAGATATTAATCCTGTTATTGAAATGGTTGATTTAATTGAAGCTATGAGATCATATGAGGCAAATGTTACTTCTTTTAATACTCATAAAGGAATAGATAACAAAACATTGGATATTTTATCAGGAAACTAATCTAAATGGAAACTTTACTGGATATATCAGCACAAACACAAGACAAAGCTAGTAAAACAAAAACTATACTTTCTAGTGGAACTGAAAAAATATTCCCTAGTTTATTTGATTCTATTTTACAATCAGTTAGTAATAGTGAAGTAGAAAATAATATAGATACAAAATTTGATTCACAAGATATAAAACAAGATAGTTATAAAAACCAATCAGATCAAACAAAAGTTGAATTAAACTTAGATGAGAGTAAACAAAAACTAGATAATCTTGATTTAGAGAGTAATATAGATTTAAAAACTGAAAAAGGAAATATGAATCTAGATGAAGAAAGTTTGTTAAAAATTGAAAATGAAGAAGATACTAGTTTAAAATATAAAAAAACTGAAATAAATAATGAAAAAGAGCTAAATAAAGATAGTACTTATAAAAATAAAGGAAATTTCTTAGATAAAATAATTTTTGAAATTAAAAATAACTCTCTTAAAGAAAAGAGTATTGAAAATAATTTAGAGATAAAAGATAGTGATAAAATAGAAATAAGTTCTAATAATAGTGAAGAATTAATAAAAAATATTATAAAAACAGAAGATAATGATAACAAAGATTTAAAGAAAATTATAAATGATACTATTTATGATAGTAATAATATAAAAATAGAAAATAAAGATAATAATTTAGAGAATATAGAAATATCTGTTGATAAAAATGAATTTATAAATAGTTTAGAAGAAAATAGTGAAGAAATTAAATTTGATAAAAAGATAAATGATAATAGTAAATTAGATAAAGAAGTATCTCTTATGGATAGATTAATCCAGAAAAATAGTAATAAAAATGAAAATATAATAAATAAAGAAATTGTAAAAGAAGAGTTTGTACAAAATAAAACTGATATTTTTACTTCAAAACAAGATGAGAGTTTGATTAATAATTTACAAAAAGTAGATTCAAGTAATGAAGCAAAAAAACAAAGTTTGATGGATAGTTTGATTTCTCAAAGCTTAAATAATAGTGAAGAGATTGAAGATATTGAAGAAAATAAAGTTGATGAAAATAGTTCTAAGCTTAAAACAAGTTCATTCCTAAATGAGCAAGAATCAAGAGTAAATAAACAGCTATTATTTAATAAAAATGAGGCTATGAGTATTTTAGAAAATGCAAAAAGTATTGAAGATATTAAGCATAGTGCAACAATTTTGGATTTAGATGCAAATGAGATTAATATTTCAAAAGAGATAGAAAAAAATAGTCTTAAAACACTTATATTAGAAAAAGAGAATTTGGATAGAAAATCTATTCTAGAGACTTTTTTAAATGAAAGAAACATTAGAAGTATAGATGTAAGAAATTTAATTACGAATTCTATTGAAGCATCAAAAGCACTTATAGAAGGAAGCTTAAATTTTAAAGATGATACAACAATAGATTTTACTCATAATATTACAAACCATTTTGCAACAAAAATTGTTGCAGCAAAACAGCAAGTGAATTCTATGATGTCAGATATTGCAAGACAGATGTATGAAAACTATAAACCTCCAGTGACAGCATTTAGGATGAATATAAATCCTGAAAATTTAGGAAGTATTTCTGTATTAATGAAGAGTGATAGGTCAAGTGGACTTACTATTAGTCTTAGTGTATCAAGTTTAGCAACTTTAGAATTATTAATGGAAAATCAAAATATTTTAAGAAATTCTTTGTCAAAGACTTTCAATGATTCTTCATCTTTTAATTTAGATTTTAAACAAGGTGGAGATAGTAATTCACAGAATAGTCACTCATCAAAAGAGCAGAATAAAAGAGCTTATAAAAGTAGTGAAGATATCTTAAAAATACAAGAGACAAATAGAGAATTAGAAGATAAAAACGACTATATGTAATGGAAGCATTTTTATCTCTTTTAAATTCAGATGTAGTTCTGAAGTTCTCTTTACTTTTTGCTAGAGTTGCGTCTTTTGTAGCTTTTATGCCAGTTTTTGGGCATGCAGGAATAAGTGCTACAATCAGAGTTGCTTTTGCATTTTATTTAGTTATTTTTCTTTTCCCTTTTGTTGAAGATGTAGAATATGTAAGCGATGTTCATTTCTTAAAATCAATTTTAGCTGAGCTAAGTTTAGGACTTATTGCTGCAATGCTTTTTAATGTAATTTTATCAAGCGTTAGAGTTATTGGAGAGTTAATAGAGTATTCAACAGCTTTGTCAATGGCAATGATGTTTGATCCTGCAACTGGTTCTCAACAAGGTTTGATATCAAAACTTTTATATTGGATAGCAATAGTTCTATTTTTTCAATCAGGATTATATGAAACAACATTAGTAATGCTTGCAAAAAGTTTTTCAATGGTTCATTTAGGAGCTTTTGATCTATTTAGTTTTGATGGAATAAGAATGGCAATAGGTGAAGTAAATCGAATGTTTGCATTTGCATTTACATTTGCTTTACCGCTATTCTTTATAGGATTTATAATGGATGTTTATTATGGATATGGTACAAAATCAATGCCAGCATTTTCACCATTTATAATCACTTTTCAATTAAAGATTATATTGATTTTTGTATTCTTAATTTTTGGTTTAGAAGTTTTAAATGAAGCTCTTGTTAATTATTTTATAAATAGTTTTATGTAAGGAAATAAATATGGCTGATGATGAAAAAACAGAAGAACCTACATCCAAGAAACTAGAAGATGCCAAAAATGAAGGTAATGTTGGTAAAAGTGTAGAAGTAGTTGGAGCTGCTGTTTTAACTTTTGGGTCAATTTATATACTCTTTTTTTCTGGTTTTACTCTTATGGAGATAAAGAAATCTATACTATTTATATATGGATTTATTGGGCATGAGCTAAATGGTGCAGCATATTATTCAATAAGTTATACAGTTTCAATGACTTTAATTACAGCATTGTTACCACTTTTCATTTTGGTATTTGTGATGGCACTTGCAACAAATTGGTTGCAGTTTGGTTTTGTATCCGTACCTTTAAAAATTGATTTACAGAAAATAGATCCTATAAAAGGTTTTAAAAATATTTTTAGCATAAAGAAAGCTATTGAAGCATTGAAATTAACGGCAAAGCTTACGGTTATTGTTATTGTTATGTTTGTTATATTCTCTCTTACTTTTAATGATTATTTGGAAATGATGGATAAGGAGCTTCCTGCAACACTTTATACAATGTATGAATTAGTAGTTATATTTATTTTTACAATACTTTTTATAATTATAGTTTTTGCTATTTTTGATTTCTATTTTTCAAAACACTATTATATTAAATCTTTAAGAATGAGTAAACAAGATATAAAAGATGAGTATAAAAATATGGAAGGAGATCCTTTAGTAAAAGGAAGAATTAGAAGAATTCAGATGCAAATGGCACAAAAAAGAATGATGAGTAGTGTTCCTGAAGCAGATGTTGTAATAACAAATCCAACACACTATGCAGTAGCTTTAAAATATGATAGTTCAGTAAATCAAGCTCCAATTGTAATTGCAAAAGGAATAGATTTTCTTGCTACAAGAATTAAAGAAGTAGCAAAGGAAAATAATATTACAATAGTTGAAAATCCAGCTTTAGCAAGAGCTTTATATGAACAAATAGAGTTAGATAAAGAAGTTCCATCAGAGTTTTATAAAGCTATTGCAGAGATATTTACATATATTTATGAACTTAAGAAAAAAAGGTAAGCTTTGAGAACTATTTTTATTTGTTTAATATTAATCTCTTTTCTAAATGCACAAACAAAAGAGTTTTATTATAGTTTTATGGGTTCTGAGGGGAAACAGATACCTGAAAAAACTCAAAAGCAGATAATTGAAACTTTACAAGATATTGATAGTGTAAGAGAGCTTTACTATGAGGGTTATCCAAAAGAAGCATTTGAAAAGATAGAAGAGATTAAAAATAATAATAAATTATCTATATTAAAATCAGAGATATTACTTTTATATGCAGAATTAACTCTTAAATTTCATACAAAGAAATTATTATTTGATGTAACAAATGAGCTTGAACAAGCTGTAAATGAAGGTTTTATAAATCAAGAGGATTTATTACAAGCATATTTACTTTTGGTTGAATTAAAATTATCAATAAATAAAATTGATGAAGCAAAGTACTATTCTGAAACTTTAATTAATATTTTTGAAGGAGAGAAAGCAAAGATTAGAGGTAAAATATCTTTATCAAAAATATATAGATATCAAAAGAACTATAGTGCTTCTATCAAAGTATTATATGAAGCACTAGCTTTAACAAATGATAGGAATGAAGCATCAAATATTGCAAATGAACTTTTTGATGTATATTTATTAGAAGGTAGAAAAGAAGAAGCAAAAGATGTTATGACTCAGATTCTTTTTCTTACACCATCATTTTATTCAAATGATTTTTTATTAGCAAATAAAAAAGTTGATACTCTTTTAAAATTAAATATAAATAATTTAGCAATAAGTATATTAAAAGATTTGATTCTTCAATCAAAGAAAGCTGATTTATCTTCAAAAAGTAAGTTTAAACTAGCAAATATATATATGAATCTTTATAAAGGTGAAAAAGAGTATTTAATGAATGCTAAAATTCTTTATAAAAATATAATGGATAATTATCCAAATAGTGAACTTTTTAATGATTCTAAAATGTATTATGATGAGATTAGAATGAGACAAAAAGAGATTACACCTTCTAAAGTTTCTGAAGATTATATAGAAGATGAAGATATGCAAAATAAGGCGGTTTTGCAAGAACTTTTAAATAACTATACAGATTTAAAATACGAAGATATAGTAAAATTAAGAAAAATATATGAGAAAATACCAAGAAAAACATTAAATAGATTTAATATAGAAAATACAGAATTTTATATAGATAACTCTTTTTATGAACTTATAAAATACTATATAAAAGAGAATGACTGTCTAAAATTAAGAGCTTTATTAAAAGATGTAAAACAAAAAATCTTAGAAAATATACTTGAAGAAGAGATACTAAAAGATGGATTGATATCTTGTATTAAAGAAGAACCAAGTAAAGATAATTATGAACAATTAAGAGAGATTTTAAAAGATACTAAAGATGAAAACATATATTTAGTTTTGGAAAATATTGCTTTTGGAATAGATAATATTGATGATGCTGTTTATTACTCTTCAAAAATTACAGGAAGTAAAAATAAAAAACTATTAGAAGAAGAATTTTTACTTAAATATCAAGTATTAAAACAGAAAAATGATAGTGTACTTTTTGATAGATTCTTAAAAAATAGTTTTACAGATAAAGATATTATTTTAAATAATAGTAATCATCCAATGATTATAGATTTTTATTATGATTTATATATGTATTTTGTAAAAAATGAAGATGAACCAAATGCTAAACAAACTATGAAAGATTTAGATATGTTTCAAAATAATTTTAAAGTATTTATATATTCTCCTTTAGTTGAATTTGAATTATCAAAAATCAACAAAGAAGCAAAAGAGTACAATAAGGCTATAGAAAATTTATTAAATGCTATAAAAAACACAAGAAATATAAAGAGCTCAGATGAGGTTAAAATCTATTATGAACTTGTGAATTTATATATACAAACAGATAATAAAGATAAAAAATCTGAATATTTACAAAAGTGTAAGGAAGTTAAAATTGAAGATAATTTATATAAGACAATGTGCGAGAGTATTAAGTGATAGATTTAGATGAAGTTTTAAATACTCTTGACTCTTCAAATTTAAATGTAGCTTTTGGAAGAATAAAAAACATATCAGCAATTACTTTAAGTGCAACGGGGCTTGATGTAGCTGTTGGGGATATAGTAAGAATTGAATCAGAACAGAAATTATATAGTGTTTTAGGAATGGTTACAGTTTTAAATAATGACTCTTTTATAATAGTTCCATTTTCCTTTATTGAAGGCTTTAAAATTAATGATAAAGTATATTTACAAAGAGATGGATTAACTATAAAGTGTGGAGATGGGCTTCTTGGAAGAGTTGTCAATGCTTTAGGAGAACCAATTGATGATAAAGGAAAAATAAGAGATATTGATGCAAATTGCACAATCAATAAAGAGTCTATTTCTCCACTTGAAAGAGGGATTATAGACCAAAGATTTTCAACAGGGGTAAAAGCAATTGATTCAATGCTAACTTCTGGGAAAGGTCAAAAAGTTGGTATTTTTGCTGGAAGTGGAGTTGGAAAATCTACACTTATGGGAATGATTGTAAAAGGTTGTCAAGCTACAATAAAGGTAATTGCACTTATTGGAGAAAGAGGTAGAGAGATACCTGAATTTATTCATTATAATTTAGATAATGATTTAGAAAATACTGTTATTGTAACTGCAACTTCAGATGAATCAGCTTTGATGAGAAAATATGGTGCATTTACAGCTATGGCTATTGCTGAATATTTTAGAGATAAAGGGCATGATGTACTTCTTATGATGGATAGTGTAACAAGATTTGCAATGGCACAAAGAGAGATAGGATTAAGTACAGGAGAACCACCAGTTAGCCGTGGTTATCCACCATCAGTTTTCTCACTATTACCACAGCTAATGGAAAGAGCTGGAAATAGTAAAAAGGGTTCAATTACAGCTTTTTTTACAGTTTTGGTCGATGGAGATGATATGAATGACCCAATTGCAGATCAAAGTAGATCTATTCTTGATGGACATATTGTATTAACAAGGGATTTAACAGAACAAGGTTTTTATCCTCCAATAAATGTATTGAAATCAGCTTCAAGGGTAATAGATAAGGTAGTTACAAAAGAACATTATAATGATTTTTTAAAGTTAAAAAGGATATTATCACTAATAAAAGAGAATGAAGTTTTAATAAGAGTTGGTGCATATAAAAAAGGTGCAGATTTAGAACTTGACAATGCTATATCAAAAAGAGAGAAAGCAAGAGCATTTCTTACTCAAGGAACTTTAGAAAAGTATAATTTTGATGAGATTGTCGCAAATTTAAAAAAGGTGTTACAATGATATCTCTAGATAGTACAATGTATAGATTAGGAAACTTAAATAATTATCAAGCAAAGTTAAGCTTTCAAATGGGTGGAAGTAAATTGCAGTATGGAAGTGATGATTCAGTTACATTTGGAAGAATAGTTCATACAGAAGATCAAATGAGATTAAACCAAGGTATAGTTTCTCAAATTGATAGAGCAAATGTGTTAAATAAATCATCTGATGCTGCTATTAATGAGATGAAAAAAATAATGGATACAATTACTCAACAACTTATCCAAGCAAATACTTCAACAACAGGAGTAGAAGGTTTAGTTGCTATTGCTCAGCAACTTGAAGGATTAAAACAAAATCTTTTTGATTTAGGAAATACACAAACAGAAGGACAATTTGTTTTTGCAGGAAGTGATGCTTCTGTAAAACCATTTTCTATGGATTCAGATGGAAAAGTTACATATAATGGAGATTCAAGTTTAAGAAAGATTGCAGTTGATGATGGTTCTTATAGAGAAAGAGGAGTAAATGGAATTGATGTTTTAACATTTGTTGCTGAATCAGCATATAAAGGTGGAACATTGAATTTTCAAGTTGGAGATAAAATTACAGACCAAGATGGAAATGAGTGGGTTTTAAATACAGCAACAAATGAATTAGAAAAAACAAATTGGGATGGTTCAAAAGATATTATTGCTGTTGTTCCTCCAATTGCTCCTGATAATAATTATACAGCAGCATTACCAAATACAGATGGAATAAAATTTGAAGCAAGAAGAAATACTTTTGATATGCTAGATGATGCAATTAGAAGTTTAAGAGGGCTTGATGAGTTTGGAAATCCAGCTTTTCCAGGAGATGATGCTGCAAACTATAATTTTAGAAGAGAAGGAATATCTCAAGCAGTTGATGATATTAAGAAAGTTTATGATGCAGCTGTTATTGCTCATGCAGATCTTGGTGGAAGAAATAAAACATTTGAAGTAACTTATGAAAGATTAAATGCGAAAGTTACTCAATTAGATATTTTAGATAGAGAATTAGCTTCAGCTGATCCTACGCAAGTTACTACGAATTTAAAAGCATTAGAGATCTCTTTTGCTGCAATATCTTTTACTATTAATAAAACTTTTGAATTATCATTAGTTAATTTTATGAGATAATTTAATTTATTTAGAAATATATGAAATTTAGTTTTAAAGATATTTTTTCAAGGGATTTAATAGCAGTAGCTTTATTTTTAGCTATGTTAGCTATTATTATAATCCCTTTAAATCAAACTGCAATAGATTTTTTTATATCAATATCTTTAGCACTCTCTTTTTTAATACTGTTAATTTCATTATATATACAAAAACCAGCTGATTTAACAACATTTCCAACATTGCTTTTGATTTTAGTAATATTTAGACTTGCTTTAAGTATCGCAACAACAAGATCAATTCTAAGTGAAGGACATAATGGACCAGATGCTGTAAGTACAATCATAACTTCTTTTGGAGAGTTTGTTGTTGGTGGGAATATGGTTATTGGAGTTGTTATTTTCATAATTTTAGTTTTAATTAACTTTATGGTTGTAACTAAAGGTGCGACAAGAGTTGCTGAAGTAACTGCAAGATTTACACTTGATTCAATGCCTGGAAAACAGATGGCTATTGATGCTGATCTAAATGCTGGATTTATAGATGATAAAGAAGCACAAGAAAGAAGAAAAGCACTTATAACTGAAGCAAACTTCTATGGAGCAATGGATGGATCATCAAAGTTTGTAAAAGGTGATGCTATTGCCGGAATTATAATTACAGTTGTAAATATAATTGGTGGACTTTTAGTTGGTATTTTCCAACATGGTTTAAGTGCAGGAGAAGCTGCAAATATCTATACAATTTTAACAATTGGTGATGGACTTGTTACACAAATTCCAGCACTTTTAACATCAACTGCAACAGCAATTATAATAACTCGTTCAAATACAGATGAAGAGAGATTTGCAACAAGAGCTGTAAATCAATTAATAAAAGATAGTAAATCACTTATTTTAGTTGGAATAGGGCTTGTTTTATTTGCATTTGTTCCAGGTTTTCCTACTGGAATATTATCTTCTATGGGTATTTTACTTATTGGATTAGGTTATACTATTGTTATGATTGAAAGAGGTGATGATAACTTTGTAACAAGAATGTTTAAGCCACCAGTTGTTAAAAAAATAGAAAAACCAAGTGAATTAAAAGAACAAAAAAGAAAAGAAGCTGCAGTTGATGAAAATCAAAGTATAGAAACAGTAATGAAACTCGAAGTTCTTGAGTTAAAACTTGGAATTAGACTTTTACAGCTAGTTCAAGGAAATTCAGAACTACTTGATAAAATTAAAGCTATTAGAAAGAATATAGCAGCAGAGTTAGGATTTATAATTCCACAAATTAGAATTTCAGATGATACTAGTTTAGCTCCAAATGAGTATCAATTTTATTTAAAAAGAATTCCACTTGTAAAAGGAAGAATCGAAGTAGATAAATATCTTGCTATGGGTGGATTATCTAGTGAAAAATTAGTTGGGTTAAAAGTTAAAGAACCAGTTTTTAATCTTGATGCAATTTGGATAACAAAAGAGTTAAGAGAAGAAGCATTAATGAAAGGTTTTACAGTTGTTGATGCACCAACAATTATATCAACACATATTTCAGAAATTATAAGAAGACATGCTGAAGATATTATAACTAGACAAGACATTGTTGATATTATTGATAGATTGAAAAAAGATTTCCCTATTGTTGTAGAAGAAGCTATGAAAGTTGCTTCTTATGGAAGTTTATTAAAAGTATGTAAAGATTTATTACATGAAAAAATTCCAATTATTGATATGCTAACAATAATTGAAGCAATTGCTGATATTGCTGAGTTTACAAAAGCACCTGAGATATTACTTGAACATGTAAGAGCTAAACTTTATAGACTTATAACTCAAAAATATAAAGATAGTGATGGTATTTTACATATTGTTACAATTAAACCAGAATTAGAACAACATTTTATTAGTAAACTTCAAGATAATCATGGAGCTAGTCAATTAATGCTAAGTATTGCAGAAATTAATAATCTTGTAACAAAAACAAAACAACTAATTGATACAGTTGAGAAAAAAGGATTTTCAAAAATAGCTATGGTTGTTGATCCTGTTTTAAGAAAAAGGATATCGGAAATTTATGAAAAATTTGGTATGATTATTCCTGTTTTATCTCACGCAGAACTAGATTCAAAAGCAAACTTTGCTATTGAAGGTACTTTAGAGTTTTAATTTTTAAATTATTTAACACTTTATTTTTATACATTTTTTAAGGATTTTTTTGAAATATTATTATAATTTTCTAAAAGGAAATCCAACTATTAGAGTATTGTCTCTAGTAAATCTTATTGCATCTTTTGGTGCATGGTTTTCTACTGTTGCTATTTATACTATGGTTGTTGATTTCGGTTCAAATGAATTAGTTATTGCATTGGTTACAGCAATGCACTTTATACCAGCTATTATTATTGCTCCATTTAGTGGTAGTTTGATTGATAGAACTAAAATAAAAACACTTATGGTTTCAGTTCTTTTTATTGAACTTTTAATGACAGCTTGTTTCTTACTTATATCATCATCTTCTGATATGTGGTTACTATTAATACTTATATTTATAAGAATGAGTGCAGCTTCAATATTCTTTTCAAGTGAAATGTCACTTTTAGCTAAGCTTTTAAGTGGAAAAGATCTTCAAACTGCAAATGAAATTCAATCAATTATATGGTCATTTTCATATGCAGTTGGAATGGCAACAAGTGGAATTATTGTAAATATTTATGATCCAAAGACTGCAATTATGATTGATGTTGTTATTTTTATTGTAGCATTTATAATATTTTCTAGAATACAAATTAATATTGAATATAAAAAAGTTGAAGAAAAAATATTTGAGCTTATGATAGATGGATTAAGATATATAAAAAATAATAAGATTATTATACATCTTATAATACTTCATGCTAGTGTTGGACTTACATCTTATGATGCACTTATTACAATTTTGGCTAAGAATGAATATAAGGAGCTTATTGCTGTTCCATTAGCTATTGGATTATCAAATGCAGTTCGAGCTCTTGCACTTATGATTGGTCCAATATTTTTAAATAAAATTATTAAAAAGAGTAATTTACATTATCTATTATTTTTCCAAGGACTTACAATAATCTTCTGGGCATTTACACAATTTAATTTTTATTTATCACTAGTAGCACTATTTTTTGTAGGATTTAGTACAGCATTTTTATGGTCATATACTTACTCTTTATTACAAGAAAGATGTGATAATAAATATATAGGAAGAGTTATTTCATATAATGATATGGTTTTTATGATGGCAAATGTTTTAACAACTTTCTTTATTGGTTCTATGGCACATATTACTACAACAACAATAATTACAATTTGTTTAGGAATAGCATTTATATTTTATGCCATTTATTATATACGAATATATAAAGATATATAAAAAAAGCTTTATGGTACAATCAAGCTTTTAAATAAAAGGAGAGAGATGATTTTAAATTATGAAGAGGTAAATGATTTAAACAGATATAAAATTATGTCAGGAACTATTGTTCCAAGACCAATTGCATGGATTGTAACAGAAGATGATGGAGTTTTAAATGCAGCACCATTTTCTTATTTTATACCAATTTCTACTAATCCAGCACTTGTAATTGTAGCAATTGGAAAAAAAGATGATGGAACACCTAAAGATAGTTTAGCAAATATTTTAAAAAATAAAAAAGCAACTATTTGTTTTCCAAATAAAGAAAATTATGAAGAAGTTCAAAAATGTGCTACACAACTTTGTAAAAATGAGAGTGAAATAGAAAAATATGAGATTGAAGTTAGAAAAGAGCTAGATGATTATCCAGCAATGATATCTTCAACACAAACAGCACTTTTTTGTGAATATTTTGATACATATAAAATTGATGGAGATACAACTCCTGTTGTTTTAAAAATAAATTATCAATATATTGAAGATGATAGAATAAATGAAAGAAATCACACAAAAATTGAGAGTTTAGGAAGAGTTGGAATTACTTTTAAAGCCATGGTAGATTTATAGTTTTAAGATAAAAATCTGCTAAAAAGTAGATTTTTATCTAGTATGTACTTTTTATAAAAGCACTTCCTAATACTTTATTATTATCATAAAATACAGCTAGTTGACCACTTGCAACTCCAAATGCTGGTTCTTTTAGATTAATGATTGCTTGATTATCAATAATTTCAACATCACAAGGAGTAGAATTACTTCTATATCTTAATTTCACAGCACATGAAAATTTTGTCTCATCAATATACATATTCAAACTTTCACATAAAACTTTATTTACCTCTAAAGCAGGTCTTTTACCAACAACGATAGTATTGTTATTTGGATTTAATTTTGTTACAAAATGTGGCTCTTGAGCACCTTTTACAGTGAAGCCTTTTCTTTTTCCTATTGTATAGTGAGCATAACCTTTATGTTTTCCTACAACATTTCCAGCTTCATCTAAAACATCACCTTCAATATCTATTTTTGCGTGTTTTTTTATAATATCTGTATAAACTGTTTCTACAAAACATATCTCTTGAGATTCATTTTTTTCTGTTATTCTTTTATAAGCAAGATCAATTTGTGCACCCATTTTTACAATATCTTCTTTCTTATATGAATTTAAAGGAAATAACATAAAAGGAAGAGCTTCTTTTGGAATTTGTGATAAAAAATAGCTTTGATCTTTTGATAAATCATCAGCAAGATAGAAAAAGTTACCATCTGTTTTTGCATAGTGACCAGTTGCTAAAAATGAAGCTCCTTGTTCTTTCGCAAAATCAAGCATTGCACCAAATTTTATATTTCTATTACACTTAACACATGGGTTTGGAGTATTCCCTTCTAAATAAGAGTTTATAAAATAGTTATAAACTTCTTCATTAAATTGTTTTGATAGATCTAATATATGATATTTTATACCAAGGAATTTTGCTACATCATCAATATCTTTTAGATTTGATTCATGGTAACCATCTGTTCTATTATGTAGTTTTAAATAAATTCCTTCTACTTCATAACCCTCTTTTTGTAATATATATGCGGTAACAGAAGAGTCAATTCCACCACTCATTCCAAGCATAATTTTTTTTGACATTATCTATTCCTTTTTTATTTGTAAAAACTTATAAAACCACCACCAAGACAATAGTTACCAGAATATAAAACAAGACTTTGACCTAGTGTTACAGCTCTTTGTGGATTATCAAATTCCACAACTACTTTTTCATTATTTAAGTCAATTACTGTACAAGTTTGTTTTTGTTGTCTATATCTAACTTGTGCTATTAATTTATCACCAATTTTCGGTAATTCTTCTAATACCCAGTGCATATCTTTTGCCTCTACAATTTTACTCATAAGTAAAGGATGATTTGTATCTTGAACAATTGTTAAAGTATTATTTACTACATCTTTTGCTGCAACATACCAAGGTTTATGTGTATTGTTTTCACTTTCATTATCCTTAATCCCACCTAGACCAATCCCTTTTCTTTGTCCTAATGTATAACAAACTAAACCTTTGTGTTTTCCTAAAACTATTCCATTTTCATCAATAATATCTCCTGGAATAGCTTTTAAATGTTGTGTAATGAATTCATCAAATTTTTGATTACCAATAAAGCAAATCCCTGTACTATCTTTTTTATCACTAACAGGTAGATTATGAAGTCTAGCAATTTCTCTAACCTCTTTCTTTGTTAAATCTCCAAGAGGAAACATAGCTTGTGATAATTGTTCACTTGATAATGCATGTAAAAAATAACTTTGATCTTTTGAATTATCTTTTGGAGTATCAAGTACAAAATGTTCTTTGTACTTAGCAATTTTTGCATAATGACCAGTTGCAATCATATCTGCACCCATATTCTTTGCTTCATTTAAAAATACATTAAATTTTATCTCTTTGTTGCACAAGATATCTGGATTTGGTGTTAGACCTTGATTTAAACCTTCTAAAAATATATCAAAAACTCTATCTTTATACTCTTTAACAAAATCTTTTCCAATTACTTCAATACCTATTAATTCACCAACTCTTTTGGCATCTTCAAATTCTATACGATTAGGACATTGACTACCTTTTATTCCATACTCCCAATTTCGCATGAATAGTCCAACAACATCATAACCTTGCTGTTTTAGCAATAAAGCAGTCACAGATGAATCAACTCCACCTGACATTCCTACTACAATTTTTTTATTTTTATTCATTTCTTACCTTTAAAAAGTTCATTTTCAGAACTTTATTTTTTCATATATTTTAAAGGAATAATCACGGATTCTCTATTTGCCCAATTTTTGTGAGGAATAATAAGATTTTTTGTATTTATTTTCTTATCATCAAAAAATATAATATCTATATCTAAGGTTCTAGGCGCATCTTGAAAGGATCGCTTTCTTCCAAATTTATTTTCATATCTTTGCATCGCTTTTAGAAAGTCATTAGGGCAAAGATTAGTTTTGAGTAAAATTATACCATTTAAAAAATCACTTTGTTGTAAAAAACCAAATGGAGGGTTTTTTAAAATGGGTGATGTCATAAGTAAAGTAAATCTTGTATCCTTTTTCAGACATAAGATTAATTTATCAAAAATAAGTTTTGTATTTCCAATATTTCCCCCAATTCCAATAGTTACAAGATGTTTCATCAAAGAACTATTATTGAATTTTTTTGGAAAATTAGAATTATAAAAAAGTGTTAATTCAGGACTCAAAGTTTTTTTCAAATTTCTCTCTTTTTTCGCAAAAAAACTAAAATCTAGTAAAATAGTATGGAATTATTTTTTTGCAAATTTTAAATATCCTCATATTTTATAATATTTTTGCTTTACCATTTTGTATGCAAACTGTATCTTCTATTCTAACTCCAAATTCATTTGGCAAATAAATACCAGGTTCTATCGTAAATACCATATTCTCTTCTATTATTTGTTCATTTCTACTATTTATATTTGGGAATTCATGAATATCAAGACCAACACCATGACCTGTGCTATGAACAAAATATTTACCATAACCAGCTTGACTAATATAATCTCTAGCAATTTTATCAACTTCAAAAGCTTTCATTCCAGATTTTGTCTCTTTTATAGCTTTCTCTTGAGCAGAAAGTACAATATCGTATATTTTCTGATATTTACTATTTTTAAACTTTTGTTCTCTTTTAAAAGAGAAATTTGATGAATTCATATTACTTGTACAAGTTCTATCAGTACAATATCTTCTAAATTTTATTCCAGCATCAACTAATAAAATATCATTCTTTTTTAAACTCTTTTTTGTAGGAAGTGCATGAGGTTTTGCTGCGTTTTCATTTATTGCAACAATTGCATCAAAAGAAGTATCATATTTTGCTTTTTTACTCATTGCTTTATAGCACTCAAAGCTAAGTGCTTGTTCACTTTTATTTATGCCATTCTTAGCTATATATTTTGCAAATGAGTTGAATCCATCTCTTCCTAATTGAGAAGCTTTTTTTAAAAGTTTTAATTCATAATCAGTTTTTATTACTCTTTTTTCTTTAGAGAAATTTATCTTTTCTTCAATATTTATATCAAGATTTTCTAAAAGTTTTCTATACTCTAAAATTGTAAAATCAATTGGATCTAAAATAAGACTTTTTATATTATTCTTTTTTAAAATACTACTAGCACAACTTATTAAATCATTACTTTCAATAACTTCACAATTTTTACTATACTCTTTTGCTTCAATTGTATATCTTGCATCTGTAATAAAAAATTTTTCACTTCCAAGATTTAAAAAAATTGCATTATCACAAGAAAATTTTGCTTCATAATATATTGCATTTTCATTTTTTAAAATATAATTCATAGAACTTCCCTTTATAGTAGCTTTAACAAAAATTTAAATATAATCTTACCTAAAATTAATAAAAGGAAAATAATATGAAAATAGCAGTTATACAAGGACCAAACTTAAATATGTTGGGTGTTAGAGAACAACATATTTATGGTGCTATGACTTTAGAACAAGTTCATAATAATTTAGATACAGCAGCAAAACAAAATGGTGTAGAATTGGAGTTTTTTCAATCTAATCTAGAAGGTGAAATAGTTGATAGAATTCAAGAATGTTTAGGAACTGTTGATGCTATTATGATAAATCCAGCTGCATATTCTCATACTTCAATAGCAATAAAAGATGCTTTAAGTGCTGTAAATATGCCTGTTGTAGAAGTACATATTTCAAATATTTATAGAAGAGAAGAGTTTAGACAAAAAAGTATTACAGCAAGTTCAAGTGCAGGAATTATTTCAGGATTTGGAACATTTGGTTACCACTTAGGATTAATCTCTTTAATTCAAATTGTAAATGAAGTTAAAGCTATAAATGAAGCAAGAGCAAAAGAAGAGAATAAATAGTTTTTATGAAAATTATAAGAGTAAAATATCTTTTAACTTTTGATAATGATTTTAGAATAATAAAAGATGGAGCAGTTGTTTTTGATGATAAGATTATTGAAGTAGCAACTTATAATTTTATTAGAAGAAAATATCCACATTTGGAAGCTATTTCTCTTGAAAAAAATTCAGTATTAATGCCAGGCTTAATAAATTCACATATTCACCTGGAGTTTTCTGCAAATAAAACTACATTAAAATATGGTAATTTTTATTCTTGGTTAAACTCAGTTATAAAGTTTAGAGAAAATCTAATAAACAAGGCTAAAACACCTTTAATTAAAAAAGAGATAGATAATCTTATAAAAACAGGAACAACAACAATTGGTGCAATATCTTCTTACTCTTTTGATTTAGAAGCTTTAGTAAAAAGTCCTATAAATAAACTATTCTTTTGTGAAGTTATTGGCTCAAAACCTGATATGATTGATACTTTGTTTGCTGACTTTAAATCAAGATTAGAAGAAGCAAAAAAGCATAATAGTAAAAACTTTGAAGCTGGAATTGCTATTCATTCACCATATTCAGTGCATCCATTTTTAACAAGAGAAGTTTTAAATATTGCAAAAAGAGATAATCTTGTTGTAAGTTCACATTTTCTTGAATCAAAAGAGGAGAAAAAATGGCTTAGAAAAGACAAAGGAAGTTTTCTTGATTTTTTTAAAAATTTCTTAAATCAAACAAAAGCAATAAATAGACCTTTAGAGTTTTTAGAACTTTTTAAAGGAGTACAAAAAGTATCTTTTACACATTGTGTTGAAACAAAAAAAGATGAACTAGAAAAAATAAAAGAGCTAAATGCGACAATAAATCATTGTTCAGTTTCTAATAGGTTTTTAAATAACAGTAGATTAGAAATTGATAAAATTGAAGATATTAATTTTTCTATTGGAACAGATGGGCTTAGCTCAAATAGTTCATTGTCTATGTTTGATGAATTAAGAGCTGCTTTAAATATACATTTTGAAAAAGATATTGTAAAATTCTCAAGAACTTTGTTAAATGCTGCAACAAATGGAGGAGCTAAAGCTCTTGGATATGAAGGTAAAAAAGGGAAGATTGAGATTGATTATGATGCTGATATGATCGCTTTTTCTTTGCCAAATGATATTGTAGAAATAGAAGATATATATATGCATATAATTTTACATACAAAGAATGTAAATAAAACTATTATAAAAGGAAAAATAATTGACATTTCTTAAAAAACTTTTTTCACCAATTATTATGGTGTTAGATTTCATTACAAAATATTTCAAAACTATTGTTTTTTTAACAATTCTATTTATATTATTTTCAAGTTCTAGTAAAGATGAATATTCAAATAATGCTTTTGCTAATTTACAAAAAATAGATTTAGTAGGACAAATTATTGATCCATCAAAAGTTCTTGAAAATATAGAAAAAGCAAAAAAAGACAATAATATAAAAGGAGTTCTTCTTTTTGTAGATAGTCCAGGTGGTTCAGTTGCACCTTCAGTTGAGATTGCTTATGCTATAAAAGAGTTAAATAATATAAAACCTGTTGTTGTATATGCAAGTGGAACAATAGCAAGTGGAAGTTATTATGCTTCAATTTGGGCAGAAAGAATATTTGCAAATCCAGGAAGTATTGTTGGTTCTATTGGAGTTATAATGCAAGGTTTTGAAGCAAGTAAACTTTTAGATAATATTGGAGTTTCTACACAAACTATAAAAGCTGGTAAATATAAAGAATCTGGAACATTTGCTAGAAAATGGACTAAAGATGAAGAAGAAGAGTTACAAAAAGTCATAAATAGTACATATAATATGTTTGTAAGTGATGTTTCAAATGCAAGAAATTTAAATCCACAAAATCATGATATCTTTGCAGATGCAAAAATATTTACAGCATTTATGGCAAAAGAAGTTGGTTTAGTAGATGAAGTTACAAATATAACTTATGCAAAAAAATATTTACAAGATATTTCAAAAGTTGAAAAAGCTGTTTGGAAAAAAGAGGATAAGTTTGATAAATTTATGGATAAAGTTTTAAGTGAAACTGTATCAAAAATATTAATGAATTTTTCTTCTACTTTAAAAGCATATTAATAAAGAGGTAAAATCCTCTTTATTAATAACTATTTTCTTCTAGAACCACCAGAAACTATATTAAATGTATCATTTGCAATTACATACTCTTCTTGAGTTGGAATTACAAATATTCTTGCAGGAGATGCATTTGTGGAAATATCTCTAGCTTCACTTGATCTTACATTATTTTTAGTTGGATCCATAACAAGACCCATAGCATCAAGACCAGCACAAACTTTTTCTCTAATCAAAGAAGCATTTTCTCCAATTCCACCTGTAAAACATAAAGCATCTATACCATTTAATGCAGCAACATATGAACCAACATAAGATTTTATTTTATAAGCAACCATATCAACAGCAAGTCTACATCTATCATCGCCTTGATTCATACCATCTAAAACTTCTCTTAAATCAGATGATTTTCCAGAAATACCTAAAATCCCAGACTTTTTATTCATAATATCAAGAGCATCATCAATAGTAATATCTTCTTGTTTCATCATAAACTGAATTGCACCAGCACCTATATCTCCAACTCTTGTTCCCATCATTAAACCTTGAACAGGAGTTAATCCCATTGAAGTATCTATACATTTCCCATCAAAAACAGCTGATACAGAAGAACCATTTCCTAAATGACAAACAATAATTCTAGTATTGTGTTTTTTCTCAAGCATTGCTCTTGCTTCATTTGAAACAAAATAGTGACTTGTTCCGTGGAAACCATATTTTCTAATTCCATGTTTTACATATTGATCATAAGGAAGAGCATACATATAGGCATAATCAGGCATTGTTTGATGGAAAGCTGTATCAAATACACCAACATTTGGTTTACCTGGCATCAGTTTTTGACAAATTTCAATACCTGTAATATTTGCAGGATTATGTAAAGGAGCTAGAGGAGATAATCTTTTCATAGCATCAATTACTTCAGGTGTAATAAGAACTGAACTTGCAAACTCTTCTCCACCATGAACTGTTCTATGTCCAATAGCTTCAATATCATTTATAGAATCAATAACTTTTCCTTCACCACTTGTAAGAGTAGTAAGAATTGCTTCAATCGCTTCTTTATGAGATGGCATAGGAATATTCATTACAAGTTTTTTTCCATCACCATATTCATGTTTTAATATACCATCAATACCAATTCTTTCACAAAGACCAGAAGCAAAAACTTTTTTGATTACTGGATTCATCAACTGATATTTAACTGAAGAACTTCCAGCATTTAATACAAAAACTAACATTTTTAACTCCTATAATTATTTAACTTGTGTTGCAGTTATAGCAACTAAGTTTGATATGTCTTCTACAGAACAACCTCTTGATAAATCATTTACAGGTTTTGCTAAACCTTGAATAATCGGACCATGTGCTTCAGCATTAGCAAATCTTTGAACAAGTTTATATCCTATATTTCCAGATTGTAAATCAGGGAAAACTAAAACATTTGCAGTACCAGCTACTTTTGAATTAGGAGCTTTTTTTATACCAACAGATTCAACTATTGCAGCATCAGCTTGAAGTTCTCCATCAAATGCAAAATTTACTTTTCTCTCTTCTAAAATTTTACAAGCATTTGTTACTTTGTCAACCATTTGATGATTTGCACTTCCTTTTGTAGAAAACGATAACATAGCAACTCTTGGAGTTAAGCCTACAACATTTTCAGCAGTTGCTGCTGTTGCACTTGCAATATCTGCTAATTGCTCACTTGTTGGATCTGGAATAACTGCACAATCTGCAAATAAAATTAAACCATTGTCTCCAAACTTTCCATCAGCCGTTTCCATAACAAATGAAGATGAAACAGTATTTATACCAGGAGCTGTTTTGATTACTTGAATAGCAGCTTTTAATACATCAGCTGTTGTTGAATTTGAACCAGCAACTAAACCGTCTGCATCTCCAAGTCTTACCATCATACAACCAAAAAATCTAGATTCATTTAGCATTAGATTTGTAGCATCTTCTTTTGAAAGATTTTTACTTTTTCTAAGCTCAACTAACTCATCAATATATGATTCTAATTTGTCAAAATTTTTTGGATTTACAATTTTTGCACCAGAAATATCTACTCCGTATTTTTTAGCATCTGCATTTATATTATTTTCATCTCCAATTAAAATAATATTTGCAGTTTTTGCTTCTAAAACTTGAGCAGTAGCTCTTAAAACTCTTTCGTCTTCTGTTTCAGGAAGAACAATTGTTCTTAACTTTTGTTTAGCCTTATTTTTTATTTGGTCTATTAATCCCATATCTATCCTTTTGAAATGAACTTTAAGGAAGATTATAATTCAAAAATATAGCAAGAGAGTAGCAAATTATCATATTCTAAAAAGAATATGATAATTTATAAAAAGCTAGTTTTTGTAGTAGTTTTATTTATTCTTTACAAGATTATATGTATCATTTGCAATGACTAATTCCTCATTTGTAGGAATTATATAAATTTTAGTTTTAGAGTTTTTAGTATTGATTTCTCTATTACCTTTTTCTCTTTTAGAGTTTTTTTCTTTATCAATTTCAATACCCATAAATTCTAAGCCTTCACAAACTTTTTCTCTAATTAAATCAGAGTTTTCTCCAATTCCAGCTGTAAAGCAAATAGCATCAACTCCATGCATTAAACCAGCATAAGAGCATAGATATTTTTTAATTCTTTCACAAAGCATTGTTATGGCTATTTTAGATCTTTTATCTCCATCATTAGAAGCTTTTATAACTTCTCTTAAATCAGAACTAACTCCTGAAACTCCTAGAATACCTGATTTTTTATTTAAGTAATCAACTATTTGGTCAGGAGTTAAGTTCTTTCTTTTCATTAAATATGGAATAACACCAGCATCAATATCTCCACTTCTTGTACCCATTACTAAACCTTCAAGAGGAGTTAATCCCATAGAAGTACTAATTGATTTTCCATCCTTAACTGCACAAACAGAAGAACCATTTCCAAGATGACAAACAATAATTTTGCTATCTTTTTTCTTTAAAATATTAACTGCTTCATTTGAAACATAATAGTGACTTGTTCCATGAAATCCATATTTTCTTAAATGGTGTTCTGAATAATCAGCATAAGGAACTGCATATAAGAAGTTTTCCATTGGCATTGTTTGGTGAAATGCTGTATCAAATGTTACAACATTTGGAACTTTTGGCATTAATTCTTTACAAATTTTTACTCCCATAATATTTGCAGGATTATGTAAAGGAGCTAGAGGAATTAGCTCTTCAATTTTCTTAATAACTTCTTCATCAACAATAACAGACTCTTTGAAGTATTCTCCACCATGCACAACTCTATGACCAATTGCTTTTATTTCATCTATTGAGTTTATAACTTTTGTTTCATCATTTGTAAGAATTCTAAGAACTAGTTCGATAGCTTCTTTATGAGTTGGAATAGGAAGTTCAAAAGTTATTTTTTTATCTTCTCCAATTTCATGTTTCAAAATACCATCAATTCCTATTCTTTCAACTAAACCACTTGCTTTTAACTCTTTAGATTTAGTATCAATTAATTGATACTTTAAAGATGAAGAGCCTGCATTTAATACAAAAACCAACATTTAAATCCTTTATCTTAATTTAATATTAAAAATTTTAATTAGTTTTAAAATAATAGCTAATTATTACTTAAGAGATTAATTAATTTTTACACTAGCAGAATTCTTTAATTTTATGAAAATTAAAGCAGTCATTAATGCATCATTGTATGAATCATGAGTTCCAAAATTTGGTAGATTAAGTTCATTTAATATTGATTTAAATCTTAAATCAACAAAACTTTGTGGAATTAAATCAATTTTAAAATCGTGATAAATTTCTGAAACTTCATATTTTTTATTTGGTAAATTTATACCAATAATAGGTTTTAAATATTTATTTATCATTTTTAAATCAAAATCCAAAAAGTATCCTACAATTTTTCTATTTCCAATAAAATATAAGAATTCTAGAATAACATCATCAATATTACAAGCATTTTCTAAATCACATTTTCTTAAGTGATGGATTTTTATAGAGTTTTCTTTTAATTGATTTGATTTTGGTTTTACATATCTTATGAACTTCTTACTTGCAATAATAGTATTATTCTTTATGATTACTGCACCAATTGAAATAATATCATCAATTAAAGGATCCAATCCTGTTGTTTCGCAATCAAAACAAATATATTCATCATTTGATGGTTTATCAAATAAAAAATTAAATCTTTTATCTTTTAATCTCTTTTTGTAAAAATGATTTTTGATTGAATTAAACATAGTTTAGCTTAAAATGATGTTCTAATCTCTTTTTTAGTTTATTAACTATTTTAAAAGAGTCTTTTAATAAGTCTTTTTCCATATTGCTTAAAGAGTTTGGATTTACAAAATTATCAATTTTCTCATTTTTATCAAGTTTCTCTAAACTAATTTTTAATCTTAGGTTATTTAAAAAATTAAAAGCAGTTATAAGTTCTTTTGCATTTTCATCATCAAATATATTTAATTTTTTAAGAGCCTGAATTCTTTTTATAGTATTTGTATTTAGAACTTTATTTTGAATACTTAAAGATCTTACTCCTTGAACTAAAATAAAAATTCCACCTCTTTTTATATCAATCTCATTTTTATGTTTTTCATCTTTGCTATTGAATACAAATCCATCGAAAAAACCAAGTGGAACATCGAAGCTAGATATGATTTTTGCGAAATTTGTATAAAAACTTTGAGAATGAGAAGATATTTTAAACATATATTCTTTTAAGTCTTTTATAATATTTATATCACCAGATACACAAAGAGCATCATAAAATATTGCAATATTCATAAAATTATCACCACTTGGTTCATTTATCCAAGTAAATATTAAATCTCTAAAATCATCAGTTCTTCTACACCAATAAGGATTTGAAACCATAATATTTCCTTCACATCTTGGAAAACCAAAATCAACCAATGTTTCTGTAAACTTATTTGTGAAAGTTCTTAACTCTTCTTCACTAATATCACAATCATTTGATACAATTAAGGCATTATCTTGATCTGTTCTTAAAATCTGTTCAGCTCTTCCTTCACTTCCCATTACAAGTAAACAAGATTTTCCAATAAGTTCTTTAGGAGCTAAAAGTTTATATAATTTATCCAGAAGTTTTTTATTTAATTGATTTATAAGTTTTGAGATAAACTCTATTTTAACGCCTTTTGCATTTAAAGATTTTATTATTTTTATAAAATTGTGAGATGCCTCTTTTAGCTCTTCAATAGTATTTGCATTTATTATTTGATTTGATACAGCAAAAGTATTTGTAGCAAAAAATGATGATAATGAAATTTGATCTAAAATTCCAACAATCTCTTTTTTATCATTTTCTACTACAACTCTTTTTAAACCATATTTTGCCATTTGAAGTTGTGCATCAAATAAAAAATCATCTTCATTTATATATATTAAGCCTTTACTTGCAATTTTCACAACTAAATCATCATAATCCATTCTATTTAAAATAACTTTTTGTCTAAAATCAGAATCTGTTACAATAAATAGTTCACCTTCTTCATCTTTTAATAAAAGAGTAGGAATTTTTTCATCTTTTATAATTGTTGCAGCTTCAAAAATAGTTTTATTTGTATCAGTGATTACAGCTTTATGGATTTTCGCATCTTTAACTTTTGCAATCATAATATTTGCCATATCTTTATTTTTTTCATGTAAAATATTGTTGTTTAATTTTTCTGATATGCTTTGAAAAAAATAGTTTTCTAACTCTGCATTTAGACTTAAAGTTTGCATAAAAATCTCTTTTTTTAATACATAACATATTGTCTCTTCAACAGCTACAAAACTATTTTTACTAAAATTCTTTATAAGAGAAATAGAATCAAATATTTCACCTTTTGTATAAATACTTATTACTTCATCTTCATTTTTTTCTTGAACTAAGCCTTTTACAATAAAGTACAAAAAATTTGGATTTGAATCAGTTTCTTGGATTATACTGTTTGCTTTAAAATAAATAATATCTAAAGAGTCAACTAAATCATCAAGTTCATATGAAGTAAGATTTCCAAAAGGATGAATTGATGATATGAATTTTTTTTGTTCTTGCATAATTATTCCCCTAAAAATTATAGATAAAGAGAGAAAACTCTCTTTATCTTAGTGTGAAACTGCTCCTGATGAACCAATTCCAGTATTCGCTCTAATATTTTGAGCTTTAAATTTAGATCTATCTTCTTTTGCTCTTTTTGAATTATCAATAATAGAGAAGAACCAGATTCCAATAAATGCAACACTCACAGAGAATAGTGCAGGGTGAGCGTAAGGGAAAATTGCTTTTTCATTTCCTAGAATTTGAACCCAAACATTAGGTCCTAAAATTACTAAAGCAACTGCTGTAATTAATCCCATAAAACCACCAATAAATGCACCTCTTGTTGTAAGTTTTGACCAATAAATTGATAAAAATAGTATTGGAAAGTTTGCACTTGCAGCTATACCAAAGGCAAGTCCAACCATATATGCTATATTTTGAGATTCAAAAGCAATTCCCAAGCTTACTCCAACAATTCCTACAATTATAACAGTTATTTTTGAAATTTTTACTACTTGTTCGTCACTTGCTTTTGGATTTATCACATTTGCATAAATATCGTGAGAAATAGCCGATGCACCTGCTAGAGTAAGCCCAGAAACAACAGCCAAAATTGTAGCAAATGCAACAGCTGAAATAAATCCTAAAAATGCATTCCCACCTAGCATATGTGAAAGATGAACTGAAGCCATATTTGAACCACCAAATAATGATCCACCATCAAGATATGCTTTTGCATCAATCATATATTGTGCACCTTCTGCTGTATTTAAAAATGCAATTGCACCTAAACCAACAATAGAAATAATAATCCAAAAATATGCTACAAATCCAGTTGCATAAACAACAGATTTTCTAGCCTCCTTTGCATTTCCAACTGTAAAAAATCTCATTAAAACATGAGGAAGTCCAGCCGTTCCAAGCATTAAAGCCATTCCTAATGAAATAGCAGAAATAGGATCTTCTAAAAATCCACCTGGTTTTAAAATATCTTCACCTTTATTGTGGTGTTCAACAGCTTGTGATGCTAAAGATTCGAAATTAAAACCAAAATGCCATAAAACCATAAATGCCATAAAAGATACACCTGATAAAAGTAAAACAGCTTTAATAATTTGTACCCAAGTAGTTGCAAGCATACCACCAAAAGTTACATAAATTATCATAAGTGCACCAACCATAAATACAGCATATTCATAATCCATACCAAATAAAATTTGTATAAGTTTTCCAGCACCAACCATTTGTGCAATTAAATATAAAATAACAACAGATAAAGAACCAAATGCAGTTAAAGTTCTAATCTCTTTTTGACCTAATCTATATGCTGCAATATCAGCGAAAGTAAATTTACCTAAGTTTCTTAATTTTTCTGCCATAAAAAATAGAATTATTGGCCAACCAACCAAGAATGAAACAGCATAAATAACTCCATCATATCCATTCATATAAATAAGACCTGAAACACCAAGAAATGCTGCTGCACTCATATAGTCTCCAGCGATTGCTAAACCATTTTGGAAACCAGTAATTCCTCCACCAGCTGTATAAAAGTCATTTGCAGATCTTGTTTTTTTTGCTGCCCAATAAGTTATTCCTAATGTTCCAGCAATAAAAACTAAGAACATAGCAATTGCTGAAATATTTAAATCTCTTTTACCTTCAAAAGTAGCATCACCTGCTGCAAATAATGAGATAAATGTAAGTGAAATAAAAAATAATAATCTTAACATTATAGTAAATCCCTCACATCTTTTTTAATATCATTTGTTAAATCTTCAAACTCTCCATTTGCTCTTTTTGCATAAATTAAAGTTGTAAAAAAACTAATTACTAAAATAGCAAATGCAATAGGAAAGCCAATAGTTGTAACACCATCTTCCCAAACTTTTGTAGCAAATAAATCTTTATTAAAAGCAACTAGTGTAATATAAGAGTAAAACATTACAAGTATAAAAATTCCTAGTTTTAAAGAAAAACTATTTCTTTTTGAAACTAATTCTTTATATTTTGGATGGTTTTCAATTCTCTCAACTAACTTATCTTCCATCAATCTCTCCTTGACCTTTTATTTTTAATCAAAAATATTTTAATTTTTGACAATGAGTTAATTATACAAAGAAAAGAGTTTTTTATGAATCCAGAGTAAATAAATAGGGTATATTAAAAGATATAGATGTAAAAAAGTAACAAAAAACTTATAAATAAATTATTAAAATTAGTGTTAAAAGTTAAGTAGGATTTAATTATATTGAAAAAATACTAAAGAGAAAAACTCTTTAGTATTAGTAAATTAGTGAGAAACTGCTCCTTCTGCACCAATTCCAGTTTGAGCTCTAATATTTTGAGCTTCAAATCCAGCTTTATCTTCTTCTGCTCTAGCTGATTTATCAGTTATAGAGAAGAACCATATTGCAACAAATGCTGCAGTTACAGAGAATAATGCAGGGTGAACATAAGGGAAAATTGCTTTTTCAAAATGTAAAATATCAACCCAAATAGTTTTACTTAAAACAACTAAAGTAATAGCTGTAATTAATCCTACAAAACCACCAATAAATGCACCTCTTGTTGTTAATTTCGACCAATAGATTGATAAAATTAATATTGGGAAGTTAGCTGATGCTGCAATAGCAAATGCTAAACCAACCATAAATGCAACGTTCATATTTTCAAATGCAAATCCTAGAAGAACAGCAACGAAACCAATTACAAGAACAGTTCTTTTAGAAACTTTCATCTCTTCAGCATCAGTAATATTTCCTTTTCTAATAACAATTGCATATAAATCGTGTGCAATTGAGTTAGAAGCTGCAAGAGTAAGTCCTGAAACAACTGCTAGAATTGTAGCAAATGAAACAGCTGCAATAAATCCTAAGAATATATCTCCACCAACAGCTTGTGATAAGTGAACAGCAACCATATTTACTCCACCAATAACACCACCTTCAGCAGTAAGATATAACTCTTTTCCAATATCACTATTTAAAAATACAATAGCTCCTAAACCAACAATACCAATTAATAAATAGAAGTAACCAATGAATCCAGTTGCATAAACAACAGATTTTCTAGCTTCTTTAGCATTACCAACTGTAAAGAATCTCATTAGAATATGAGGTAAACCAGCAGTTCCAAGCATTAAAGCTAATCCCAAAGATATAGCTGAAACTGGATCAGATACGAATGGACCTGGTTTTAAGATATCAATACCTGATTTATGTAAACTTGTAGCTTCTGTTACTAATGCAGTAAGTGAGAAACCAGAATGAGCCATAACCATAAGTGCTATAAATGTAACTCCAGCTAAAATTAAACAAGCTTTAATAATTTGTACCCAAGTAGTTGCAAGCATACCACCAAAAGTTACATAAATAATCATTAATGCACCAACTAAAGCAACAGCCCAACCGTAAGGAATATGGAATAGAACTTCAATAAGTTTTCCAGCACCAACCATTTGAGCAATTAAGTAGAATGTAA
This sequence comes from Aliarcobacter thereius LMG 24486, assembly GCF_004214815.1. Lineage (NCBI taxonomy): Bacteria > Pseudomonadati > Campylobacterota > Epsilonproteobacteria > Campylobacterales > Arcobacteraceae > Aliarcobacter > Aliarcobacter thereius. The sequence continues at coordinate 371,421 of NZ_CP035926.1, forward strand.
CAACAGTTAAAGAACCAAATGCAGCTAAAATTCTAATTTTTTGTTCATCAAGTCTATAAGCAGCAATATCTGTAAAGTTAAATTTACCTAAGTTTCTTAGTCTTTCAGCCATTAAAAATAGAATAATTGGCCAACCAACTAAAAATCCAATAGCATAGATGATACCATCATACCCTTGAAGATAAATCATACCTGAAATACCAAGGAATGAAGCAGCAGAAATATAATCTCCAGCAATTGCTAAACCATTTTGGAATCCTGTAATTCCTCCACCAGCTGTATAAAAATCTGAAGCAGATTTTGTTTTACTAGCTGCCCACTTTGTGATACCCATAGTTCCAGCAATAAATACGAAGAACATAATAACGGCATTTATATTTACACCGCTTCCATCTTCTGCTAATAGTGCTAAAGATGATAATCCTAATAAAGTAGCTATTTTAATCATTATAGAATATCCTTTACATCATTTTTAATAGACATTTCTAAGTCTTCAAACTCTCCATTTGCTCTTATAACATAAATAACAGTTGTTATAAATGCTAATACAATAATTGTAGCACCAATAGGAATAGCAATTGTAATAATACTATCACCAATAGTATTTGCAAAAACTTCTTTATTAAAAGCTATAGTTAAAATAAAACTATAATAAACTACCAGCATAAAAATAGCTAGTTTAATAGCAAAAGAACTTCTTTTAGAAATTAACTCTTGATACTTTGGATTATTTTTAATCCGTTCTACTAATTTTTGATCCATTTTTTCTCCTAAAATAAGATTAACTGAAATCTTAAAGTATTTTAGTTGCAAAAAGATAGCATTTGAATAAAGATATAGATAAATTGTGATTATTTGTACAAAAGCCCTAATTCTTAGGTGCTTTTGATAGTTTAAATTTATAAGATTTTATATTTAAATATGTTTTTTTAACTTTAAAAATATCATTGCAGTCATAATTGCATCATTTAAAGCATCATGTTTTCCAAGAGTTGGAATATTTAAATTCTTCATAATAGTGTCAAATTTGAGATCTATAAAACCATAATTATCAATAGTTTTTTTACTATCATAGTAAATAGAAGATACTTCAAATTTTTTGTTTGGTAAGCTTATTCCAATTAGTTTTTTTGTATATCTTGAAATTATTGATATATCAAAATCTATATAATAACCAACAATTGGTCGTGAACCTATAAAATTTAAAAGCTTATAAATAGCTTCATCAGCATCTAAAGCATTTTTTAAATCAATCTCTCTTAAATGATGAATTTTTATGGATTCAATATTAATACTTTTTGATGGTTTAATATAAATACTAAAAGTATTTCTTGCTAATACTTTATTTCCTTTTATAATTACTGCACCAATTGATAAAATTTCATCTTTTTTTGGATTTAAACCACTAGTTTCACAATCCAAACTTACATACTCATCTTGTGGCGACTCATCAAATAAAAAATCAAATCTTTTATCTAATAGTTTTTTTCTTTGCCAAGTTTTTTTATATTTCTAAACATATTAATAGAACTTATTTAGCTTGAAGATATAGCTAATATTATTTTTAAACTCATTTACAATTTTAAAACTCTCTTTTAGTAAATCTCTCTCTATTTTTCCTAAGTTTTGCATATCAATATTATTATTTAGCATACTATTTTGTTGTAAAAGTTCTATTTGATGCTTTAATCTAATATTATTTGCTATCTCAAAAGCTTCAACCAACTCAGCACTTATTTGACTATCTAATATATTCTTTTGTTTTAATATTTCAATTCTTTTAACAGTAGTTGTCTCTTTTATTCCATATTTTAATGCTAAGCTTCTAATTCCATGAACTATTGGAAATATTGCAGCTTTTTTTATATTTATTAGATCGTTTTTATTCATAAAGCTTGATAATGTAGCTGGAGTTTCAAAAGATGTTATAGATTTTGCAAAGTATGCTAAAAATATATCATTATGCTGTTTATTGTATAAAATATTTTTAAGTTCTATTAACATATTTTTATCTCCTGCAACAGCAAAAGAGTCTATGAAAATTGCTAAATCTAAAAAAGTTTTCATATCAGAAGTATTTTCTAACCAAGAGTTTATATCTCTTCTAAATTGGCTAAAAGATTTACACCATGTAGGATTTGAAACCATGATATTTCCTTTACAAGGTGGATAACCTAAAAATATTAAAGAATCTGTGATTTTTTGCATATAATTTGTATATAAGTTTATATCAATACCATCTTTTACTATTAAAGCATTATCTTGATCATTTTTTATAATTTGTTCATTTCTTCCTTCACTTCCCATTACAAATAAACAAGCATTATCTTGTAACTCTTTTGGCAAAATTAGTGAGTAAACTTTTTGATAAACTTTTGTATTTAATTGACCAATTAAATTTGAAATATGATGAATTTTTACACCTTTTGCTTGAAGACTAGTAATAATATCCATAAAATCTTTACTAGCATCTTTTAAATCTTCTATATTTTTTGCTTTACTTATTTTTGATTCTATTACATAAGTATGATTTGCAAAGTGAGATAAGATATCTATTTGTTCTAAAATACCAAGCATTTCGCCACTATTATTTACAACACCAACTCTTTTTATATTTTTTTTAACCAATATTGTAAGTGCTTCAAATAAATAATCATCATTTTTAATTGTTAGAAGAGGGAAAATAGCAATATCTTTTACAGGAATAGATAAATCTCTACCTTCTAAAAGGACTTTGACTTTTAGTAAAGAATCAGTGATTATTCCATACTCATTATCTTCTCCTTCTACGATAATTGTTGAGGTTTTAAATTTCATAGATTTATCTATTGCTTCAATAAGTTTTGTATCTTTTTGCACAATACAAGCTTCTCGGATTAAAGTATCTTCAACTTTTGCAATCATAAAAGATGAAAGTTGTGAAGCATTCTCTTTCTCTTTAAGAGTTCTTAACTTATTTACTAAATCTTTTAAGAAGAAATCTTTAAAAGCTTGATTTTTTTCAATTAATTCTAGAAATATCTTTTTATCAATTTCATAACAAATTAGCTCTTCATTTACTTTAAAACTATTTTCACATTTATCATAAATAAGTGAATTAGAATCAAATGTATCTTCACTTTGATAATCCATAACAACAATATTTTCATTATTGTATTCAAAAACAGAACCTTTTATGATAATAAAAAAACTCTTTGGAATATTGTCTGGGCTTATTAACACTGTCCCTTTAGGATAATAAGCTATGTCCATACTTTCTAAACATCTTGCCATTTGGCTTGGGCTTAATAGTTCAAATGGATGAATCTTTGATAAAAAAACCTCTTGATCTTGAATACTCATATTTTTTCCTTGTGATAAACTAAACTCTTTTATTAAATATAAATTTTGAACAAAAAAATGATATTAAAATACTTAAAACTCCTATAATAACTCCTATTGCTTCAGGTCTTATAAAAAAATTAAAATAATCATAAATAAAAGTATAAGAGATAATTAAAATTAAAGAGATTAATAAAGCATAATAGATAGAATTTTTATCAATCTTCTTAAACATTGTTAAAAATAAAATTGGAAAAATAGTTGCTGCACTTATGCTAAAAGATAATATAACAATCTTTAAAATTGTGAAATCTTTAAAATTAAAGAATGTAGCAAATATTATAATTATTGCCAAAAGAAAATTCAATATAAATTTATTTGGCTTTTTATCTTTAAAAATAAATTCATTTGCTAAAGTAGATTTCAAAAGAATTATTAGTGCAGTCATTGTTGATAAAGTTGCTGCAAGAGCACCAGAAATTACAAGAGCAATAATCCAATTAGGCATATTCGCTATTTCACTATTTATTAAAAAAATAGTATCAGGGTTAAAATCTAATTCATTTAAAGCAATATTTTTATCATTATTTAAATCTTTAAATAACACAAGAGAAGTATCTTCCCAAGTTTTAAGCCACTTACCATTTTTATGGATACTGTTTTCATCTATATAATTATCTTGAATATAAGTTTCATAATTAGTATTTGAAATATTTTTAGAAAAATTAATAGCTGATAATCCAGGTAAACTAACAATAAAAGAGTAAATAATAGTTACAAAAAATAGTCCCCAAAGAGCACTTTTTTTACTATTTTCTATATTTGATGTTACAAAGAATTTTATTAAGATATGAGGTAAAGTAGCAACTCCAAATGCAACAGTAATAGCAAGTAAAATATTGTTTATTAAACTATTTTCTTCAATAATATTAAATTCTAAAAAGCTATCTTTAATTGCTACTAGGAACTCTTGATTATTTTCTAAAGATGAAAATATTAAGAGTTGAGGAAAATAACTGTTTGTTAAGTTAAGAGTTAAAAATATTATTGGTGTTGCAATTGATATAAATACAATAATATATTGAAATATGAATGCATAACTAATATTTCTTCTTCCAGAAACACTTGCATAAAAAAGGGCAATAAAAAGGGCAATAAAAAGAGCTTTATCAAAAGTGATTTGGAAAATTCTTGATAAGATTATTCCACTTGCTTTTAATTGAGCATTTAAATATAAGAAAGTAATTAATAAAACTATTATAGCTGTAAGATTAGTTAAAATTGGACTTTTATATTTCTTATTAAAATACGTAGGAATAGAGAACTCAGCCTCTTTTCTTAGTTTTGGAACAATTAAAAATGATAAAAGTAAAAAACCAAAAATAACACCAAAGATAAAATAATTTACAATAGAGTAAGAGTATAAAAATAAACCAGCAAAAGATAAAAAAGTTGCTGCACTAATAAAATCAATAGCAATAGATATCCCATTTAAACTAGGATGATTTAAATCTTTTACAATATAAAAATCTTTTGTTGAACTAGCTTTTGTCCATAAAGCTATACTAAAATAAATTGTAAATGATATAGAAACAAAAAGATAGATTAATGATTGTAGTTCCATGTATAAAAAAACCTTTTAATTTATGCAAAATAAAAGCACTAAAAATTTGGAGATTATATTAGAAATTTATAGCAAGGAAGTAGCATTAGGACTTAGATAGAATAATATCTATCTATTTTATAGCCAAGACCTCTTATATTTTTTATAAAATCTTCTTTTAAAGATTTTTTTAATCTTGAAATTTCTGCCCTAATTGTTGGATTATCAATATTTTCTCCATCCCAAACATCCATTCTAAAATGTTCAAAATCTACAATCATATTTATATTTAAAGCTAAAATATGAATAATTTCTAACTGTTTTTTTGTAAGATTTTGTGGTTCTCCATTAAAGTATAAAACTTGTTTATCTTTAGAATATGAGTAGTTTTCTGAAAATTTTATGTGAGAAGTGTCTCTTTGTTCTTTTTTTAAAATTAAATTTATTTTTATACCTAACTCTTCAAGATGAAATGGTTTTTTTAGATATTCTCTTGCACCTAAAGAGTAAGCTTTTGTAATATCATCAATATCACTTTGAGCAGATATAAATATTGTAGGGATATGAATTTTTCTATTATTTAATTCATCTAGAATTCCAAAACCATCGATAGTAGGGACATTTACATCAAGTATTAATAAATCATATTTATTTTCAATATTATTTAAAACTTCTTTACCATCAAAAAAGCTATCAACCATATGACCAATGCCTTTTAAGTACTCTGTAATAGTACTGTTTAGCATTATTTCATCTTCAAGTAGTAGTATCTTCATTTAATTTAAACCTATAAATAAATTTTGTATCTTTATTATCTGACAAGACTTTTATTATAACTAAGTTTTTATCACAAATCTCTTTTACTATTTTTAAACCTAGTCCAAAGCCACCTCTTGCACTATTTTCTCTATAAAAATCTTCAAATATTTTATCAATATAATCAATTTTTTTAGAGTGAGTTGAGATTGAAAGTTCAACTTCATTATCATCTACATAAAACAATTTGATGAAAATTGGAGATTTAGCAAAAGAGTATTTAACAGCATTTGAAAGGTTATTGTCTATAACTCTTTGAAGTTCTAGAGAATTAAATTTAATATAAACATCTTCTTCAATATTTTTTATAATATAAAGATTATTTGATTTTACTATTTCTTCGAAGAAATTTAATCTTTTTTCTAAAAAATCACTAATATTTAAATACTCTTTCTCATAATTTACTCTATCTTTTTTTATTAAGAATGATAAATCATCATAAATATATTGAATGATTTTTGAACCAGCTTCAATATTTGTAATGTAATTATTGTGCTCAATTTTTGTTTTTAGTAAATCTAAATTTGTACGAATAATAGCTAAAGGAGTATTTATTTCGTGAACAGAGTTTTTAATAAATTGTTTTTGAGATTCAAGTAGTTCTGAAAGCTCTTTTGTTTTTGATTCAACTTTTTCTTCTAGATTTTTATTTAATCCAATCAGAACATTTGATCTTAAATTCATATTAGTCATAGCATCAAAAGCATAATTTGCAATAACTTTAAATTCTCCAAACATAAATCTACTTTGATTTATAGGATCATTCTTTTCTTGAGCTTCTTTAAAATATTTACCTATTTCTTTAACATCTTTTACAATTAAAATAGTTGCATTTTTATATATAAAAACAGAGTAAAGAATTAGTAAAATTGTAAGAGAAGTTATTTGAAGTGTATAATTTGATATTTTTTCAATATACTCTTCCTCTTTTTCTTTAATAAGTCTATCTATTTCATCAAGATATACACCTTTTCCAATAGTCCATGAAAGAGCTTCATATGAAGCTACAAAAGATATTTTATTTGTCTCTTTTGTAATTTCTGGTTTTGTCCAAAAATAGTTTACGAAACCACCATTTTTCTCTTTTGATACATCAATAAGTTCTTTTATTACCTCTTTTTTATTAAAGTCTTTAAAATTTAAGAAATTTTGACCAATTCTACTTTTATCATGTGAATTATCAACTAAATTTCCATTAAAGTCATAAATAAAAATATAATCATTATTACTTGAATTTAGGTTTATTTTATTAAGAGCATATATTATCTCTTTTTTAATCTCACTTATTGATTTTTTATCCTTATTTTCTAAATAAAAATAATCAATTAGTTTAATAGTACTTCTTATTTCATTTTCTAAAAAGGTTTTTTGATTGTTTGAATAGTCTTCTTTCAAATTTACTATTTTTTCTTGTAATTCATCGTGAGCATTATTTATTATAATAAATGTAAAAAAAGATATAAGTATAATAATGAAAAATATACTATAAACTATTAGATGATATAAACTTTTTGCTTTTAACATAAAAATAAAACCTTGATTTAAAATAATTTAATAGTAGCTATATTTATATAATAAAGAGTTAAAATAAAATGGCGCGGCCAACGAGACTCGAACTCGCGACCTCCTGCGTGACAGGCAGGCATTCTAACCAACTAAACTATGGCCGCACCAGAAAATGATGGTGGTCGATAAAAGACTCGAACTTTTGACATCTACCTTGTAAGGGTAGCGCTCTACCAACTGAGCTAATCGACCAAATAGGGAGAAAATATTGTAAATTTATCTTGGTGACCCCTAGGGGATTCGAACCCCTGTGGCATGGATGAAAACCATGAATCCTAACCGTTAGATGAAGGGGCCAAGATTAAATAACAATAAAAGTGGTGACCTGTGATGGATTCGAACCATCGGCCTCCTCATTAAAAGTGAGATGCTCTACCGACTGAGCTAACAAGTCAAAAAATAAAATGGCGCGGCCAACGAGACTCGAACTCGCGACCTCCTGCGTGACAGGCAGGCATTCTAACCAACTAAACTATGGCCGCACCAGAAAATGATGGTGGTCGATAAAAGACTCGAACTTTTGACATCTACCTTGTAAGGGTAGCGCTCTACCAACTGAGCTAATCGACCGTTTGTATATTTTAGCCTTGGTGACCCCTAGGGGATTCGAACCCCTGTGGCATGGATGAAAACCATGAATCCTAACCGTTAGATGAAGGGGCCAAGATATACAAAATGGTGACCTGTGATGGATTCGAACCATCGGCCTCCTCATTAAAAGTGAGATGCTCTACCGACTGAGCTAACAAGTCATTTTATATCTTTAAATTTACAAATAAAAATTCATAAACTCAAAATGGACTGGAATTATAGTGCAATTAAAATTAATTGTCAAGAGTTTTATTGATAAATTTAAGAATTTTTTTTAAAGATGTTTTTGCAGCCTTTTTTTGAATAGTTTCTCTACAACCTTTAAACATATATGTTTTTATATTATTTTTACCAAATTTATTTGAAATACCAATTACAACTGTTCCCACAGGTTTATTTTTTGTTCCACCGTTTGGACCAGCAATTCCTGAAATTGCTATTGCATAATCTGCATCAAATTTATAGATTACACCATCTAGCATCTCTTTTACAGTTTCAATACTAACTGCACCAAAGTTATTTAAAGTATCATACGAAACATTTAGCTCTTTATGTTTTATTTCATTTGAGTAACTTACTAAACTTCCATTAAAAATTTCACTTGAACCAGATATCTTTGTTATCATACTAGCTACTAAGCCACCTGTACAAGATTCAGCACAAGTTATAGTTTTTTTTGATTTTTTTAGAATATTTTGAAGATTTAACATGTTTTTTTTTGTAAATATTTTTTTTTGCATGATTGTTCCTTAGTTATATAATACTAGGTAAATACGATTTAAGTTTTAATGTAAACTATGAATAAATTTCTTATTCATAGTTTATAGATATTAAAATATATACTATTTATTATCTGTAAAATCAGCTAAGAACTTATCTTCATAGAAAGTTTTTCCAAGATATTGCGTAACTAACTTTATATCTCTTTCTGCATTTCCTAAACAAGAAGTAGCACCAGGAGAGGGAGTCATATTATAAATAATTCCAGCTTCTTCAGTAATTGAAGCTTCTCCTAGCATTAGTTTTTTCTCATTTTTATTTAAAACTTGTGGTCTTACTCCACCAAAGTTTTTTGCATACTCAATATCATCAGCACTTAATGAAGGAACTATTTTTTGTGCATCTTTTACAAATAATTTTTTGTTTATTCCTGGAATTTCAAATAAGAAGTTTTTGAAAATATAGTTTCTAATATCGCTATCTTTTAACAGATCCCAGAATATTTTTAAAATACTTCCATCAAAATTTAAAGTTTTTAAGCATTGGAAGAAAGATTTTCCACCTTTATATCTTTCTAAAACAAGAAGAGCTAGAGCTGTTGGTCCAAATCTTGTTTTTCCATCACATAAAATATCTGGATCACCATGAAGAGCAGCAAATGGTAATTTATCATTTTGTACCATATAAACTTTACCATTTAAATATGTTCCATTTGTAATATAAAATGAACCAGCCATAGATAGTGAACCCATATGTTTTCCATGACCCATTTTGTGAGCTAAATATAATGAGTGAGCACCAGCATTTACAACAACAAAATCAGCTGTATAAACTGTACCATTTTTAGTAGTTATTTTAAATTTATTATCAATTTTTTCAATTTCATCAACTTCTGAGTTAAAAAAGACATCAGTAGTTTTATTTGAATCAGCTTCAGTAGCAGCTTTTACAAGTTCTTTAGTCATAGCACCAAAATCAACAGTTGTATATTGGTCATTTGTTCCCATTGCGATAATTGGTTCAGGTCTTTCTACAGTTCTATTTTTATCTGAATATACTAAAAGAGGTTCTTTTTCTTTTAAAGCTTCTTTATCCCAAAGTTCTAAATATGGGAAAATTTCTTTAAATTGATTATATCTATTTGTTATAAATTCAACTTCTTTTTCACCAACACCTAAAGCCATTTTTTGATGTTTGAACATAATTTTATCTTGAAGATTATACATTAAGTTAAACTTCTCAATCATTTTTGCTGTTCTTTTTGTGATTTTAGCTTTTTCAAAAGTATAGTTTGTCTCAATATCTCCAACGTGGATTGTTTGAGAGTTGCTTGTTCCTTTTGAATTCAAAGTTGCCAAATCTTCATATTTTTCTAATAGACAAATATTGTTAATATCTGAATATTTTGCTAACTCAAAAAATAGAGCTGCTCCAGAAATTCCACCACCTACAACAATTACTTCATAGTGTTTTGCACTCATTTTCCTATCCTATATTAATGTAAAAAAATTTTGCAAAGATTCTAACATATAAACTTTTTAATTAAGATAAAGTATAAAATAAAATTATAAATTTAAGAAAGCAATACTCCTTATAAATTTAATTTTAAAACTTTTTGGATATAATCTTCGATTTAGTAAATAATATTTTAAGGTATGAATTATGGATTATAAAGAGAGTTTACTTCTTCCAAAGACAGATTTTCCAATGAGAGGAAATCTTCCTAACAATGAACCAATAAGGTACAAAAAATGGGATGAAGAAAAAATATATGAGAAAATGAAATCAAATAGAGTTGGATGTGAGAGTTTCACACTTCACGATGGACCACCTTATGCAAATGGAAATATTCACATAGGTCATGCACTAAATAAAGTTTTAAAAGATATTATAAATAAGTATCACTATTTTAATGGAAAAAGTATAAGATATACTCCAGGATGGGATTGTCACGGGCTTCCAATAGAACAAAAAGTTGAAGAAAAAATAGGAAGCCAAAAGAAAAAAGAGCTTCCAAAATCAAAATTAAGAGAACTTTGTAGAGAACATGCTACAAAATTTATTGATATACAAAAAGGGGAGTTTAAACAATTAGGAGTAATTGCTGATTGGGAAAACCCATATTTAACAATGGATTTTAAATTTGAAGCAAATATATATAGGGAACTTTGTGAAATTGCAAAACAAGGATTACTAGTTCAAAGAAGTAAGCCTGTATATTGGTCGTGGGCTGCTCAAACAGCTTTAGCAGAAGCAGAAGTTGAATATGAAGATAAAATATCTCCATCTATTTATGTCGCATTTAAACTTCAAGATATTGATGCAAGTGTTATTATTTGGACAACAACTCCTTGGACTTTACCAGCAAATCAAGCAATAGCTTTAAATAGTGAAGAAGAGTATGTAATAACTAGTGATAAATTTATTGTTGCAAAAAAATTATATAACTCTTTAATAGAGCAAGAGATTATCTCTGGAAATATTGAAAAAACTATTGATATTAAATCTTTAGAAAAAACAAAAGCAATAAATCCACTTAATGGAAGAGATTCTTTAATTATTTTTGGTGAACACGTGGAAATGAGTTCAGGTTCTGGTGCAGTTCATACAGCACCAGGACACGGAGAAGATGATTATAAAGTATCATTAGAATATGGAATTGAAGTTATTATGCCTGTTGATTCATATGGAAAATATGATGAAACAATTATTAGAGAAAAACTATTTAAAGATACAGATAAATATCTTGGAATGAATGTTTTAAAAGCAAATGATTTAATTCTTGAAGATTTAGGAAGTGCACTACTTAAAAAGGTAGATATAAAACACTCTTACCCACACTGTTGGAGAACACATACTCCAATTATTTTTAGAGCTACAAAGCAGTGGTTTATCTCTATTGATGATAAATATGGAAAACAAGATAAAACATTAAGACAAAATGCACTTGAAACTATTGAAAATCTTACATTCTATCCAGAGTGGGGAAGAAATAGATTAAGATCAATGCTTGATGGAAGACCTGATTGGTGTATTTCAAGACAGAGAGATTGGGGAGTTCCAATAGCATTTTTCAGAAATAAAAAAACAGATGAGATAATTTTTGATGAAAAAGTTTTAAATTTTACAGCTATGATTTTTGAACAACATGGTTGTGATGCTTGGTATGATATGGAGATTAAAGATTTACTATATCCAGGAAGTGGATTAAATCCTAATGATTTAGAGAAAACTTTAGATATTTTAGATGTTTGGTTTGATAGTGGAAGTACACAAAATGCTGTTTTAAGAAGTGGAAACTATGATGCTGGAACTTTTCCTGCTGATATGTATCTTGAAGGAAGTGATCAACATAGAGGTTGGTTCCAATCTTCACTTCTAACAACACTTGCTTCAAGTGAAGTTGCACCATATAAAGCTATTTTAACTCATGGATTCACTGTTGATGAAAAAGGTGAAAAAATGAGTAAATCAAAAGGTAATGTTGTTGCTCCTGATAAAGTTTTAAAAGAGTATGGAAGTGAAATACTAAGAGTTTGGGTTGCTATGAGTGACTATCAAGGAGATCTTAAAATTTCTGATAATATTTTAAAACAAAATGCTGAACTATATAGAAAAATTAGAAATACAATAAGATTTTTACTTGCAAATATTGATGGACTTGAAACAGTAGTTGATGTTGATAAAATGGGAGTTTTAGATAAATGGATTTTATCAAAAGCAAAAAGAGTTTTTGATGAGATAGAATCTTCATTTAAGGTTTATGAATTTTCAAAAGGTTTAAATAAATTAAATAATTTCTTAGTTGCAGATCTTTCAGGAATTTATCTTGATGTTTGTAAAGATAGATTATATTGTGATGATAAAAATGATATTCATAGAGTTGCATCTCAAAGTGCTATGGCAATGATTACTAAAAAACTAATTAGTACATTAGCTTGTATTTTAACTTATACAATGGATGAATTATTAGATTTTGCACCAACAATTATTAAAGGAGATGCAAAAGATATATATGATTTTGAAAAATTTGATTTACCAGAAGTTAAATCAGATATAAATGATGAGTTATTTATTGAAGCGAAAGAGAAGTTTTCTGAGATAAAAGATGCTTTAAGCAAAGAGAAACTTATAAAATCTACTTTAGAATTAGAAATATTTACAAATAGTAAAGAGTTCTTATCTTTAGATGAAGTTGAGGCTAGTGATTGGTTTTTAGTTAGTAAGCTTTCAAACTCTAGTTCAAATAGTGAACTTGTAGGGAGCTTTAAACTTGAAGAAAATGAGTTTAAAGTATTTAAAGCAAGTGGACACAAATGCCCAAGATGTTGGAAATTTACTTCAAAATCTATTGATTCATTGTGTTCAAGATGTGAAGAAGTGGTTAAATAATGTTTGAGAATCCACCAACACTTACATTTATATTTCAAACAATAGCAGTAGTTTTAATACTATCAGCTATTGGAATATATTTTGTAAAGAGATATGAAAAAAAGGAAAAATAGAGATGTTTCCATTTACAGATGAAGATTTACAAGAGCCAGTAAAAAATATAATTACAAATAAAATTTCACCAATGCTTGCAAGAGATGGTGGAGCAATTGAGTTATTAAATATAAAAAATGCAAAAGTTTATATACAGCTACAAGGTGCCTGTGTAGGATGTAGTGCAAGTGGAAGCACTTTAAAATATGTAGTTGAAAAAGAGTTGAAAAGTGCTATTCATCCTGATTTAAAAATAATTAATGTTCCTATTGGAAAATCTGATTATTTAGAGGATTAAATTGCTAAACGAAAATAGATTATTTAATGATGCTAACTCACTATTTTTCCAAAAAAAGTTTAAAGAAGCTTTAGTTTTATATTCTGAATTATGTTTTCATTTTCCACAAAAAGATGAATATAGAATCTATGCTTTGCTTTGTGATATAGCTTTTGAAGATGTTAATAAAGCAGTCTCTTTATATGATTATTTTTCAATTTTAAAAGAAGAAAATAAAGAAGAAGCTATAAAATATGTAGAAGATACAATTGATGCATATGATGGAAATATAGAAAAAATGATGAATATTTTAAAAGACATAAGTGATTCAACAGTTGAACAACTTGATGCTATAAAATATGAAGAGTTTAAAAAAATAATTGAAAAAAGAGGTTCTTTTAAAAGAGCCTTTGAAGATATTATGTTTTCAACAAAAGTAGCAATAAATAGTAAAGTAGATTTTTATGATTTTGTAAACAATCTAATAGACAATGGGTTTGATACAACTGCTTATACATATTTAGAGGGATTTAACGAGTATTTTTCTTTTGACAAAGAGATAGAAGAACTATTTAAAAAACTTGAAAAGAGACAAAATGAAGTTAATCATAAAAGATAAAATATTTACAGATAATACAAATGACTTAGAAAAAGATAGTATATTTGTTGTTTCAAAACAAAATTCAAAGTTCGAAAATATTGCAAAAGATGGTGGATTTAAAACTATATCTTCTAATGAACTAAAAAACTATTTAGATATGAGTAGTATAAAAATCATTGGAGTAACTGGAACAAATGGTAAAACAACAACAGCTACTACAATATATAATATATTTTTAGCTCTTGGATGTAAAGTTGCATTACAAGGGACTAGAGGATTTTTTATCAATGGAGTGCAAGAAGAAGAATATTCTTTAACAACTCCTGTGCAAATTGGAAATTTTCTTAATATTCAAAAAGCAATAAACAAATCTTGTGAATTTTTCATTATGGAAGTAAGTTCTCATGCAATTGAACAAAATAGAATTGAAGGTTTAAAATTTGCATTAAAAATTCATACAAATATAACAAGAGATCATCTTGATTATCACAAAACAGTAGAAGAGTATATAAATATAAAAAATCTCTTTTTAAGTGATGAATCTTTGAAACTTGTAAATATAGATGATAAAGTTCTAAAATATAATCCTAAAAATGCTTATACTTATTCAATAATTAGTAGTTCAAATTTTAAAGTAGATTCATACAATCTTGAAAATATGATGAAAGTTGAATTTATAAATGAAAACAAGAAATATAATTTTTCATCAAAAATGTTAGGTGTTTTTAATATCTATAATCTTATGGCATCAATTTCTGCTGTAAAAATACTTACAAAAAATAGTTTTGAAGAAATTTGTGAAACTTTAAAAAACTATGGTGGAGTTAGTGGAAGAGTAGAAATTGTATCTTTAAATCCACTTGTAATTTTAGATTTTGCTCATACTCCAGATGGAATGGAAGAGGTTTTAAAAAGCTTTCCAAATAAAGATATTATTTGTGTTTTTGGTGCAGGTGGAAACCGAGATAGTGCAAAAAGACCACTTATGGGAGAAATTGCAGAGAAGTATTCTAAACACATAGTTGTAACAAGTGATAATCCAAGATTTGAAGACCCCAAAGATATCATAAAAAATATTTTATCAGGAATCAAAAATAAAATAAATGTTTTAGTAGAAGAAAATAGAAAAGAAGCTATAAAAAAAGCTATATCTTTGGCAAATGAAAATAGTGTTGTATTAGTTTTAGGAAAAGGTGATGAAGCAACACAAATTATTGGGAATGAGAAGATACATTTCTCAGATAAAGAGGAGATATTAAATATTTTAAATAAATAAAAGATATTTTCACATTTTTTTAATAATCCTATCTAGATTTCCTTAGGATATCTTTTTAGTTCTTGGTAAAACTACAATTTCTTTAAAAAGAAAAACTTCTTAATATAAAATAAATAAAAATATTCAAATAATAAAAAATTATAAGATATATAACTAAAAGTTAAAATTTCTGATACAATTTTCTTCGTAGGTAGATTAGATATAAGGGAGGATAAAGTGTCGAAAGAAGTTAAATTTGGTAAAGATATAATCTTTGTAACAGAGACAGATGAAAAAGGCATTATTATCTTTGCAAATGATGATTTTTGCAAAGTATCTGGTTATTTATTAAATGAGTTAGTTGGCAATCCACACAATATTGTTAGGCACGAAGATATGCCTAAAGATGTTTTTGCTAACTTGTGGAAAACAATAAAAAGTGGAAAAATATGGAAAGGAATAGTTAAAAATAAAACAAAGAATGGAGATTATTATTGGGTCAATGCTACAGTATATTCTTCAAAAAGTATAAATGGAGGGGTAAGATATGTTTCTGTTAGGGTAAAACCAACTGATCAAGAGATATTAGAAGCTAATAAATTATATTTATAATAAAGGAGATAAGATGTTTTTTGGTAGAGAAAAAAGATATGTTTTACAAAAATTAAGTGAAATTGAATTATATTTAAAGAATGAAACAAATTCTTTAACGATTGATGAAAATGAAACTTGTGACAAAGAGATAAAAAATAAGATAGATTCAATACTAAATATATTAAATAAAAAACATGATGATGAGCTTTTAATATATGGTGAAATCATGCTTATTTCAGAAAAAATTGGCAAAGGTATTATAGGAGATAAAATTTTCCATACAAATACTTCTAATATAAAGCTAAATTATATAGCTAAAACTATAAATAATTTGGTCTTAACTCTTCAAGATAAGATTGATAAAATCATAAGTATTCTTTGTGAATACAGTAAATATAACTATATTAATAGTTTAAATTCAGATATAGAAAATAATGATTTTAAAAAGTTATTTGAAGGTATAAATATCCTTGGACAAACTATTACAGAAATGTTACTTGAAAGTAGTTCAAATGGAACTATTCTAGAAAATAACTCTAGAATTCTTCTATATAATGTTGATATTTTAAATTCGTCTTCAAAAGAAGCAGCTTTAAATTTAGAAGAAACATCAGCAGCCTTAGATGAGATTACAAGTCAAGTAAGAAATAGTACGGATAATATTTTGAAAGTTTCAAATTTATCAAAAAATGTTAGAAAATCTTCAAGTGATGGAGAAAATTTTGCAAATCAAACAGTATTATCTATGGAAGAGATTAATAATCAAGTTGCTTTAGTAAATGAAGCAATTAGTATAATAGATAATATTGCATTTCAGACAAATATTCTTTCATTAAATGCAGCAGTAGAAGCTGCAACAGCAGGTGAAAATGGAAAAGGTTTTGCAGTTGTTGCAAGTGAAGTAAGAAATCTTGCAATTAGGAGTGCAGAAGCTACTAAAAAGATAAAAAGTATAGTAGAAACTGCAAATAAAAAAGCACAAAATGGAAAGAACATAGCTAATAATATGATTATTGGATATAAAGAGTTGAATAAAAATATTATTCAAACAATAGAACTAATAGAAGAGATTCAAGCAGTTTCAAAAGAACAACTTTTAAGAATAGAGCAGATAAATGATTCTGTGTCTGTACTTGATGAACAAACTCAAAAGAATGCTAGTGTTGCTTCTCAATCAAAAGAAGTTGCTATTACAACTGATAATATCTCAAAATTAATTGTAAATAGTGTAAATTCAAAAGAGTTTACAGGAAAGAAAAAAGTATTGTAATAAATGTAATCTATCTTAAATTTAAGATAGATTACAACTCTCATTTATCATTCAGTAAAAATTAAACAAATCTTAAAATTATTTTAGATAGAATCACGGTTCTATTTTTAAAATTAAATTTAGAAACCTCACATGTGTCAATCCTTGCTCGGGTTGTATTAAGATTTTCTTAATATTAAGGGATACAGAGGCTAAACCCTAGAAAAAAATAAAAACAAACATAATTCAAGGAGAATTACCATGGTTACAATGAAAGACCTATTAGAATGTGGAGTACATTTCGGACACCAAACAAGAAGATGGAATCCAAAAATGAAAAAATTCATTTTCGGAGTTAGAAAAAACATCTATATTATAGATTTACAAAAAACTCTAAGATATTTTAGATATACATACAATGTTGTAAAAGATAGAGCTGCTGAAGGTCAAACAATGATTTTTGTTGGTACTAAAAAACAAGCTAGTGAAACAATAAAAAAAGCTGCTGAAGCTTGTGGAATGCCATATGTAAACCATAGATGGTTAGGTGGGATGCTTACAAACTTTGGAACAATTAAAAAATCAATTAGAAAATTAGAAATTATTAAAAAAATGAGAGAAGAAGGGCAATTAGACCTTTTAACTAAAAAAGAAGCTTTAATGCTTACAAGAAAAGAAGAGAAACTAGAGCTATATCTTGGTGGAATCAAAGAGATGCATAAACTTCCAGATATGATGTTTGTTCTTGATGCTGTTAAAGAAAAAATTGCTATTGCAGAAGCTAGAAGATTAGGAATTACAGTTATTGCACCATTAGATACAAACTGTGATCCAGATGTTGTTGATTTACCAATTCCAGGAAATGATGATGCTATTAGATCAATTCACTTATTCTGCAACGAAATGTCTGCTGCTATGAATGAAGGTAAAGCAATTTTAGCTGAGAATAATGGTGAAGAAGTAGTTGAACCAGTATCTCAAGCTGAGCAAGATGAAGTTTTAGCTGAAGCTGTTGCAGAAGGTGAAGCTGAAGGAATTAATGTAGAAGGAGAAGAAGCATAATGGCAGGAGCAACACCACAACTAATCAAGGAGTTAAGAGAACTTACTGGTGCTGGTATGATGGATTGTAAAAATGCATTAAATGAGACTGGTGGAGATATTGAAAAAGCTGTTCAGGCTTTAAGAGAAGCAGGACTTGGAAAAGCTGCTAAGAAAGCTGGAAATGTAGCTGCTGAAGGACTTATTGCTATTGAAATCAATAACAATAATACAAAAGCTGTTATTTTAGAGTTAAACTCGCAAACAGATTTTGTTGCAAAAAATGATAACTTTATTAATATTACAAAAGAGATTACAGCTCATGCTTTAAACTCAAATATTTCTGATGCTGAATCATTAAATAATTCAACTATTGCAGGGCAAGAGTTTCAAACATATTTAGCAGAAAAAATTGCAACTATTGGTGAAAACTTAGTTGCTAGAAAATTGGATTCAGTTGAAGGTAATGTTGTAAATGGTTATGTACATGTTACAGGAAGAACAGGAGTTATCTTAGCTGCTAAATGTGATGAAGCTGCAAAAGAAAAAACAGCTGCTCTTTTAAGAAACATTGCAATGCATGCATCTGCTATGAAACCAACAGTTATTTCATATAAAGATTTAGATCCTGCATTTGTTGAGTCTGAAAATAGAGCTATTAGAGCAGAGATTGAAGCTGAAAACGATGAGTTAAGAAGACTTGGAAAACCTCAAAAGAAAATTCCAGACTTTGTTTCTAAATCACAATTAACAGATGAAGCAATTGCAAGTGCAAAAGCTAGATTTGAAGAAGAGTTAAAAGCTCAAGGGAAACCTGAAAAAATCTGGGCAAATATTATACCAGGACAAATTGAGAGATTTATCACTGATAATACTCAATTAGATACAAGATTTGCTCTTTTATCACAAGCTTATGTAATGAATGATAAACAAACAGTAGAACAAGCAATTGCTGAAGTTGATGCTTCTATTGAAATTACATCTTACATCAGATTTGAACTTGGTGAAGGTATTGAGAAAAAAGAAGAAGATTTTGCAGCTGAAGTTGCAAAACAAATGGGAAAATAATCTTATAGTTACTTAACTATAAAAAAGGGGATGCAGTGAGTGAAAATTTGAAAAATAGTGAAACTCCTGCATCTTTACTACTTGAAGCAAAAAACATATCACACAATTTTGATTATGAACTTTTTAAAGATATAAATTTAAAAGTAAATTCTAAAGAATCAATTGCAATTATTGGTACTAGTGGAAGTGGAAAATCTACATTTTTAAATATTTTGTCTTCACTTTTAAAGCCAACAACTGGAAATGTTGTTTTTAAAAGTAAAGATATATATTCACTAAAACAAAATGAGATATTAAATATAAGAAGAGAAGATTTTGGAATTATTTTTCAAGCACATTATCTATTTAGAGGATTTAGTGCAGAAGAAAATTTGGAAGTTGCAAAATATTTAAGCAATAAAGAGATAGACTATAATTTTTTAAAAGAGCTTGATATAGCTCATGTTTTGAATCAAGGAGTTGGAGAGCTTAGTGGTGGACAACAACAAAGATTATCTATCGCAAGAATTCTTTTAAAAAAACCAAAAATTATTTTTGCAGATGAACCAACAGGAAATTTGGATAAAGATACAGCACTTTTGGTTATGAATGCTCTATTTAAATATGTAAAAGAACAAGATGCTGCTTTAGTACTTGTAACTCACGAAGAGAGTTTAGCTTTTATGTGCGATAGAGTTTTAAAACTTGAAGAGTTTAATTTAAAGGAGATAAAAGAGTGAAACTGCTTTTGATTTGTAATACAGCAATTATAGAGCATATTTTTAATCTAGTTTGTAAAAGATTAAGTATAGATTTAATTATTGAAAAAAATACTAAAATAAAAGATAAATATGATTTTATAGTAGTGGATCAACCTTTTATTGGAAATGACTCAGCAAGTTTAAGAAAACTTGCAAAAATGTTATTGTTTATTAGCTCAGAAGAGATAGATTATAACTTGCAAAAAGATTACTTAATTCCAAGACCTTTTTTACCAACAAAACTTGAAGCAATTTTAAAAGAACAAATTGAAATATTAAAACAAAAAATAGAAAATAATCATAATCTAGTAGATTTTGTAGAAGAAACTAAAGTTAATTTGGATTCTAAGAATAGTGAAATAGTAGAAGATAAAGAAGATGAAACATTAAGTGAAGATTTTTTTGAAACTTTAATTGATGATGATTTCGATAGTAGTTTTTTTAGTGATGATAAAAATAGCGATGATGAGAGTATAATTTCACTTGATAGCATTAGACAAGGTGGAGTTTTAGATGCGAATGAAATTAAAAAGATAAATAATGTTTTAAATGAAGATTCTGAAAGTACTGAAGAAGTTGAAGTAAAAGTTATAGATGATTCAGATTGGAAAGATATATCTGAAATAATAGATGATGCTTTAGAAGAGGTAAAAGAGTTTGAATTTGAAATAAGTAAAGAGGATTATCATTTAATATTAAATAGACATAAAATGGATGATATAAAACCACTTTTATTAAAATTAAATCAAGACTTAATTGATAGATTAACAAGAAATGAAACAATAAATTTGAAAATATCTTTAAAGGAGTCTTAAAATGTATGAAATAAAAGGTGCTATTTTAATTGTTTCAGGACCAAGTGGATGTGGAAAATCAACTCTTTTAAGAGATGTTTTCAAAAATATTCCAAATAGCTATTTTTCTATTTCAACAACAACAAGAGCCCCAAGAGATGGAGAAATAAATGGTATTGATTACTTTTTTGTAAGCAAAGAAGAGTTTGAAAAAGATATCAAAAATGCAAATTTTTTAGAGTATGCAAAAGTTCATGATAATTATTATGGAACTTCTTTAAAGCCTGTTATTGAAGCATTAAATGAAGGAAAACTAGTTGTTTTTGATATAGATGTTCAAGGTCATAAGATTATTAGAAAAAAACTACATAATGTAGTGACTTCTGTTTTTATAACAACACCAACACTAAAAATATTAGAGCAAAGATTAACTTCAAGAGATACAGATAGCCAAGATATTATTGAAAAAAGAATTAAAAATGCAAAAAATGAAGTAGAAGAATTTTTGGATTATGATTATTTAATTATAAATGAAAAACTTGATAAAGCTTCAAATGAGTTAGTTTCAATAGCCAGAGTTGCTAGAATTAAATCAAAATTATTTGAAAAAGATGAAATTTTAAATAGTTGGTTGGATTTATAAAAAGAGAAGAAGATAATTTAAACTAATAACTTAAATTATCTCTTCAAAAGTTAAAGGCATATCGAAAAAATATCCTTGAGAACAATCTATATTTAGCTCATTTACTTTATGATAAATACTTTCAGTTGCCACAAATTCTGCTACTGTTTTTATGCCAAAGTTCTTAGCAATACTTACAATTGTTTTTACAATTACCTCTAAATCTTTTGAATTATGAACATCTTTTATTAAAGAACCATCAATTTTTACAAAGTCTATTGCTAGTTTTGATAATATATGGAAATTTGAGTAACCAGCACCAAAATCATCAATTCCTACTATGCAACCATATTTATAAACATTAGATATAAAATTTTTAATAAGATTAAAATCAGATATCTCTTCAGATTCTAAAACTTCAAATTCAAAACTATTTGCATATTTTTTATTTGTCTCTAAAAAATCATAAATATATTTTGTAGTTTTTTCATCAATTAAATCAATATAAGATATATTTACAGATACTTTTTTATTTTTCTCTTTTATAAGTTTTAATGAATCATCAAGAATTACTTTTATTATATTTGGATACATTTTTGTTTTTTTTGCAACTTCTAAAAACTCAAATGGACCATGAACTTTACCACAAGGAGCGATATATCTGATTAGTGCTTCATATTTCAAAACTTCTTTTGATTTTGTATCTACAATAGGTTGAAAATAAGCTTTTAAAAGATTCTCTTTAAATCCTATTTTTAACTGCTTTATCCAAGTAATATTATCTTCAAATGATTTATGAATATTATAAGAATCATCATAAATCATAATCTTTTGGAATTTTTTTCTAGCATAGTTTATAATTCTTTTTGTATATTTATATGCTTGTTCGCCTTTTCCATTTGCTAAACCTATTGTTATGTTTACATCAATTTCATTGTCATCAATTAAAAAAACATCATTTTCTATTTTTTCTAAAAACTCTTTACAAATAGCAAAAAAAGTCTCTATTTCTAAATAGTCTTTTGGAACAATTGCGAATTTATCTGATTCAATTCTATATAATAAGAATTTACTTTGAGAAAAAAATTCTCTCATTTTTTGAGAAAATAAAATTAAGATTTTATCTCCAATTGCTTCACCAAAAAGATCATTTGTCGCTACAAATTCATCTAAATCAACTAAAGCCATAAGATCACTATTTGTATTATTAAAATCTCTTAGAAGTTTATTCTTATTTGCAAGATTTGTAAGATTGTCTGTATATAAATCTTTTAATTCATGATAATTTAATGATTGATTCATAGCTTGAATAAGTTTTGAAATATCAACAGGTTTTAAAACATATTTATCTACACCAATATTTATAGCTTCAAGTAAATACTCTTTATTTGAAAAAGCAGTTGTGATAATAATAGGAATCTTCTTATTTATCTTTTTAATTTTTTTGATCATATCCATACCATTTAAATGAGGCATATTTATATCAGTTATTATTAAATC
Organism: Aliarcobacter thereius LMG 24486; assembly: GCF_004214815.1. Classification (NCBI taxonomy): domain Bacteria; kingdom Pseudomonadati; phylum Campylobacterota; class Epsilonproteobacteria; order Campylobacterales; family Arcobacteraceae; genus Aliarcobacter; species Aliarcobacter thereius. The sequence continues at coordinate 394,263 of NZ_CP035926.1, forward strand.
AATATTATCTTGATGTTCCAAAAATAGATTAAAAGCTTCTTCACCATTTGAAGCTATATATTGTGCTTTTGTAAATGATTTTAAAAAACCAGCAGTAATATCTCTTAACTCTTTTTCATCTTCAGCATATAAAACTGTAATATTTTTTAGTGTTTCTATCTCTTTATTCATTAAACCACTCTTTGAAAATTAATAAGATATAATACTAAAAGTTTTTTATAGCAAGTTGAATTATTATATAGGAGATATATTTTTGTCAAAAATAGTATGTAATCACTGTCATTTATCATTTGAAGAAAGTGTTATGATAAAAGATGGTGATATGAATTTTTGTTGTGGTGGCTGTCAAACTGTTTTTCATATATTAAAAGAAGAAAATCTTGACTCTTTTTATGAAAAGTTAGGAAATAAAAGTATAAAAGCACCTTTACAAGTATCAAATAGAGATTTAGAAAAGTTTGATTCACAAAATTTCCTAAATAACTATACAACAAAAACAAAAGATGGATTTACTCAAATTGACCTTATTCTTGAAGGTATTCACTGTGCAGCCTGTGTATGGCTAAATGAAAAGATTTTATATGATACAAAAGGTGTTGTAGAAGCAGATATAAATTTTACAACAAATAAAGCTAGGGTTATTTTTAATAGAGATTTAATAAATTTAAGCCAAATTATAAAAAAGATTAGAAGTATAGGTTACAACGCTTATGCTTATGATTCAACTCTTGCAAATGAACAAGCAAATAAAGCAAAACAAGACTTCTTCGTAAAAATTATGGTTGCAGTTGTTTGTACTATGAATATTATGATGCTTAGTGTTGGTAAATATACAGGATTTTTTACTGGAATGAGTAATGATGTAAAAGATATGATACATTTTGCAGAGTTTATTCTTACAACACCTGTACTATTTTATAGTGGATTTGTATTCTATAAAGGTGCATACTATGGAATAAAAAATCGTATAGTAAATATGGATTTACTTGTAAGTACTGGTGCTAGTTTAACTTATCTTTATTCTTTGAGTGTTTTATTTGGAGCAAAAGGAGAGAGCTATTTTGATTCTGTGGCTATGATTATTACTTTTGTATTAATTGGAAAATATCTTGAAGTAATTGGTAAAAAATCAGCAATTGATACTTTAGATAAAATAAAATCAACATTACCACTTGAAACAACAGTTGTAAAAGATGGAATAAAAGAGATAAAAGCTTTAAATGAGATAGAAATAGGTGATATTGTTGAGATTAAGATTGGAGAAAAAGTACCAGTTGATGGAAAAATAGTTTTTGGTTCATCATCTTTTGATGAATCAAGTTTAACAGGAGAATCTATTCCAGTTTATAAAAAAACTGGAGATACTTTATATAGTGGAACAATTATTTTAGACTCTTTAGTTCATTATGAAGTTACAAAAGATTTTAAAAATTCAACTTTTTCATCTATTGTTACACTTTTAGAAGATTCATTAAATTCAAAACCAAAAATTCAAACTTTGGCAAATCAACTTTCAAGAGGATTTAGTCTAATTATTCTATCTATTGCATTTGCTACATTTTTAGTTTGGTACTATTTTGGTCTTGATTTAGGATTCTATTTTGAAAATACAAATCAATTTGAAAGATCATTTATAACAGCTGTTTCAGTAGTTGTTATTGCGTGTCCTTGTGCTTTAGCTCTTGCAACTCCAATGGCAAGTTTAGTTGGAATTAGTGAATTAGCAAAGAAATCTTTACTTTTTAAAGAGGCAAAATATATTGAAACTTTGGCAAATGCAAATCTTGTAGTTTTTGATAAAACAGGAACTCTCACAAAAGGAGAACTAGAAGTAAGCCATGTAGATTTTTTCTCTAAAGAGCAAAAAAACATTGATATTCTTTACTCTTTACTTGATAGTTCAACTCATCCAGTTAGTCTTGCAGTTAAAAGATATATTGAAGATAATTTTGAAATAAAAACTCAAGTTTTATTAGAAGAGATTCAAAATGTTGAAGCAAAAGGATTAAAAGCAAAATATGAGGATATTGAAGTTTTAGGTGGAAATCAAGCTTTAATAGATGATTTTAATATAGATTTTAATAGTGAAACAAAAACTACACAATATATTTTTGCTATTGGTAATAAAGTTATTGCAAATTTTGAATTAAAAGATGAGATAAAAGATGATGCAAAAGAGTTAATAGATTATTTAAAATCACAAAATATTGATATTATGATGCTTACAGGAGATAATGATTTTGTAGCAAAAAATGTTGCAAATAGTTTAGAGATAAAAAACTATAAAGCACATTTAAGTCCAAAAGATAAAGCAGAATTTATAAAATTACAAAAAGATAGTGGAAAAATTGTTGTTATGGTTGGTGATGGAGTAAATGATAGTGTTGCTCTTAGTTTTAGTGATGTTGCAATAGCTATGGGAAATGGAGCAGATGTTTCAATGATGGTTTCAGATATTGTTTTATTAAGTTCAAAATTAAAATCTCTAAAAGATGCATTTATAATCTCTAAAAAGACATATAAGCATATAAAACAAAATTTATCTTTCTCTTTGATTTATAATGCACTTACAATCCCAATAGCAATGAGTGGATATATAATCCCACTGTTTGCAGCACTTTCAATGAGTTTAAGCTCTTTGGTGGTAGTATTTAATTCACTAAGAATAAGATTAAAATAAGGAAACAATAATGATTGATGATACACTATTTTTTATGTTAATGGTAGGTTTAGCAGTTTCTGGACTGATGCTTTTACTTTTTATTTGGGCTGCAAAATCAGGACAGTTTGATGATTCAAGTAAAGTTACTCAAGGTTTACTTTTTGATAGTGAAGATGATTTAAATGATGCCGTAAAAAAAGAGAACTCTATAAAAGAAGCAAAATCTCAAATAAATAAAAAGGGGAAAGAGTAAAACTCTCTCCCCTTTTAATAAAGATAAATAATCTTTAAATTATTTACCCATATAGTCAGCTAAAGCTTGGATATCAGCATCTGATAATCTAGCAACTTGACCTTTCATAAGACCTTTTAAAGGACCACCATAAGAACCATCTTTATAACCATTTAAAGCTTTTACGATTTCCGCTTTTGTTTGGTTAGCTGGAATATGAGATTTATTTTGAGTAGTGATATTTGTTTCACCTTTAACACCATGACATGCTTTACACGCATTATATGCAGCTGGGGCAGCAGCAAATGCAAAACCTGCTAAAGCAACTGTAGCTAAAACGATTTTTTTCATTTTTCATCCTTAATTTTTAATAAGCCGTATCTTAACTTATTTTTCTTTTTATTTATCTTAATAAAGATAAGATAATATATAAGAAAATCTTAATTTAGCTATCTTATATATATTAGGAATAAAGCCTATATTTAATATATTACAAAATAAAATAAAAAGGAAATTTCTTTGAATGATTTTGTTTTAGATATAAAAAATCTTAACTTTGCTTATAAAAAAAATCATCTAATATTTGAGAATTTTAATTTAAATATAAAAAAAGGTGAATTAAAAACAATTTTAGGAAAAAGTGGAAGTGGAAAATCTACACTTTTTGAACTTATTTTAGGAAATTTAAAAGCACAAAGTGGAGAGATAAATAAAAAATCTGTATCAATTATTTTTCAAGATCCATTTTCATCATTTCATCCAACATATACAATTTATGAACAGATAAAAGATGTATTAAAAAGAGATTTTAAAGACGAAGTTGATACTATTTTGCCAAAATTAAAACTAGAAGATAGTTTTTTATATAAAAAACCGTTTGAACTAAGTGGTGGACAACTGCAAAGATGTTCAATCTTAAGAGCAATTTTACAAAAGCCAGATTTGATTTTACTTGATGAGCCGACTTCTGCACTTGATAATATAACAGCTTATGAAACAATGAAGTTGATTTTAACTTTGCTTGATAGTTGTGCAATTTTATTGGTAACTCATGATTTAGATCTGGCTTCTTGGTGTAGTGATAATATTATAAGGTTAGAAAATGGAAAATAAGAAAAAAGCTTTGGTTCTACTAAATATGGGTGGAGCAAGAAATAAAGATGAGTTAAAGATGTTTCTTAAAAATATGTTTAATGATAAAAATATTTTAACAATAAATTCAAATTTTTTAAGAAAGTTAATAGCTTTTATAATCACAAAAAGAAGATTAAATGAAGCTTGGAAAAACTATGAATTAATTGGAAATCAATCTCCTATAAATCCTTTGACAGAAAAACTTGTATCAAAATGTAATGAAGAGATAAAAGATTTTAAAACTTATCAAGCTATGAGATACACTCCACCTTTTGCAAAAGATGTTATAAAAGAGATATTAGAAGATGGAATAGAAGAGATAGTTTTACTTCCACTTTATCCACAGTTTTCAACAACAACTACAAAATCATCTGTTGAAGATTTTATAGATTATTTACCATATAGTTTTGGACAAAATATAAGATATATAGATAATTTTTATAAAAATGAAGTTTTTAATTTATGTATTGTAAATGAGATTAAAAGAAATATAGAAGAAAATGAAGATTATAGTTTAATATTTTCAGCTCACGGTTTACCACAAAAGATAGTTGATAAAGATGATCCTTATGAGGAACAAATGAAAGAGCATGTAGCGATATTATCACAAATGCTTAAAGAAAAAGGATTGAACTTTAAATCAATTAATCTTGCATATCAATCAAAAGTAGGACCAATGAAATGGCTTGAACCATCTTTAGATGAAAAGCTAAAAGAGTTTAAAAATGAAAAAGTTTTAATCTATCCACTCTCTTTTATAGTTGATAACTCTGAAACAGATTTTGAATTAGCTATTGAATACAAACATATTGCAGATAATTTAGGAATAAAAGAGTATAAAGTTTGTAAGTGTGTGAATGATAGTAAGGCTTTTATAGAAGCTATAAAAGATATTATAAAATAGATTATAATATCTTATAGTTTTTTAAATTTTTTAAAGATTTTTTATGATAAGTCAAATATCGTGAAGAATCTTTTCCAATATATTTATAAAAATCAATAGCTTTTATTGTAAATACTTTTTTAAAATCATTTTTATTTAAGTTTTCAAATAAATAGTGAGTTTCAATATATTTATCTTGATAATTTTTAAAATCATAATTTAAAAGTGTTATTTTATTCTCTCCTTTATAAACTTCAGGACAAGAGTTATCAATATATATTTTATTGTCTATATTTGGACTAAATGGGTAGTTTTTACATACCTTTGGTCTATTTTTATAAATACTACAAATATTGTTTTTAAGATAGAAACAAGAGTTAAAACCATCTGATAATAAAATAACAGGTTTTAAAAAATTTAAATTTCCAAAAATAAAAAGAATAGGGAAAATTTCATATAAAGTTTCAAACTCTTCTTTAAGTATTTGTGAAAATATTGTTCCGTTTTCTCCTTTGCAACATTTTGCATCACAATTTTCACAAGAACCAAAATTTATGGAATTATTATCTATTTGAATAAAGTTTTTCATTTTGAAATATTACATATTTTTTGCTTGAATTAGATAAAATAGATAAAACTTATAAGGGAAAATTATGAAAAAAAGATTAATCAAAATAGTAAAAAAAGCTGGAAAAATTTTAAAAAAAGGCTATTACTCTGATAAGTCTGTAAGATTTAAAGCAAAAAAAGATTTAGTAACAATTTATGATTTAGCTGTGGAAAAATATTTAAAAAAAGAGTTTAGTAAATATTTTAAAGAGTTTAATATAATAGCAGAAGAATCAAACAACAATAACATAGAGTTTGGAAATTCAATAATAATAGATCCAATAGATGGAACTACAAACTTCGTAAATAAAGTTCCACATACTGCAATAAGTGTAGGAGTTTATAAAGATAAAAAACCTTATATGGCTATTGTTTATAATCCTATTTTAAATGAACTTTATTATGCAAAAAAAGATCATGGAGCTTTTTTAAATGGAAAAAGAATAAGTGTAAGTAAAGAAGATGATTTACAAAAATCACTTCTAGCAACAGGTTTTCCATATAGTAGTGGAGAAAATGTAGATGATTTAAATGATGTTGTAGGAAAAATAAAAAATGTTTTACCCCATTGTCAAGATATAAGAAGACTAGGAAGTGCTTCAATAGATCTTTGTATGGTTGCAAAAGGTGTTTTTGAAGGATATTATGAGATGAATTTAAAAGCTTGGGATGTAAGTGCTGGAATTTTAATTTTAAGTGAAGCTGGTGGAAAAGTTACAAATATAAATTCAGAAGAGTATAAACTTTTTGAAGATAAATATATAGTTGCTACAAATTCATATATTCATGAAAAACTACTAAATAAACTTGATATTTAGTAATTTTTAGCTATTATCTTAGCTTTTAATAAATAAAATTCTTAATAAAAATATATGTAAGGGAAATAAATATGTGTGGAATTGTTGGATATATTGGTAAACAAGATAGTTGTAAAATTCTACTTGATGGATTAAAAGAGCTAGAATATAGAGGATATGATAGTGCAGGAATTGCAGCTTTAAATGATAAAGGGATAGATGTATTTAAAGCAGTTGGTAAACTTGTAAATCTTGAAGATAAAGTTAATGAATCTAAAAATGGTATTTATAATCTTGGAATAGGGCATACAAGATGGGCAACTCATGGTAAACCAACAGAAGTGAATGCTCATCCACACCTAGGCGAATACTCTTATGTTGTACATAATGGAATCATTGAAAATTATAAAGAGCTAAAAGACGAGCTTTTATCTTTTGGACATAAGTTTATATCTCAAACTGATACAGAAGTTATAGTTCATCTTTTTGAACACTATAATAACAGTTTAAAAGATTCAAAGAAAGCTTTTCAAGAGACTATAAAAAGGCTTGAAGGTGCTTTTGCAATACTTTTAATTACAAAAGATGAACCAGAAAAGATATTTTTCTATAAGCTAGGAAGTCCTATGATTGTAGCTCGAGGATTAGAAGAAAATGAAGTGTTATTTGCTTCATCAGATTCAGCTTTAATCGGACTTGCAAGTGATGTTGTATATCTTGATGATAGAGTTGGTGGAATTGCTACAAAAAACAATATTGAGTTTTTTTCACAAAATATTCTTTGGTCAAAACTTCCAAGTTCAAAACAAACTGCTCAGAAAAATGGTTTTAGATATTTTATGGAGAAAGAGATTTATGAGCAAAGTGTCGTTGTAAGCGATACAATGTTAGGTCGAGTAAAAGATAGTGAAATAAATTTTGATGAGATAAATTCAACTATTCTTGAAGGAATTACAGAGATTAAAATTTGTGCTTGTGGTACTTCATATCATGCTGGTTTAGTATCTTCATATCTTTTTGAAAGAGTTGCAAAATTAAAATGTTCTGTTGAGGTTGCAAGTGAATTTAGATATAAAGAACCTCTTTTAACAAAAAATACACTTTTTATAGTAATTTCGCAAAGTGGTGAAACAGCCGATACTCTTGAAGCTTTAAAAATGGCAAAAGAGGCTGGACTTAAAACATTAGTAATTTGTAATGTTGATAACTCATCAATGACAAGAGTTGCAGAACATACAATTTTAACAAGAGCAGGTATTGAAAAAGGTGTGGCTTCGACTAAAGCATTTTCTACTCAGACTGTTGTTTTATGGATGTTAAGTCTTTATTTTGCAAAACTTAAAAATAGTATTTCTAAAGAGTTTTTAGAAAAAGAGATTCAAACTTTAAGAGAAGTTCCAAAAGCTTTAAAAGTTTATGAAAGTATTCATGAAAAAGCAAAAAGATTATCAAAAAGATATCTTCATGGACATGGGTTCTTCTTTATAGGAAGAGATGTGTTTTATCCTTTAGCACTTGAAGGAGCTTTAAAATTAAAAGAGATATCTTATTTACATGCTGAAGGTTATCCAGCTGGTGAGATGAAACATGGTCCAATTGCTCTTGCTGATCCAGAACTATTTACAATTGCTTTAATGCCAAAAACTATGTTGTATGATAAAATCAAATCAAATGTTGAAGAACTAAGTGCAAGAGATAGTACAATTTGTGCAATCTCTCCACTTGATTTTGAATTAGCAGATGATTTTATAAAAATTAATGATTGTGAACATTATATGCTAGAGTTTTTTGAAATGCTTATTGCTTTACAGCTTTTATCAATGGAAATTTCAATTAGACTTGAAAATGATGTTGATATGCCAAGAAATTTAGCAAAATCAGTAACTGTTGAATAATAAAATCTATATCAAAGAAAAAGTTTGTTAAAGTTACAAACTTTTTCTTTAAATTTTAATATTTTTAGAAAAAATAATTCTTTATATTTTATTTTAGTTTCTTAATAAAAGAACTTTTTAAATGGAAAACAAAGGATGGAAAACAATTCAAGCAAAAGCTTGTGGAAAACAAAGGATGGAAAACAAAATGGAAAAAAAATCACAATATTTATTTACAAGTGAAGTAGTAAGCCCTGGTCATCCAGATAAGTGTGCAGATATAATTGCAGACTCAATAGTTGATAGGCTAATAATAGAAGATAGTAATAGCAGAGTTGCTAGTGAAGTTTTTGTTGCTGGAAGACATGTTGTTATTGGTGGAGAAGTTAAATCTAAGGCAAATTTATCACAAAGTGATTATGAGAAAATTGTTAAAGATGCTTTAGCAAAAATTGGTTATGATGGAAAAGGTGCTTTTTCAAAAGAACAAGCACTTCATCCTGATGATGTAAAAGTTCAAGTATTATTAAACCAACAAAGTCCAGATATAAGCCAAGGTGTTGATCAAACAACGGGAGAGATTGGTGCAGGAGATCAAGGTATTATGTTTGGTTTTGCTTCAAATGAAGCAGATGAATATATGCCAGCAGCAATTGTTTATGCTAGAAAATTAAGTGATACAGTTTATGACTATGCACTTAAAAATAAAGATAAATTTGGAGTTGATATTAAGACTCAGGTTACAATAGATTATGGAACGAAAGAGAATTTTGAAAATGGAATTCCAAAAAGAATTCATACAATAGTTGTATCAGCACCAAGCGTTGAAAGTATGAAAATAGAGGAAGTTAGAGCTATTATTCAAGATTTAATAGATAAATCAGGCTTACCAGAAAATCTATATAATAAAAATAATACAATAATACATATAAATCCAACAGGAAGATATGTAAATCACTCATCTTTACATGATAGTGGATTAACAGGAAGAAAACTAATAGTTGATAGTTTTGGTGGATATGCACCAATTGGTGGTGGAGCACAAAGTAGTAAAGATTATACAAAAGTTGATAGAAGTGGATTATATGTAGCAAGATGGATCGCAAAACATATTGTAGCTTCAGGCTTAGCAAAAAAAGCTATTGTACAAATATCTTATGCAATTGGTGTTGCTAAACCAACATCAGTAGCAGTTGATACAATGGGAACATTTACAAAACACAATGATGATGTTTTATCTGAGTTTGTAATGAACAGTTTTTCTTTAACACCAAAATGGATTACAGATAAATTTAAACTGGATAAACCAAGTATTGATACATTTTTATATGCTGATGTAGCTGCAAGAGGACAAGTTGGTCAAGCTTCATATCCTTGGGAAAAATTAGATGAATTGGATAAGTTTAAAAACATTTAGTAATATTTATATATAATAACACTTTAGAAAAAGAAGGAGAATAGGTCGTGGATTTAAAAAATCTATTTAGTAAAATTTCATTTGATAATACAAGTAAAGAGCAAGCTAAAAAAAGTGAAGCTCCAAGCCACTGGATTAAATGTACTAGTTGTAGCTCTTTAATGTTCATTAAAGAGATTGAAAATCAAGATAATGTATGTCCAAAATGTGGATATCACTTAAGAATTGGTGCAAAAAGAAGAATAGAGATATTAGCAGATGAGAACACTTTTGCTGAGTTTGATACAAATCTAAAACCAAATGACCCTTTAAAATTTGTGGATAAATTATCATATAAAAAGAAAGTCGAAGATGCTCTTGCAAAAACAGGAAGAGTTTCAAGTGTTATTAGTGGTGAATGCACAATAAATAGTATCCCAGTTCAACTTGTAGTTTTTGATTTTGCTTTTATGGGTGGAAGTTTAGGTTCTGTTGAAGGTGAAAAAATTGTAAGAGCTGTAAATAGAGCTATTGAAAAAAGAGAAGCAGTTATTATTGTATCAGCTTCAGGTGGAGCTAGAATGCAAGAATCAACTTTTGCTTTAATGCAGATGGCAAAAACAAGTGCAGCATTAAAAAAACTTGATGATGAAAAATTACCATATATCTCAATATTAACTGACCCAACATTTGGTGGGGTTTCTGCATCTTTTGCTTTATTAGGAGATATAATTATGGCTGAACCAGGAGCTTTAATTGGCTTTGCTGGACAAAGAGTTATTAAACAGACTATTGGAGCTGATTTACCAGAGAACTTCCAAAGAGCAGAATTTTTATTAGAAAAAGGTTCTATTGATATGGTTGTAAATAGAAGAGATATGAAAAAAACAATTAGTGATTTACTAAGTATTTTTGGACAAAAGAAAATTAGCTAAAATGCTTTCAAACTTAGAAAAATCTTTGGGCTTTTTGCTCAATGATTTTAACTACTTATATATTTTATGTGACTACGAAACACTTCAAAAAAGAGATATAACTTTAAAAGACTTTGTTAAAAAAGTTCAAAACAGTAATGCGAAAATAGTTCAATATAGAGATAAAATTTCAGATGAAAATATGATTATAAATAATCTTAAATATCTTAAAGAAAATTTAAATATTCCTATAATTATAAATGATAGATTAGAATTAATTGATTTTGCAGATGGACTTCATTTAGGACAAGAAGATATTCATAAAATACATAAAGATAAAAAAATAGCGATAAAACTTTTAAGAACAAAAATAAGAAATAAACTTCTTGGAATATCAACTCATAATGAGATAGAAATACTTGAAGCAAACTCTTTAGATATTGATATGATAGGACTTGGAGCATATAAAAATACAAGTACAAAAGATATTTCTAATATTTTAGGTGAAAAGTTATCTTATCTAGCAAAAATATCAAAACATCCTGTTTGTGCAATTGGTGGAGTAAAAATTGATGATAAGATAGAAAATGCAAGATTTAATTGTGTTGGAAGCGATTTTTTAAATTGAAAATAAATATCTATATAATTGCAAAAAAATCAAATGATACTTATGATAAATTAATAAATGATTTTATAAAGATGTCTAGTAAATTTGCAAATATATCTATACATTATCTATTTAATAATGAGATATCAAAAGCTCAAAATATAAATGAAGTAGAAGCTCAAAAAGTTTATACAAAAGTTTATACACCTTATTTAAAAGGATTTAACATAGCACTTGATGTTTTAGGAAAGAAAGTTGATACTTTTGCTTTTTCTAAATTTTTAGAAGATAAGAATGAAGTTAATTTTTTTATAGGTGGAGCATATGGTTTTCAAAGAGAATTTTTACAAGCTTGTGATGAAGTAATATCATTAAGTAATCTAACTTTTGCACATAAAATTGCTACTTTGGTATTGGGTGAGCAGATATTTAGGTCTTTAAGTATTTTAAATAATCATCCGTATCATAAGTAATTTATAAATATTTAAGTATAATAAATTGACTAAAAAAAACAATAAAAGGAATAAAGACAATGGGTCTTAAAAATTATATCATTGCTACAATTTTGTTGATGGTTATTGTATATGCATTTGTACATAGCCTACAATTAAGTGCTTACACTCTTACTTTATTAGGAAACTCTTGGACAATGCCAGCTGAACTTTGGATTTTAGTTCCAATGCTTTTCTTAGTTCTTTTGACATATTTACATATGGCTTTTTATACACTGGTTGAAGGGTTTAAAAGTAGATTTTTGAAACAGGATATTAAGAATATCTTTGATTTAATTAGAACAAAACTAATAGAAGATGATAAAAAAGTAGTATTTAAAACAAAAGAGTTTAAAGAGTTATCAAAAGTTGTATCTAATATAAAATTTGATTTAAAATCTACTATTGCAAATTTCTCAAATGAAGATTTAAATATTGCTATTAGAACTATAAATGATATAAATGCTGGAGCTTATATAAAAGATTTAAAAAGCAAACAGGGCACAAAGCTTTATGAGAAAAATATAAAAAATAGAATAAAAGATGATGCTGATTTTGCTGTTGAAGTTGTAAAAAGAGCAGATAAATATTCTTATGATTTACAAAAAACTGCACTTTTAAAAGTTATTGAAGATAAGAGTTTAACAACGGTTAAAAAGGCTTATGCTTATGTAAAACTTGATAAAGAACTAGTTACAGCTATACTTAAAAAAGATATAGAAACAGATGATTTCTCTTTAGGATATGAAGAAGTAATTAGAATATTAAAAGATTTAAAACTTTCAAAAGAAGATTTTGTGGAGTTTGCAAAACTATATGAAGATAGTGAAAAACCAGATATTTTGATTTTACTTTTTGAAAAACTTTCAAGTGAAAATGAAGATGCAACGGATGCTTATTTATATGTATTAAATAAATTTGAGATGAAAGATAAATTAAGAGAGTTTTTAATCGGTTCAGCTGATGATGAATATGTTGCATTTAAAGCACTTTTAGATTTAAAAGATGCTGGAAAATTATATAGTTTGGAAAGTATAAGTTATAAATAATGCAAAAAAAACTTGATTTTTCAAAACCACTTGTGGTTTTAGCACCACTTGCTGGTTATACAGATTTACCTTTTAGAAGTGTAGTAAAAAAATTTGGTGCTGATTTAACTATTTCTGAAATGATAAGTTCAAATGCACTGGTATATAAAAGTGCAAGAACATTAAAAATGGTAGAAAAATCTCCAAGTGAAGATCCATATTTTGTACAAATTGCTGGAAATAGTGTTGATTTAGTCAAAGAAGCTGTATTAATATTAAATGATGTTGAGGGAATAGATGGGATTGATTTAAACTGTGGTTGCCCAGCACCAAAAGTTTTTAATCATGGTTCAGGATCAAACCTTTTAGGAGATTTAAATAAACTTGAAGAGATATTAAGTACAGTAAAAAAATATTCTAAAAAACAATATACAAGTGCAAAAGTAAGGCTTGGAGTAAATGATAAAATTCCAGTAGAAATTGGAAAAGCAGTTGAAAATTGTGGAGTTGATTTTGTATCTGTTCATGGAAGAACAAGAGCAGGAAAATATAAAGCTCCTGTTGATTATGATGCAATAAAGCAGATGAAAGATGCTATTTCTATACCTGTTATTGCAAATGGAGATATAAAAGATTATAAAAAAGCAAAAGAAGTTTTAGAATATACAAAAGCTGATGGAGTTATGATAGGTCGTGGAGCTATTGGAAAACCTTGGGTTTTTTATCAATTAAAGCATCAACTTGAAGATATTGATAATAGTATTAAAAAAGAGATTATTTTAGAGCATTATGACAAAATGTTAGAATTTCATGGACCGTATGGTGCAATAATTTTTAGAAAACTTCTTCATGCATATTCAAAAGGTTATACAGGAGCAAATGAATTTAGAGATTTGGTAAATCAAGTAAGCGATGTAGATATTATGAGGGATTTAATAGATAGCTTTTTTTAATTTTAATATTAGTAAAAAGATTTTTAGATAAAATATCCAAATTTTATAAAAAGATATAAAAGGAATTTTTTTTTGACAAAAGAATATTTTGAATTGGAAATAAAACCAAAGAAAGATTATGAGGTTTTTTTAGACTTAATAGAATCAATTATTGATGATACAATAGAAGAGAGTGAAGAAAAATCAATAATAATTAGAAGCGAAGAGAGTTTAGATGATATAAAAAGTGCTATTGTTAAATTTAGTGAAGCACTTAATATTGAGTGTGAAATATCATATGAGAAAAAAGATAGTGTAGATTGGATAAAAAACTATCAAGATTCAATAAAACCTGTACTTATAGGTAGTTTTTATATAAGACCATCTTGGGAAAAAAGTATTGATGATAAGATAAATATATTAATTGATCCTGCTTTAGCTTTTGGTTCAGGACATCATGAAACAACATCTTCTTGTATAGAAGCTATTGATAAATATGTAAAAAAAGATGATGAACTTTTAGATGTTGGTACAGGAAGTGGAATTTTAGCAATAGCATCTTCAAAAAAAGGTGCAAAAGTAGATATTTGTGATACTGATTCAATTTGTATAGATAGTTCTATTTCAAATTTTAAAATAAATAATGAAAGAGTAAATAACTTTTGGATTGGTTCAGTAAATAATGCAAAAAATAAGTATGATGTGGTAATTGCAAATATTATTGCAGATATTTTAGTTATGATTTCAAATGATTTAAAAACTAGTATAAAAGAAGATGGAACACTTATTTTATCTGGAATTTTAGATAAATATGAAAATAGAGTAAAAAACTCTTTTAATGATTTAGTATTAAAAGAGAGAATCCAAAAAAATGAGTGGCTAACACTTATATTTAAAAAAACTAAGGAGATATAGATTTATGAACAAACAACAAAATAATAATTCAAATAATCAAAACAACAATAATAATAACAATAATTTTTTTAATAATAACCCAATTTTGATATTTGTAATTTTTTCACTGGTTACAATTTTTGCATTTAAAGCAATTTTCCCTGATAACAATGAAACTGGAACAAATTCACAAATTCAAGCATTTGGAAGTAGCACAAATAAAACTGTTCCATATTCTGAACTTAAAAAGCTGATTCCAAGTGGAAAAATTGAGTATGTTGGAATTGGTAATACTATTATTAAAGCAATTAGCAAACATGATGGTATGCAAAGAGTTACATATAATGCAAGAAGAGTTGTTCCTGATGAAACTTTAATAAAAGAGTTAGAATCTAATGGTATAGCTTATGGTGGAATAAATGAAGAGAATGTTTTATCTGATATTCTTTTTGGATGGGTTCTTCCAATATTTTTATTTTTTGCTATTTGGATGTTTTTGGTTAAAAGAATGCAAAAATCTATGGGTGGTGGATCAGGAGGAATTCTTGGAATTGGCTCATCTAAAAAAATGATTAATTCTGAAAAACCAAATGTAAAATTTGATGATATGGCTGGAAATAAAGAAGCAAAAGAGGAAGTAAGAGAAGTTGTTGATTTCCTTAGAGATCCAGATAGATATGTAAGACTTGGAGCACAGATTCCAAAAGGTGTATTACTTGTAGGTCCTCCAGGTACAGGTAAAACTCTTTTAGCAAAAGCAGTTGCTGGTGAAGCTGATGTTCAATTTTTATCAGTTTCAGGTTCTGCTTTTATTGAGATGTTTGTTGGAGTTGGTGCAAGTAGAGTTAGAGATCTGTTTGAACAAGCAAAAAAAGTAGCTCCTGCTATTATTTTTATTGATGAGATTGATGCTATTGGTAAAAGTAGAGCAAGTGGTGGTCCAATGGGTGGAAATGATGAAAGAGAACAGACTTTAAATCAACTTTTGGCTGAAATGGATGGATTCTCAACAGAAACTGCACCTGTAATTGTACTTGCTGCTACAAATAGACCAGAAGTTTTAGATCCAGCTCTTTTAAGACCAGGAAGATTTGACAGACAAGTTTTAGTTGATAAACCTGATTATGAAGGAAGAATAGAGATTTTAAATGTACATATTAAAGGTGTTAAAATTGCTAAAGATGTAGATTTAAAGGAAGTTGCAAAGATGACAGCAGGACTTGCTGGGGCTGATTTAGCAAATATTATAAATGAAGCTGCTTTACTTGCAGGAAGAGCTAATAAAAACTATGTAGAAGCAAGTGATTTTAAAGAAGCAGTTGAAAGACAAATTGCTGGACTTGAGAAAAAATCAAGAAGAATATCTCCAAAAGAGAGAAAAATCGTTGCATATCATGAAAGTGGTCATGCTTTAATGGCTGAAATTACAAAAGGTGCAAAAAGAGTAAATAAAGTTTCAATCGTTCCAAGAGGACTAGCAGCTTTAGGTTATACTTTAAATACACCAGAAGAGAATAAATATTTAATGCAAAAACATGAACTTATAGCTGAAGTTGATGTTTTACTTGGTGGAAGAGCAGCTGAAGAGGTATTTATTGGTGAAATAAGTACAGGAGCTGGAAATGATTTAGAAAGAGCAACAAATATTATTAAATCTATGGCAACAATATATGGAATGAGTGATATTGCTGGATTAATGGTACTTGAAAGAAGAACAAATCAATTTTTAGGTGGACAAACTCAAAAAGATTTTTCAGATTCAATGGCAAAAGAGCTTGATGATCATGTTAAAGATACTTTAAACGAAAGATATAAAGTAGTTCTTCAATCTTTAAGAGATAATAGTGAATCAATTGAACAAATGACAGCTGAGCTACTTGATATTGAAGTAATATCAGGTGAAAGAGTAAGAGAAATCATAAAAGAAAATGGTGGAACTGTTTTTGAAGATGAAGATTTACATAGTGAAGCTATAAAAGAAAAAGAGAATGAAAAAAGTAGTTCTGAAAATAAAGAAGATAGTAAATCACAAGATAAAGAGTGAAAAATAGGTTTTAGAATAAAAATTCTAAAACCTCTAAATAATAAAATTTATCCTTGACAAAAAAGATAAAAATAAATATACTTTCGGACTTATATAAAAAAGGAGAGTAATATGAAAATATTTAATATTTCACAAAACAATTTCATTCAAAGTGCTAACTCTCTACTCCTCTTAAAACTTCTCTAAAATTTAATTTTAATTATTTCGTTTCAGCTTTAGTTTTTCTTTTTTTATAGAAAAAAAGATATAATCAATTGTTAATTTAAAAGGTAAATATTATGGATAAAAATAAAATTATTGTATTTGATACAACTTTAAGAGATGGTGAGCAAAGTCCTGGATGCTCTATGAATACTGATGAGAAGATAAAAGTAGCATTACAGTTAGAGAAATTAGGTGTTGATGTTATTGAAGCTGGATTCGCAGCTGCAAGTCCAGGTGATTTTGATGCAGTTAGTCAAATTGCAAAAATTATAAAAAACTCAACAATCTGTTCATTAAGTAGAGCAATAGATAATGATATAAAACAAGCAGGATTAGCTGTTTCTCATGCTTCAAAACATAGAATTCATACTTTTATTGCAACGAGTCCAATTCATATGCAATATAAATTAAAAATGACTCCAGATGAAGTTATTAAAAGAGCTGTTAAAGCTGTACAATATGCTAAAACTTTTGTAGATGATGTTGAATTTTCTTGTGAAGATGCAGGAAGAAGTGAAATACCATTTTTAAAAGAGGTTATTGATGCGGTTATTGAAGCAGGTGCAAAAACAATAAATTTACCAGATACAGTAGGATATAGATTACCAACAGAATTAGCTTCAATGATAAAAGAGTTAAGTGCTTATACAGGAGATAGAGCAATAATCTCTGTACATAATCATAATGATTTAGGATTAGCAACAGCAAATACTTTAGCTTCAGTATTAAATGGAGCTAGACAAATTGAAGTTACAATAAATGGATTAGGTGAAAGAGCTGGAAACTCTGCTTTAGAAGAAGCTGTTATGGCAATAAAAGTTAGAAAAGATATTTTTGGTGATTTATATACAAATATTAATACTCCTGAATTATATGCTACTTCAAGATTAGTTGCAACAATTACAGGTGTTGAACCACAACAAAATAAAGCGATTGTTGGTAAAAATGCTTTTGCTCACGAAAGTGGAATACACCAAGATGGTGTTTTAAAACATCAAGAAACATATGAAATTATGAGACCTGAAGATGTTGGTGTTATTAAAGATAGCACTTTGATTTTAGGAAAACATAGTGGAAGAGCTGCATTTAAAGATAAAATTGCACAATTAGGTTTTGATAATGTAAGTGAAGAAGAGTTAAATAATGCATTTGAAAGATTTAAAGTTTTAGCTGATAAGAAAAAAGATATAACAGATGATGATGTAAGAATGTTAATAACTGATGAAGCTTTAAATCATGATAAAATTTTTGATTTAGTTGGATTACAAATTAGTGATTGTTCAAATGGTTTACCAATGGCAGCTGTAACAATTAAACACAATAATGAGATTTTAAAAGATGCAGCTTTAGGTGATGGAACTATGGATGCTATATTTAAAACAATTGATAGATTAACAGGTTACTCAGGACAATTAAAAGATTATAAAGTTGTATCTGTTAGTGAAGGAAAAGACTCTTTAGCAAAAGTAACAACAAGAGTTAGTTTTGAAGAAAATAGCCAAACATTTGTTGGGCATGGATTAAGTATTGATACAATGTTAGCAACTGCAAAAGCATATTTAGGTGCATTAAACTCATATTTATCACAAAAAGATAGACTTACAAAAAATTGTGGTCATCAAATATAGATATTTGTGATATAAAATGACTAGAGTTAATAAATTAGAGGATATTAAAATTCTTTTAGAAGAAAATAGATTTATATTACTCTATTTTGGTGCAGAAAATTGTTCAGTTTGTGAAGTTTTAAGACCAAAAATTGAAGATAGTTTAAAAGAGAATTTTCCTAAAATAAAATCACTATTTATAGAAAATTTAATAGATATAAATGTAGAGTTTGGAGTATTTTCAAATCCTACAATTATCTTAATGATTGATAAAAAAGAGTTTAAAAGATATGGAAGAAATATATCTTTAAATATCTTCAATAGTGAAATTAAAAGATTATATGATATGGTGTATTAAATGATAAGAGCAATTATAATTATAATAGTAATATTTGGATTAATGCAGTTTATTAGACCTGAAAAAGTTGAGTATATTGAGAATAGTAAAAAAGAGTTAAAAACTGATTTAGAGACAATGCAAGTTTTGAAACAAGCTTGTTATGATTGTCATTCAAATAGTATAAATTACCCTTGGTATTCGCATATTGCACCTTTTTCTTGGGTTATTGCAAATCATACAAATGAAGGTGTAAAAGCTTTGAATTTCTCTTTATGGGAAGATTATACAGCAAGTGAAAAGAGTGATAAATTAAAATCAATATATAGAACAGTTTATGCATCAATGCCTTTACCTTCGTATATGTGGGCACATAAAGATGCTCAACTTACAAAAGAGCAAAGAGAGAAAATAAGAGATTGGACGGGAGTTCGTTCTAGGTGAGAATAGAGTTTGAAGAGTTATTAAAAAATAGAAATGAACTTCTAACAATCACTTACTTTAAACTTCAAAAGTTATTTGAAGAAAGATATGGTGAAAATGCACTTGTCCTGATGGAAATAGGAACTTTTTTTGAAGTTTATGAAGTAAATAATGATAAAGAACAAATAGGAAAAGCAAAAGAGATTGCTGAATTACTAAATATACAACTCACTAGAAAAAATAAAAATATCTTAGAAAATTCAAAAGAAAATCCAATAATGGCTGGTGTTCCTTCAATCTCATTTGAGAAACATTTAGCAAGGATTATTGCTGAACAAAAATATACAATTGCAATAGTAAGACAAAAAGGTGTTCCACCAAATGTAAGCAGGTATCTTGATGTTGTTGTAAGTCCAGGAACAAATTTCGATTTTGTAGTTGATCAAGATGAAAATTTTATAACTTCTTTGGTAGTTGATCAAATAAGAGGAAACTACTTTCTAGGATATAGTGCTGTTGATGTAACAACTGGAAAATGCTATTACAACGAAATTTTTGGAACTTTAGAAGATAAATTTTTTGCTTTAGATGAAGTATTTAACTATATGAATATACATAAAACAAGTGAAGTTATATTGACTATTGCAGATAAAAATATTGATACAAAAGAGATAGTTGATTATTTAGAGCTATCTATGAAAAGTTATCATATAAGAACATATAGACCAAAAATCTCATATCAAAATGAACTTTTTAAAAATATATTTAATATAGAATCACTTTTAACTCCAATAGAGCATCTTGATATGGAAAGAACACCACTTTGTAGTGAATCTTTAGCTATTTTGATAGATTTTATAATAGCACATGATTCTAATATCATTCAAAAGCTATCAGCTCCAAATAGACTTGATATAAGTAAATATATCTATCTTGGGAATAATGCTTTAGAGCAGTTAAATATAATTGATAGTTCTCATAATCCAAGTTTAATTAAACTAATAAACAATACAGCAACAGCAATGGGAAAAGACTTTTAAAAGAGAGACTTACAAATCCTGTAAAAGATAGTAAAGAACTTTTAAGAAGATATAATCTTTCAAAAGAGCTTTATGATTATCACAATCCAATAGAAAATGAATTAGCAAATATCTATGATATTGAAAGACTTACAAGAAGAATAAAGCTAAATAGACTTCACCCTTTTGAGCTTAATTACCTTTTTGATTCATTATTAAGTATTAAAGAGCTTGTAAAATTTATGGAAAACTATAAGTTTATAACTCCTCCTTGCAGTAGCAAAGAGATAGAGGTTTTTATAGAATCTATAAACTCTACTTTTGATTTAAGTACAAGTGCTAGATTTATGTTAAAAGATATTGATACAAATATGATATCAGGTGGAATAAATCATAAGATAGATGAATTAAATAGAAAGAATATTGAACTTTTTACAAAATTAGAGATTTTAAAAGAGCATATTTCAAGTTTTTTTAAAACAGATGAAAATAGTTTTGTAACAATAAATAGATTGGATAAAGAGGGATTTTTTATCTCAATTACAAAAAATAGATTTAATTTAATAAAAGATGAACTTCTAAAATCTCATTTGATTGTAGATGATAAACTTTTACTATTTAAAGATTTTATTATAAAAACACAAACAAATAATGTAAAGATATTTTGTGATTTGACAAGTGATGTTTCTGATAAATATATACATAATCTTAAAAAAATAGTTGAATTAAATAAACTTGTATTTAAAGAAAAAATAGCAGAATTTGAACATAAGTTTGCAAATTTACTTCAAGAATTAGTTCTTTTTATTGCAGAGATTGACCTTACTGTTTCAAATATTAAAACATCAAAAAAATATAATTTCTCTTGCCCAAAAATAGTAAAAACTGAAGAGAATGAAAACTTCTTAGAACTTATTGAACTAAGGCATCCAATTATAGAATCAAATGAAGAAAAGGGAATATATGTTCCAAATGATATTATTTTGGGCGAATTGTCTTATGCTTCAAAAGAGTATAAAGATAATATTATAATTAAAAATTCAAATCCTATAACTTTGCAAAGCAATAAAATGCATGGAGTTTTACTTTTTGGAATAAACAGTTCAGGTAAATCTTCACTTATGAAAGCAATTGGAATAAGTGTAATTTTAGCTCAAGCTGGTTTTTTTGTTCCTTGTAAAAGTATGAGATTTTCAATATTTGATTCTATTTTTACAAGAATTAGTGGAGCTGATAATATTGCTAAAGGTTTATCAAGTTTTGCTGTTGAGATGATGGATTTAAAAAATATTTTTAATAGAGCAGATAAGAAATCACTTATTTTAGGAGATGAAATAAGTCATAGCACAGAAACATTAAGTGGATTAAGTATAGTTGCAAGTGCTATTTTAAAATTAGCAAAGCTTGAAGCTCTTTTCGTATTTGCAACACATTTGCACCAGCTACCAAAATTAAAAGAGATTGAAGAGTTAAAAAATATTATATGTTTACATCTAGCCGTATTTTATCAAGATGAAGAGGATAAATTAATATTTAATAGAAAACTAGCTTTTGGAAGTGGTTCATCTGTATATGGCTTAGAGTTTGCAAAATCATTGCATATGGATAATGAGTTTTTAAATATTGCAAATAGTATTAGGAAAAGATTATCAGATGATTATACAAAAGTAGAAAGAATTACTCAAAAAACAAGTTCAAAATATAATAGCAATTTATACACAAGCACTTGTACTATTTGTGGAAGGGCTTGTGATGAAGTTCATCATATAAAAGAACAAGCAAAAGCAGATGAAAAAGGATTTATTGGACATATAAATGCTAATCATAAATATAATTTAATTCCACTTTGTAAGCTTCATCATAAAATGGTACATGATGGAAAAATAAATATAAATGGTTTCGTTGCTACTTCTAAAGGACTTGAGCTACATTATACAATAGTTGATGAAGAGAACTACATTTAAAAATTAAGAAGCTATAAATAATAATTAGTTAGAATATAATATATATTTTCAAAGGATACATTTTGGCATATTTCCCTGCTTTTCTTAAGTTTGATGATAAAAGAATTTTAATAGTTGGTGGTGGAAAAGTTGCTTTCGAAAAGCTAAAACATCTTTTGAATTTTTCAAATAATATTACTTTAATAGCAAAAGAATTTTCTGAAGAGATAAATAGTGAAATAGATAAAAATAATCTAAAATTTTTTATAAAAGAGTACGAAAAAGGAGATATAAAAGATTTTGATATAGTAATTGCAGCAATTGATGATTTTGCTTTACAATCAGATATTTATTTTGAGACAAGAGATTATAAAATACTTTGTAATTGTGTAGATTTAAAACAATATTGTGATTTTATATTTCCATCATATATAAAAGATGGAGATTTAACTATTGCAATATCTACAAATGGTAGTTCACCAGCTTTTGCAAAGAGTTTAAAAGAGTATGTAAAAAGTCTTCTTCCAAAAGGAATAGATATCTTTTTAAAAGAGTTAAAAGAGCTTAGGCAAACTATGCCAAAAGGAAAAGAAAGAATGATGTTTTTTGAAGAGAAAGTAAAAGATTTTTTTAAGAATAAAGGATAAATATGAGAAAAACTCTATTAGTATTAGCACCTATATTTATTGTTATTATTATTGGATTTTTATTGATTAATGAAGAAAAAGAGATTAAAATAGAAGATAATAGAAATCAAAATCTTTATAAAATATTACAAGAGCATTTTCCATATACTATAAAAAAAATAGATGAAGATAACTCTGAGATAGTTTTTAAAGATGGAAGAGAGATTGAAGAGAGTTCAAATTCTCAACTATTTCATATAATTGATCAAATTGAAAAAGATTGGGCAGATAAATATCTAATACTTGATGGTACAGTATTAGTTATTTTAGATGATTATAAACAAGAAAAAAGACGAATACAGTTAAATGAAGAAGAGACAAACTGGATAAAAGAATATTTTGGAATATAGATGATAAATAGTTTAGGAGATATATGAAAAAAATAGTTCTTTTACTTTTATTTTTTATTACAATCTCTTTTTCAAAAGGTGTAGATGATGGAGTTTATGCTTTAAATGATAAAGATTATAAAAGTGCATTTCAGATATTTTCTAAATATGCTAAATATAAAAACTCTTTTGCTGAATATAATCTTGGACTTATGTATTATGAAGGATTATGGGTAAAAAAAGATTTAAAGAAAGCTATTTTTTATTTTACAAATTCAGCAAATCGAGGTAATTTAGAAGCACAAAATATTTTAGCTTTTATATATTATGAAGGAAATAAATCTTTACAAAATTATAAAAAAGCTTTATATTGGTATGAAAAAGCAAGTGCTCAAGAAGACTCTATTGCTCAATATTATCTTGCTAAATTCTATCTTCTAGGGCTAGGAGTAAAAGTGAATATCAAAAAAGCAAAAGATATGTTTGAGAAGTCTTGTGACAATGGATATGAAAAAGCTTGTATAGAAAGAGATAAATTAGATTAATCTAACTTATCTTTGATTTAGTTTTATAAAATCTTAAAAGCCTCTTCTAAATCTAAAGATCCTTCATAAAAAGCTTTTCCTACAATAACCCCACCAATGTTTCCATTTTCTTTACAAGCTTTAATATCACTTATATCTTTTACTCCACCACTTGCTATTGTATATAATTTACTTGAAAGAGCTATCTCTTCAGTAAATTCTACATTCACACCACAAAGCATTCCATCTTTACTAATATCTGTACAAATAATAGCTTCAACACCTGCATTTGCAAACTCTTTTGCTAAAGTAGTTGCTTTCATTTTTGATACTTCAGCCCAACCTTCAACAGCAACCATTCCATTTATTGCATCAATTCCCACAGCTATTGGATACTTTTTTGCCATATCTTTCACAAATTGAGGATCTTTTACAGCAATAGAGCCAAGAATTAATCTATCAACACCAAGTTCAAGATACATTTTGATAGTTTCTTCATCTCTAATTCCACCACCAAGCTCAATTTTTAAGTTACAATTTTCTCTAATCTTTTTTATCTGTTCTAAATTTGCTGGTTTTCCTTCAAAAGCTCCATTTAAATCAACTATATGAACCCATTTACTTCCAAGTTCTTCAAATCTTTTTGCTACCATCCAAGGTTCATCAGAATAGATTTTTGCACTATCCATAAGCCCTTTACTCAATCTTACAGCTTTCCCATCTTTTAGATCTATTGCTGGTAAAATATCCATATTTTCTCCTTAATTAAACTATAAATTTATAAAATTTTCTAAAATTTTTAAACCATTTTTATGTGATTTTTCTGGATGTGCTTGAAAACCAAAAATATTCTCTTTATTTACAGCACTTGTAAAACTATATCCATAATTTGTCTTTGAAATACTATAATCATCTTTTGTAACAACATGGAAAGAGTGAACAAAATATAAGTAAGGATTTTCTAAATCTTTAAATAAAGGGTTGTTTTTATTTATTGCTTTATTCCATCCCATATGAGGAACTTTTAAATTATTCATTTTAGTTTTATCAAATTGAATAACTTTACCTTCAATCAAAGCTAAGCCATTTGTATTTCCAAACTCTTCACTACTTTCAAACAAGAGTTGCATTCCAAGACAAATTCCAAGAAGAGGTTTTTTACTATTTGCAAATTTTATAATCTCTTCTTTTAAACCACTTTTTTCTAAATGCTCAATGGCATCTTTAAAAGCTCCAACTCCTGGAAGAATGAGTTTATCAAATTGTTGTATTTCATCTGGATTTTTTACTATTTTTAAATCATTTGTAAATTTTGAACAAGCATTATAAACACTTGCTAGATTGCCCATATTGTAGTCAATTATTCCTAACATTAACTTCCTTTTAAAGATATAAGTATATCCTATATGATATTTGATTTAGTTAAAATTTTTTAATTGTTTAAAGAAATTAGGATAGATAGAATATAATATATAAAATTTTTAAGGGAAAAAAGTATGATAAAAAAAGTTTTATTTCCTCTGCTTTTTTTGGTATTAGCGTATTTTGTACTTAGTTATGAAAGTGCAAAAGAGATTATTGCTGGAATATCTATATTTTTAGTTGGAATGTTTTTTATGGAAGATGGTTTTAAACTATTTTCTGGTGGTTTTTTAGAAAAAATTCTTGAAAAATTTACAAATAGTATGCCAAAAGCAATTTTAAATGGTTTTTTAATAAGTTCCATAGTTCAAAGTTCATCTTTGACAAGTGTTATTATAATATCATTTTTAGGAGCTTCTTTAATAGCTTTAGAAAGTGCAGTTTATGTACTTTTAGGATCTAGTTTAGGTTCATCAACAACAGCATGGATTATTGCCTTGTTTGGATTGAAAATTAAGATTTCTCACTATGCTATGCCTATAATTGTTTTTGGAATATTTTTCAGATTTTCAAAGAAAGAGAGATTTAAAGGTTTAGGTCATGTTCTTTTAGGATTGGGATTCATTTTCTTAGGAATATCATATATGGTAAATGGATTTTATGAATTAAAAGATAGTGTTGATTTAACTTTATATTCATTTGATGGTTTTTTAGGGCTTTTTATATTTTTTATAATTGGTGCACTTATGACTTTTGTTGTTCAATCAAGTTCTGCAAGTACTGCAATTGTATTAGTGGCTCTTGCAAGTGGGCAGATATTTTATTTGAATGCTATTGCTGCAATTATTGGTGGAAAAATCGGAAGTACAACAACAACTGTTTTAGGAGCTTTGAATTCAAATGCAAATGGAAAAAGATTGGCTTATGCACAATTTTTATTAAACCTTATTGCAACACTTTTTGGGCTAATTTTATTTTATCCAATAGTTAATTTTATAGAGATAATTTCAAATTATTTTGAGATTACAAGTGATGCTATAAAATTATCAATATTTATTACAATATTAAATTTGAGTGCTGTTATTATTATGATTCCATTTTTAAAATTGATTGTAAAAAAGATTCAGAAAATGTTTATTCCAAAAGTAAAATCATGGTCAAAACTTGAATTCCTTGACTCTTCATCTCTAGAGAGTTCAAAGTCTATTGTTGTTGGAGTTAAAAAAGAGAATATAATTTTGTATGAGAATTTCTTAAAAGCTTCTAAGCATTTACTTCAAATAAATGATGAAGATTTATATTGGTACAAGAATAATAATAAATCAAAATCTCCGCAAAACCATAAGATTGATAAAATTTATAAAGATAGATTAAGGGTATTGCATGATGAGATTTTAGATTTTTTAAGTTTTGCAAATAAAGGAATAAGTGAAAATGATTTAAAAATAATTGATAAGCAAAAAATAATTACAAAAAAAATATACTCTTTATTAAAAAATATTAGAAATATAAATAAGAAAATAGATGAATCAAATTTTTATAGAGAAGCTATAAAAAATGAGTACATATATTTAAGAGAAATATTGACAATTTGTATAAAAGAGATAGAAAATATTATAAGTAATAAAACTTTTGATGATTTAGATAAAATTTTTAAAATAAAAACACTTCAACAAAAACTTAATTCTTTGGATAGTTTGACAACTCAAAGAGTAAAAAAGTTAATAGATGAGAAAAAAATTGATGCAAATGTATCTACAAAGATAATAAAAGATATTTCTTTTGCTATACTATTATCTCAAGAATTAATAAAATTAACTATATCTTTATATGTAGAAGATAGTATTTTAATAGAGGAAGATGAAGATGAAGCTTAAAAAATTTCTGAAAAATGTCAAAGAGTTTTTTCAAGAGAATAAAAATGAAGAGAGAGCTTTGGAAGAAGCTTTAGAAAAATTAAGAGTAAAAAGAGCTGAAATAAAAGAGAATATATCAAATAAAGAGTTTGTAAAAGAGGATAAAGAGTCTTTGAAGAATAAGATAAAAATTGTTGATGATTTAATTGAAAAGATTATAAAAAAACAAAATAAACTTAAGATAAAAAACAACAAAGAGTAATAGCAAAAAGCACATTTATCCCTTGTTTTTTTAGTATTTTTTTTGCTTCCAAAATAGTTGTTCCAGTTGTAATAACATCATCAACTAAAATTACATCACAATTTTTTACTCCACTATAAGTAAATTTTCTTGGATTTTTTTGTCTAAATTCTAGATTCTTTCCAGCATATTTTACAATATTTGTGGCTTTTAAAGTGTTGAAAACGGGTTTTATAAAAGAACTTTTTAAATGTTTTGCCAAAATTGCAGTTTGAGAAAAATCGTGTCTTGTGTGATCATCTATTGGAATAGCCAAAATAGGGTGGGTAAAAGTAAAGTTTGAAGCAAATTTAGCAAAGCTAAGTTTTCCTAAGATATTAAAAACTCTATCTCCATAAAAGTGATATTTACTTTGGATTAAATCTTCCAAATCTTTGTAATCATAAAAAGAGTAGACAAAAAAATCTTTAACTAACTCTTTTTTATAAAAGTTTGGAGCAAGAAGTTGTTTTTGACAAGTTTTGCAAATAATATAAAAAGATAGTTTATCACAAGAGGTGCATTTCATTTTCTACTCCTTTTGAATAATATGATAAGCTAACTATCTCATATACTGATTTAAAATATTTTTAGTTTCGTTGTACTCTTTTGTATTTTTCTTGAAATTTTCTATCAAAATATCGTAAGCATTTCTTAGATTTTCTAGTCTTGCATCTGGTTCTTTTTCTTCAAATTCTTCTAAAAATACTACTCTATCTTTAAAAAAACCTATCAAAGTATCAAAAATAAAATTTTGATACTCTAAAGACATTTTGTCATTGATATTTATATCACCTGTAAAAGTAAATTTACTTCGTTCTTCTTCTGGTTGAGTTTCTTTTAGTTCTTCAAGTTTTATTCCAAATTGACTTAGCAACTCTTGAAAAGCTGTTGGAACTTTATTTGGAAAATCTTCAAAGAAACTATCTACTAATTGTGCAGCTGTAACATTATCTAAACTATTTAAAGTTTCTAAAAAAGCTTTTTTAAGTGGTGGATTATCTATTAGATGGAAGCCGTGCTGTTTTTTATCATCATAAGCCAAAGGATAAATTGGAATTGCTTTTTGTTTTCCATAATCAAGCAACCCAGCCTTTGCATAAGTTGCTGCTCTACCTAAAGCGTCCCACTCTCCATAACCTTGTTTCATTAAGTTATCTACAAAATTCTCAAAACCTTTTGCTTCTTCATATAAGTTTCCATAGGTTGCTATTTTGCTACTTTGATACCAAGAATAGCCATTTGGGTCTAAATATTTACCTTTGGTTTCAATAAACTCTATTTGCTGTTCTCCTAGATTGATAAAATGGTCATATACTGGTGTGTCTTTATCTATACCACTTTTTATTACATAAGCAAATCTACTATTTGATGCAGTTACATATGGTTTTGTTTCTATATTATTTGGGTTGTCTTTGTTTCCTGCAATATTATTTTTATCTATTTTAAAAGCTTCTATTGGTAAAACATCTAGTTTTTCTCTATTTTTATGGTAGGTATTGTATAGATTTTGATTGTTTTGTATTTCCATATTTTTTCCTTAAAATAAATTATTAATACTAATAAACATTAGTATTCCTTTATTGTTTTTTTATACATCTTACAGGCATTCCAGTAGCTCTTCTTTCATAGCTTTCAGAATTTCCTACTCCTAAATATGAATTTGAATACGTAAGAGCTTTTGCCCCTAAATTATCATAAGGAGTTTGTGTCCAAAGTTTTGTATAATCCCCCTCTACTATAAGAGAGCCATTATTCCAAATCCTATATCCACTATATGGAATTTTCATTATATTAGTTACTGTATAGTAGTCTAAGGCTTCATCTGCCCACTCACTAACTGTTGGAACTCTAAAATTAGGTGGGCAAATAGCATCATTTGCTCCTGTATCTAAATTCCAAAAACTACGCCTATTATTTCCATAAGTATCAGATGTATTTGGAACCCAATCATATCTAGGGTTATCATTATAAGAAAATAGACTATTTGTATTTGTAAGATTTTGTAGAGTAGCTGTTGTAGTACTTGTAACTATTTGATGTCCATCTGTTTTTCTTCCCCACTGATAATAATCTCCAAAACAAGCTCTTTGTGAATTTGCATAATCTAAGTTGGAAGAAAATTCATATCTATATTTATCACAAACTTTGGTAGCTCCTAGATTTCTATCTAGCCAAATTCTTCCTGTTTGTTGAGAAGTTATTGTTTTATATGTAAGTCCCTTAAATATTATCTCATCTTGAGTACTTAAAGTTACACTACAACTTCCACTTGCATTTAAAATAAATCCTTGCCCTTTATTTAGTTGAGTTAAAAGTGGATAACCTGAAACAACAGCATTTATATTACGGACATAGTATTGTTCACCATTTGGAAAATCTATATAATAGATAAAATTTACACACTTATTTTGAAAAGGTGTAAAATCTGAGATATTCTCAACAGCTCCTAGCATTTGGTCGCCATTTACAATATTATATGTAAAGGCATTTAGATTAATTCCTAAAAATAAGAATAAGCCTTGTAATAAAGATAAAAATCTTTTTTTCATTTTGTTTCCTTTGTGTAAAGTTTGCATAAACATTCTATCAAATAAAGATTATTTTTAGATAAATCTGTTTATAATTAAGGCATTTAATAAATTTTAGGGGAAAATATGCAAATACAAAATAACCAAAATCAAAATCTTCTATACCAAAATAAAAATAAAAAGCTAGAAGAAGAAAACTCTTATAGTAATTTTGTAGTAGATACAAAAACAGCAAAAGAAGATGCAGTTTTTTTAACTAAAGATTTAATAAATTTTATAGATAAGCAAGGTGGTTTTTCATCTTTAACAAAAGAAGATGAGGCATTTTTTCGAGCTATTCTTGAAGATGATAAGATTTCAACAAGTGAAGCGAAAAATCTTAGCTATGAACAAATGGCAAAGCTAAATCAACTTTTTAAAGATTTAAATAGTGAAACTTTTTTTATAAAAGGTTTTGATGTTTTTCATAAAGCAAATGTATCAAATGATAAAAATCTTAATAAAGCTATTTTTGAAACTCTTAAAAACAAAGATGATGAAACACAAAGAACTCTTTTTTCACTTGATTTAAAAGCAAAACTAGGATACAACAGACCTAGGCTTCCTTTTGAAAAATCAATAGATGAAGAGATAGCAGAGAGAATTGCTTTTGAAAAAGAGAAATATAAAGATTTTCCAAATAAAGATGAGATAATGGAAAACTTGATAAAAGAGCTTAAAAATTGGGAAATAATTGACTATGGAAGTTTTATTGATAAAACTCTATTTCAACTAAGAAAAGATATTTCAAATCCAGCTATATCGCAAGATGGAAGATATAATCTTTTAAAACAGTTGCCATATTATGAAGATTTGCAAAGAAATTATAATCAAATACAAAAAATATTTGACTTTTAAAAGAAAGAGTAATTTAAAACTATTCTTTCTTATATATATTGTACAAATTAAAGTTTAGTTTATGTAAACAGAATCTTTTAAAATGCTTGTATTGCTTCCACTATATACTTTTAATTCACCATCCATTTTTAGTTCAAAAATATCTCCTGTATATTGACTAAGAGGCATTTTTCTTATAAAAAATGTATATTCTCTTCCATTAAAAACATTTCCACTAGGACTTGTGAAATCTTTTTGAGATACAAGAGTTCCAGATACTGAATTTAACCATACGATAGGAGCTTTTTGTTCATATCCCATAACTACAATTTTTACTACTAAACCTACATAATCTTCTCCATATGTATAATATACTTTATTACCAAACCAAAAAAAGAGTGTTTCATTTGTTATTAGATTTTCATAAGGACTTTCATAAAGAACCCCATCTATAGAAACTAGACCTAGACCTTCAATTCTTGTAGCATCCCAACAAAATTCAAGTGGTGGAGTAGAACCATTTACATTTTGTTGAACACCATTATAATATACAATTTGACCATATTCCCAGTATGGACATTTTGTATAGTGTTCATACTGGGCTGCATTTAAAATTGAATTAAATGTTGTAAAAACTAAGAAAATTAAAAATAATCTTTTCATACCATTTCCTTGTGTTGAATTTAAGTTTTATTTTATATTTAATTAACTTAAAATTGTGTAATATAAAAAATATTTTATTTTTAGGGGAAAATATGCAAATACAAAATAACCAAACTACATATTATTGCTATAATCAAAATTCAAATAGTGTAAATAAAAATAGTAGCTCAAACTCTTTTGATATAAATCTTGAAAATGAAGAAAATACAAAAAAACCTACTTCAAAAATGATAGAGTATTTAGAGAGAAAAGGTAAATTTTCATCTTTATCAGAAGAAGATGAAGCACTTTTTAAAAATATTTTAGAAGATGGAGTATTTTCTGCGAATGAGATGAAAAGATTAAGCTATGAGCAAATTCAAGTTTTTTCAGATATGGTAAATTTTGCTAAAAACTACAATGAAGACAATCCAACTTCAAAAGATGATTTCCCACCTTATTTGCTTTCTAGCATTGGTACTTATTTGTCATCTGAAAAAACAAATAATCATAGTTTTAATAAAGCACTATATGAAACAGTTAAAAATATTCAAAATGATAAAGATAGAATGGCATATTTAGATGCAATAAATAGTGCTTTAGGTTTCAATGATAATCAAGGCTATGGACAACTTCCTAAGCATATAATTGACAATATGATAAAAGAGTTAAATAAACTAGAAAAAGAGAAATATAAAGATTTTGAAAATCCAGAAAATCTTATAAAAGATTATAATAATTGGGAGATAAAGGATTATAAAAATTTTATTGATAATTTAAAGAATAGTTATAAAAATGCTAGTGTAAACTCTGCTTTATCTATTGAAACAAGAGCTATGTATCAAATTTTTTATCAAAATACTCTTACTTTAGAAGAAAATTACAATCAAATACAAAAGGAGACAAAATATGCTTAATTTATTCAAAAAAAACAGAAGTTCTTTAACTTTTAAAATTGTTATTTTAATAGGATTAGGGTTTATTTATCCTATGTTGGCAAATTCTACAAAAGATAGTTTTGTAAAAATTTTTTCAAATATATCTGAAAACAGTAACTATTTTGCAAAAATAGTAAGTAAAAAAGAGATAAGAGATAAAAAATCTACAATAAACTATGTAGTAATAACAGGAGATATATCTTCAAAAAATAATGATTTGGATAGATTTTCTCTATCTTTAGATGAAAAATATATAACTAGCTTAAATGATTTGAGTATAAAAATTGAAGATTTAAAAACAAAAGGTATATACAGTTGTGAAGCAAGTTTTTTAGATAAAGTTTCTCCAGATTACTCTTATCATATTCAAGTTGATATAAGCAATAAATCTGCTAATTGTTACTTGAAATCTAAAAATAAACTAAATAGTTCAACAAAACTTGACAGTAAAGGTTTAAATAAAATAGATGATAAAAGTATTAAGATTAAAGATAAATCACTAATAGATGAAAAAGAGTTAAAAAAATTTAAAAGAATAGAAAATCCAAATAAAGAGTAGTTTTTTAAACTACTCTTTTATATTTTTAAAACAGCCATAAAAGCCTCTTGAGGAACATTTACTTTTCCAATAGATTTCATTCTTTTTTTACCAGCTTTTTGTTTTTCAAGAAGTTTTCTTTTTCTTGTAATATCTCCACCATAACACTTTGCAGTTACATTTTTCCCCATAGATTTTACAGTTTCTCTAGCAATTATTGTATTTCCAATACTAGCTTGAACTGCAACTTCAAAAAGTTGTCTAGGAATTAACTCTTTTAAAGCTTTTACAAACTCTCTTCCTCTTGAAACAGATCTATCTTCAGGAACAATAATAGAAAGTGCATCAACAACTTCTCCAGCAACTCTTACATCCAGTTTCTTTAAATCACCTTCTCTAAATCCAATTGGTTCATAATCAAAAGATGCATAACCTTTTGTAGTTGATTTTAATTTATCATAAAAATCCATAACAATTTCATTCATAGGAATATCATACTCTAAAAGAACTCTAGCACCTATATAATCCATTTTTAATTGAATTCCTCTTTTGTCATTTAAAAGTTTTATAACATTTCCCAAAAACTCATCAGGAACTAAAATTGTAGACTTTACATAAGGTTCAAAAATTGTCTCTATATAGTTTGGTTCAGGAAGTTCGCTTGGATTTTGAATAACTAATTTTTCTCCATCTTTTTTTAAAACTTCATAAACAACAGTTGGAGCAGTTGCTATTAAATCTAAATCAAACTCTCGCTCTAATCTCTCTTTTATTACTTCCATATGAAGCATTCCTAAAAAACCTGTTCTAAATCCACTTCCAAGTGCCATTGAACTTTCTGGTTCAAAAGAGATTGAAGAGTCATTTAATTTTAGTTTATTCAAAGCCTCTCTTAAATCTTCAAACTTATCAGTTTCTATTGGATAAAGTCCAGCAAAAACAAATGGTTTTGCTGGTTCAAATCCATCAATAGCTTCTTTTGTTGGAACCTTTGCATCAGTCATTGTATCTCCAACAGCTATTCCATCTAAAGTTTTAAGACCTAAAACAACAATTCCAATTTCACCTGTTTTTATCTCATTTGTATCTTCTCTTTTTAGTGGATGAGGATACATAAGATTTAGAACAGGATGCTCAACCTTTGTATTCATCATACGAAGAAGTTGCCCTTTTTTTATACTTCCTTCATATACTCTTACAAGAGCCAAAGCTCCTAAGTAGTTATCAAACCAAGAGTCATAAATCAGTGCTTTTGTAGGGGCTTCTTCATCTCCAGTTGGAGCAGGGATTCTTTTTATAATTGATTCAATCAGATCTTTTACACCAAGACCAGTTTTTGCACTTATTAAATTGTGTTCTGTACAATCAAGTCCAATAGCATCTTCAACTTCTCCTAAAACACGCATTGGATCA
Organism: Aliarcobacter thereius LMG 24486; assembly: GCF_004214815.1. NCBI lineage: Bacteria > Pseudomonadati > Campylobacterota > Epsilonproteobacteria > Campylobacterales > Arcobacteraceae > Aliarcobacter > Aliarcobacter thereius. The sequence goes on from NZ_CP035926.1 coordinate 428,268, forward strand.
GCACTAGGTAAATCTATTTTATTTACAACAGGAAGAAGTTCTAAATCATTATCCATAGCTATATAAACATTTGCAATAGTTTGTGCTTCAACACCTTGAGTTGAATCAACAATCAGTAATGCTCCTTCAGAAGATGCCAAAGAACGACTAACTTCATAAGAAAAATCCACGTGACCTGGAGTATCAATAAGGTTTAAAACATATTTTTGCCCATTAAGATTGTAATTTAATCTTACACTTTGAGCTTTTATTGTAATTCCTCTTTCTTTTTCTATATCCATATTATCCATAACTTGTGAAGTCATTTCTCTATCGCTAATTCCTCCACACTCTTGAATAATTCTATCTGCTAAAGTTGATTTTCCATGATCAATATGTGCAATAATACTAAAGTTTCTAATATTTTTTTGCAATTTTTTTTCCTAATAATTTAATCTTTTTTCTAAAATATTGCGATTATATCTAAAAAAATGTAATTTTTGTTTAAAGTTTTTTCTCTTTTATTTTTGATTAAACTTATCTTTGCTAATATTTACAATCCTTATCCCCTAGAGGGGGATTACAAAAATAGTCTAGGAGTCTTAAGTGAATGAAGATAAAAAGAAAGCTTTACAGACATTAAAAATTGCAAAAGGGCAAATTGAAGCTGTCATAAAAATGCTCGAAGATGGAAGATATTGTATTGATATCTCAAACCAAATTTTAGCAGTTTCATCTTTGGTAAAAAAATCAAATATGTTAATTTTAAAGCAACATATGAATAGCTGTGTTTTAGAAGCTGTAAATAGTGGAAATAGTAGTGAAAAGATTGATGAGATCACAAAAATATTATCAAAAATTCTTGATAAATAAAGGCTAAAAATGAAATCACAAAAATTTGATATTAGAGGTATGACTTGTAGCGCTTGTTCAAATGCTGTTGATAGAAGTATTAAAAAGCTTGATGGAATAAGTGAAGTTAATGTAAATTTACTTTCTAATAGTATGATTGTTAAATATGATGATACAAAATTAAATGATGAGAAAATTATTAAAACAGTAGAAGATGCTGGATATGAAGCTATATTAGCTCAAATTGAAAATAAAAAAATAGAAAAAAAAGATAGTATTGCACAAAATGAAATGGATGAATTGAAAAATAGATTAATTATATCTTTGATTTTTGCTGTTCCACTTTTTTATATAGCAATGGGGCATATGTTAAATTGGTCACTACCATCATATTTTCTTGGAGAGAAAAATGCAATAACATTTGCATTTACTCAGTTTTTATTGGCTATTCCAATTGTTTTTATAAATATAAAGTATTATAAAGTAGGATTTAAAACACTTTTTAAAGCTTCTCCTAATATGGACTCGTTAATAGCGATTGGAACAGGTGCAGCTATGCTTTATGGAATTTTTGCAATATATAAAATAGGCTTTGCTTTAGGAATTAATGATTTAAATATGCTTCATAAATATTCAATGGATCTATATTTTGAAAGTGCAGCTATTGTTTTAACTTTGATAACTTTTGGAAAATATCTTGAGGCAAAAGCAAAAGGTAAAACTTCTGAAGCTATAAATAAACTTATGGATTTAGCTCCTAAAAAAGCTTTAGTGTTAAGAGATAATATAGAAGTTGAAATATCAGTTGATGAATTAAAATTAAAAGATATAGTAATTGTAAAGCCAGGAGCTAGTATTCCTGCTGATGGAGTTATTATATCTGGAAATACATCAATAGATGAATCAATGCTTACAGGTGAGAGCTTAGCTGTATCAAAAAAACTAGGAGATAGAGTTATTGGAGCTAGTATAAATAAATATGGTTCTATAAAATTTGAAGTTACCAAAATTGGTTCAGATACAGTTTTAGCACAAATTATAAAACTAGTAGAAGGGGCTAGTTCATCAAAAGCAGCTATATCTAAACTTGCAGATAAAATAAGCTCTATTTTTGTACCAACTGTTATTTTAATTTCAATAATAGCAACTATTACTTGGATGCTTCTTGGATATGATTTTGAGTTTGCACTTGGAATAGGAATTGCAATTTTGGTTATCTCTTGTCCTTGTGCTTTAGGATTAGCAACTCCAACAGCAATTATGGTAGGAACTGGAAAAGGTGCACAAAATGGTATTCTAATTAAAAATGCAGAAGCTTTAGAAATAGCAGAAAAAATAGATACTATAGTTTTAGATAAAACAGGAACAATAACAGAAGGAAAACCAAAAGTTACAGATATTATTGTAAATAGTGGAATAAATGAGAAAAGACTTCTTCAAATAGCATATTCTCTTGAAAATAATTCAGAGCATCCTTTAGCTGATGCAATTATAAAAAAAGCAGAAGATGAAAAGATTGAGCTTTTAAAAGTAGAAGATTTTAAAGCACAAAATGGTTTAGGAGTTGAAGCCAAAATAGAAAATGAAACTATATTTATAGGAAATAAAAAATTCCTTGAAAATAATAATATCTTGCTTGAAGAGTTTTTTGAAAAAAGTGAAAAACTTGCAAGTAGTGGTAAAACACCGATATTTATCTCTAATAATAAAAAAATCTTAGGACTTATAGCTGTTGCTGATGTTGTAAAAACAACAAGTAAAAGAGCAATAGAAGAGTTTTATAAGATGAATTTAGAAGTAATAATGCTAACAGGAGATAATCATAAAACAGCAAAAGCAATAGCAAATGAGTTGAATATACAAAACTTTATATCTGAAGTTTTACCAGAAGATAAAGATAAAGTAATCAAACAACTTCAAGAAAATGGTAAAAAAGTTGCTATGGTTGGAGATGGAATAAATGATGCACCAGCTTTAGCAAGAGCAGATGTAGCAATTGCAATCGGTGCTGGAACTGATATAGCAATAGAATCTGCAAATATTGTTTTAGTAAGAAATGATTTATTAGATGTTGTAAGGGCGATAGAACTTAGTAGTGCAACACTTAAAAATATAAAGCAAAATCTATTTTGGGCATTTATTTACAATATTATTGGTATTCCATTAGCAGCAGGAGTTTTTTACTCTTTATTAGGATGGAAATTAAATCCAATGTTTGCAGGTGCTGCTATGAGTTTAAGTAGTGTTTCTGTGGTTTTAAATGCTTTAAGATTAAGCTTTTTTAAATCAACAATAGATGAAAATCTTAAATTAGTAGAAAATAAAAATATAAAAGGAGTTAATATGACAAAAGTTTTAAAAGTTGATGGTATGAGTTGTGGACATTGTAGTGGAAGAGTTGAGAAAGCTCTTAATGCTTTAGAACAAGTTAGTGATGTAAAAGTTGATTTAGCAACAAAAGAGGTTACTATTAATTGTAAAGAAGAAGTATCAACAGAAGTTTTAGAAAATAGTATAAAAGAAGCTGGATACGAAGTAATAAAATAAAAAGTTAGAAGTAATTTACTTCTAACTTTATAGATTAATTAAACATTAAAAATTGAGTTTACAGATTCATTATTATAAATTCTTCTAATAGCTTCACCAATTATTGAAGAAGCTGTTAAAACTGTAATATTTTTTGCATTATCTTTTGTAGGAATAGTATCAGAGATTACAAGTTCATCTAAAACACCATTTGCAATCCTTTCATAAGCAGGACCACTTAAAACACCGTGTGTACAACATGCCATAACACTTGTAGCACCTTTTTGTTTTAAAACTTCAGCTGCTTTTACTAAAGTTCCAGCTGTATCAACCATATCATCAACTAAAATAACATCTTTACCTTCAACATCACCAATTATATTCATAACTTGAGATTCATTTGCTTTTTCTCTTTTTTTATCAACTATTACTAAATCATATCCAAGCTTATCAGCATACATTCTAGCTCTAGCAACTCCACCAATATCTGGACTTGCAATAATTGGATTTTTTAGGTTTTTACTTTTTATGTAGTTTACAAATAAAATTGAACCAAAAAGATTATCAGCAGGAATATTGAAAAAACCTTGAATTTGTGCTGCGTGAAGATCTATTGTTACTATTCTATGTATTCCAGCTGCTTCAAGTAAATCAGCTACTAATTTTGCAGAAATTGGAACTCTTGGAGCTGCTTTTCTATCTTGTCTTGCATATCCATAATATGGTATAACAGCATTTATTGATTTTGCACTTGATCTTTTTAGAGCATCAATCATAATTAAAAGTTCCATTAAATTGTCATTTGCTGGAGAACATGTTGGTTGTATTATAAAAACATCTTGACCTCTTACACTTTGTGTAATTTGTACAGACATCTCTCCATCACTAAATTTTGTTAAAGTTGCATCTGAAACCTTCATTCCTAAATAATCAGCGACCTTTTTTGCAAAGGCTGGATTGGCACTACCGCTAAAGAGCTTAAAAGTTGACATAAATATTCCTTAATATAATCTAAATTTATTTTTCAAATATTATCAAAAAAGCTCTTAAGTAAAGAAATATAAAGCAATATTTTTGCTATTAATTTTAATTTAAACTATTTTTAAGTAAAGTGTTAGCTAAAAATCTATAAAAAAGCTTTTAAATAAAGTTTAAAACAAGGAAAAAGATGAAAAAAATAGGTCTATCATTAATCAGTGCATCTTTATTATTAAGTAGTTTAAATGCTGATATGCTAACAGATGCTTTAACTCATGGAGTTTATGAAGGAAGTGCAGCTGCTTATATGCAGTCACAAAATAATGATAAAAGTAAAGACAAATCTTATTTAAATGCACATGTATCACTGTTTTATAATACAGCAGATGTGTATAACTTTAGTTTAGGAATAGAAGGAAAAGGAAATCTTAAATTAGCTGAAAAGAATAGAGATGATTGGAAAAATGGTGCTGAACCAAACGGTTTAGGTTTACATGGAAACAATCTTTTAATGACTCAAGCATATTTAAAATATGAGTTACAAGAGGGATTTATTTTTAAAGCAGGAAGATATGAAGCTGATTTAGCATGGTTTAAAAATTATCAACAAGGTGCAATGATTGAAGTTAGTGCTATTCCAGATGTATTATTAACAGTAGCATATTCAGATAGACAAGCAGAATCAGGAATAGATGTAAGCGAAGATTTTCATAGTAACTATAAAGAACAGGGATTTAATAAAGGTATCTATACAATTGATATAAAGGATAGAGCAATAGAAGGATTTGATTTTAATCCATATTTTTATCAAGTTCCAGATGCAATAAAATTCTATGGTCTTAAAACAGGATTTGATTTAGAACATGGTGGATTAAAGCTTGAATATGCAAGAAGTAATCTTACAAGTAAATATAGAGATGCTACAAATCAATCAAATGGATATATAGCTCATGCAGAGATATTTGGAAAAGTTGAGGTTTTAAAACTTACAGCAGGTGGAATTGTAACTAGTGATAAAGGTGGTGCTACAAGTATGTGGTATTTTGGAGATACAATAACACCATTTGTAGATGCAAATCAATCATATTCTAAAGATGCTAGAACTCTTTATGGTTCTATAAATATAAATATTGAAGAGAGATTTATATTTAATGCTCTATATGGATACACAAGATATGATACTGATACAAAATCTGGACTAGAAGAAAGAGAGCTTAATTTAGGATTGAAATATAATTTTATGGAAGAGTTAAGTGCTGAATTTAAATATGTAAATGTAAAAGCTGATTCTAAACAGACTTTATATGGAGATTATGATAAATATATAGCTAGTATTGAGTATAAATTTTAAATAAAAGAGTAAACTCTTTTATTTAACTATTTGATGAAGTTTTGAACACTGACCTAAATATGTATCCATTCCACACATATCATTCATAATATCTTGAAAACTATGAGCGTGGGCATTGTAAAGATATACAAAAATTTCATCATCTTTTTTTAGAAAATTCTTTTTACCAAAATCTGTATATGCTGTTGCACCTGCTGCTATTACTATTCCTTTAGCTTTATGTGCATTTTGTAAAAATTGACCCAACTCTTCTAGCGGACCACAATCCTCTTGACAATTTAAAATATCAATCATCCAATTTTTTAATTTTTCAAAAAAGTAGCTATATGATTTTACAGAGCTTGTTGTCCCATAATCATATACAATTCCATCTCTTTTTATAAAAGAAGAGATATGATATTTACTTAAAATCCCTTTTTCTGTGAAGTTATCAATAGGAATTATATCTTGAGATATTCCTTTTGTTTTCTCTCCCCAATTTTTTTTAGTACTAAGTTTACTTCCATCTTGAAATCTTAATGAACAATCATTAAAAGCACTAAAATACTTAGGAACAATATCAACAACTTTTTCATTTTCATATACAAAATCACAAATAAGTGCAACTTCAGCCTCAACTTGTAGTTTATCATCTTCTCTTCCATGAGTTAAGACAATTTCGTCGCAAATAGGATAAGTTCCTAAAAAACTATCATGACCTTTTATATAAAAAGGAAACATACCTTTTGGAGCATTTTCTTCTTCTGTTTTAATAAGTGCAAAACCGTCAGCTTCTCCAGCTTCTCCTAAATGGTTTGCAAAGTTTCCAGCAACTGCAAAACCTAAGTAATCTTTTAAATCTTCTAATAAATTCATAAATATAATTCCTAACAAATAAAAGCAAAATAGTACCAAAAAATAGTATTGAGAATGTCAAAAAAGCAATATAATCTGACTTTTTAAGTTAAATTTAAGATAAAGTGATTACAAAGAGTAAAAAACTCTTTGTAATAAACTATTTATTTATAGTTCTCCATTTAGCAGGACCAGTTGTGTGAATAGAGTTACCTTCTGTATCAACTGCAACAGTAACAGGCATATCTTTAACTTCAAATTCATAAATAGCTTCCATTCCCATCTCTTCAAATGCAAGAGTTTTTGCACCTTTGATTGATTGAGAAATTAAATATGCAGCTCCACCAGTTGCAATTAAATAGATAGATTTGTACTCTTTTATTAAATCGATTGTAGGTTGTTTTCTTTCACCTTTACCAATCATTCCCATAATCCCAATTTCCATCATATCTTTTGTAAATTTATCCATTCTTGTAGCTGTAGTTGGTCCAGCAGGTCCTACAACTTCACCTTTTACAGGATCAACAGGTCCTACATAGTAGATGAATTTATCTTTTAGCTCAACTCCATTTGGAAGAGGTTTTCCTGCATTTTTATACTCAACTATTTTTTTATGAGCAGCATCACGTGCAGTTAAAATCTTTCCTGATAAAAGTAGAGTATCCCCTGATTTAAATTGAGAAAGATTCTCTTTTGTTAAATCTTCAATATTTACTCTTTTAATAGTATCCATTGGAAGTTCAAGATCTGGCCAAATACTTAAATCTGGTTTTTCAAATTTTGCAGAACCATTTCCATCTAATTCAAAATGAATATGTCTAGTTGCAGCACAGTTTGGAATCATAGCAACAGGTAGTGATGCAGCATGACAAGGATAATCTAAGATTTTAACATCTAAAACAGTTGTTAATCCACCAAGACCTTGAGCACCAATTCCAAGTTTATTTATATCTTCGTAAAGTTTTAGCCTTAACTCTTCAAGAGGAGTTTGTGCCCCTCTAGCTTTTAATTCATGAATATCAACATGACCCATTAAAGACTCTTTTGCTAAAAGCATAGATTTTTCTGGGTTTCCACCAATTCCTATACCTAAAATACCAGGAGGACACCAACCAGCACCCATATCTTTTACATTTGCCATAACCCAATCATAAATACTATCACTTGGATTTAAAACAGCAAATTTTGATTTGTTTTCACTTCCTCCACCTTTTGCTGCAACAGTGATATCTAATTTATCAGAGTTATCAACACTTACATGAATAACAGCTGGAGTATTGTTTTTTGTATTTGTTCTTTTTCCAGCAGGATCACTTACAACAGAAAATCTAAGAGTATTATCTGGATCAGTATAACCTTTTGCAACACCTTCATTTAGTAAATCTTCAAGATTTTTTGTAATATCAAGATTTGCTTTTAAACCAACTTTTACAAAAATATTTACACTACCTGTATCTTGGCAAAGAGGTCTATGTCCCATTGCACACATTTTTGAGTTTATTAAAATTTGACCTAAAGCATTTTTTGCAGAATCACTTTTTTCATTTTCATAAGCTTCTACCATACCTTTTACAAAGTCTTCTGGATGATAAAAAGAGATGAATTGACATGCAGATGCAACTGAATCTATAATATCTTGTTCTGTAATTTTTTTACTCATAAATTTTCCTTCTTTATTATTTGAAATCTCTAGATTATAGCAATGCACTTTATAAAAATTGCTTTTATGAGACTAATTTTATCTTTAAATTTAATATATTGTTTAGTTTTGAAATATTTTATAAAAAAAGCTACCCTTGAAAAAGAGTAGCTTTATAAGAATTAAGCAAAAAACCTTTTTTCTGCTTCTGGAAGAAGTGCAACTCCTGAGAATTTTGCTCTTTGAACTAATTCCCAAAAATATCTATAAGTTGCTCTATCGTGTAGTTCTCCATCATATTGAATTGGTCCCCACTCAGCATCTTGAGCTTTAATTAAAATATTCTGAGCAGCTACAAGTTCTGTAAAGTCTGGTTTCATAGCATCAACAATAGCTTGTACTTGTGTTGGGTAAATTGACCACATTCTCATAAATCCAAATTCATTTCTTGCTCTTTCAGCATCTTTATATGTTTGATAAGGATTTTTAAGATCAAGAGTAACATTATGACAAGGTATTACATAGTTTTGAATAGCTGCTTGTGCAACTCTAGCTTTTGCAGCAGAAATCAATCTATGTTCAAATTGTCCAGGACTTCTCATATTAATTGCTGGAATCGCTCCTTGATAACCAGAAACAAAATCCATTAAACCAAAATCTAAAACTTGTAGCCAAGGAAGAGTTGCAATCTTTTCAACATCATTTAAAGCTCCATGAGTTTCAATTAATACATGAATTGGAATCTCTCTTTTAATTCCATTTTCTTTTGCTACTTTTTGAATATACTCTATTTGTGTTTTAGCATCTTCATAACAAGTTGATTTTGGTAGAGTAATATATGCAAGAGTTTCTCCAGCTCCTGCAACTAATATATCAACATCTTGTCTCCAGTCTTTATGTGAATGGTCATGAATTCTTGTTCCAGCCATTTTAAATGGGTTAGCATCAGAATTTACAACTCTTACTATCATTTGTGCATGTTCAACTTCTTTACCAGTTTCTGCTCCATCTTCACAATCACAAGTGATATCAAAAACAGGACCTAGTTTTTTTTGCATTTCAAAACCTTTTAGGATTAGCTTTTCGCTTCCTGCAAAGTGCTCACAAGTTGGGATAATTGGTAAAGATTTACCAGCTTCAAATAGTGCTTGATTTGGGTGTGTCATCGTTTTTTCCTTTATTTTAAATTAAATTATTTATTTTTTTGTTGATTTTTTTGGAATAATTACTGTGTAATCTAAATCCAAAACTACATTTGGAAGATATTTACCATCTTCACCTTTTGCATCTTCTATCTCATTTGAAGATATATTCTTTAGAGCAATAGTTCTTAATCTTAAAAGACCAATATCTTCTCTTTTATGATCTATTTTCTCTAAAATCTCAGTATAAGCATAAATTGTATCTCCTGCATAAGTAGGATTACTATGAGTTCCACTGTTTATGCTATAAATCCATTGAGCATTTTGTAAACCATTATATGAAGCTGTTCTTGCCATTGAAATCACAACTCCACCATACATTAATCTTTGTTTCATTGGAGTGCTTTGCATCATATGGTCATTGAAATGTACTTTTGCATTGTTTTGGTAAAGTTTTGTTGCTAAAGTATGGTCACTATCATCAACAGTTATTCCCTCAGGATGATTAAGTCTTTCTCCTAGCTCATAATCTTCAAAGAAATATTTTCCACCACTTGCATCTGTATCTACACAAGAAATTTTTGGAATATTAATTTCATCTAAAATTTTTGTTGCTTTTTCAAATGATGGAACTTCATTTATATCACTTTTAATAGAGTGATTTTTTTTATGAACCATTACCCATCTTTTTAGATTTAAAACCTCTTCATTATTTTGATTCATTCCAATTGAATGAACATAAACAACTCCACTTTTTCCATTTGAATTCTCTTTTAATCCAATAACAGATGAAGTCATAGAAACTGTATCTCCTATATAAACTGGATTAGGAAAAGATATCTCTGCATATCCTAAGTTTGCAATTGCATTTAAAGATATATCTTGAACAGATTTTCCAAATGTTAAGTGAAACATTAAAAGATCATCTAAAGGTCTTTTTTTATAACCAAACTCTTTTGCTACAATATCACTTGAGTGTAAAGAGAATCTAGAACCTGTAAAAGCAATGTATAAAGATACATCACCTTCACTAATTGTTCTTGGAAGTGGATGAACTATTTTTTGACCAATTTTAAAATCTTCAAAATAGTTCCCAAAATTAATTTTATTGCTTATTTTTGACAAGTAAAACTCCTTATTTTCCAAATAAATTTTGACCTAAAGCTTTATATGTTTCGTAAAGCTTTATCATTTTTCTAGCCCAAACAATTCTTGAAGAATCTACTAATCTATTATTATGTAATATTACTTCTTTTCCTTGCTTTGTAGCTTCTTCATATTTTTCTATCATATCTTCATAATCTTCAACTTCACTCTGTTTTGGAGTAAAAATATCATTGATATAATCAATTTGAATTGGATGAATTAAAGATTTCCCATCAAATCCTAAATTAAATGCATCTTTTGTTGAATCTTCACAAGCAAATTCATCTTGAACATCAAAGTGAGGTCCATCTATTACCATCTTATTGTACGCTTTTGAAGCAAGTGCAATTTGTGCTAAATATGTAACAATTGCTTTTGAACCTCTTTTTATATCTATTTGAAGTCTATTTGCAAGTTTATTTGAACCAACAACAACAACTTCAACTTTTGGACTTGCTGCACAAATCTCATGTATATTTAAAACAGATAAAGGAGTTTCTATCATAATCATAAGAGTAAGATTTGGATTAACTTCTTCTATTAGTTTAGCTGCTTTTAAAACATCCTCTTTTGTATCAATTTTAGAAAACAGTAAAGCATCTATTTCAATCTCTTTTGCTAATTCTAAATCTCTTTTAAGATCTTCGCTTCCAAGATTATTTACTCTTATTACTCTTTCACTCTCTCCAAACAAAGGACCATCTTTTTTAAATGTTTCTCTAATAACTGTTCTTCCAGCTTCTCTTTGCTCTTCTAAAATAGCTTCAAGATCAAAAATAACTGTATCTGCTAAAACAGTTCTTGCTTTTTCCATTTTATGTAAATCATATGGTGGTACTAAAAGCATTGATCTTCTTGCTTTATATTCAACAATTTCTTCACCTTTTTCTATTGCAAAATATTGTTCGTGAAGATCTTTTACAAGTTGTTTTCTAAGAACTTTTCCATTTTTTGTTCTAGGATAATCACTCATAGAAAATATCTCTTTAGGAGCTTTATATTTAGCTAAATTATTTTGAGAAAATTTTAAAATCTCTTGTTCTTTTTCTTTACTTAAAGTGCTATGACCAACAACAGCAATAGCAACTAATGTTTTATCTTTTTCAATATCAAGTCCAAAAGCTACACAATCAGCAACATCTGGATGAGTTTTTACAACTCTTTCTATTTCGTGTGGACTTACTCTAAATCCAAATGTATTTATAATGTCATCTTTTCTTCCAATAAACCAAATATAACCATCTTTGTCTTTTCTAGCATAATCACCTGTGAAGAAATATCCATCATGTCTTGCTTTGGCTGTCTCTTCTTCAAGTTGCCAATACTCTAAAAATAATCCTGGATCATCTTCTCCAATGCAAATCATCCCCTCTTCTTCAACTCCAACTTCTTCTAAAGTTTCAGGATTTATAAGTTTTACAATATGTCCTGGTTGTGGGAAACCAGCACTTCCTGGTCTTATTGGATTGTTTTTTGAGTGAGAAATATAGTATGAACACTCACTCATTCCAATAGCTTCAAATATATCTTGTTTGAATCTATCTCTCCAAAGTCCAAGCATTTCATCACTTAAATGCTCTCCAGCACTCATACAATATCTTAGGCTAGGGCAATTTTCAAGAGTAAAATCTGTTTTTTGAATAATTTGTCTATAAATTGTTGGAACTCCAATAAATATAGTACATTCATGTTTTTTTATTAAATTAATCCATGTTGAAGCATCATTAGCTCCTTCATATGCAATAACTGTATGACCATTGTAAAGTGGATCCATAAGTGCAGAACCTAAAACATAAGTCCAGTTGAATTTCCCTGAGTGCATTATTCTGTCATTCTCTTTGAAATCAAACCAAAAATCAGTTGCTGGTTTTCTTCCAACAAGAGATCTGTGTGAGTGTAAAACACCTTTTGGATAACCTGTTGTTCCTGAAGTATAAACTAAATATGCAGGTTCTCCTGATTTTGAATTATAGTGATTTGCTGTTTTATCACTTTTATCAAATATCGAATTTAATGCAAAAACTTCAATATCTTTTGGTTTTTTGAAGTTCTCAACACTATCAACTCCAGCTATAATTATTGTTTTTAGATTATCAAGGTTTTCTAAATAAGGAACAAGATTTTCATACATTGAAGCAGATAAAACAATAGCTTTTGCTTGAGAATCTTCTGCAAGATATTTAACTTCGCTACCACTTAAAAGTGTTGAAGTAGGAACTGCAATCATTCCACCTTTCATAACACCAAAAAACGAAATAGGATAAGCTAAAGAGTTTTTTAAACAAACTAAAACTCTATCTCTTGCTTTTAGTCCTATCTCTTGTGTGAAAAAGTTTGCAACTTGATCAGATTTTGTTGCTAAATCTTTATATGAAATTTTATCAGTTCCAAGTTTATCATCTTCAATAATCATAGCAATATTGTTCTCTTTTGGAGTTCCAACATGAAGTGATGTACAAGCAACACCTATATTTAAAAATTCTGGTATATCTATTTTTACTGTTTGGCTCATTTTATTCTCCTAAAATTACAGTTGACCATAAGGCCAATTTTCTTTAAATGTATTTAATGGCATTTTATTTAAAACACTAAGAGCAAAAAGCTCATCTTCTTTTGTAAGGCTTTTAAGTGCGTAAGCTCTTAAAATATTTTGTAATGACTTTCCAAACATTGGAGGATCTAACATTTCTCCTTCATATCTAATTGCACCACTTAAAAGTGCATCTGCTTCAATAGCAGCTTTTAATATTGAAACATCTTTTGCAATCTCATTTGGACTAGGAGTAAATGCAACTTTACAGATGTTTATATGATTTGGAGTAATAACTTGCTTCCCTGTTAATCCCATTGCACTCTCTCTTAGTGCATGAGAATATACATATTTACTTGCTTCATCTCCATGTAAATCTAGCCATCTTCTAATATCTTTTTTCTCTACACAATTACTTGGTAAAGAGTGAGGTGTAAGAAGAACTTCAACTCCTCCAATCACTCCTTTTCCTTTGATTCTTGCTTCTAAAGTTAGCATATCAAAGTAAGTTTCAAGCTCATCCATCCATCCTTTTGGAGTGATTTTATAAGCCATAGCTTTTGAAAAGTCATGAATTCCAAAAACAATATGTTTTACAGTTGCATATTCCATAAGTCTATCTGCAATCTTTAAAGATTTAGGGTGTTCTATAATTGGTTGAATTGTAAGATTACTTCCAATAGAAATTAACCATGAAGATAGATCTCTAATCTCTGCACTTCCATATACTTCACCTGCTTTTGCCAATACAATCACATCAACATATTGATGAATTTGTTTTAACATTTTTAAATCTTCTTCGTACTCTTCAGTTCTAAATTGATTTATTCTAATAGCTATTTGAAAATCTCTTTCTGGAAATTTTGGTAGCTCTTGTATTAAAAGTTCTCTACTTTGAGCTTTTTGTCTACAACCATCTTCTAAGTCAAATAAAACTGTATGAGCTCTTGTATTATAAGCATGTTTTTGTAGTCTTAGTTTTGCTTGTTCCATACTTTCGTAAGATCCATCAAGGGGATTAAACTTTATTGGAGGATAATAGATTTGAATCCCTGGCCAATAACCACCAAGAACTGGAGTCAAATCATCTTTCGCTGTTAATTTAGATAAATCTATTGAAGAAGTCATCATATTTTCAACCTTTCTTTGAATTTTCTTTTATTTTTTATGAAAATGATTATACATAAAAAACTTATGATGAAGTTATACCAATATTAAAATGAATTCAATTTATATCTTTTAATATACAAAATATTTTTAAGCTTATTATAATAATTGGGATTAATAAATTATAATAGATTTAGATAGTTTATTTGATTTTATTTATTTCAAGAATTTCAAATTAGCAAAATAATCTTCTAAAAATGGTTTTGAGACTTTATCAAAGCTATCTTTATCTTTATAAAGATTTATAAAGAATTCAAACTCTATATCTTTATTTTTTAAAGCTTCAATTGAAAGTATGGTGTCATTTATAGAACCTAGTTTTGATGGAGTTATCAAAAAAGCTTTTGTATTAAACTCTTTAATTAAATCAATCATAAAAAAATCAATCTCTATTGGTACCATTAATCCACCAGCTCCCTCAATAATTAAAACATCACAAAAATCAAGTAGATAATCTTTTTGTTTTTTTAAAAAATCAATATCTATAATAGTGTTCCCTTTTGCTACATAAGGAGAAGCAGGAAGAGTAAATTGATATGGAACAACATCTTTAATAGATAGCTTATTATAATTATTATTTAAACTACAAGCTAAACTAAATAATTTAGTTCCATCAAATGGTTGATTATCTATAACACCAGTTTCAATTGGTTTAAAATAACCAACTTTTAAACCCTCTTTTGCAAAAAAGTTTAATAGTTTTTCACAAGCATAAGTTTTTCCTACATCTGTATTTGTTGCAGTTACAAAAATAGCTTTTCCAATATACTGTTTTGAATTTATATTCATAATAATCTCTTTTTTGTTATAATCTTTTTCGTTTTAATTTAAACGATAGTAACATAATTTTTATAAGGGTTTTATGTGAGTAATGAGATAGAAATAGAGTTAAATGAAGATTTAGAAGTTGAAGAACCAAAAAAATATAGTGTTTTTTTATTAAATGATGATTATTCAACTATGGATTTTGTAATAGATGTTTTAACAAAAGTATTTAGAAAAAATATAAGTGAAGCAGAAGCTATTATGTTAAATGTACATAATAATGGTAAAGGACTTTGTGGAATATATAGTTTTGAAATTGCTTCAACAAAAGTTGCACAGGTAAAAACACTTGCAAGAGAGCAAGGTTTTCCTTTAAAAGCTATAATGGAAGAAGAGTAAAATGATAAGCAAAGAGTTAAGAGAAGTATTCTCACTAGCAATTAACTTTGCCAAAAGAAATCAACATGAGTATTTAACACTAGAACATGTTTTTTTAATGCTTATAAATAGCAATACAATAAAAGATATGTTTAATGATTTAGGAGTTGATAGTAAAGCTTTATTTGAAGATTTAAAAGAGTATATAACTTCAAATACTCCAAAACTTCCAGATGGAATAATTGATGAACCAATAGAAACTGTTGCTTTATCATCAACTATTGAATATATGGTTGCGCATACTCAAGGAAGTGGAAAAACTCAAGCAAATGTTGAAGATATGTTTGTAGCCATATTAAAAGATGAGAAATCATATTCAACATATTTATTAAAAAAACTAGGAATTCAAAGAGTAGATATTTTAGAAGAGATATCTCATAAAGAGATTGATGAACATAATGAAG
Organism: Aliarcobacter thereius LMG 24486; assembly: GCF_004214815.1. Lineage (NCBI taxonomy): Bacteria > Pseudomonadati > Campylobacterota > Epsilonproteobacteria > Campylobacterales > Arcobacteraceae > Aliarcobacter > Aliarcobacter thereius. Next base: position 444,019 of record NZ_CP035926.1, read on the forward strand.
ATAGTAAAAAAGAAGAACAAAGTGAAAAAATATTAGAAGAAAACTCAAGTGAGTTAGTTGCTTTTGCAGAGAAATCACAAATAGATCCAGTAATTGGAAGAGATAAAGAGATAGCAAGAGTAATTGAGATTTTGAGTAGAAGAAAGAAAAATAATCCACTTTTAGTAGGAGAACCAGGTGTTGGTAAAACAGCAATTGCTGAAGGATTAGCTCTAAAAATTGCTAAAAAGGAAGTTCCATCATTTTTAGAAGATGCAAAAATATTTTCACTTGATATGGCTTCAATGCTTGCAGGTACAAAATATAGAGGAGATTTCGAAAAAAAATTAAAATCTCTTTTAAAAGAGATAGCAAAAATACCAAATGCAATTTTATTTATAGATGAAATACATACAATTGTAGGAGCAGGAAGTGTTGGAGGAAGTGCTATGGATGCTTCAAATATTTTAAAACCACTTTTAGCAAATGGAAAACTAAGATGCATTGGAGCAACAACTTTTAGTGAATATAGAAATGATTTTGAAAAAGATAAAGCACTTAGTAGAAGATTTGCAAAAGTTGATATAAATGAGCCATCAATAGAGGATTCAATAATAATTCTTGAAGGTTTAAAATCAAAATATGAAGAGTTTCATAAAGTGAAATATTCAAAAGCTTCAATAATTAGTGCAGTAGAATTGAGTAAAAAGTATATAAATGATAGGTTTTTACCAGATTGTGCTATTGATGTAATCGATGAGGTTGGAGCATCTAAGAAAATATCTATGCAATCTACATTAAAAACATCAAATGAATCAAATATTACAATTACACAAAAAGATGTAGAAGATACAATAGCAAAAATGGCTCATATTCCATCAAGAAGTGCAACTAAAAATGATTTAACTCTATTAAAGAGTTTAGAAAAAAATATGCAAAAAAGAGTTTTTGGACAAGATGAAGCTATTATTAAAATAATTCAAGCAATAAAAATAAATAAAGCAGGATTAGGAGTTGATAAAAAACCAATAGGAAGTTTTTTATTTACTGGACCAACAGGAGTTGGAAAAACGGAAGTAGCAAAAGAGTTATCACTTCAAATGGGAATACATTTTGAAAGATTTGATATGAGTGAATATATGGAAGCTCATGCTATTTCAAGACTTATTGGTGCTCCAGCTGGATATATAGGATATGAGAAAGGTGGACTTTTAACAGAAAGTATAAGAAAACATCCACATAGTGTACTTTTACTTGATGAAATAGAAAAAGCACATCCTGATTTGATGTCAATTTTACTTCAAGTTATGGATAATGCAGAATTAACAGATAATGCAGGGAATAAAGCTGATTTCCAAAATGTAATTCTAATAATGACTTCAAATCTTGGAGTTAGTGAAGCAAATGTTATGGGATTTGCAAAAAATGATAAATTAAATGAAAATAGAGCAATAAATAGATTTTTTGCTCCTGAGTTTAGAAACAGACTTGATAGTGTTATTAGTTTTGAAAGCTTAAGTATAGATGTTGTTTCTAAGATAGTAGGAAAATTTATTGAAGATTTAGAAAAACAACTTGAAAGTAAAAAGATTAAAATTGAGATAAGTAAAAAAGCAAAAGATGAATTAGCAATATTAGGATATGACAAATCTATGGGAGCTAGACCTTTAAATAGAGTTATCTCTGAAAAAATAAAAAATATTTTAACAGATGAAATATTATTTGGTAAATTAAAAAAAGGTGGTCTTGTAAAAATTGATTTTAAAAATGAATTTTTATTTGATTATATAAGTTAAAGGAATAAATATATGAGAATTTTTTTATTAATAAGCCTAATAGTATTGTTTTCAGCTTGTTCAAGTGAAGATAAAAGTATAAAAAAAGAGAATATAAATTCTGATAATATAGAAGAGATTAAAAATGAAGATGTATTTAAAGATGCAATAGTTAATTCTGATATGATTGAAGATGAGTTTATGGAAAAAGAGATAGATGCAAAAAACTTATATAAAGCGTGTAGCTCTTGTCATGGAGAAAAAGGAGAGTTTTCTGCTCTTGGAGTATCAAAACCGATTATTGACTTTTCAAAAGAAGAATTGTTATTCTCATTTTATGGATATATAGATGGAAGTTATGGAGGAGCATTTAAAAATATAATGAAACCTCATTTAGAAACAAAAAGCAAAGAAGAGTTAGAAATTTTAGCAGATTATATTGTTGATTTAAAATAAATAAATAAAATTTACAAAAACCAATAGAGGAGAAGTCCTTATATTAAGGGCGATTAGAGGTGATTTTTATGTGTAGGGGGACGAATTTTCAAATTTAAGCTTCAATTAAGCGTTAAGCTCTTGACAAAGGAGAATTTTCCTATTATAATTCCCGTCCAATTTGACCAGAGCGGTTAAATAAGTTCTTTAAAATCTGATAGGTTTTTTTAGAGAGTAATCTTTATAAACCGAATATATAATTGTTAAAAAAATAAAAATTTGTACAAGTTAGTATTTATAGAGATATAAATATGATAGAAACTTGTCTATAAACTTTTGAGTGATAATTTTGTAATTAAGTAATTAAAAACAAAAAAGTCAGATTCAGACATCAATAAATAAAAATTTATGGAGAGTTTGATCCTGGCTCAGAGTGAACGCTGGCGGCGTGCTTAACACATGCAAGTCGAACGAGAACGGGCTATAGCTTGCTATAGTTGTCAGCTAAGTGGCGCACGGGTGAGTAATGTATAGGTAATATGCCTTTTACTAAGGGATAACAGTTGGAAACGACTGCTAATACCTTATATTCCTAATATGCAGAAGTATATTAGGGAAAGATTTATCGGTAAGAGATTGGCCTGTATTGTATCAGTTAGTTGGTGGGGTAATGGCCTACCAAGACTATGACGCATAACTGGTTTGAGAGGATGATCAGTCACACTGGAACTGAGACACGGTCCAGACTCCTACGGGAGGCAGCAGTGGGGAATATTGCACAATGGACGGAAGTCTGATGCAGCAACGCCGCGTGGAGGATGACACATTTCGGTGCGTAAACTCCTTTTATATAAGAAGATAATGACGGTATTATATGAATAAGCACCGGCTAACTCCGTGCCAGCAGCCGCGGTAATACGGGGGGTGCAAGCGTTACTCGGAATCACTGGGCGTAAAGAGCATGTAGGCGGATTGATAAGTTTGAAGTGAAATCCTATAGCTTAACTATAGAACTGCTTTGAAAACTGTTAATCTAGAATGTGGGAGAGGTAGATGGAATTTCTGGTGTAGGGGTAAAATCCGTAGAGATCAGAAGGAATACCGATTGCGAAGGCGATCTACTGGAACACTATTGACGCTGAGATGCGAAAGCGTGGGGAGCAAACAGGATTAGATACCCTGGTAGTCCACGCCCTAAACGATGTACACTAGTTGTTGTGAGACTTGATCTTGCAGTAATGCAGTTAACACATTAAGTGTACCGCCTGGGGAGTACGGTCGCAAGATTAAAACTCAAAGGAATAGACGGGGACCCGCACAAGCGGTGGAGCATGTGGTTTAATTCGACGATACGCGAAGAACCTTACCTGGACTTGACATAGTAAGAACTTTCAAGAGATTGATTGGTGTCTGCTTGCAGAAACTTATATACAGGTGCTGCACGGCTGTCGTCAGCTCGTGTCGTGAGATGTTGGGTTAAGTCCCGCAACGAGCGCAACCCTCGTGTTTAGTTGCTAACAGTTTGGCTGAGAACTCTAAACAGACTGCCTACGCAAGTAGGAGGAAGGTGAGGACGACGTCAAGTCATCATGGCCCTTACGTCCAGGGCTACACACGTGCTACAATGGGATATACAGTGAGCTGCGATACAGTGATGTGGAGCAAATCTTATAAAATATCTCCCAGTTCGGATTGTAGTCTGCAACTCGACTACATGAAGTTGGAATCGCTAGTAATCGTAGATCAGCTATGCTACGGTGAATACGTTCCCGGGTCTTGTACTCACCGCCCGTCACACCATGGGAGTCGAACTCATTCGAAGCGGGGATGCTAAAGTAGCTACCTTCCACAGTGGATTTGGCGACTGGGGTGAAGTCGTAACAAGGTAACCGTAGGAGAACCTGCGGTTGGATCACCTCCTTTCAAAGAAAAACTATTAATATTTGCTTATTAATAGATAAACAATTAACAATATATGTTCGGTTTATAAAGGTTATTTAGAGAAACACATGTAGGTGAAGGGGCCTATAGCTCAGCTGGCTAGAGCGCTCGACTGATAATCGTGAGGTCTCAGGTTCAAGTCCTGATAGGCCCACCATTAAATAATCTTTTGGGGAATTAGCTCAGCTGGGAGAGCGCCTGCTTTGCACGCAGGAGGTCAGCGGTTCGATCCCGCTATTCTCCACCATATATGTGAAAAAGAGATTAGATATAAGTTTTTAAGAGAGATTAAGAATTTATATCTGGTTTCATAACTAGAGTGATATTTAAAAATATAATGTTAAAGTCTTTAAAATTTTTTCGTAAATTTAAATAGAGATATTTGAGTTTAAAAATAAATTTCATATCAATAATGATATAACACAACTAGATTATTAGATGTATGTTTAATAAGATAGTAGCCAAAGAATATTATCAAATTATAAATATATATTAAGTATATATATTTATAGGCAAAAAATAAGCTATTAAGGGCTAATGGTGGATGCCTTGACTGTAAGAGGCGATGAAAGACGTATTAGGCTGCGATAAGCCTCGGGGAGCTGCCAAAGAGCTTTGATCCGGGGATTTCTGAATGGGGCAACCCAATATATAGAGATATATATTACCCTGCGGGGAGCGAACCTGGTGAAGTGAAACATCTCAGTAGCCAGAGGAAGAGAAATCAATTGAGATTCCCATAGTAGCGGCGAGCGAACTGGGATTAGGACAAACCCTATACTTGTATAGGGGGTTGTAGGACTATAATGTGTAATTAAAGAGAATAGAAGAATTAGTTGGAAAGCTAAAGCATAGAAGGTGATACTCCTGTAATTAAAATTCTCAATAATACTAATAGTATCCTGAGTAGGTCGGAACACGTGATATTTTGACTGAAGCTGGGGGGACCACCCTCCAATCCTAAATACTACTTACAGATCGATAGTGAACAAGTACCGTGAGGGAAAGGTGAAAAGTACTGCAGCGAGCAGAGTGAAATAGAACCTGAAACCATTAGCTTACAATCATTCAGAGCCCTATGATTTATCAGGGTGATGGACTGCCTTTTGCATAATGAGCCTGCGAGTTGTGGTGTCTGGCAAGGTTAAGCCGAGTGCGAAGCCGTAGCGAAAGCGAGTCTTAATAGGGCGACATAGTCAGATGCTGCAGACCCGAAACGAAGTGATCTATCCATGAGCAGGTTGAAGCTGGTGTAAGAGCCAGTGGAGGACCGAACCCGCTGACGTTGAAAAGTCTTGGGATGACTTGTGGATAGGGGTGAAAGGCCAATCAAACTTCGTGATAGCTGGTTCTCTCCGAAATATATTTAGGTATAGCCTTGTGTAGTAGCATATAGGGGTAGAGCACTGAATGGGCTAGGGCTGCTTACCGCGGTACCAAACCCTATCAAACTATGAATACTATATGTGTAATCACAGGAGTCAGGCGGTGGGTGATAAAATCCATTGTCGAGAGGGGAACAACCCAGACTAACAGCTAAGGTCCCTAAGTTACATCTAAGTGGAAAACGATGTGGAGTTACTGTGACAACCAGGAGGTTGGCTTAGAAGCAGCCATCCTTTAAAGAAAGCGTAACAGCTCACTGGTCTAGTGATTCTGCGCGGAAAATATAACGGGGCTAAGATGTACACCGAAGCTTTAGATTCAATTTTTAATTGAGTGGTAGGAGAGCGTTCTATTCAGCGTTGAAGGTATACCGGTAAGGAGTGCTGGAGCGGATAGAAGTGAGCATGCAGGCATGAGTAGCGATAATTAAGGTGAGAATCCTTAACGCCGAAAACCCAAGGTTTCCTACGCGATGCTCGTCATCGTAGGGTTAGTCGGGTCCTAAGTCGAGTCTGAAAAGAGTAGACGATGGCAAATTGGTTAATATTCCAATACCAACATATAAGCGCGATGTGGGGACGCATAGAGTTAATCGAGCACACTGATGGAATAGTGGGTCGAAGGAAGTAGGTTGTTAAGTAGGAAAATCCGCTTAACATTAGACCGAGATCTTACAGGCTCTTGACACTCTTCGGAGGAGATGGAGAATCGATGATACTGTCGTGCCAAGAAAAGCCACTAAGTATATTATATGTTGCCCGTACCGTAAACCGACACAGGTGGGTGGGATGAGTATTCTAAGGCGCGTGGAAGAACCCTCTTTAAGGAACTCTGCAAAATAGCACCGTATCTTCGGTATAAGGTGTGCCTACTATGGTATAGAAACTTGCTTTCGAAAGCCAAAGAGGTTGCAACAAAGAGTCCCTCCCGACTGTTTACCAAAAACACAGCACTTTGCTAACACGTAAGTGGATGTATAAGGTGTGACGCCTGCCCGGTGCTCGAAGGTTAATTGATGATGTCAGCGTAAGCGAAGCATTTGATCGAAGCCCGAGTAAACGGCGGCCGTAACTATAACGGTCCTAAGGTAGCGAAATTCCTTGTCAGTTAAATACTGACCTGCATGAATGGCGTAACGAGATGGGAGCTGTCTCAAAGAGGGATCCAGTGAAATTGTAGTGGAGGTGAAAATTCCTCCTACCCGCGGAAAGACGGAAAGACCCCGTGCACCTTTACTACAGCTTGACACTGTAGCTTGGATATTCATGTGCAGGATAGGTGGGAGGCTATGATGACTAGACGCAAGTAGAGTCGGAGCCATCCTTGAGATACCACCCTTGAATATTCGAGTTACTAACTGCGATGAGTTATCCTCATTCAGGACAATGTCTGGTGGGTAGTTTGACTGGGGCGGTCGCCTCCTAAATAGTAACGGAGGCTTACAAAGGTTAGTTCAAAGCGGATGGAAATCGCTTGTTGAGTATAATGGCATAAACTAGCTTGACTGTGAGACCTACAAGTCGAACAGAGACGAAAGTCGGTCATAGTGATCCGGTGGTTCTGTGTGGAAGGGCCATCGCTCAAAGGATAAAAGGTACGCCGGGGATAACAGGCTGATCTCCCCCAAGAGCTCACATCGACGGGGAGGTTTGGCACCTCGATGTCGGCTCATCGCATCCTGGGGCTGTAGTCGGTCCCAAGGGTATGGCTGTTCGCCATTTAAAGCGGTACGCGAGCTGGGTTCAGAACGTCGTGAGACAGTTCGGTCCCTATCTTCCGTGGGCGTAGGAAAGTTGAAGAGATTTGTCCCTAGTACGAGAGGACCGGGATGAACCAACCACTGGTGTACCAATTGTTCTGCCAAGAGCATCGTTGGGTAGCCACGTTGGGATGTGATAAGAGCTGAAAGCATCTAAGCTCGAAGCCAACTCTAAGATGAACTTTCCCTGAAGTTCCCAGCAAGACTAGCTGGTTGATAGGCTGGATGTGTAATGGGTGTAAGCCCTTTAGCTGACCAGTACTAATAGAACGTTTGGCTTTTTTTATGAATTCTTTGGTTTTACTATCTTATTAAGTGTATACTTAGTAGTTTGTTTTAGACAATATTATATGAAGAAGACTTTAGCATTAGATTTAACTCAATCTGATTTGAGTATTAAGAGTTTGATATAAGCTTTTACTACTCAAATTTGTTGGTGGTTAAAGAGAAGTGGAAATACCCAGACCCCATTCCGAACCTGGTAGTCAAGCACTTCATCGCCGATAATACTGCAGGGTCCCCCTGTGGAAACGTAGGTCACTGCCAACTCTTGAGTATTTATTTTATATTTTACAAAAGCTTAGCTTTCTTTATATGTCTTTTTATAAAGCAAGCTAAGCTTTTTTTATACCCATACCCCAACAACTTCCCCTAATCTCTTAATAATTAAAAAATTAAGATTTGTAGTAAATCATAATAAATATTAAATCTATTATTTAACGATTATTTATGTTATAATTTTTTACATTCATACAAAGGAGAAATTATGAGAAAAATTGTTGTACTTATTATGTTGTTTGGTGCTTTGTTTTTAGGAGCTATTGATCTACAAACTGCTTCTAAATCAGAACTAATGTCTATTAAAGGTATTGGTGATAAAAAAGCTGATTCTATTATTGAATATAGAAAATCTAATACTATCTCTAAACCTGATGATCTTAGAAATATTAAAGGCTTCGGTGACTCTATTATTAACAATATTAAAAATTATACAGAAAATAATAATAATTAGAATAAGAAAGAGATTATCTCTTTCTTAAAGTTATAAATTTTCTAAAATCTCCACAGAAATTATTTTGTCACCTTGATTTATTGAATCTAGTGTTTGAAAACTTTTTGTATCATCTTTAGTGATTTCACCAAAAACTGTATGATTTCTATCTAAATGAGGGCAAGGAACAAAACATATAAAAAATTGGCTTCCACCTGTATCTCTACCTGCATGTGCCATTGAAAGGCTTCCTTTATTATGAATTTGTTTTTCTGCATTAACTTCACAAGCTATTGACCAATCAGGACCACCTGTACCAGTTCCATTTGGGCAACCACCTTGAGCCATAAAACCTGGAATTACTCTATGAAAATTTAAACCATTATAAAAACCATCATTTACTAAGCTTACGAAATTTGAAACTGTATTTGGAGTTTCTTGATTAAATAAATTTAAGATTATTTCACCTTTAGAAGTTGTAAATTTTGCGTAGTTGAATTTTGAAAGTTCTTCTTTTGTAAAATTATATTCTTTTAATTCTTGCCCATATCTATTTTTGCTCATATCAATCCTTTGTTATTTTTGTGAAATTATATCTTTTTTAGGTGTTAAGTAGTTTAATTTGACTAAATTTAAAACAGCTTCTTTAAAGATTGGCACAGCAGTTCTTGCAGCATAGTAGCTTGAAGTATTAACTTGAGGTTTAATAACAGTTACGCCAATAGTATATGAATTTCCTTTATGATCATTTGCAAAACCTATAAAAGAAGATATATATTCGTTTAAGTAACCAGAAGAACCACCAGCAATTTTACCTGTTCCAGTTTTTCCACCAACTTCAATTCCTTCAACTTTTGCACCTCTTCCTGTACCTTGTTCTACAGTTTTTATCAAAATATTTTTCATAAATAGTGCAGTATCTTTTGAAATTATTTGTATTTTATCATCATTCTCAAATGGATTTAAATTTTTATTTCTATTTATAATTTTATTAACAATTTTTGGAGTTGTAATATATCCATCATTATTAAAAACTGTAAATGCTTTAATTAGTTGCATAAAAGTAGAAGTCATACCATGTCCATATGCAACAGTTGCTTTAAAAACATTATCAATATTTTCTTTTTCTCCAGCTTGAAATCTTCTTAATTCAGGAAGTTCTCCAGTTTTTTCAAAAGGTAAATCAATGCCAGTTTTTTTTGTAAATCCAAAATTTATCATTCCATTATAAAAGTCTATTGCAGGAATCTTTTGTGCAATTTGCAAAGTTGCAATATTAGAAGAATAGATTATTGTATCTTCAAGTGAAATAGTATCAAAATTTTTTAGTGAGTCACTAATTGTATATCTTCCAATACGATATTTTCCTTTTTTATTTTCAATATTAGAAGTTGGAAAAATATCATCTTTTTTTACTCTATTTTTATCAATAGCCAATGAAATAGATATAGGTTTTATAACAGAACCTGGTTCAAATTGATATTCAATAGCGTTTACATTTAAATAATTAATTTCATCTTGTTTTATATTATCAGGATCAAATCTATTTGAAGAAGCCAAAGTTATTACTTTTCCTGATTTATTTTCAACTATTGCAAGAAGTATCTCTTCACTTTTTGTTCTTTCTTTATGTTTATCTAAACTTGCTTCATTGTTTTTTTGTAATTTTAATGGAATATTTAGCTGTAAACTGTCACCATCAATTGCTCTTATTGTTTTTGAATCCTTATCAAAATATAAATAACCAGAAACATCTCTAAAACCTTCTAATATACCGTTCTTCATATTACTCAAAGTAGAATCATAAAATCTTTCTAAACCTTTTACACCAAATACTTTAGTTCTTCCATCTTCTCCTTCAGATTTTTTTAAATATCCTAAAATTGGACTTAAGGAATCATCATAAAGAAAATCTCTTTTTTCTCCACTTTCAATAATATCAAGTCTAATAAGATTTGAACTATCATTTTTTAAAGGAATGAATACTTTTAATGAATTTAATTTAATATCAAGTTCTTTTAAGTTTTTTGCAGTTTTAGAATCTATATTGTAAGATAAAACTAAGCTAGATTTTTTATTTTTTGTAGATTCAATTTTTTCTCTTATCTCTTTGTAGTCTAAACCACTATAAATAGAAAAAAGGCTAACAAAAAGGTCTAATTTTTCGAAATCAAGATATCTAGTATCAATTATCGCTTTATAAAGTTTTTTACTTGTAACAAGATTAAATCCATCTTGACTAATAATATTTCCTCTAACAGCTAATTCGCTTCTACTAGATTCAATCTTTGGAGTTTTTCTATAATTATTCATAGTTGAATAAGTAGAAAAGCTAACAACTAATATAAAAAATATAATAGCCAATATAAGAAAACTGAATTTTCTTGATCTACTTTTTTGTTCATCTAATTTATTATCTATTGAGTCGTTATTTGAAGTCATTTTTATCCATAATATTATATAATAGAGTATGAATTTTATCCAAAATTATATTAAAAGCCCAATTTACAAATTATTTGATAATAAAGAATTAAGCGAAGCTGATCATATTTTATTTATATTAGTTAGTTTACTTATTACTATTGGTGTAATATTTTCATATTCTTTATCTGTTTATACAGTTGAAATTTTCTCTTATAATCAGTTTCATTTTATATTAAGACAAGGACTTGTAGCATTTTTATCAATAAGTATAATATGGATATTTACAAAACTTAATCCATATTATGTAATAAGTAAAGTTGGAATGAGCCTTTTTGCTATTGGATTTTTATTGATGTTTATAATGCCATTTTTACCATCTTCATTTGTAACTGCATCAGGTGGAGCAAATAGATGGATAAGACTTCCTGGTTTTTCTTTATCTCCTGTTGAATTTTTCAAAGTAGGATTTGTATATTTTTTATCTTGGTCATTTTATAGAAAAATAATACATAGACCAAAAGTAAATCTATTTGGTGAATTTAAAATGTTATTTCCATATTTTGGGGTATTTGTATTAGTTGTAATATTTGTAGCTTTTTTCCAAAAAGATTTAGGACAAGTTTTTTTATTGGCAGTTGTAATGATAGTTTTAACAGTATTTGCGAATAGAACAATTAAAATATTATTAACTTTGTGTGCTTTATGTATATTTGGGCTTATTGCTTTAATAATTGTTGCTCCTCATAGGATAAATAGATTTCACTCTTGGTGGTCAATGTCACAAGATACTTTTTTGGCTTTTCTTCCATCAGATTGGCAAAAGATATTTAGAGTAGAAAATCTTCCTGAACCATATCAAGTTTCTCAATCTTTAAATGCAATTCACAATGGTGGTTTTTTTGGTAAAGGAGTTGGGTTTGGAGAGATAAAAATGGGATTTTTATCAGAAGTTCATACAGATTTTGTCTTAGCTGGAATAACTGAAGAGATTGGTTGGATTGGTTTTATCTTTATTATAATACTTTTTTTCTCAATTATTTGGAGAATTTTTAAAATAGCAAAACTTGTTGAAAATAAGATTTTTTATCTATTTTGTACAAGTATTGCTTTAATGATAATATTATCATTTTTTATAAACTCTTTTGGAATTTCAGGTTTAATACCAATTAAAGGAATGGCAGTTCCAATGGTTTCTTATGGTGGTTCATCTTTACTTGCAAATGCTTTTGCAATAGGAATGGTACTTTGTATTAGTAGAACAGTAAAAAGTGAAAAAGGAGTTTCTTGAAAAAAGTTGTAGCAATAACGGGTGGTGGAACAGGTGGACATCTAAAAATAGCAGATGTTTTTATAGATGAATTTATAAAAAGAGGTTTTGAAGTAGTTTATATTGGTTCAACTTCTGGACAAGATAAATCTTGGTTTGAAAATGATAGTAGGATAAAAGAGAGCATTTTTTTAGAAACAAGTGGAGTTGTAAATAAAAGTGGATTAAATAAAGTAAAGTCTTTGTTTAATATGTTTAAAAAATCTCTTTTTTCTTTAAAATTTTTATATAAATATAATATAAATATTGTTGTGAGTGTTGGTGGATTTTCTGCTGCTCCTGCATCTTTTGCTGCTATTTTGAAAAGAGATTGTAAGTTTTTTATTCATGAACAAAACTCTGTTATTGGGACTTTAAATAAAAAAACAATGAAATTTGCAAGTGCTTTTTATTCATCTTTTCATGATAATTCACCAATAAAAGATTACCCAGTAAAAAATGAGTTTTTTGAAAAGTCAAGGATAAGAAAAGAGATTAAAACTATTGCTTTTTTTGGTGGTTCGCAGGGTGCAAGTATTATAAATAAGTTTGCAATAGAACTTGCACCTAAATTAGATGAATTAGGAATTAAAATAATTCATCAAACAGGAAAAAATGATTTTGAACGAATACAAAAAGAGTATAAGAAATTAAATATAGAAGTTGATGTTTTTGATTTTACAAAAGATATAGTAAAAAAAATGAATGAAGCTGATTTTTGTGTAAGCAGGGCTGGAGCTTCAACCCTTTTTGAACTTTGTGCAAATAATCTTCCAGCATTTTTTATACCATTTAAACTTGCTGCAAAAAATCATCAGTATTTTAATGCAAAATCAATTTTAGATAAAGAATTATGTTTTTTGCAAACGGAAGATGAATTAAATAAAGATGATTTTTTTGAAATTTTAAAAAATATAAACCTAGAAAAAATGAGTCTAGGTTTAAAAAATAGTATAAAAGCTAATGCTATTGAGAAAATTGTTGATGATATTTTGAAATATTAGAATTTACCTAGTTGGTGGTAAAATATTAGCCCTATACTGGTAAATATTTGCTATTTTCTAGTTCATTTATTAGTTCGCAAGAATATATTTATTTCGTAAACTTCAAAGTCAAATCTTTGTAGTTTTTTAAAGTATTTTCTAAGTTTTCCAAAAAAATATCTGGAGCATATACCAACAAATCATTTATAGTATGGAATCTATCTTTTGCAATATTGATTTTTTGATTTTGTTCTGGACATATTTTTGATTTTAACAACTCTTTTTCTTCATTTGAAATATCTTTTAATATATGTTTTAAAACTATTTTTCTAGCACGACTACTATCATCAAATAAAAATTGCTCAGGTATCTCTAAAACTTCTGCTATGTAAGGGATTAGTTCTATTCTAATACTTACTCTTCCATTTAAATAAGCATAAATTGATTTTTCAGATGGAATTTCTAAAGTATTATTTAATTTTGGTTCTAAATTTCTTAGTTTTAGAGCAAATTCTTTTTTTGATAGATTTTTCTCTTTTAATAATAAATTTATTCTTTCGTGCATTTCCATTTTTTACCTTTTGAGAAGAATATTAACAGTCAATTTTCTATCAAAACAAGAAAATTCCATAAATAATGGATAATAAAGCAAGAAAATTATAATATTTCAAGAATTTAAACAATAAATTATAAATTTATTCTAATTTTTAAAGAAAATAGGGGAAATTATATGCACAAAAAACAAAAACTTTATTTTTATGCTTCGGTTGTAACATTTACAATTTTTGCATCAGCTTTATATATTTTAATTATGGTGGCAAAATAGATGCAAGAGAATAGATATATACAAGAAGATGAGATAGATTTAAGAGAGTTATTTAAAATTATTTGGGACAAAAAAAATTTTATAATTTTATTTACTTTGGTAGTTACAATTCTAGCTGGAATTTATGCTTACAGCAAAACTCCAATTTATGAAGCAAAATCTATAGTTAGAATAGGTTATATAGGAGAACAAATTGTTGAACCTAGTAATATTATTGAACAAAAATTAAAAATTATTTTTAATGTTGATAACCCACAAGATAGTGAAGAAGCAATAGTTACTAAAATTGCTGTAGTAAAAAATGTTCAAAATTTTATTGAAATTTCAACCGAATCATTTTCAAATGAACAAGCTATTAATAAAAATAAAGAAGTTATTGAATTTCTTCAAAAAGAATATAAACATAAAATTGATGAATTTATATTAAAAACAAATATTAATATAAAAAATATCGAAGACAAAATAAAATATGCTTTAGATGTAGAAAAAATTGATCTTCAAAAAAATATAAATAAAATTAAAGAGCAAAAATTAGTAAGAGTTGAAAAAGAGATAGATTTATTAAAAAATGTCGAGCTTAAAGCAATTAATAAAAAATTAGAATTCAATCAGCAAAAATTAAAAGAGTATCAGAATGATGCCAATAGAATATCAAAACAAATATCAAACGATAATACGCAAAATATGCTTATGTCTATACAGTTATTAAATACACAAAATCTAATATTGAATATTCAAAATACAATTGAGAATTTGATAAAAGAAAGAGAAAATTTAACAAATTTAAAATTGAAAGATTTAGAGAAAAATAAAGAAAATATATTAAATGATGAAATAAAAAATGCTGAAATAGAATTAAATATAAATTTTGAAAAAAAACTAGAAGATTTAAATAATAGTTTAGTTTTAGAAAAATTGAAACTTACAAATGATAGAGTGAAAAATAGTAATATTATTGGAGAGATAATCACAAACGATTTTCCAGTAAAACCTAAGAAAAAACTAATAGTTGCAGTTGCTTTTGTAACAGGATTTATTATTTCAATATTTTTGGTGTTTTTATTTAATTTTATTAAACAATATAGAAATGAAGCAACTTATTAAATGTTAGTTTATTAATATTTATTATAAAAACCTAAGTTATCGTAACAATGGTTTTATAATAAATAAATTTTTTAAAACAACAAAAGTATCAAAACTCCAAAAACAATTCTATAAATACTAAAAGCTACAGAGAAAATTATAATTAGCAGTATAAACAAAAATATTAGTTCAGAGTTTAAGACCATTTTAGAATATTTTGATAAATTAACTACCGAACAATTTATAAATAAATTAAATTTTAGTGAAAAAATTGTAGTTGTAGATGTTGGAGCAAATCCTATATCAGTACCTCCATATAATATCTTAAATAAAATGGGATTATGTAAAATTGTAGGATTTGAGCCACAGCCACAAGCATATGAAAATTAAAAAGATAGAAACCCCGAAAAAGAGGTATATTTCCCATATGCTATTGGAAAAACAGGTACAACAAATTTAAACATTTACAAGGAGAGTGATTTTACATCAACTTATAAAATTGATGAAAATACTATTAAATTTATAAATAATCCAAGATGGTATGATGGAACTAGATTAACAGAAACTATCTCTATGGAATGTTTAGCCTTAGATAGAATACCTAATTTACCAAAATTCGATTTATTAAAAATTGATATACAATGTGGAGAATTGAATGTTTTTAAAAATGTAAAACAAGTATTAAAACCAGCTATTTGTGTAATACCAGAAGTTGGATTTTTTCCTCTTTATGAGAATGCACCAGACTTTGCAGATGTACATAATGAGCTTATTAATCAAGGATTTTTATTTCATAAGTTTATGTTTCAAAAACAAGTACATTTACACGGTTCTTTATCTAGTAATAGAAAAATAAATGGTATTAAAAATCAACTAATAGATGGCGATGCAGTTTATATAAGAGATCCAAGAAAATTAACTCAATATGATACAGATATGCTAAAGAAATTTTTACTTCTTGCTCACTTTGTGTTTGATAGTAAAGATTTAGCTATTTTGATATTAGATGAATTGGTTAAAAGAGATGTTGTTTCAAATGGAATTTTAAAGGGATATTTGGATTTGGTTTGAAAAGTTATAAGTGATATCATTCAATTATAATTTAGATAAAATAATTATATCTTAATGAAAGGAGGTAAAAATAATGGCATTATCAGATAGTCAAAAGAAAATGTACTTGGATAAAATTACTCAAGCACGAAAAAAGATAATTGATATCCAAACAAGAGCACAAAGAGAAATTGCTAATGAAGAGAAGAAAATTATTGAAGCAGAAAAAGTGTTAAGTAGAGGATAATTATTTAAAATAAAGTTTTTGTCAAAGATTAATTAACTTTGGCAAAAACAAATATCTTAAAATAAATAAAATTTTGGTGTGGGTGAGAAGAATTGAACTTCTCTGTGTGTCGTTACTGGAAAAAATTAGCAAGATTTATACTATCGAAGTAGTTATTCAACGTGGATTGGAAACCATTCCCCCACACAACACACCCCATTGAAACTCTAATAATGTCATAATTACTCCTTGTACTTTAATATTTATAGAAATTGATAAATCAATTTTTATGTTTAGACAAATTATAAAATTACAAAAAAGAGCTACTTCAGTATAAATACAAGCCAATATATCCCATATAAATAAAATAAAATTATAATATTTTATTTATATGAGAATAAAATATAACTTTACCACAATATATCATAATATATTTATAAAAAATTTGTATAATCTAACATAAATTTAATTTACAAGGAAACAAAATGCAAAAACAACTTTTATCTACTAAAAGATATAAAATAAAAGATGGAACTGTGCAAATAGAAGAAGATAACTTAGAAAATGAGTATAGAACACCCTATCATAGAGATTATGATAGAGTTATATTTTCAAACTCTTTTAGAAGACTTTCTAAAAAAACTCAAGTACATCCACTGGCAAAAAATGACCATATTCATAATAGATTAACTCATAGTTTAGAGGTTGCAAGTGTAGGAAGAAGTTTGGGATTAAAAGCTGGTGAGATATTAAAAAATAAATTTGATAAAGATATAAATCCCTATGATGTTGCTTACATAGTTCAGACTGCTTGTTTAGCACACGATATAGGAAATCCACCCTTTGGGCATGCTGGTGAAGAAGTTATAAAAGAGTGGTTTAAAAAAGATGAAAATCAAAAATATTTAATCAATTTGAGTGAACAAGAAAAGAAAGATTTTATATCTTTTGATGGAAATGCTCAAAGCATTAGAATAGTTTCTAAAATAGAACACAATTTTGAAGTTGGAATGAGTTTAACATTTTCAACTATTGCTACTATGATAAAATATCCTTGGAGTTCATGTGATGGTAAAAACAATAAAGATAAGTTTAGTTTTTTTCAAAGTGAAAAAAGCAATATTATTAATATTTTTGAACAGTTTAATTTAATACAAGATGATATTATATTAAGACACCCTTTTTCTTATCTTATGGAAGCGGCTGATGATATATGTTATGGGCTTCTTGATATTCAAGATGCTGTTGAATTGAAAATATTAAGACTTGAAGAATTAGAAAAGATATTTATAGATTTAACTTCTAAACTTTTTTGGGAAGAAGTTTTAAATGATAAAAATTTAACTGAAATACAAAAGCTTTCAAAATTAATAGCTAAAGGAATAAATAATTTAGCAAATCATACTTCGAATATTTTTGAAAAGAATTATGAAAGATTACTAAAAGAAAATGTGAAAGATTTAATATTTTTATTTACAGATGAAAATTTAAAATCAGGATTAAAACTTGCTAAAGAGCTTTCATCTAAAAAAGTATTTAATGAAACAAGAAAAATAGAATTAGAACTTGGAGCTTATAATATATTGGGTGTTTTATTAGATAATATGATAAAAGCTACTTATGAATTACATGAAAAAAAAGATATAAAACAGATGAATTTTAAAAATAGAAGAATTTTACAACTTATGGGAGAAGAGAATTCACCAAAAACAGAACAAAGTTTATACAATAAATATCAAAGAGTTATTGATTATATTGTTGGAATGACAGATAACCATGCAACGTATTTAGCTCATCAATTTAGTGGAATGGGATATTAAACTATCTTTTATATAATAAAATCATTTCAACACAAGGAAGTTTTATGCTTGATTTTAGAAAATTCAAAGTAGAGATTTATACAAATAAAGAAACTCCTATCACGGACAATACAAATCTAACTTACATAAAAGATGAAACAAGAGATGATTTATTTGTAAAAATTTATTACGATAAAATAGAAATAGGACGAGGTATTATTTTAGATTTTTATAAAGAATTTGAAAATATAGAAGAAAATGGAAATATTGCAACAAAGATAAAAACTTTTTCTTCAAATGGTAAAACCCATGAAAGTTTTACAAACTATGGACAAAAGATTTATAAACTCAAATATCTTAAAAGCCTCCAATAGAAGAAGAGGAAAGAAAAAAGTATATTGAAATTTTTGCAAATGAGATGAATGCTTATGTTGAAGTAATAGCGAAAAAATACAAAGATATAAAACTATCTTATATTTCATCTAGTTCACTTGTTCCAGATGAGATAGTAGAAAAGATAAAAGATTTATCATCTTTGGAAGTAGAAAATATTATTATAAAAAATAGTGGACAAGATAGTAAAAGTATAACTACTTTTAAAGATGGAGTAGAAAATTCTATTTTAAAATATACATTAAATGAAAGTTTGTTATCATTGAGTCATCAATATATAGTTATAGATGATGTTATGGGAAATGGTAGCTCTATTGCTACAATATTAAAGAAATTATATGATAAAACAAATAAATTAAATTTCTTTTTAATAGTTGCAAAGGATGTAAAAAGATGAGTAGTGTTTTCATAAGTGGTTCAAGTTCTATAAAAGATTTACCAAACGATGTTATAAAAAGTTTGAAAAATATTATAGATAAAGGGTTTGAAATCTTTGTTGGAGATGCAAAAGGAGTTGATACTTTGATTCAACAATACTTTTATAAAAGAAACTATACAAATATAAATATTTGCACTATTTATGAAACTCCTAGATATTTAGCTTCCAATAAATTTAAAATCATACAAGTAGATTATGATAAAAATCTTTTTGGAGAAAGAGAAAAGCAGACCTATAAAGATGAGTTTATGACTTTGAATAGTAATTATTCTTTTGTGATTTGGGATGGAAAAAGCAAAGGGAGTTTTGAGAATATTAAAAGAGCAATAACAAATAATAAAAAATTAAAAGTTTTTTATACTTTAGAAAATAGGTTTTTAGAAAAAGAGTTGTTGAATATAGAAAATATTACAAATATTTATAAACAAAATACAGGCTACACACAAACAGAGATTTATAATAAAATAAAAGAGTCAAAAATATATACAAATATAAATAAAGCAAATGAGATTAAAAAATGGTTAATTGATAATGATATTTTAAAAATCTACAATGACAAACTATCTATAAATCAAAAATATAAAAACTATTTTATAGTAGAAAATTATAGAGGAAATGAAAATATAAAATACAAAGCAAATATTTTAGAACTTTTTAAAAACAATTCTCTTTTTGGTAGTTTTTAAAATAATAAAATTTATTTGGATAAAAGTAATACAGATAACTCAAAATTTATATTTTTTTAGATAAAATTCAATAATTTTAGACTTAAAAAGGGTAAAAATTGAAAAATATTAATGAAGTATTGGTAAATATGGATAAGCAAATGTTAGCAGATATAAAAAGTTCTTATTTATCTATTTTCAAAATAAAACAAGATAGCAAATCTTTTTTGGATTTAGTAGAGCAAAATGAGCTTTTAAAAGAGGCGGCATATATAGTTAATCCAAATTTCAATGATGCAAAAGGTAGCGTATTTTTAAAAAAAGATGGACTTTTGCTGTTGGAAGCTGATTTTTTTGCAAATTCTCTTGTAAATGAACCTTTAGATTTTGAATATTCAATCAAAGAATACACTTACAATCACCCTTTTTCAAAAACTTTCAATGAGTTTGCTTTTTGAATGAAATAAGAGAAAAGCGAACAAATTTTTTTAACAATAATACTCACTATGTATTGTTTTCAGGTACACCTAAAAATGGGAATGGACCAATAAGACATCTAAATGACTTATTTATAATTTTATATTTAATCAACAAAAATTCTATTCCAAGAGAGAATGTATTTTTATCTATTGATACACAAATACTCGAAGATTTAGATGAGGTTACTAGCAATAAGAAATTTAAATATTTTGAAAGTGCTAACAAAACTTTTAAAGAAGTAATAAAAGAGTGGATTCCAAAAGAAAATATAATAGATATATTTGATTTTGAAGAAAACTATAAAAGAGATGATAAAGATTTGGTCTTTATCGCAAGTGGACATGGTTCTATAAGTGGTTTAGAAATTGGAGACAGCCAAAGGAAAGCTCTATCTTCTGACTATTTTGAAAATATTTCAAGCAATAAAAATAAAACAATTTTAATAATGTCACAATGCCAAGCTGCAGCTTTTCATCATCTTGATACAAGAAAGAATATTTGTGTTATGGGTGCTTCTGATTATCAAAGTTCTGTTAGTTTAAATTTAAAAAGTATGTTAGATTGTACAATTTTAAAGCATAGAGAGTTTATAGATGGATTTACATTTAAAGAAAATATACCTATTAACCCTTTTATATTTTCACTTTTTTATGTACTTTCTCAAAAAGAAACTCTTATAAATAGTGAAAAAAAGCATTTTATTAATATCTTCAAATATACAGCGGCTAGTACATTGGATTATTTATCAAAATCTGGTAAACGAGAAATATATATTTCTAAAAAAGATTTAGAAAAAGTAGAAAATGAAGTAATAGTGCTTTCTTTTAAGGAGAGGATACTAATTCAACAACCTTTTTTATTAAATAAAATAATGGCTGCAAATATTTATGTATGAACTAGTTTAAAAATCTCTTTTTGATTATTTTTAAAATAATAAATCATATATTTGTAAAAAAATTACAAATATAAAGTTTATTTTGCTACAATTCTAAAATTTAATTAGGATTTATAATATGTTTTTACAATTTACAGTGAATAATTTTTTATCTATCAAAGAAAAAGCAACTTTTAGTATGCTAGATAATTCAAAAGAAGATAAAAACTCTTTTTCTATTAGAGATTACAACCTACTTAGAACATCTGTGATATATGGTGCAAATGCAAGTGGAAAAACAAATATTTTAAAAGCCATGAGTTTTATGAGAACTTTAGTTTTAAATAAATATAAGATTATCCAATCTACAGATATATTGCCATACTCACCTTTTAGACTTAACACTAGCACAAAAGAGTCTTCTAGTAGTTTTGAGATGGTTTTTTTTATAGATGAAAAAAAATATAGATATGGTTTTGAACTAGATAGCACAACAATATATAGTGAGTGGTTATTTGAAGATGAAAAAGGCAAAGAAGCAAAACTTTTTTATAGAGATATAGATGAAGAAGATTATGTAAACAATCAAAAATTCAAAGAGGGTTATAGCTTTTTTGATAAATCAAACAAAAAAATAAATATTGCACAAAATCAGCTTTTTTTGTGGGTTTGTGATAGATTAGCAAATTCAACTATATCAAAATCTATTTTAAAATGGTTTTCAAATTTTAATATGCTAGACGGTACAGATAGCAACGGCTATATGAACTTTACACTTAGAAAAATGGAAGATGAAGAGTTCAAAAAAGAGATAGTAAATCTAGTAAAAACAGCAGATATAGGGATAGAAAATATCGATTTACAAGAAGATGACATTCATTTTGACGATGTTTCAAAAGTACAATTACCAGAATTTATAAAAGAAGAGATACTAAAAAATGGTGGTGTAAAATCTATTAGTATAAATACTTCTCATAAAGTTTTTGATGATGAAAACAATTTTATTACACATGAGACTTTTGAATTAGAAAAAGATGAATCATTTGGTACAAAAAAATTTTTTAAAATCTCTGCCCCTGTAATAGATACTTTAAAAAATGGAAAAATACTTTTAATAGATGAGTTAGATAGTAGTTTACATCCAATTTTAACAAAGCATTTAATCAAACTTTTTAATGATGAAAAAATAAATAAAAACAACGCTCAACTAATATTTACAACTCACGATACAAATCTTTTAAAACCAACTATATTTAAAAGAGAGCAAATTTGGTTTACACAAAAAGATAAATATGGTTCTACAAATTTATATTCTATGCTAGAAATTAAAGGGGTAAGAGCAAGTGATGATTTTGAAAAGCACTACATCCAAGGTAAATATGGAGCAGTTCCATATATTGGGGAATTTGAGTTTTAAATGGCTAGAAAAAAACTATATACAAATAATAAAGAAAAATCTAAAGATGATTTTAAAAGAAAAAAGCAAATCAAAGAGCAAGTAAAAAGTGTATTAATAGCTTGTGAAGATAAAATATCTTCTCCAAACTATTTTAAAATGATTATTAAAAAATTAATAGAAGATAAAAAAATTACTCAAGACTCTTTGGTAATAGCAAAGCATGAACATGTAAATCCTAAGGGTGTTTTACAAGATTTATTAAATCATAAAAAAGATGATAAAACTTACAAAGATTTTGAACATAGATGGATTGTAATTGATAGAGATATTGCTAGAGTAAATGGAGGAGGACATCCAAAAGATGATTTTTTGACAGCTCTAAGTGAGGCAAAAAGCAAAAGAGTTGAAGTTGCATATTCAAATGATTGTTTTGAGATTTGGTATTTGTTACATTTTGTTTATAGAGATACGGCTATAAGCAGAGATGATGTTATAAAAGAAGTTATCAAAAAACTCAAAGATAAAAACTTTGCAACTTTTTCAAAACTAAATAAAGAAAATATAAAAACAGAAGCCATGACAGAACTTATTTTTAATGAACTTTTAGAATTACAAAAAACAGCTATAAAAAATGCAAAAAAACTACTTAAAAATTATGCAGATTTACACAATCCAGAACTTGACAATCCCTCAACTAGAGTATTTGAACTAGTAGAAATTTTGAGTAACAAAATTTTATAATAAATAAATTTTTCAAAACAAAACTAGTATCAAAATCCCAAAAATAATTCTATAAATACCAAAAGCTACAAAAGTAAATTTTTCTAAAAATTTTAGGAATAGTTTAATTACAATAAAAGCAACTAAAAAAGATACTATAAAACCAATTATTAAAGGAAGTAAGTTTCCAGTTTGAAGTATCTCTTCGTAATGCTTTAGCACATCATAAAAAGTTGTAGCACACATAACAGGAACAGCAAGTAAAAATGAAAATTCAGCACTTGCTTTTCTGTTTAATCCTACAATCATAGCTCCAATAATACTAGCTCCTGCTCTACTTGTTCCTGGAATTAAAGCAAAAATTTGTGCAAAACCAATCCACATTGCTTGTTTTAAAGATACATCTTCTACATCATTTATATGACTCTTTTTCTCATCATAAAATTTTTCAACTATTAAAAATATAATACCACCAATTATAAACATCCAAGCTACAATTTGAATTGAAAATAGGGCTTTTATTTGATTAGAAAATATAAAACCAACAATACCAATAGGAATAAAAGCTAAAAAGATTTTTGTCCATAAATTAATATGTTTAAAAGTAAATTTAGAAGGATAAACAAATACTAAAGCCATAATCGCTGCAAATTGAATAATAATTTCAAATGCTTTATTTGCATTATTTTGTTCTAAACCTAGAACTTCACTTAAAAATATTAAGTGACCTGTTGAAGATACGGGGATAAATTCTGTAATACCTTCAATTATTCCCAAAAATATGGCATCGAATATTGTCATTAGATTCTCTTTTCTGTAGTTAATTTTAAAAAGAGTTTTAATGCTCTTTTTTCTTTGTAAGTAATATCATAATCTATTCTTTGAAGATAGTTTAAAATATCATTTTTTGCAATTCCACTTCTTTGTGAATATATTTCTAAAATATATTGAGGAATTTTTACTCTTCTTTTATCAAAGTTTTTTGTAATATTTTTTAATCTTTTCTCATATTTGTTATAGCATAAAGTTGCAAATACAAAAGGAAGATTAAATTTGTTTTGCCAAGCTTTTGCTAAATCTATTATCTCTTCAGGATTTTCTTTTTTCTTATTTGCTAAGTGAAATTTCAGAGCTTTATCACCAATAATTACTTCTCCTTCAAGACCCAAAACTTTTGCGAGAGCATTTGATGTTTTTGATTGAAAATCATCTTTTGCTTTTCTATTTGGTAAAATAAAAACAGAATCAACATAATCTCTAGCAATTATTCCAAAATCTAAAAAATTTTCATTTCTTGAACCAATTGAAGAGATAAAAGCACTATGAACTTTTCTTTTTTTGAAATTATTTGTGATTATAGATGGATATGATTTTTTATACTCAATACTAGCTCTTAATTGATTTGATTTTATATTTTTTTTTATATAAATATGAAAGGGAAGTAAGTTAATAAAATCTATCTTTGAAAAAATCATAAAAAATGCCTTTAATTTCTTTAAACTAAAGTAGATATAATAGTATAAAATTAATAAGAGAGGGTTAAATATGGTAAAAGTTGAATTTTTAGGTCCTATTAATAAAGATGATATGAATATTGAAATAAGAAATTTAAAAGAACTTAGTGATATTTTAAAAAAAGATGATGAAATATTGTCTTGGCTCGAAACATGTGCTGTTGCTGTAAATGATACTCTTGTATCAAATAGAGATTTTGAATTAAAAAGTGGAGATAAAATAAGTTTATTACCACCAGTTTGTGGAGGATAAATTTTGTTTAGTGAAGATTTACAACTGCATAAAAATGATTTAGAAATAGAAAAAATACATAATGCTTGGTATGAAAAATATAAGAATTTAAATTATGGAGCATTTATTACTTTTGTAGGAATAATAAGAGATGAAGGTGGGATAAGTGGACTTTCATTTGATGTTTATGAACCAATTTTAAGAAAATGGTTTACTTCTTGGCAAGAAAAAGCAAAGCAAAAAGGAGCAATAGTTTTTATGGCTCATAGTGTTGGAGATGTTTTAAATCATAAAAGCTCATATATAGCAGGAGTTTGTAGTCCACAAAGAAGAGTTGCTTTAGAGTTAATAGATGAATATGTTGAAGATTTTAAGAAAAATGCTCCAATTTGGAAGTATGATTTATTAAATAACGATAGAATTTATGCAAAAGATAGAAGCCAGAAAATCGATGGTGCAGGTATTTTAGCATGAATAATAAAATAAAAAAACAAAGAGTAGATCTTCACAATCACACAGTTTTGTGTAATCATGCTGAAGGAACTGTTGAAGAGTATATAAAAAGAGCAATAGAACTTGGAATTACTGAATATGGCTTTGCTTGTCACGCTCCTATGAATTATGATCCAAAATATAGAATGAAATTAGAAGAGAGAGCTTTATATGAATCTTGGGTAAATGAAGTAAAAGAGAAATATAAAAAAGATATAAAAGTTCTTTTGGCCTATGAAGTTGATTATTTAAAAGGTTTTATGCTTGATGAAATTATAAATGCAAAAGTTGATTATTTAATAGGTTCAGTGCATTTCTTACAAAATAAGAATGATATGTGGGGCTTTGATAATCCTGAGTTTATAGGTGTTTATAAGTCAAAAGATATAGATTCTATTTGGACAGAATATTTTGATGCAATTAAAGAGATGGCAAAAACTCAATATTTTGATATTGTTGGGCATTTAGATTTGATAAAAGTATTTAAATATTTACCAAAGAAAGATGTAAGATTAATAGCAAAAGATGCATTAAAAGAGATAAAAAAATCAAATATGGTTTTAGAAATAAATCCAGCAGGACTTAGAAAACCAGTTGAAGAAGCTTATCCTTCAATACCACTTTTAGAAGAGGCATTCTCTTTGGGAATTGATATAACTTTTGGTTCAGATGCTCATAAGGTTGAACATATAGGTTTTGGGTATGAAGATGTTACAAAACTTGCAAAAAGTATAGGATATACTAAATGTGTAAGTTTTGAGAAAAAAGATAGAAGATTAATTGAATTTTAGATAAAATCTTAGCTTAAAATTTTTGGAGTGTTTTATGGCAAAATTTGTAAATAATGTAGAAGAGTTTTTTAGTTTTTGTAGTGAAAATGAAGTTAAATTTGTTGACTTTAGATTTACAGATTTAAAAGGTACTTGGCACCATGTAACATATAATTTCAAAGTAATAAATAATGATTTATTAGAAAATGGAATGCCTTTTGATGGAGCTTCTATTGAAGCTTGGCAACCAATTCATAAATCAGATATGATTTTAAAACCAGATGTTGAAACAGCATTTTTGGATCCATTTACTGCTGATAGCACAGTTATTGTTATTTGTGATGTTTATGATATTTATGAAAATCAAATGTATGAAAAATGTCCAAGATCTATTGCTAAAAGAGCTGTAAAAGCTCTTGAAGAATCAAATGTTGGAGATGTAGCATATTTTGGACCAGAAAATGAGTTTTTCATTTTTGAAGATGTAAAAATAAAAGATACAGTAAATGAATCACACTATAAAGTTGATAGTGAAGATGGTGAATGGAATGATGATAGAAGTTATGAAGGTGGAAATATTGGGCATAGAAGTAGACTAAAAGGTGGATATTTTCCAGTAGCTCCAATTGATAATGGTGTTGATTTAAGAGCTGAAATGATGCAAATTTTAGAACAAGTTGGACTAGAAGTTGTATTAGGTCATCACGAAGTAGCACAAGGACAACACGAAATAGGTATTGTTTATGGTGATTTAATAGAAGCTAGTGATAATGTTCAAAAACTTAAATATGTTGTAAAAATGGTTGCACATTTAAATGGAAAATCAGCAACATTTATGCCAAAACCACTTTATGGAGACAATGGAAGTGGAATGCATGTACATCAATCTATTTGGAAAAATGGTAAAAACCTTTTCTATAAAGAGGGAGAATACGGTAAATTAAGTGATATGGCAAGATGGTATATTGGTGGAGTATTTAAACACGCACGAGCTGTTGCAGCGTTTACAAATCCATCTACAAATTCGTATAAAAGATTGATTCCAGGATTTGAAGCACCATCAATTTTAACTTACTCTTCTCAAAATAGAAGTGCATCTTGTAGAATTCCTTATGGAGCTGGTGAAAAATCAACAAGAGTTGAGATGAGATTCCCTGATTCAACTGCTTGTCCATATTTAGCGTTTGCTGCTATGCTTATGGCTGGACTTGATGGAATAAAAAATAGATATGAACCAATAGGACCTATGGATGATGATTTATTTGAATTGACTTTAGATGAGATAAGAGAAAGAGATATTCCTCAAATGCCACATACTTTAAGAGGTTCATTAGAAGCTTTAATTAGAGATAATGAATTTTTAAGACCAGCATTTACTAAAAAAATGATAGATACATATCAAAACTTTAAATTTGAAACACAAGTTTGGCCTTATGAAGCTAGACCTACACCTTTTGAATTTAAAACAATGTATTCTTGCTAATTTTAAAAGGTAGTTTTCTACCTTTTAAAAACTAACTCTTTTTAATATATTTACTAGCTTTATAAAATGCAAATAAAACAAGAGATATTAAAAATATTGTAATCTCAACTTTTGAAATAACATCAATATTTATTTTTGTTTTTGATTCAAATTCTACTTCCATAAATTCTACAATATCGATTCCCATAGAAAAAATAGTAAATAGAGTTAAAAATAGAAGAATATATTGAATTACTTTACTAGCATCTGATTTCTCTTTATTTTCAATTACTTCATGAATTTCTAAGAAATTCTCCTCAGATTTCTCAAATATATCTTTTTGTACTTCAAAATCTTCAATCTCTCTTTGAATAGATGTAAAGCTATTTATATTTTCACTATAATTTAGCTCTTCAAGCCTAGATTTTTGTAAAAAATATCTATTTACTCTATGCATTTCAAATAATTTTATAGACTCAATGATAGTTGGAGATTCAATATCAATATGGAAGAGTTGATTTGTATATATTTGAGTTGATTTTTTATAAATTACACTCTCTTTTAGAGTTAAGGAGTCTAAATCTAATAAAGAAGATATATGTTCTTTATCCAAAATATGGCTATACCAAAGAACTGAAGAGTTATAAATAGTTGCTTCATAATTACTATTTTCAAAAGCAACAATAGTTGATTTTGAGTTAATATTTTCATTTGAGTAGAAATCTTTGATATTTTGACAAGAGTTTGTATCTGATAAAAAACAATGCACTCTAAATGAGAAAGAGTTTTTATTTAGCTCTTTTATATTTATATCTTTATTTTTTTCTCTATCTAATAAAGTTGCATACATATAATTAGAAGAAAAGCTAAGAAGTTTTTGTGCTTCTAAATCAATATTTATTTTATGAACAAGTTCAAAAAATCTATTTAGATAAATTATTGTGAATTTATCTAATAATTCATCAAAAGATATGATTTTTAACTCATCTATTTTGAAATATATCTCAAGTGATGTAATACCATCTGAATGAACTTTTAAAGATAAACTATCTATATATTTATCTAGTTCAAAATCTTGATTAAATATATTTTTGAAGTTTTTAATCTCAAATTTTAAATAACTATTAGATTTTAGAAAGAATCTAGTAAACCAGTAGTTTTCTAATGAAATAGTAGAAAAACTATTACTCTTTAAAGAGTTTAATTCCTCTACTGATTTTAGATTTGTTAAATCTAATTTAGCACAAGTATAGAAGACTAAGTTCTCTACAATATACATTTTTAACCCCTAAAATTATATTATTCGTAAAACTCTAATTCAGTAAATCCATCAAAAACATTTCTGCTATTTAACTCATCAAACATATCAATATTTTTAAATTCATCCATAGTTACAATATTTGTAATCTCATCAGCTTCAATACCATCTTCAATTGCTTGTAAAATATCTTTTTTTAGTTTATTAAAATAATTTTCTGTATGTTTTATAGCATTTTTATCAACAATAGTTCCATGACCAGCTACAAGAGTTTGCCAAGGATAAGTAGATAATAAATCAAGAACTTTGAGTGTTCCAATTATTGAGCCATCACGATTTGAAGTGATTCTTTCGTTCATTACAATATCACCTGTAAACATTGTTTTGCTATTTTCTAAATATACCATTAAATCATTGTTTGTATGAGCTTTATATGGAATATGTAAAATTTTGAAAACTTTATTATCAATTTCTAAAGTCAAATCTTTTTCAACAATAATATCAGCTTTTATAATTTTTGTATTTTCTAGTTCTTTCTTATCTAAAATCTTAAAAATTCTTGGTTTTGAAGAACTAGTATAGTTTGTATTTATAGATTTTGGAGCATAGATTTTAGAGTTAAAATTATCTTTATAAAAACTGTTACCAAGCCAATGATCATCGTGTTCATGAGTAATTATAATATTACTTACAGGTAACTCTTCGATTTTTTTCATAGCATTATATGCTTGAGAAGCAAAATTATAACTAGTTCCACTATCTATTAAAACATATGATTTATCTGTTTTAACATAACATGAATTTGCCATAAAACCACCATTTTCTTTTGATGGAACTTCAGTTTTTCCAAAAAAGCACCAAACATCAGATGAAACTTTGATTGGTTTTAAATTGTAATCAAAAGCAAAAAGAAAACCAGATAATAAAAATATAGAAACAACTATTCTCATATTTAAAAATTCTCCTTAATTTTATAATCAAAAATTATATTGTAATATCTCTTTTAAATAAGTAATAAAAATGATAAAAGGTAAATTATGGATAAGAAAAAAGAGATGGTATTTAATTTAAATAATTTTTTATTGGCATTTGCTGATTTTTTTGATAGTAAAAAAAGAGCATATATATCTTTAAATATTGCAATTGAATTAAATTATGATGATAGAAAACTAGCTGATATTACAGCCCTAGCATTGGCTTATGATTTAGGACTTGAAGCTTTGGAAAATTTTTCTTTTTTAGATAAAAATATTTTAAAAGATAAAGATGTTTTAGAAATAGTAGATTTCTCAAATAAGTTAGTATTAAATAATGAGTTTAATAAAAATAGCATAAATAATAAAAAAGTGATTTTAGAATTTATAGATAAAAGTTCATGTAATGAAGATATAAAAGATGTATTAATAGAGTTGATATCTAAGGTTTCATTTCATTTAGATTTAGAAAACTCAAATGAAATAGTACTTTTCATATATTCAAAATTAAATGATTTTACAATAGTTTTAAAATTTGAAGATATCTTAAAAATGAGTATGAAATTCAACTCTTTTGTAGAAAAAGATTCAAAAATTGTAGAAAAAGCAGAACTTTTAGCAAACTATTTTGAGTTTGAACATAAAGATAAAGAGCTTTTTAAAATTGCTTCAAGCTTACAAAATATTGGAAAACTTGCACTTTGTAATGATAAAAATAAGAATAATTTTAATATATATCCTTACTATACAAAAATAGCACTAAGCCAAATAATGCAGTTTGATGATATTGTAAAGCTTTGTAAAAATGTTGAAGAAAGATTGGATGGGAGTGGATTATTCAATCTTGAAGCAAAGGATTTGAGTTTTAAAGATAGGTTATTAATCTCTTTAGTTTTTTATAATAATCTTTTAAAAGAGGATTTAAATCATGAAGAAATAATAAGTAATATGAAAAAAGAAGCTAAACTTGGGAAAATCGATGAAAGTATTGTGGATATATTTGATAAATTATTTATAAATTAAGTAAACAGATATTCTCAAGCAAAAGCTTGAGAATATATTATATTAAGGTCTAATAGTTGTAAGTCCTAAACTAAGCCAAGACTGCATTCCACCTCTATACCATTTCATTTTCTCTTGGGGATAACCAATAGCCATAAGCTCTTTCATAGCTTCAGGAGATTGTCCACACCAAGTAGCATTACAAAACATTAGAAGGGTTTTTGCATTAGAAAAATCATATTTTCCATTTTTTTCAATAACTCCAAAAATTTCTAAAGCTTCTTTAAACTCATCTGGATATTGAGATTTTTTTGTATAAACATAAGGTACATTTACAGCACTTGGAATCGTTTCATGGTAAAACCAGTTTTCTGTTCTGCTATCTATTAGAAGTAAATTTTTATCTCTTTTAGCTTTTAAAATAAACTCTAAAACTTCAAGTTCTCCATATGTTTCAATATTTGGAGCTGCTTTCATAGGTGCAATTTTTCCAAAATATGTGACATAGGCTCTTTTACATTTCTCATTTACATTGTTACTTGCTTGATGCTCTCCACCAAAAACTTCTCTTGGATCAAAAGCAATATTTTCACACTCTTTTGGTTTGTTTTCTCTTTTTATAGTTACTTTCTTACCATTTTCTAAAGTAACTTCAACACCAGTAGTTTGTAAATCATTTGCGAATAATGTAGCACTTGCAAATAAAATACCAATAAAAAATTTAAACATTTTACTCTCCTTTAAGTTAGAATATTAAATTTTATCCAAAAGAGTTTTAAAAGCAAACAAAATTAATCATTAAGAGATATTTGGATAAAATCTAAGCTATTTTAGTAACATAATTAGGAATTTGAATGAGCGATAAATATGAACCGTCAAAGGTAGAAGATAGTTTTTATAAGATTTGGGAAGAAAGAGGATATTTTGAAATAGATGGAAATAAATCTATACAAAAAGATGGTAAAAACTTCTCTATTATGATGCCACCTCCAAATGTAACAGGAAGCTTACATATAGGACATGCATTAACTTTTACTTTACAAGATATTATAACTAGATATAAAAGAATGGATGGATTTAAAACTCTTTGGCAACCAGGAACTGACCATGCTGGAATTGCAACTCAAAATATTGTTGAAAAACAACTATTAGCAGAGGGTACAACAAAAGAGAAAATAGGAAGAGAAAAATTTTTAGAAAGAGCTTGGATTCAGAAAAAGAGTTCAAGTGGAAATATTGTTCATCAAATGAGAAAATTAGGAGTAAGTCCAGCTTGGAGTAGAGAGCGATTTACTATGGATGAAGGACTTAAAGAAGCTGTAAAAGAAGCTTTTATAAAACTTTATAATGATGGTTTAATTACTCAAAATAACTATATGGTAAATTGGTGTACACATGATGGTGCATTAAGTGATATAGAAGTTGAACATGAAGAGATAAATGGTAATTTTTATCATATGAATTATAATTTTGCAGATGGAAGTGGATTTGTAACTCTTGCTACAACAAGACCTGAAACATATTTTGGAGATAGTGCTGTTATGGTTCATCCTGATGATGAGAGATATAAATCAATAATAGGAAAAGAGTTAGTTTTACCACTAATTAATAGAAAAATAAAAATAATTGCTGATTCTCATGTTGATATGGAGTTTGGAACAGGTATTGTAAAAGTAACTCCTGCTCATGATACAAATGATTATGAAGTAGGACTTAGACACAATTTAGAGTTTATAAAATGTTTTGATGAAAAAGGTATTTTAAACAATGAATGTGGAGAATTTGCTGGGCTTGAAAGATTAGAAGCTAGAGCAATTATCGTAAAAAAACTTCAAGAAGATGGGATTATAACTAAAATTGAAGAGCATAAACATCAAGTAGGGCACTGTTACAGATGTAAAAACATTGTTGAACCATTTATATCTAAACAGTGGTTTTTGTCTGAAAAAGTAGCAAAAAAATCGATTGAAAAAACTAAAGCACATAATAATTTTCATCCAGCACACTGGATAAATTCATATACAGCTTGGATGGATGAGTTAAGACCTTGGTGTATTTCAAGACAACTTTGGTGGGGACATAGAATTCCTGTATTTACTTGTAACTCTTGTAATCATGAATGGGCAGATAAAAACGATGTTCCAGAAGCTTGTCCAAAATGTAATAATAAGAATTATGTACAAGACCCTGATGTATTAGATACATGGTTCTCTTCTGCACTTTGGGCTTTTTCACCACTTGGATGGGGAAATAATGAGAAATCATCAGAACTATATAATTTCAAAGAAGATATGAAAAACTTCTATCCAAACTCTTTGTTAATTACAGGTTTTGATATTATGTTTTTCTGGGTTGCTAGAATGATGATGATGGGAGAGTATCTATTAGGAGAACTACCATTTAAAGATATTTATATGCATGCACTAGTACGAGATGAAACAGGTGCAAAAATGTCTAAATCAAAAGGAAATGTAATTGATCCACTTGATATGGTTGAAGAACATAGTGCTGATATTATAAGATTTACTTTAGCATATTTAGCTGTTCAAGGAAGAGATATAAAGCTAGGTGCAAAAAATTTAGAACAATTTAGAAACTTTACAAATAAGCTTTATAATGCTTCAAACTTTTTAACTTTAAATGTGGATACTTTCCCTGATTTAAAAGATATAAATATTGAAACTCCTCTTGGATTATATATGCAAAGCAAATTAAGCAAAGCAGTTGAAGAGGTTAGAACTACTCTTGAAAGCTATAAATTTAATGAAGCTGCAAGTACTCTTTATAGATTTGTTTGGATGGAGTTTTGTGATTGGGGAATTGAATACTCAAAAGCTAGTAAAGATAGTATTGTAGAACTTGGAGCAATTTTTAAAGAGACTTTAAAAATGGTAAGTCCATTTATGCCATTTATTAGTGATTATTTATATCATAAATTAAGTGGAACAACTCTTGAAAATGGTGATTCACTAATGATTATGAATTTCCCAAAAGATATAAAAAAAGATGAAAAAATTGAAGAGATGTTTGCAATAATTGAAGAAGCTATTATTTCTATAAGAAGAGCAAAAGTTATTATAGATATGGGAAATTCAAAAATTTCAAAAGCATATATAAAACTTGATAAACTAATAGATACAAATATAGCAAAACCATTTATTGAAAAACTTGCAAAAGTTGAAGATATTGAGTTTGTAGATAAAAAAGTTGAAAATAGTATAACTGATGTTTCAAATCATTTAGAGGTTTATTTACCAACAAAAGAGATTGATATGAAACCAATTATTGATAAGCTAGAGAAACAAAAAGAGAAAGCACAAAAAGAGTTTGATAAATTAAACGGAATGCTTTCAAATGAAAGATTTGTAGCAAATGCTCCAGCAAATGTAATAGAAGAGAATAAAAAAGCTCTTGATGAGGTAAAAACAAGGTTAGAAAAAATAGAAGCTGAATTAAAAAGTTTGAGTTAAACTCAAGCTTTTTAATACCAAAGAGAATTTTTTTAAGTTCAAAGAAGAGCGTGAAAATTTATACTATTTTCCACAAAGATTTATCTATTTTAAAATTGCCTTTATCTCATCTTCACTTATTTTTTCTTCACTAAATTTTATTACAGCAATATTTTCTGTATTATTTATATACCACTCTTCTATATTTGAATTTTCACTTAATTTATTTAAATTATTTGATTTATATTCATCTAAATTAAGATAAATATTTTTAGTTTTAGAAGGATTTTTCATAATAGCAATTAATAAAATCCATAAAACACAGATTGAAGCTATAATTGTTGTGAAGTTTTCTAGCTCATAAGCACTTAGTTTATCTAAAAATATTCCTCCAAAAATACCACCAAAAAATGTACCTAAATATCCAAAAGAGTTAAATACTCCTAAAACACTACCTCTTTGATGAACTTTTGCAAATTTTGAAGTAAGTGATTGCATGATTGGTTCGTGCATATTAAATCCAATAAAAAATATTACAACACCAATAGAAAAAACTAAAGCACTAGAACTAAAACCAATAATTAAATAAGAGATTATAAAAAATAGAATTCCAATAACTAAAACTTCTCTATATTTTCCTTTCTTTTCAGCTAGTATTGCAGCAGGACCCATTGCAAGAAGTCCTAAAATCATTGAAGGAATATAAACTTGCCATAAATCTTTTATATCCCAATTATATGTTTTTGTAAGAATAATAGGAATAACTAAAAATGCAAAAGTCATCAAAGCTTTTTGCAAAAAATTTGTAATGTGCATTCTGTTTATATTTGAATTTCCTAAAATATCTTTTAATTTTAGTTTTTCATTGTATGTATGAGTAATAACAGGTGGATTAGGAACTTTTTTTACTAAAATATAAATTGCTACTAAAGATAGAACCATTGTTATATAAAATAAAATTGGAACACCAGCATATCCACCAATAATTGGACCAAACATCATAGCAAGTGCAAAAGATATTCCAATAAAACCACCCATTATAGCCATGGCTTTTGATCTTTGCTCTTCTTTTACAATATCACTAATCATAGCTGTAACAACTGCACCAATAGCACCAGCTCCTTGTAAAAGTCTTCCTAGCATTAAAGTAAAAATATCACTAGCAATTGCACAAATAAATGAACCAATAGCAAAAAGCAGAAGACCAGTTATTATTGTTCCTTTTCTTCCAAGTTTATCACTCATAATTCCAAATGGAGTTTGAAAAATAACTTGTGTCAAAGCATAACCACCAACAACAATTCCAACTAAAGTTGCATTTGCTCCTTCTAAGCTAAGTGCATAAACGGAAATAACAGGTAAAACTATAAAAAGCCCAAAGAATCTTAGAGCTACTATAAAACTTAAAGGTAAAACTGATTTAAACATACATAATCCTAAATATATTATAATTAAAGATTGATTATATAGTAAGCTTTCTTTAAAAGAGAAAAAGACAAAGGATTTTTATTGAGAATAATATTAGCAAGTGCAAATAAAGGGAAGATTGAAGAGTTTAAAAAACTTTTACCAAATTATGAAGTTATAGCATATAGTGACATTTTAGGAAAATTTGATATTCCTGAAACAGGAACAACTTTTAAAGAAAATGCAATTATAAAAGCAAGTGAGATAAATAGAAGACTAAAAGAACAAAATGAAAAACATTTTATAGTGATTTCTGATGATTCAGGAATATCTTTACCTATATTAAATAATGCTCCAGGAGTTTATAGTGCAAGATATTCAGGAATTAATGCAAGTGATAAAAGTAATAATGAAAAACTAATAAGTGAATTAAATAGATTAAATCTTGAAAAAACAGAAGCTTTTTATACAGCTTGTATAACTATAATATACAAAGATTTTGTATATACAGTTCATGGATTTATGTATGGAATGGCAATTAATCAAGAAAAAGGAACAAATGGCTTTGGATATGATCCACTTTTTATTCCAAAAGATTTTACAAAAACTTTAGGTGAGTTAGATTTTGAAATAAAACAAGAGTTTTCTCATAGAAACAAAGCTTTAAAATTGGCTATGAAAGTTTTAGAAGTTATATTATAGTTTTAATAATTTGGAGATTTTTACTCCAAATTCTTCATTTTTTACAGATAAAAAATACTCTTTTTCATCTTTTTTTGATATCTTTAAAATAAAATTATCTGGCATAAATTCAAGACTTATGAAATTTAATAACTCATTTTCATTTAAGCGCAAAAGATATTGTTCAAGAAAATATATATGTGCTTTTGCTTGAATAAAATATAATTTTTCACTATAAACCCTACTATTTAGAGCATTTTTTTCTAAGCTTTGTTTTGCAATAAAAGAGAATAGAAGAACAAAAAATAGAGTTGAAAGTAAAATATATGCTTTTTTCATTTTTTTATAAACCATATAATCTCTTTTGAATTCTCTTTTTGTAAAGATACTTTATAGAAATTAGAACTTTTTTCTATATTGAAGTATAAAAGCCCTAAATAAAGTGGCTCATTTTGAAAATATAAATTTTTATTTCTAAAGCTTAAATCATCAAAATTATTTATATTTTTTTCTAAAAAAACTCTAAGTGAGTTTAAACTTAAATTCTCTAAAGATAGCTCTTGATTTAATCTATTTTGTAAAACAGTATCTTTGTATAAAAAGCTTACTAAAGTAAAAATAATAGCTGAAAGTATAGTTGCAATGATTAATTCAAATAAAACAAAACTACTTTTCATAATAAACCAATTTTATGTTTTCATCTTTATAACTGTATTTAAAAAGAGTTATAGTTGTTTTTTCATCATTAATTAAAACTTCATAACTTGATGATGATTTATAAAAATTTCTTAAATCATTCTTTTCTATACTATTTTCGAGTTCTAATAGATTTATAAAGTTTGAATTTGTTCTTGAAAATAGAAAATTACTATTTGCAAAAGAGATGAATATAAAACTTAAAATCAAAATAGAGATTAAAATCTCTATTAAGATAAAACTACTTTTCAGCAATTTTTTTAGATTTCTTAAATGAGCCTTCAATAGCTTTTATGAAAGCATCTCTTACATTTCCTTCTTCAAGTTTTGCATATCCTGCAGCTGTTGTTCCAGCTGGACTCATAACAGAATCTTTTATGATTGCAGGATGAGAGTGTTTTAGAAGTGAAGCTGAACTTGAAAAAAGACCTTGTACCATAAGATGAGCTAAGTTTCTTTCTAAACCAACTTTAACAGCACCATCAGCAATAGCTTCAGCAACCAAAGCTAAAAATGCAGGTCCAGAACCACAAACAGCACTTGCAATATCAAGATGAGTTTCACTATTTACCCAAACAGCTTCACCAATAGTTTTAAAAATATCAGTTGTTATATCTTTTAATGCAATATCTCCTGTAAGTGCAGTCATAGAGTTTTGAACACTTGCTGCAACATTTGGCATAGATCTTACATAGTTTTTTGCTTTTATTAATTTTCTTAAATAATCTAATTTTGTTCCAGCTAAAATAGATATCAAACTATTTGCTTCTCCATTTAATCTTACAGATACACTCTCTAAAGCATAAGGTTTTACACACATAATGATGTTTTTACCACTTATATCTTCTTTATCTTCTAACTCTTTTATCTCAATCTTTGGTATCTTTTGTTTTATTAGTTTTAGTTTTTCATACTCTCTTCCAATCATCTCTACTTCATATTTCTTTACTAAACCAATAGCAAGAGATTGTGCCATTATTCCATTTCCAATTAGTGTTAATTTCATAGTTTTGCCTTCTAAAAGTTTTTTTAATTATAACGAAAATAGTATATAAAACTAAAAAAGAGCTTCCATTTTATACAACAAAAGATAAGTGATACAAAATGAAACTAATACTCTATATATATTTTAATCCAAGTTTGGATAATATATTTACTTTAAAAATAAGGATTTATTGATGATAAGAGCAAATAATATAAAAAATATATTAACTATTTTTATACTAATATTTATTTTAAATGCTTGTTCTTCTAAAACAGAAGAGTATAACAAACCAGCACTTTACTGGTACAACAAAATATTAAAACATATTTCAATGGCAGAACTTGAAGAAGCGGATGATACTTTTATATCACTTGAAAGCGAACATAGAAATTCACCTTTAATTCCATCAGCTATTCTAATTTTAGTAGAAGCACATATGCAAAATGAAGAGTATGTTTTGGCAAACTTTTATTTAGATGAATATTTAAAAAGATTTGCACTAAGTAAAGATGTTGATTATATAAGATATTTAAAAATAAAATCAAATTTTAAAGGTTTTAAAAGACAAAATAGAGATCAAGTCTTAATTGATGATACTTTAGTTCAAATTGATGATTTTGAAAAAAGATATTCAAATTCAAAATATATGCCTTTGGTACAAACAATTAAAACAAGATTAATGATTTCAAAATCACTTATGGATAAAGATATATCAGAACTTTATAAAAGAAGAGATAAACCAAAAGCACAAGAGTATTATTTAGAAAAATCTAAAGAGTCTTGGGAATATACAGATGAGGTAGAAAAACCGTATGTTCCAATAATTAGAAGAGTATTTGAATAAAAAATAATAGAATTTAAGGAGATATGAGAATATGTTATCAAATTATGATAATTTTCCACAAACTATACCATTTATAGTAGAAGATGAGGTTTTTTTATACCCATTTATGATTACACCACTATTTTTGACAAATGACGAAAATATAAAAGCTGTTGAAAATGCAATAGAGTTTAATAGACTTATTATGGTTACAGTTTCAAAACCTACAAAAGAGCAAAAAAGAGAAGAAGACTCTTTTTATGATATTGGAGTTGTAGGAAATGTGATGAGAAAAGTATCACTTCCAGATGGTAAAGTAAAAGTATTATTTCAAGGTGTTGCAAAAGCAAAGATTATTGATTTTGTTCCAAGTAATAATCTTTTTGCTACTGTTGAATTGGTACAAGATTCTTATGAAAGTGA
Source organism: Aliarcobacter thereius LMG 24486 (assembly GCF_004214815.1). NCBI lineage: Bacteria > Pseudomonadati > Campylobacterota > Epsilonproteobacteria > Campylobacterales > Arcobacteraceae > Aliarcobacter > Aliarcobacter thereius. The sequence goes on from NZ_CP035926.1 coordinate 483,120, forward strand.
ATTAGAATTAAAATCATTAAGTAATATTTTACTTGATAATGTAAAAAAACTCTCAAGATTAAATAATAAATTTCCAGCTGATTTAATAAAAGCAATAGAAGAGAATGAAGATGCTTCAAGAGTTGCTGATTTAATATCTTCTGTTTTAAAATTAAAAAAAGATGAAGCTTATAAAATATATTCTCAAACTAGCATAGAACAAAGATTGATTGATATAATTGAATATGTTAAAAATGAGATAGAATCTTATAAAATACAAAAAGAGATTACACAAAAAGTAAATTCAAAAATAGAGAAAACTCATAAAGATTATTTCTTAAAAGAGCAGATAAAAGCTATTCAAAAAGAGCTTGGAGCTGATAGTCAAAAAGAAGAAGAGTTAAAATCATTTAAAAAGATTTTAAAAACAAAAAGAGTTTTTATGGGAAAAGAAGCATATAAAGAGACAAAAAAACAGCTTGATAAATTAAGTAGAATGAATCAAGATTCTCCAGATGCTTCACTTTTACAAACCTATGTAGAGATGGTTTTAGATATTCCATTTGGAGAGTATTCAAACTCTAAAATATCTATTGCAAGTGTTGAAAAACAACTAAATAAAGATCACTTTTCACTAGAAAAAGCAAAAGAGAGAATCACAGAGTATTTTGCAGTTAAGCAACTTTTAGAGCAAAGAAAACTTGAAGATATGCAATCAAAAGGTACAGTTCTTTGTTTTGTAGGACCTCCAGGTGTTGGTAAAACTTCTTTAGCAAACTCTATTTCAAAAGCTCTTGATAGACCACTTGTAAGAGTTGCTTTAGGTGGAATGGAAGATGTAAATGAGTTAAGAGGACATAGAAGAACTTATGTAGGAGCAATGCCTGGAAGATTAATCAAAGGTTTAATTGATGCAAAAAAGATGAATCCAGTTGTTGTTTTAGATGAAATTGATAAATTAGGAGCAAATCATAGAGGAGATCCATCTGCTGTGATGCTTGAGATTTTAGATCCAGAGCAAAATCATGAATTTAGAGATTTATATCTTAATTTTCCAGTTGATTTATCACAAGTTATATTTGTATCAACAGCAAATGATATAAGAAGAATTCCAGCTCCTTTAAGAGATAGAATGGAGTTTATAGAGATTAATTCATATACTCCAAATGAAAAATATCATATTGCTAAAGATTATTTAATACCTCAAGAGCTTGAAAAACACGGACTTAAAAAAGATGAGGTGAGCTTAAGTAAAGCAACTATTGAACTTATAATTTCAAAATATACAAGAGAAGCAGGAGTTAGAAATCTAAGAAGAGTTTTCTCAAAAATATTTAGAAAAGTTGTTAAGAAATTACTTCAAGATGAAACTTTAGAAAAAGTTACTATTGGAACAAAAGATTTAAAAGAGTATTTAGATAATCCAATATTTGAAATAGAATTAGCAGATAAAGTTGATATGGTTGGAGTTTCAAATGGACTTGCATGGACAGCTGTTGGTGGAGATATTTTAAAAATAGAGGCTATTAAATTAAAAGGAAAAGGTGGGCTAAAAGTAACTGGAAACTTAGGTGAAGTTATGAAAGAGTCTTCAACAATCTCTTACTCTGTTGTTAAACATTTAATAGATAATAATATTTTAAAAATAGATGAAAAATTAATTCCAAAAACTTTTAAAGAGGAAGAAGAAAATACAAAATTAGAGATTAGTGAAATTTATAAAAGATATGATATTCATCTACATATTCCTGAAGGTGCAACTCCAAAAGATGGACCAAGTGCAGGTATTACTATGGCACTTGCAATTGCTTCAATTTTATCAAATAGAAAAATAAAAGCAGATGTAGCAATGACAGGAGAGCTTACATTAAGTGGAAAAGTTCTTCCTATTGGTGGATTAAAAGAGAAATTAATAGCAGCATATAAAGCAAAAATCAAAAAAGTATTAATTCCTAAAAAGAATTTTGAAAGAGATTTAGATGAACTTCCTGAAGAGGTAAAAAATGCTATTGAAATAAAAGTTGTAAATACAATTGAAGATGTATTAAAAGAGGCATTGGTTTAAAATGACTTTTTCAAAAAGTAAAAATGAGTTCACAGCAACAAATATTTTAATAGCAATTACAATTTTTGCTTATATTATTCAGATAAATATTAAAGATGGAAACTTACTAATGGGTTTAAATATCTATTTTTTACTTGGTGAGTTTTACTGGCAACCATTGACAAGTGTATTTTCTCATGGTGGATTAGCTCATCTTGGGATGAATATGTTTGTTTTATGGCAATTTGGAAATATGATAGAGAGATTTATAGGTGTAAAAAGTTTTATACTATTATATTTTATAACTGGAATTTTGACTTCACTTTTCTCATTTTTATATATATACTATTTTGATTTTAGTGTAAATCTCGTAGGAGCAAGTGGTGCTATTTGTGCTATTTTAGGCTTTTATGCATATTTTGTAAAAGAAGAAAGAAGTGCTATTGTTACTTGGATTTTACTAATCTCTGTTGCTCCACTTTTAATAGGGCTTCCAATAGCTTGGTATGCTCACTTTATAGGACTTATTGTAGGATTTATATATGCAATAGTTTTTAAATCTTTTCTTCCAAAAAGATAAGTATGCAAAACTTAGGATTATGTGGTATTGATGAAGCAGGGCGAGGACCACTTGCTGGTCCTTTGGTAGTTGCTGGAACTATTCTTTTAGAAGAAATACTTGGATTAAATGATTCAAAAGTATTAAGTGAAAAGAAAAGAGAAGCTCTGTTTGAAGAGATAAAGAATAAATCAAAATATCATATAGTTTTTAAAAGTGCAAAGCAAATAGATGAGTTTGGAATTTCATATTGTCTAAAAAGTTCAATAGAAGAGATAATAGAAAAATTAAAAGGTTTTACAAACTCTTTTTTGATGGATGGAAATACAAATTTTGGAATACAAAATCTTCAAAAAGAGATAAAAGCAGATGCAAAATATCCAAGTGTTAGTGCAGCTTCAATTTTAGCAAAAGTTAGTCGTGATAGATTTATGAATGAAATTTCAAGTAGCTATCCAAACTATAATTTTGCTAAACACAAAGGATATGGTACAAAAGCTCATATTGAAGCTATAAAGAAGTTTGGTAGAAGTGATATCCATAGAATTAGTTTTAAGCTAAAAGCTTTAGGTGAAGTAGATTTTGGCACTCAAAATCTACTTAAATTCTAAACTACTCATATCTTAAAGCTTCAATAGGATTTAATCTTGCAGCTTTTCTTGCAGGAAAATATCCAAAAACAACTCCAATCAAAGTTGAAAAAATAAAAGATATTAAAATTATTTGAGTGTTTATAATATAAGGTAATTCAAATATTTGTACAACTCCATAACCAACTCCAAGTCCAAGTAAAATTCCAATAATTCCACCCCAAGTTGATAAAACAATAGCTTCAACCAAAAATTGCATTAAAACTTCATTCTGCATAGCTCCAATGGCAAGTCTTATTCCAATCTCTCTTGTTCTTTCAGTTACAGAAACAAGCATAATATTCATAATTCCAATCCCACCAACAAGTAAAGAAATTGCTGCGATTGAACCCAAAAGATATGTAAGCATCTTTGTAGTACTTGTCATGGAATCAAGAATATCTTTCATATCACGAATATAAAAGTTGTCAGCTTCGCCAATTTTTACGGCTCTTCTATCTTGCATTAAAGAAGTTATTTCTGTTTTAGCATCATCAATATATTGTTTCTCTTTAACTGAAACAACTATATTTGAAACATCTAAATTTCCTTGAATTTTTCTTTGAAACATTTTTAAAGGAGTTACAACTATCTCATCTTGATCTCTTCCAAAACTACTAGCCCCTTTTGATTCTAAAACACCAATAACACTACAAGGAAAATTTTTAAGTCTAATTGTTGCACCAACTGGATTATCATTTCCAAAAAGATTTTTTACAATAGTTGTTCCTATTAGGCAAACACTTTTACCACTAATTAACTCTGATTCTTCAAAAACTCTTCCTGAACTTACATTCCAATCTTTTATTATAAAATAATCATTTGTAGTTCCAACAACAGAAGATGAATTACTTTTATTTCCAAAAACCACATTTACCATAGAAGAGTTTTCAGCAGTAACTCCTTTTAAGTTTGCAACACTATTTTTTATTGCATCAATATCTTCATTCTTAAAAGGTTTTGAACTATTATCATCTCTTAGTGGACCTCTTCTTTCTTGTCCAACTCTAATATTTAAAATATTACTTCCAAGTTTTTCTATATTTGCTGTTACATTTGCTGTTGTTCCATCTCCAATCATAACCATAGCAATAACAGAAGCAACACCGATTACTATTCCTAAAATTGTAAGAATAGATCTTAAAATATTTCTTCTAATCTCTTTGATTGCTATTATAAATGTATTTAAAAACATTATTTAAATCCTTTTTTCAAAGAGTCTTCAATATTTCCATCTCTAAAATATATAACTCTTGAAGCATATGCAGCCATTTCTTCTTCGTGAGTTACCATTACAATAGTAATTCCAAGCTCTTCATTTAAAGATTTTAGAAGTTGCATTACTTCAACACTTTTTATACTATCAAGATTTCCAGTTGGTTCATCTGCTAAAAGTAGTAAAGGATTTGTAACAATAGCTCTTGCAATAGCAACTCTTTGTTGCTGTCCACCACTAAGTTCAGCTGGTGTATTTTTTTTAACACTTTCAAGACCAACTTTTTTTAAAGCTTCAATCGATAGTTCAAATCTCTCTTCTTTTGGAACTTTTCTATAAATTAAAGGCAATTCAACATTCTCTAAAGCACTAGTTCTTCCTAAAAGATTAAATCCTTGAAATACAAAACCAATATAATTTCTTCTTAAAATAGCCATTTGATTTAAATTTAAGTTTTCAACATTTACTCCATCAAATAGATACTCTCCACTACTTGGTTTATCCAAACAACCAATTATATTCATAGAAGTGGATTTTCCACTTCCACTTGCACCCATAATAGCTACAAATTCACCTTTATAGATTTTTAGATCAACACCATTTAAAGCAAAAGTTTGGTTTGCACCTTTTCCATAACTTTTTTTGATATTTCTAAATTCTAATAAAACTTTATTTTGCATTTTTGCTCTTCATTGAAGTAATTATTTCATCATCTTGTTTTAAACTTTTTGAAGATACAGCTGTTTGTTGAGTATTACTTGAAATTATTTTTACTTTTATCTCTTTTGGCTCATTGTTTTCTAAAATATATAAGCTCATCATTCCATCATTTGATTTTGAAGATTCACTTTTTGAACTTGGTCTAAATCTTGATGGAGAACCAAGATTAGGTGCTTTTTTATCCACTTGAACAATAGGTTTAAATCTAAATGCACTATTTGGAACTAAAAGTTGGTTTTCAAGATTTTTTGTAACAATTTTTGCATTTGCAGTCATTCCAGGTTTTAAAAGTAAATCATCATTTGTAACACTTACAACAGTTTCATAAGTTACAACTCCATTTGTTGTAATAGGATTCAATCTTACTTGTTTAATCTTTCCTTTGAACTCTTTATTTGCATAAGCATCAACTGTAAATAATACATCTAAACCATCTTTTATATCAGCAACATCGGCTTCATCGATATTTACTATTAAATCCATATTTGATAAATCTTTAGCAAGAGTAAAAAGTTTTGGTGCTGACATTGTTGCTGCTAAAGTTTGACCAACTTCAACTTCTCTATTTAAAACAATTCCATTTATACTTGATTTTACACTAGCTTTATCCAAATTCTGAAGATTGTTTTTTAAATCAGATTCAGATTGTAAAACTTTTGCTTTTGAAGCTTTTACAGAAGCAAGTGCTACTTCATAAGCAAATAGAGTATCATCATACTCATTTTGAGATGGAAATTTTCCACCTGAACTTTCAAACATCTTTTTTGTTCTATCAAAAATTAGTTTTTTATTTTTAAGATTTACTTCACTTTCATTTAGATTTGCTTTTGAAATAGCCAAACTAGCTTTTGAGCTTTCAACACTTGCTTCAAGTTTTGTAGTATCAATTTTTGCCAAAACTTGACCAATTGTTACTTCATCATTATAATCTACAAAAATCTCTTTTATTGTTCCAGAAACTTCAATTCCAATCTCAACACTATTTGTAGGACTTAAGTTTCCACTTGCACTAACAATCACTTTTAAATCCCCAATTTGTGCTTTTTGAGTATTATATTTTGGTTTTAAATCTTCATTTTGTGGTAAAAAAATATAAACCATCAAAGCAATAAAAATAATAACAATAGATAAAATCCAATATTTATAAGATTTTTTACCACCTTTGTAGCTATTCAAATCTTTTAGTAAACTATTATTCATCTTTTTAACCTTTTGTCATGAAGTAAATTTTTGCGTAATATTGCATAACATTTATATTGTTTATCAAAATATCAAAGCTATTTATAGCTTTTTGATTCTCTAAAATTTCTAAATCATATTTTGAAGTCATTCCAGCACTACTTGAGATACTATTTGCTTCTATTAAATCATCATAAAGCAAGATATTATCTTTTAAAATCTCATTTTGTTTGAAAAATGTATCAATTTTTGTAAAATATTGATCATATTCAAAAGCTTTTTCATTTTTCAAATCAGCCAAATAAAATCTCTGTTTCATAGATTCAATTTTTGATTCTTGTACATTTTTGCTTTTTGAGTAATCAAATAAAGGAATAGATAGATTCAAACTCGCACTTGATTGTGCATCGTTTCTACTATTGTCTTTCATCAAAGGATTGAATTTTTCATCACTATTTGAGTATGTAGCTTTTGCATTTAAGCTAAGCTTCATAAGATTTTCTCCTCTTTGTTTTTTATAATCACTATCAAGCATCTTAACTTTTGCCTCTTCTTGAAGTAATTCAAAGTTTGAATCCAAAAACTCCTCTTTTTTTGTCTCTTTAAAATCCAAGATTTCTATCTCTTCATATTTAAGTTCTGTATATTTAGCTAATTCTTGCTCTTTCTCTTTTATACTATTTTCTAAACTTATTCTTTCATTTAAAGCTGTATTCTTACTCATTATTGCATTATTTAAATCAATAATATCACTTTTTCCAACATCATATTCAAGCTTTTTCATCTCAAGTTCTATGTTTTTATTAACTATTTTATATCCATTTTGTTTGTGTTCAAGCTTTAATTTTTTTATATCAAGCAAAGTGCTATAAATTGAGAAGATTAATTGCTGATTCTGATTTTGCCAAGATAAAGTCTCATAATCATATTTACTATTTGCGTAATCCATTTTAAAAATAATTGCACCTGATTCAAATAAAGTTTGGTTAATTCCAATACTTGCACGTTTTGTATAGTTTCTATTTTTATTTTCATCAAAATAGTGATCTATACCTAAACTAGAGCTAAGCTCAATATTTGAAATAAAACTATATTTCAAACTTTTATATCTAGCTTCAATAGATTCTAAATCAAGATTTCTATACTCTTTTTTATCTTTTAAAAGTAGATCCATATTTTCTTTAGGATTCGCACTTAAAATATCTATAAATAGTATGAAAAACAGTATTCTTTTCAAAGAAAATCCTTATTTATCAAATTTGAAAGCAATTATATGTAATAATTTTTAATGCTACTTTAACAAAATTTTAATTTTATATTAATATTAAGATAACTATTATCAATATTGATATATAATTTCAAATATTTTTAAAAAAAGGGTATTTTTATGAATGATATTGAGACACTAAAACATCTTGTAGATTATGGAGTTATAGCACTTTTAGTACTTATGAACTTTGTTGCTCTATTTTTCTTTATAGAAAGAATAATTTTTTATAGAAAAGTTGAAATAAAATCATACAAAACAAAAAGAGCTTTAGAAGTTGCACTTACAAAACATCTAAACATAATTGGAACAATCGCATCAAATGCACCTTATATTGGACTTTTAGGTACAGTTTTGGCAATTATGCTTACATTTATGAATATGGGAAATGCAAACGATATTGATGCTGGTAAAATAATGGAGAGTTTGGCTCTTGCACTTAAAGTAACTGCAGTTGGGCTTGTTGTTGCGATTTTATCTATGGTTTTTTATAATATCCTAAGTAGATCAGCAGAAGTTTTGGAAAGCGAATATGAAGTTACAGAAGTTTGATTCAATAAATGTAATACCTTTTATTGATGTATTACTTGTACTTTTAGCAATTGTTTTACTTACATCAACATTTATTACAAAAGGGCTTATCCCAGTAGCTTTACCAGATAGTAAAAATGCTAGTAAGCTAAAAAGTGATAAAGAGATAGTAATAGTAATAGATAATTCAGGTAAATTCTATTTAGATGATATAGATATGGCAATAGAAAATATAGAGTTTGAACTTTTAGGAAAACCAAAAGAGACGCCAATTCATCTAAATACAGATAAAGATACAAAATTTGAAAATTTTGTAAATATATTAGATATGTTAAAGAAAAATGAATTCAACAATGTATCGATTGTGACTAAGAAGTAAATTATGAAAAACAATAGATATCTAAAATCTTTTCTTATAAGCTTTAGCATCTATTTTGTAATAGCTGCACCTTTGGTTATATCTTTAGCAAATACAACAAAAACTGTTGATATGAAAAAAGATGTACATACAGTTACAAAAATATCATTAAGTAGTGTAGAAGTTCAGAAAAAACCAGTAGAAGAAGAAGTTGTAGAAGAAGAGATTATAGAAAAAGTTATTGAAAAACCTGCACAAAAAGTTGTGAAAAAAGAGGTAAAAAAACCTAAAAAAGAGAAACCAAAGAAAAAACCAGAGAAAAAAGTAGTTCAAAAAGAAGAAGTAATTAAAGATCAAGTAATTACTCAAGATACTGTAAATCAGGTAAAAGCAGCTGAAATGGAAGATCTTTATTTAGGTAAAATAAAACATATTATAGAAAAAAATAAAAAATACCCAAGAGTTGCAAAAAGATTAAAACATGAAGGAAAAGTTACAATATCTTTTGATATCTTAGCAGATGGAAAAATTGTAAATATAAGAATTATTGAAAATTCAAAATACAAAACTCTTGATAAAGCAACGATGGAATTACTAGAAAATATAGCTTTCTTTGATGCAATTCCAAAAGAGCTTAATAAAACAGTTTGGAACAATATCCAAGTACCTGTAAACTACGAAATGCATTAAAAAATTAGCAAAGTTCTTTTAAAGAACTTTTGCTAAAGATTTAAACTCCATAAAGCCACATTACAAAAGGGATATAAACAACTCCTATTAAAATAGAGATAAACAAAGTTATACTCATCATCTCAGGTTTTACTTTTAAAACTGTTGCCACAATTACAGTATTTCCAGCAAGAGGAACTATTGAAAATAGAAACATAAGTAAATAATATCCTTCATTTAAAAACATAAAGTAGTTTTTATCTAAAAATATAAATAGTAAAACACTACTTGGCCAAATAACAAATTTAATAAACATAGAATAAGATATAAAAGACCAATCAAAGGCATTGTTTCCTTTTAATTTTTCTAATCCCATTCCTACAATCATAACTCCTAAAATCGAGTAAGCACCTTTTAAATATGATTCATAAGAAAGAAAAATATCAGGGATACTTGCTCCAAAAATATTTAAAACTAAAGCTAGTAAAAAAGCATGTAAAACGGGAAGTCTTAAAACTTTTTTTAAACTCTCTTTAGCACTGAAATTCCCTTTTGCTGTAATATAATACCCAACAGAATTTTGATACAAAATAGAAGCTAATATTGAAAATATAAAAACATCGACCAAATCATTTGGTAAAAATATAATAGCTAAAGGAATACCAATATTTCCAGTATTTCCAGTACTTGCACTAAAAGCAAGTAAATTTGCTCTATTATCTTTAAATACTTTTGTAAAGATATATAGAAGAACAAAACTCAAAATTGTGCTAAAAATAAAGAAAAACATAGGAATAAATGCAACTTCTAAACTAAGCTTTACATTAAGTGTTGCATTAAAAACAATTAATGGAGATAAAATATATAAAAGTATTTTAGCAATACTCTCTTTATCACATTTTAAAAAATATGTAGAAAAAAATCCAAGAACAATACTAAAATACATAGGAATAATTTTTATAAAAAGAGTTAGAAAAAGTGACACTATAAACCTTTAATTAAAATAATAAAGATGAATTATATCTATAAGCAAATAAAATTATCACAAAAAAAGGCTAAAGTAAACTCTAGCCTTAAAATATTTTTAATTAAATAAGTTTTTAATGTCTAATCGAAATATTTTTACTCTTAATAGTATCAATAAGCTTTCTAAGATTTTCAACTTTCTCTTCTTCTTCTTTTATATTATCTTCACTATTTAGTGTAAATACATCCATTTTTGTATCAAGATAGTTTGTAGTAAATCTTCCAGCTTTGAAATCTTCATCTCTTACAATCTCTCTATGAAGTGGAATATTTGTAGGGAAACCTTCAATATAGAACTCATCTAAAGCTCTTTTTGCTTTTTTTACACAACCTTCCCAATCAATTGCCCAAACAATAAGCTTTCCAAACATTGAGTCATAGTTTGCAGGAATTTTATATCCTGTATAAATACTTGTATCAAGTCTTACTCCTGGACCTCCTGGAGTTAAATATTTTTCAACAGTTCCAACAGATGGTAAAAAACCTTTTAGTGGATTTTCAGCATTTATTCTAAATTCAATACTATAACCTCTAAAATTAATCTCCTCTTGAAGGAATATCATCTTATCCCCTTCAGCTATTTGAATCATTCTTTGAATAATATCAATCCCAGTTATTGTTTCAGTTACAGGGTGTTCAACTTGAACTCTTGTATTCATCTCAATAAAATAGATATTATCTTCAGGATCTAGTAAAAACTCAACAGTTCCTACACTTTCATAACCTAGTTTAAACATAGCTTTTGTCGCAATTCTATATAACTCTCTTCTTGCATCATCATTTAATAGTGGCGATGGTGCAATTTCAATAACTTTTTGGTGTCTTCTTTGAATAGAACAATCTCTTTCTCCAAGGTGTAAAACATTTCCATATTTATCTGCAATAATCTGTATCTCAATATGTCTTGGGTTTTCTACATATTTTTCTATAAATGTTTCACCTCTACCAAAATATTTTTTTGATTCATTTGTAGCAGCTTCAAATAGTTCTTTAAAATCTTCCTCTTTTTTTACAATTCTCATTCCTCTTCCACCACCACCAAAAGCAGCTTTTATAATAACAGGAAATCCAATCTCTTTTGCAATTTTTGCAGCTTCTTTAGGATCTTCAATTGGTTCATCAGTTCCTTCAAGTACAGGTACCCCAACTTTTTTCATAGCAACTTTTGAAGCCATTTTATCTCCAAAAAGCTCAATATGTTCAGCTTTTGGACCAATAAATATAATTCCATTCTCTTCACAAGCTCTTGCAAAATCCGCATTCTCACTTAAAAATCCATATCCAGGGTGAATAGCATCACACTCAGCTTTTTTTGCAATAGATATAATTCTGTCATAATCAAGATAAGCTTGAACCACATCTCCAAGTATTGGATAGCACTCATCAGCTTTTTTTACCCAAATTCCTTCTATATCAACTTCTGAAAATATAGCAACACTTTTTATCTCTAACTCTTTACAAGCTCTTATAACTCTTAGTGCAATCTCTCCTCTATTTGCAATAAGTACCTTATTTATCTTTTTCATAATACTCACCTCATTAAAATATTTGAATATGATTTTAGTTTTATTTATTTATTTTTTCTTCTTAATTATTGCAAAGAAAATTGTCTAATATTGCTAAAATATCTATGCTATAACTTTAGCAAAGCTTAATCAGAACAAAAATAACAGTATAATTACAAACTTTTAAGAAAACTTTAAAATTAACTCATATACAATGACCGCACGGTAAACAAAAAGTTAATAGTTTTTGTAAATCGACTTTAATTTCGAAATTCTAGGAGAAAACGATGAAAAAAATTACAAAATTAAGTTTAGTAGCAGCTGTTGCAGTTGCAGGTCTTACAAGTGCAAGCGCGAAACCACTTGAAGAAGCTATCAAAAATGTAGATGTATCAGGATCTGTTGTATATAGATATGATAACTTCGATGATTCAAAAGCTTCAAGAACAGATAATAACAACTATAAAATTGGAGTAAACTTATCTTCAAAAGTAAATGATTATGTTAAATTTAATGCAAGAACAATTGTAGGATCAAAAGATCATGGTGGATTTGCAGCTTTAAGTGCAAAAGATGGGGGAGCTGATGGACAAGCTGATGTTTCTGTATCAAATGCATACTTTGGATTAAATGTTATTCCTAATACAACAGTTAATATTGGTAAACAAGGTTTAGCTACTCCATATACAAAAGCTCTTGATATTAATGGAAATGAGCAAACAGGTACAGGTATTTTAGCTATCTCATCTCTTGGAATGTTTACTGTTGGAGCTGGTTACTTTAATAACTCTAACTTAAATAAATCAACTGAGATTAACGGAACTATGGGATTTAAAACTACTACTGTAAATAATGGAATAGTTGACGGTGGAAAAGATATTGGTGTTGTTACTGCTCAAGCTGATTTTGATGTAGTTAAAGTTGAATTATGGGGATTAAATATTGCTAATACTCTTGCTACATATACAGTTGCTGTAAATGGTAACTATAATTTAGCAGAAGATGCAAAAGTTGGTTTTGATGCAAGATATGTAAATTTAAATCAATCAAATGTAGAAGATGATAGTTCACTTATTAAACTAGCTGTTGATGGTAAATTTGGAATTGTTAATGCAAAATTAGGATATGCTCAAACAGATAAAAAAGGTGGATTAACTTCACTTGACCAAGATGGACAAAATACAACTCTTGGATGGGGAATTTCTATAAACGGTTTAGCAAAAGCTACACACATTCAAGCAGCAGTTGGATTAGACATTTTAGATAACTTAAACTTTACTGTAAATTATGGAACATTAGAGTCTAAAGCAGATGGTCTAGCTTATAGTTATACTAATAATGGAAAATTAAAAATGGAAGAAGTTTATGGACAATTAACATATAAAATGTCTAAAAACTTAACTACATATGTAAGATATGGTACTCTTGAGCAAAAACAAGGTGGTACAAAAGAAATGGATCAAAATAGAGGAAGATTACAAGTTGCATATACATTCTAATTTTTTTAGAGTATAAAACTTTTTCTTACAAAGCTTGGGCTTCGGCTCAAGCTTTTTTTTTGCCTTTTTACTTATAAATTTGATATAATCTTCTCTAAAATATTTATAAAGGAATAAAATGCTTATAACTATAGAGAATGCAGATAAAAAACTTTTAGATGTTATTAAAAGTATTATAAAACTTACACCAAATGCTAATTTAAAAATTGAAAAAGAACCAACAAATGAACTACTAGAAGCTATAGAAGAGCTTAAAAATGGAAAAGTTGAAAGTTTTAAAGATTTCCAAACTTATAAAAAAGCTATGGAAGATAAATAGTGTTTGAAATAGTAACAACTCTAAAATTCAAGAAACAAAGAAAAAGATTAAAACAAGATGATAAAGATTTAGTTGATAATATAGTTTTTATGTTGGCAAATAATCAAATTTTAGATAAAAAACATAAAGACCATCAACTAAAAGGTAATTTAAAGGAGTTTAGAGAGTGTCATGTAAAACCTGATTTACTTTTAATATACAAAAAAGAGAATAGTATTTTAGTTTTTACTTGTGTAGCAGTTGGTTCTCATAGCAATTTATTTAAAAAATAAAAGTACATAAAAAATCAACTTTATGTTGATATAAAATTTATACTTTGATATAATTATTCCAATTTGAACTTAGCATTTTATATTCTTGTAGGAGTGACTACCTACTAGATAAAAGCTGAAGGGATAGGGGTTTCCCTATCCCTTTTTAATTACAAAATGTAATATTTCTTCCTCTTGCTATCTTTTTTTGATAAAATCTAGAATTAAATTTTCAAGGAAACAGAATGCAAAATTTATCAAATTTAGTGGTTTACAATGATGGGGAACTAGAACTAAAAGTTTCGGTTGATAGCGAAACAATTTGGCTAACACAATTACAAATGTCTCAGTTATTTGATACAAGCACAGATAATGTAGGCTTGCACTTAAAGAATATATATTTAGAAAAAGAGTTAAATGAGAATTTAACTACCGAGTTTTTCTCGGTAGTTCGAAAAGAAGGAAATAGATTAGTAAAAAGTGCTTTGCCTTTTCAAAGATGAGTTTGGATTCTTTAAATTTAAATCATAAAATAAATTAAATATTAATAAAATAATACTTGACAAACTTTGACTAAAGTTGTATTATTTCTTTAGCAGTTAAATACAAGGAGTGCTAAATGAATAGTAATATATTTGAACAAATGACAAATCAATTAAGAGAAGCAATAGACTCAAGTCTAAATCTAGCTTTACACAATAAAAACCAAGAAGTAGAGATATCTCATCTTATTTGGGCATTACTTACAAATACAAATTCTGTATTAAATCAACTTTTAAATAAGATGAATATAAACAAAAAAGCAATAGAACTAGAAGCAAAATCAAAAACAGAAAAACTAGCAAGTGTAAGTAGTGTTACAAAAGATAGTATAAAAATATCAAGAAACCTATATGAAAGTTTTCAAAAAGCAGCTGGTATGATGAGCAGCTTAGGAGATAGTTATATAGCTATTGATTCATGGCTTATAGCAAACTTTGATAATCAAACTTTTAAAGATATTTTAGGAAAATATATAGATTTAAAAGAGGCAAAAAAAGAGCTTGAAGCAATGCGAGCTGGAAAAACAATAGATAATCAAAGTGCAGATGATAATCTAGAAGCTTTGAGTAAATATGGAATAGATTTAAACAAACAAGCAATAGATGGAAAGCTTGATCCAGTTATTGGAAGAGATGAACAGATAAATCGTATGATGCAAATCTTAATACGAAAAACAAAAAATAACCCAATCTTACTAGGAGAACCAGGTACTGGTAAAACAGCTATTGCTGAAGGATTAGCTCAAAGAATAGTAAATAAAGATGTTCCTTTAAGTTTACAAAATAAAAAAGTAGTAGCTCTTGATATGAGTTCACTTATTGCTGGTGCAAAATATAGAGGAGAGTTTGAAGATAGATTAAAATCAGTTATTGATGAAGTTAAAAAAGATGGAAATATAATACTTTTTATAGATGAAATACATACAATAATTGGTGCAGGTGCAAGTGAAGGAAGTATGGATGCAGCAAATATCTTAAAACCAAGCCTTGCAAGAGGAGAGCTTCATACAATTGGTGCAACAACTTTAAAAGAGTATAGAAAATACTTTGAAAAAGACCAAGCTATGCAAAGAAGATTTCAGCCTGTAAATGTAAATGAACCTAGCGTTAATGAAGCTTTACAAATTTTGCGAGGAATAAAAGAGAAACTAGAAACTCACCATAATGTAACTATAAATGATAGTGCTTTAGTTGCAGCTGCAAAACTATCAAATAGATATATAAGTGATAGATTTTTACCAGATAAAGCAATAGATTTAATAGATGAAGCAGCAGCAGAACTTAAGATGCAAATTGAAAGTGAGCCAACAGTTCTATCTACAATTAAAAGAGAGATTCAAACTTTGCAAGTAGAAAAAGAAGCTTTAAAAATGGAGAAAAATCAAAAAAATGAAGCTAGATTAAAAGAGATAGAAAAAGAGCTTGCAAATAAAAAAGAGGAGAAACAAAATCTTGAGTCAAGATTTGAAAATGAGAAAGAGACTTTTAATAAAGAAAGTATCTTAAAATCAAAAATAGATGAACTAAAAACAAAAGCAAATATAGCAAAAAGAGAGTCAAAATTTGAAGAAGCAGCAAAGATTGAATATGGAGATATTCCAGAATTAGAAAAACAAATTGAAGAAAACTCTAAAAAATGGGAATCTATGCAAAAAGAGGGAACTCTTTTAAGAAATAGTGTAGATGAAGAAAGTATTGCATCTATTGTTTCAAGATGGACAGGAATTGCTGTAAATAAAATGCTTGATAGTGAAAAACAAAAGATATTAAAAGTAGAAGAAGTTTTAAAACAAGATGTAATAGGTCAAGATGAGGCTATAAAAGCAATAAGTAGAGCAATAAAAAGAAATAAAGCTGGACTTAGCCAAGAAAATAGACCAATAGGAAGTTTTCTATTTTTAGGACCAACAGGAGTTGGAAAAACTGAAAGTGCAAAAACTTTAGCTAAGTTTTTATTTGATGATAGTAAATCACTTATAAGATTTGATATGAGTGAATATATGGAAAAACACTCTGTAAGCAGACTTGTTGGGGCTGCTCCTGGCTATGTTGGATATGAAGAGGGTGGACAATTAACAGAAGCTGTGAGAAGAAAACCATATAGTGTGATACTTTTTGATGAAGTAGAAAAAGCACACAATGATGTATTTAATATCTTATTACAAGTTTTAGATGATGGAAGATTAACAGATAATAAAGGTGTTACAGTTGATTTCAAAAACACTATTATAATACTTACTTCAAATATTGGAAGTAGTAAAATAATAGAGATAAAAGATAAAGAAGATAGAAAAAAAGCTGTGATGGATGATTTAAAATCTCATTTTAGACCAGAGTTTTTAAATAGACTTGATGATATTATAATTTTTGAGCAGTTAAATCTTGAAGCTATTACAAATATTGTTGATATATTGTTTGAATCTATTAAGAAAAAACTTGTAGATAAAGGTATAGAGATAAGTTTAACAAAAGAGGCAAAAGAGTATATTGCAAAAGTTGGATTTGATCCAGTTTATGGAGCAAGACCTTTAAAAAGAGCAATATATGAAGAGATTGAAGATAGATTGGCTATTTTAATACTTGAAGATAAAATCAGTGAAAATAGCAAAGTAGAATTTGATTTAAAAGATGATGAAATAATTACAAAAATATCATAAAAAATCTTTTTCTAAAGAGAGTTTTAAGTAAGGATTATATACAATCCACAACTTATTTAGCAATTTTGAGGAAAAACTAAGATGAAAAGAACATATCAACCACATAATACTCCAAAGAAAAGAACTCACGGGTTCAGAGTAAGAATGTCTACTAAAAATGGTAGAAGAGTAATTAACGCTAGAAGAGCTAAAGGAAGAAAAAGATTAGCTGTTTAAGCAAAGAGTATAGATTAAATACTCAAAAAGAGTTTAACAAACTCTATAAAAGCGGCAAAAGTTGGCATACGCTAAGCTTTGTCGCTTTTTTTATTCCAAATAATAAATTCAAATTAGCTTTTGTTGCATCAAAAAAGATAGGAAATGCAGTAGCTAGAAATAGTGCAAAAAGAAGATTAAGAGCCACATTGCTTGGATATGAAAAAAGTTTAAAAGAGGGAAGCTATATTTTTGTAGCAAAAAAAGAGATAGAAAATAAAAAGTTTCTTGAACTAAAAAAAGATTTTAACTTCGCATTAAAAAGACTAGAAGTTCTTAAATGAAAGCTATATCAAAGGCTTTTATCAGATTTTATCAAAAATACATTTCAATTTTATCATATGGTTCGTGTAGATACTATCCAACTTGTTCGCAATATGCATTATGGCAATTAGATAATAATGGTTTTTTTAAGTCTATTTTTTATACAATATTACGAATTTTAAAGTGTAATCAACTTTTTGATGGAGGATTTGATTATCCAGTAGTAAAAGGTGCTCTTAAATTTAAAAATATCAAGTATAAAAAAATAAAAGTAATATATTGGTATGTACCTTTGAAAAACAATAGATATTTAGTAGTAAAAAACAGGGAGTGGAAGAGAGATAATGAGTAATTACAATCAAAATAGTGGTATGCAAAGACGAATGATCGTTATGACAGTTTTAGTTTTTGTATTTTTTATAGCATATGAATTTTTGGTTTTAAAGCCAAAACAAGAAGAGAGAGCTTTACAAGCACAAACAGAACAAGAACAAAAGGCAAATAGTGCTCCAGATGTTCAAACTGTACAAAGTGTTGATAATAGTGTAAATAGTAATACAGCTATTGCACCAGCTGTTATTGATAATTCAAAAATAGTTACAAAAATAACAAGTGATAAAAACATTATTGAAATAGATAATTTAGGAAGAGTTGCACAAGTAACACTTCTTGAAAGCAAATACAAAGATGAATATGGAAAAAATCTTACTCTATTTTTGGCAAATCAATTAAAACCTCTTGAAGTTAGATTTCAAGATGCAAACTTAAATCAAGAGGCTTTTAATGTTGATGTAGTTGCAAGTTTGTCTTCAATTGATGCAAGTACAGAAGCACAAGAACTTACTTTAACTCAAAAATTAAGTAGTACAACTCTTACAAAGAAATTTACTTTTTATCCAGATGGGCATTATGATTTAGAAGTAAGCTCTACAAATGATAAACAATTTTTTATAACAAATGGATATAGACCTGAAGTTATAGTTGATATGTATGCTGTTCATGGATTTATGGCAAAATTAAATGATGATAGTTTAGAAACTATTGAAGATGGAGATATTAAAGCTCAAAAAACTATTACAGGAGCAAAGTTTATATCAAATTTTGATAGATATTATGCAACAGTAATTTATAACTTCAAAAATTCAATGCAAGTTACACTTATGCCTGATAATGATAAAAACCCACAAGCATTTATTCATGCTGGAACAAATATAGAGTTTAGTGGATGGATGGGACCAAAAAACCATAAAGAACTAGCAGCATTAGATCCTGAGCTTGTAGATGTTATTGATTATGGATGGTTTACATTTATTGCAAAACCTATGTTTATATTACTTCAATTTTTACAAGGATATATTGGAAATTGGGGATGGACTATTGTTGTTCTTACGATTTTAATTAAACTTGTTCTTTATCCTTTATCATACAAAGGTATGATGAGTATGCAAAAACTTAAAGAACTTGCTCCAAAAATGAAAGAGATTCAAGCTAAACATAAAGATGATAAACAAAAACAATCTATGGCTATGATGGAACTTTATAAAAAACATGGTGCAAATCCAATGGGAGGATGTTTACCTCTACTTTTACAAATTCCAGTATTTTTTGCTATATATAGGGTTTTAATTAACTCTATTGAATTAAAAGGTTCAGAGTGGATTTTATGGATTGATGACTTAGCATTAAAAGACCCTTTCTTTGTATTACCAATATTAATGGGACTTACAATGTATATCCAACAAAAAATTACACCAAATACAATGCAAGATGAGATGCAAAAGAAGATTTTCCAATTGTTACCAATTATATTTACATTCTTCTTCTTATGGTTCCCAGCAGGATTAACACTTTATTGGTTTGTAAATAATGTATTTACTATCGCTCAACAATATACTATAAATAGAATATTTGAGAAGAAAAAAGCTATAAGTAAAATCTAAAGTAGAAGAGACATGAAAAAGTTTGAGGCAAATAGTTTAGAAGAAGTTTATGATTTAGCTAAACAAGAGTTTAAATGCTCTATTACTGAGTTGGTTATTGAAGTTATTCAACAACCAACTAAAGGTTTTTTAGGTTTTGGAAAGAAAAAAGCTATTATTTGTGCATATTGTAAAGAGAACTCTAATGATAGTTCAAATAGACAAAGAACTTATAAAACAAAAGATATAAAAATAGAAGACACAAATAAAAAGATAAAAGAGTCTTACTCAAATGATAAAGAGAAAATAGAAGAAGATAAAATTAGCTATGAGTATCAAGCTCCAAGTGTAGAAAAAAAAGAGAAAATATTTGACAATTTTTATAATAGTGATGCAGATTTAGAGATTTCAAAAATTATTATGAAAAAGAGTAAAGAAGAGATTGTAAAAGAGGTAAAAGATGGAGTTGAGCTTCTTTTTGCAAAAACTTGTTTTAAAATTGATGAGATAAAAGTTGGATATTATGATGAAGAAACAATATTTATAGAATTTTATGGAGAAGATTCAGCTTTATTAATTGGTAAAGAAGGATATAGATATAAAGCTTTATCATATATTTTATTTAATTGGATAAATGAAAAATATGGATTAATGCTAAGATTAGAGGTTGCAGAGTTTTTAAAGAACCAAGAAGCAGCAATTTATCTATATTTAGAACCAATTATTGAATTAATAAAAGAGAAAGGTAGTTTTAAAACTAAACCTCTTGATGGAATTTTAGTACATATTGCTCTTAAAAAGCTAAGAGAAGAGTTTCCTTTAAAATATGTTGCAGTAAAAACAAATATAAAAGGTGAAAAATATGTTCTTGTAAATGAGTACAAGAGTAAAGAGGATTAAATATTGTATTTAGATGATACAATTATAGCTATTGCTACACCTTTAGGTCTTGGCTCTATAAGTATTATTAGAGTTTCTGGTAAAGAGGCTCTTAATATTGCAAAAAAAATCTCTAAAAAAGAAGAATTACTTCCTAGATATGCTACTTTATCATATCTTTATGATGAAAAAAATAATCCAATAGATGAAGCTATTGTTATATATTTTCCAAATCCAAACTCTTTTACAGGAGAAGATATTGTTGAGTTTCAACTTCACGGTGGAGTTGCTATAACAGATATGATATTTAATCTAATATTATCTTATGGTGCTAGAATTGCAAATGCTGGAGAGTTTTCAAAAAGAGCTTTTTTAAATGGGAAAATTGATTTAAGTAAAGCAGAAGCTATTTCAAAAATAATTGAAGCAAAGAGTCAAAATGCTGTAAAACTTCTTGCTAGACAACTTAAAGGCGAACTTAAAGAGTTTGTTGAAGATATTAGAGAAGATCTACTTTTTATGCTTGCATATACAGAAGTTTCTATTGATTATGCAGAAGAAGATTTACCCACAGATATTTTTGAAAAGATTGAAGAGAAAATATCAAAAATTGTAATAAAACTTGAAAATAGTTTGAGTGCAAGTAAAAGAAGAGAAGGGCTTATTGAAGGTTTTAAAATAGCAATTATTGGTAAGCCAAATGTTGGGAAATCTAGTCTTTTGAATAAACTTTTAAACTATGATAGAGCAATTATTTCAAATATAGCTGGAACTACAAGAGATACGATTGAAGAGAGCATAAAAATAGGATCACATATTATAAAAATTGTTGATACGGCTGGAATTAGAGAAGATACAGATGATTTTATTGAGAAAATTGGTATCGAAAAATCTATCAAAAGTATAGAAGATGCAAATATTGTTTTAGCTTTATTTGATAATAGTGAAAAACAAAGTAAAGAAGATTTAAAGATACTTGATATTTTGGAAGAGAATAGAGATAAAAAGATAATAAAAATTTTAAATAAATGTGATTTAGAAAATAGATTTTCTAAAGAACTTTTAAAAGACTTCATCTCTTTAAGTGCTCAAAATAGTATAGATGAATTAAGTCAAAAGTTAGAAAATATTTTAAACGATTCTATTGGAGAAGATGAGTTAACATTGGTATCCAAAAGACAAATTCAAAGTGTTGAAAATACTTTAGAAAATATAAATTCTGCTAAAAACCCACTTCAAAGTGGTGAGCTTGAATTTTTTGCTCATTATATAAATGAAGCTTTACTTGAAATATCAAATATCACAAGACCATATGATAATGATCAGATGTTAGATGTAATGTTTGGTGAATTTTGTTTAGGAAAATAGACTAAATATCACCAATTTTTATATATTTTACAAGTTTTGCATTTGACTTATCAATATCAATCCATGAATCACAATCAAAGTTTATTTGTAATATAGCTCCATTTTCAACTCTTTCTTTGAAACCTAAAAGAGTTACTGCAAGTGCAGTTAATGATGGATTATGTCCAATTACAAGAAGATTATCAACACTATCATAAGTATAAGTGATAGTTTCTATTAATTCATTTACAAAAGCCATATATAGAACTTCATTTAGCATTATAGTTTTTTTATAATTTAAGTTCTCTGCGAAAATATCAGCAGTTTTTCTTGTTCTTATAGCAGGACTAGCAACTATTAAATCTATATTTTGATTTAATGAAGAGAAGTGCTTAGCCATTTTTAATGTATCTTCTAAGCCTTTTTGGCTTAAATCTGTATCATAGTCATAATCTTGTGGATTTTCTTCTTTTGAACTTGAATGTACTGTAATAAATAGTTTTTTCATTTTTTAAGTTTCTCTTAAATAATATAATTTTTTTAATCATATCTATCTTTTGATTAATCAACAATAAAGAAAATATTAAAGTCTAATTTTTGTATGCTATAACTCTATTTTTTCCATCTTTTTTTGCTTTAAATATAGCTAATTCTATTTTTCTTAATATTTCATGACTACTGTTTTCTACTGAAGCTTCAATAATACCTAGACTTATAGTTACTTTTTCTACTTTGTCAAATATCTTACCTTCACAATTGTTTTTTAATCTTTTTGCTAAAATATAGCTTTCATTTAGATTTGTGTTTGGCAAGATTATTGCAAATCTATCTCCACCAATTCTGAAAATTTCTACATTATTTGGAAGAGAATTTTTTGTAAGTATTGATATCTCTTTTAAAATATTATCACCAAAATCGTATGAAAAATCTCTATTTATATCTTTAAAATCATCAATATCAAATATTATTAAAGAAAACACCTCTTCTTCAATATTATTTAGATATTTATCTAGTGTTTTAGAAAAATAAACTCTATTGTTTAGTTTTGTTAAGGGATCTATTAAAGACTCTTTTTCTAAGTCATTTTTTTGTTTTACTAAAAAGTTAAATTTTCTTAATAAAATATTAGAGATTATAAATGCTAAAATTATTGCAAGTATTATAAAAATAAGAGCAATAACTAAAGTAATATAAATATTTTCTTCATAGATTGAACTATCTTGAATATCTTTAATTCTTGATTGTCTTTCTATATCACTTATATAAAAACCACTACCTAAAATATAATTTGTTTCTGGTATTTGTTTTACAAAAGATATTTTATCTTCTAGTCTATTTGTTTTTGGATTTAGCCAAAGATATTCCAAAAATCTATCTTTTTGATAATCTGTTGTAATTTGTTTTATTACTTTATTGTAGTTTTCATCTTCAAATATAAAAAGATTTTCACCTTCTAAATGTGTTAAAAAAGAGTGAATAATTACATTACCGTTTGTATCAAAAATAAAATAGTAGTCATTTGTTTTGTTATTAAGTGATTTTAAAAGATTTAAAAAAGTTTTATTATGTTGTTCTTTTTTTGCTGTTAAGAATATCTGATTTTTATAAATCTGAACTGCTAAATTTACATTTGTTTTAACTTGAGCTTTTTCTCTTTCTATAAGAGATTCTTTGTATGCTAATTGGCTATTCTCAATATATATTTTGTATCCAGAGATAATAATATAAAAAATCCCAGCAACTATTAGAGGTAAAATTGTAAGAGGAGCATATCTTATAAAAAATATAATATTTCTTTCCATATTAAGCCTAAAATCCTATTTTGTATCTAAACTTGATTGTACAGTTTTTTATATAAATATTTGTTTTTAAATAATTAAAAAATCATAAAGAACTATTAATCAATTTTTGTTAAAATCACTAAAAAAATTAGGAGATGAAATGGAACAGATAAAAACAGTCTTTTTTCTTACACTTCTTACAGTTCTTTTTGTGTTTATTGGATTTAGCTTTGGTGGAACAAATGGAATGCTAATAGCATTTTTAATAGCTTTAGCAATGAATCTTTATGCTTATTATTTTTCAGATAAACATGTATTAAAAAGGTTTAATGCAATACAGATTGAAGATTCAAGGCACCCTGTTTATAAAATTACTAAAAAGCTTGTTCAAAAAGCAAATCTTCCTATGCCAAAAGTTTATATAATAGAAGATAATATCCCAAATGCTTTTGCAACTGGAAGAAATTATGAGAATTCGGCAATTGCAGTTACTATTGGACTTTATGACTTATTAAATGAAGATGAACTAGAAGGTGTAATTGCTCATGAATTATCTCATATAAAACATCATGATATTTTAATAGGAACTATCGCAGCAGTTTTTGCAGGAGCTATTGCTATGATTGCAAATATGATGCAATTTAGTTCAATGACTGGAAATAATAGGCAAAATCAAAATCCAATTATTATGATAATTATGGCTATTTTACTTCCTCTTGCTGCTTCTATTATACAAATGAGTGTAAGTAGAAGTAGGGAGTTTATGGCAGATGAAGGGGCTGCTAGGATGACAAAAAATCTAAGTGGACTTCAAAATGCATTAAGAAAATTAGAAAACTATGCTTCAAGAGGAGTTGTTCTAAATAATGCCAATGAAGAAACAGCTCATATGTTTATAGTAAATCCATTTAGTGGAGTTAAATCAAATTTTGCTAATCTATTTAGAACGCACCCAAAAACAGCTGATAGAATAGCTAGACTAGAAAGTTTAAAAAGAGAAATTTAAAATTCTTAGCTTAATGCCCACTCAAAAAAAGAAAATATCTCTATTTTTATAGAGCTATTTTTGATTTTTCCACTATTTGAGATAGTTACAATTTCTAGCTCTTTTATATTAAATTCTTGACAAGTTTTTATCACTTTTTTCATGAGATTTTGTGTTGTAGCCTCATTGAAAAATGGAATAACTAAAATAGCCGTTGATATTTCAGGTATATAAAAATCAATAAAATCTATATAATAAATTGTTTTAAATCTATCATTTAATTCTAAAAAAATCATATTTGAAAACTCTTGTTTAAATCTTTTTTGGAAAGAGAAAGAACTTTGCAATGCATGATTATAAGAGTAAATCTTTTTTGAAGAGTTTTTTTGATTAAACTTTTCTACAAAAAAGAATATGTTTTGCTCTTCAAAGTTTTTGCAAAGCTCATAAAATCTATCTTTGGATATTTTTATTTTAGATTTTAAACTATTAAATAGTTGAAATATTGATTTTTTCTCATCAATATTTTCTAGAAGAAGTTTAAAAGCCATAAATTCTGTATTATCTTTTAATTCTTGTTTTATAATTTCTTGAACTCTTTGAACTCTTTTATTCTCTTCTAAAAAGATAGTTTCTGCAAAATTCCCAAATTTTAGAAAGCTATTAAAACTAGAAGTTATATTTAATTGTTTATTATCAAAAAGTAAATACTCTTCAAAATCTAAATTTCCTAAATAAATTTTAGAAAATCCTTCAATATTTATATCTTTATGAGATGAAATTACAATATTTTCACAATTTAATGGAAAATATTTATAAGGAAAATTATCTAAAACTAAAATAGATATATTATGTTTGTCTATAAAATCTTGTAAATGTGCTAATTCATCTTCAATATCTATATTTCTAAGATCAGAAAAATCAATATACAAAAGCTCTTTTTTCTCAAAATTTGATATGAAATCCATAATAAGATAGCTTTTTCCTACTTTATATGCACCTATTATTAAAGTTTTTTTATTTTCAATTTTCTTTTTTCGTTCTAGAAAATTTATCTTTACAAAATTTTGCTCATAGTTTTCACTTAGAAGTTTCATCGGTTTTTACTTAAGCTAATAGCTTCTTTTACTGCATTTATATAGCTTGTCTTATTTGGTTGTTTATTCTTGTAAGCTATATCAAAAGCAGTTCCGTGATCAACACTTGTTCTAATTATAGGAAGATTTAAACTTACATTTATGCTTTCATCAAAATATAGAGCTTTTAATGGTATTAAACCTTGATCATGATACATAGCTATAAAATATTTATAGTTTTTTCTTGAATTAGGACTAAAAGCAGTATCAGGAACTAAGGGATTAGAAAAAATATCTTTTTCTAAAATAGAGTTAGCTTTTTTTATTGCTTTTACTATCTTTTTCTCATCATTACCTAAAACACCACCATCTCCAGCATGTGGATTTAGAGCTAATACAGCTACTTTTGAAGCATTGGTACAAGAGTGAAAATCCAAGAAAAATTTTGTAAGTTTTTTTGTACTTATATTTTTTACAATATCTTTCAATGCAATATGTTCAGTAAATAAAGCTACATACATTTTAGAACAACCAAGCATCATAATTGCATCTTTTTTAAATATATCTCTTAAAACTTCTGTATGACCTTTATAAGATATCTTAGCTTTGTTCCATGATTCTTTGTTTATAGGAAGTGTACAAATAGCATCTACTTCTTTCTTTTTTGCTAAATTTATAGCATCAATAAATGAGTGAAACGAGTATAAACCTGCATTTTTTGAAACTTTTGAAGGAGTTATTTCAAAATATCCTTTAGTTTCAAAAATAGAGAAATCTTTTGGAATTTTAATTTTTAAAAGTTTTGAAGCTTTCTCTAATAAATTTTTATTTATGCAATAAATTGGAGAACAAATTTTCTTAATTTCATTATGTGAATTTAGAGCAATTTCTAATCCAATTCCATTTAAATCGCCAATACTAATAGCAATTTTAGGAATATTTTTACTCATTTATTAAGCTTTTCATCTCTTTTATAGCATTTTCTAGACCTGTAAAAACAGATCTTGCAATAATACTTTGCCCAATATTTAACTCTATAATATCTTTAATTTCACAGATATTTTTAACATTTTGATAGTTTAATCCATGACCAGCTGCAACTTTTATACCTAAATTAGAAGCAAAATTTGAAGATGCTTTTATATCTTCTAAACTTTTATCAAGCATAGATTTTAGTTCTTCTTTACTAAGTTCAAGTTCTTTTATTGAGTGTTGAGTATTTCTTAGGTTTGAGTAGAGCATTGCATAAATATTTGCATAAGTTCCTGTATGAAGCTCCACAAAATCTGTTTCTAACATATTTGATAACTCTATTGCTTTATGTGAAGGATCAATAAAAAGTGAAACTTCTATATCATTTTCTTTTAATTTTTCTATTGTTTTATTAATTTTATCAAAGTGATTTTCTAAATCAAGTCCACCTTCTGTTGTAACTTCATCTCTATTTTCTGGAACTAAAGTAACTCTATAAGGTTTTAATGAACAAACAATATCAATAATATCTTCATTTATTGAGCACTCAAGATTAACAGGAAGAGCTGATTGTTCTATTATAGCTTTTGCATCAATATCGTGAATATGTCTTCTATCTTCTCTTAAATGAATAGTAATTTGATCTGCACCTGCAAGTTTACAAATACTTACAGCATCAAGTGGATTTGGATCATTTATTTTTCTAGCTTCTCTCAAAGTTGCTATGTGATCAATATTTACACCAAGTAACATATTCTTTCTCCTTTTAATTTTTAAGATAAATCTTTTAATGTTGCAATATTTGCTGCAAGTTTATTTTGAACTTCTAAGTACTCATCTTCATTATTTGAATCAGCAACAATTCCAGCTCCTGCTTGGAAAATAATTTTATCTTTTGTTATAAATGAAGTTCTAATAGTAATTGCACTATCCATATTTCCATCGAAACCAAAATATGCAACACTTCCAGAGTAGAAGTTTCTTTTTACTCCTTCAAACTCTGCAATTAATTCCATAGCTCTTATTTTTGGAGCTCCTGTCATTGTTCCAGCTGTAAATACAGCCATAAAAAGATCAAACATATCATATTTATCATCTAATATAGCTTCTACATCACTTACAATATGCATCACATGGGAATATCTTTCTATTCGCATAAGATCACTTACTTTTACAGTCCCAGCCCGTGCAACTCTTCCAATATCATTTCTTCCTAAATCTACAAGCATAAGGTGTTCGGCTCTCTCTTTTTTATCATTGATTAGCTCATTTTCCATCTCTAAGTCTTTTTCTAAAGTAGAGCCTCTTTTTCTTGTTCCTGCAATTGGTCTTAAAAGAAGATGACCATCGACAAGTCTTACCATTACTTCAGGACTACTTCCAGCAATAGAAAAATCTTCAAACTCTAGTAAATAAAGATAAGGGCTAGGATTTTTACTTCTTAATGCTCTATAAAAACTAAGATGATCTACAATAGCTTTTTGAGTAAATCTATTTGACATTAAAAGTTGAAAAACATCTCCACATAATATCTTTTCTTTAGCTTTTTCTATCATAGAAAAAAACTCATCTTTTGAGAATTGGAATTTTCCTTCATCTATGATTTCTGCTTTTTTTAAAGGAGTATAAATATATGGTTTTAAAAGCTCATTCTCAATATTTTCTATCTCATCTTTTAAGGACTTCATAGAAGTTAAAATTGTAAGTTTAGAAGTTTTATGAGAAAAAGCTAAAATGATTTTTGGTCTAATTAAATCAAAATCAGGAATATTTAACTCATCTTTTAAAGAGTTCATAGATGGTTTTAACTTTTTTTCAAACTCTTTTGCTATATCATAAGCAACATTTCCAATGAAGCCATCAATTAGGCTAATTCCCAACTCTTTTGCTTTATCTTTGTATATCTGTTTATCAAAATTTTTATAATATTTTTTTAAAAACAATAAAGGGTTATTATCTACTTTAGTTATCTTATTGTTTTCATCTTTAAAAAAACATTCATTGTTTTTATACCAAATTCTTTCTCTAGCACCAATAATTATATAAGAAAAATTTCCATCATTTTTTGAACTTATTGTACTTTCAAATAGAAAGCTAAGCTCTTTTGGATAAAGAACTTTAGCTTTCTCATAAATTGAAACGGGAGTGAATTGGTCTAAAAAAAGTGTCTTACTAAAGAAATTCATAGAAATACTTAATTATAAACTATAAATGGATTACCATTTATATTTAGTTTCTCTTTTATAGACGGCACTTTTGTATTTGCTTCCGCTCTATCTTTAAATGGACCAATTAGGACTTTATTTAAATTCTTTTCATTTAAAACTTTGTATTCAAAGCCATTTTGTTTTATCTTTTGTAAGTAGGCACTATTTGGTTGTTTTGAGAAAGCACCAATTTGAACATAGTAAGCTTTTGCAGTAGAATTTGTAGCTTTTGGTGTTGTTGCTTGAGTTCCTTGATTGTTCTTACCTTCAACTAAATCTTTTATAGAAGTTTTTGCTTCTACTTTAGTAGGTTTAGTTTCAATAACTTTTGGAGCAGGAACAGGTGCTTTTTTCTCTTCAACTTTTTTTATTGTATTATTTATAAGTTCATCAGAAATTGTAATTTCAGGCTCTTGTTCCATTACATTAACATTTTCTTCTACTTGAATAATATCATCTAAACTATTTGTAGTATTAGATTTTTCTAAAGTTTCAGTTGCACTTTTTCTATTTGTTTCATCTAAAATTCTTTTATAATCTTCTTCAATATTACTTGAATCATTTTTCTCAATTACTTCATTTGTAGAGTCAGTAAAAGGATCTGCTTTTTTATTGTTATTTGAAAGAAGACCAAAAAGCATAATTGTAAGAAAAAATAGAACTAATAAAACAGCTCCAAGAAGAATATATTTTTTCTTATTACTGCTTCTGTTTGATCTTTTTTCTAGGATTAGACTATCAAACTCATCTTCACTATCTATTTTAATATTATTTTGAAGTCTTTGAATCTCTTCATAACTACTATTTGAATTACTATTATAAGCACTATTTAGATTGTTTGATAGGTTTAAATTTTGCATGTTTGATTCAGCTTGATTTAGCTCATTTAATTTTCTTTGTAACTCCTCACCTTCTTGTTTAAGTTGTACTTTTTTTAAAAAATCATCACCATTTATTTGCATAGTCTATCCTTTTTTTAAGTTTTTATCTTCTTCTAATAAGTTGATTTAGAGTAGATAATGAATTGATTAGCTAGAGATTCAAGTTCTTTACTAATTTTAGCTTGTAAAGAAGAATCTTCAATATTATCTAAAACATCACAAATTTTATTTGCAATAAACTCAAACTCTTTCTCTTTCATTCCACGAGCAGTTAATGCTGGACTACCAATTCTAATACCTGAAGTTACAAATGGGCTTCTTGTTTCTCCTGGAACTGTATTTTTATTTACAGTAATTCCAGCATTACCTAAAGCAGCATCTGCATCTTTACCTGAGAAAGGTTTATTTAAAAATGATACTAAAACCAAGTGATTATCTGTTCCATCACTCACTATATCATATCCTCTTTTAATAAGAACATCAGCTAATACTTTAGCATTTGCTTTTACTTGTTTTGCATAATCTTTCCATTTTGGATCTAAAACTTCTTTAAATGCAATAGCTTTTGCAGCAATTACATGCATAAGTGGTCCACCTTGAAGTCCTGGGAATATTGCACTATTTACTTTTTTAGCAATATCTTCATCATTTGTCATAATAACTCCACCTCTTGGTCCTCTTAGAGTTTTATGAGTTGTTGTTGTTACAACATCAGCATAAGGAAATGGACTCATATGCTCACCTGCTGCAACTAATCCAGCAATATGTGCAATATCAGCAAATAAAATAGCACCAACTTTATTTGCTACTTCTTTAAATCTTTTAAAATCAATCTCTCTTGCATAAGCACTTGCTCCACATACAATTATTTTTGGCATAACAGTTTTTGCAATCTCTTCTAATTTATCATAATTGATTCTTCCATCAAGTTCAACTCCATAATAAAATGCTGAGTAGTTTTGACCAGAAAAACTTGGTTTACTTCCATGAGTTAAATGCCCACCATGAGATAAATCCATTCCTAAAATTCTATCTCCTGCTTTAAGTAATGCTGCATAAACTGCACCATTTGCTTGAGATCCACTATGTGGTTGAACATTTGCAAATTTACAATCAAATATTTTACAAACTCTATCAATAGCTAATTGTTCAACTTTATCAGCTTGTTCACATCCACCATAATATCTTTTATATGGATAACCCTCTGCATATTTGTTTGTAAAAACTGAACCCATTACTTGCATTACTGCTGGACTTGTAAAATTCTCACTTGCTATCATCTCTAGATGATTCGTCTGTCTTACTAGCTCAGCCTCTACTATATCAAATACCTCTTTATCAGCTATCTCTAAACTATCGCTCGTTATGTACTTCATATCTTTTCCTTATCTCTATTTTTCTTCTTCAATATCTTCGTGTAAATCAATCTCTTGCTTGATTGGTTTCATAGCTGGGAATAGTAAAACATCTCTTATTGAGTGCTGGTTTGTAAGCATCATTACAAGTCTATCTATACCAATTCCTTGTCCAGCTGTTGGAGCCATACCATAAGATAAAGCATTTACAAAATCTTCATCCATTTCATGAGCTTCATCATCTCCATTGTCTTTTGCAGCCATTTGACCTTCAAATCTTCCTAGTTGATCAATTGGGTCATTTAACTCACTAAATGCATTTGCAATCTCTTTTCCTGCAATAAATAGTTCAAATCTATCTGTAAGATGTGGCTTTTCATCACTTCTTCTAGCAAGAGGAGAGATATCAACTGGATATTCTGTAATAAATGTTGGATTTATAAGTTTTGCTTCAACAAACTCATCAAAAAGTTCTCCTTGAAGTTGACCTAAATTCATCTCTTTTTTTGCTTCTAATTTGTTATCTTTTAGAAATTGTAATATTTTTTCTTTATCTTCAACAATATCAGCTGGAACTCCACCAATTTTTATTAAAGATTCAATCAAAGGAATTTCTTTGAAATCACTAAAATCAATCTCTAAATCTCCATAAGGAAGTTTTGTAGAAAGATTTAAATTTTTAAATAAATATGCAAAATACTCTTTTGTAAGTGCAATTAAATCTTTATATGTTTTATATGCCCAGTAAAATTCTATTGATGTGAATTCTGGATTATGAGTTGCATCCATACCTTCATTTCTAAAGTTTCTATTTATTTCAAAAACAGCTTCAAATCCACCAACAATTAATCTTTTTAAATATAATTCTGGTGCAATTCTTAGAAATCTATCAACTCCTAAAGCATTAAAATGAGTAACAAAAGGTTTTGCATTTGCTCCACCAGCTATTGGATGCATCATAGGAGTTTCTACTTCTAAGAAACCTTTATCTTCAAAAAATCTTCTTGTAAGAGAGATAATTTTACTTCTTGTTTGAAAAGTTGATTTAACATCACTATTCATAATTAGGTCTAAATATCTTTGTCTATATCTTAACTCTTTATCTTGAATTCCATGATATTTTTCAGGAAGTGGAGATATCGCTTTTGTAAGAATCTTTAATTCTTGAACAAGTAGAGATAACTCCCCATGTCCTGTAATAAAAGGGTAACCTTTTACTTCAATAATATCACCAACTTCTACATATTTTTTGAAAATATCATTATAAAAATTCTCTTCTAAATTATCTCTAGCTACATAAACTTGAAGCATTCCACTTTCATCTTCTATTTTTAGGAAACTAGCTTTTCCCATAAGTCTGAATAGTTTAATTCTTCCTGCAATTGTAAAAGATCTGCTTTCATCTCTTTTTGTTTCAAGATTAAAAACATCTTCATTTTTATTTAAATAATCTTGAATACTTAACTCTCTTTTACTATCATTTGAGTAAGGGTTAATTCCTAAACCTTTTAGTGCTTCTGCTTTTTCTATTCTTTGTTGTATAAATCTATTTTCAAACAATTCTTATTCCTTTTTTCCCTCTTTATTATCATCAATATAAATATCATCTAATCTATTTTTTTGAACATTAATTTCATCTTCTAGTTGTTGAGCTTGTCTTGAAACTTCTTTTTCTATCTCTTCATAGATTTTCTCTTTTGCAGATTCTGTAATCTCTTTTGCACCATCATTAACAGCACCAGTTATTGAATCAATAGACTTTGAAGTTTGATCTAAAATCTCTTTTGTAGGAGCATCAAATTTTTCACTAATAGCACTTGTATCTATTTTCATAATAAACTCACCTACGCTAAGTAAATGAGGCATTACAATAGAATTCTTAAAATTTTCATCAATTGATTTTTTAAATGATTCAATTGAGTATAAAGCAGAAGCTATAACTGAGAAAATTAGAAAAATTTTAGCTGCTCCAAAAATAAGACCAAATATTCTATCAACAATTCCAAGACCACTTAAACTAAATATCTTGCTTACAATAATTCCAGCTACATAAACTACAAACCAAACAGTAATAACAGATATTATAAAACCTATAAGTTTAATAGTAGAACTATTTTCAATAGCTAAAATAGGTGCCACTATTTGTCCTACATCAAAAGATATCCTTGATGCAACAAAGATTGCTCCAATTATTCCTAAAAGAGCAAAAAACTCTTTTATAAAACCTTTAAAGAAACCTTTTAAACCTAGGAAAAGAGTGATAAGGATTATTATCACATCAAACATTGCAAGATCTTGCATATTAATTCCTTTTTTAATAATTCGTGCATAATATCTAAAAAAGTTAAAATAAAAGTTTAAGCAAAATAAATATAGATTTTGATAAAATCCCAAAATGATAAAAAGATACCCAACAAAACAAATAAGTGTAGGAAATGTAAAAATAGGTGGTGATGCACCAGTTTCCGTACAATCAATGACATATACTAAAACATCAAATATAAAAGAGACAGTTGAGCAAATAAATAGACTTCATTTTGCAGGAGCTGATATTGTAAGAGTTGCAGTTCCACATATTGAAGATGCAAATGCTTTAAAAGAGATTAAAAAACAGGTTAGTTTACCAATAGTTGCTGATATACATTTTCACTATAAATTAGCTTTAATAGCTGCTGAAGTTGTGGATTGTATAAGAATTAATCCAGGAAATATAGGAGATAAAAAAAGAGTAGCAGAAGTGGTAAAAGCTTGTCAAGCTAGAAATATTCCAATAAGAATTGGAGTAAATTGTGGAAGTTTAGAAAAACAATTTGAAGATAAATATGGGCAAACTCCTGAAGGAATGGTTGCAAGTGCTGAGTACAATATAAAATATCTTGAAGATTTGGGTTTTACAGATATAAAAGTATCTTTAAAAGCAAGTGATGTACAAAGAACTGTGCAATCATATAGACTTTTAAGACCAAAAAATAACTATCCATTTCATTTAGGTGTAACTGAAGCTGGAACACAATTTCACTCTACAATAAAATCTTCAATAGCTTTAGGAAGTTTATTACTTGATGGAATTGGAGATACTTTAAGAGTTTCAATGACAGGAGAACTTGAAGAAGAGATAAAAGTAGGGCGAGGAATTTTAAAAGATGTTGGACTTGTAAAAGATGGTTTAAATATTATTTCTTGTCCAACTTGTGGAAGAATTGAAGCTGATTTAGTAAGTGCAGTTGCCCAAATAGAAAAAAGAACAGCACATATAAAAACTCCTTTAGATGTTTCAGTTATGGGATGTGTTGTAAATGCTATTGGAGAAGCAAAAAGTGCTGACGTTGCTATTGCTTTTGGAAAAGGAAGTGGGCTTGTTATGAAAAAAGGTGAAATTATTGCAAAACTAAGTGGAGAAGCTTTAATAAATAAGTTTGTTGAAGAAGTTGAGTTTGAGGCAAAAAGAAAAATATAATGGATAGTATTTATAGCATAAACATTGAAAGAGCAGTTTTAAGCTCAATATTTTTTAACCCTGAAGAGCTTGAAGATGTTTTAGGAGTTTTAAAACCAAAAGATTTCTATCTACCTGCTCATAAAGCAATTTTTGAAGCAATGATAAAACTTCATGAAGAAGATATGCCAATTGATGAAGACTTCATAAGAAATAAAGTAGATAAAAAACAAGCTGATGATAATGTTCTTTTAGAAATATTAAGTGCAAATCCAATTACAAATACAAATGCTTATGTAAAAGAGATAAAAGATAGTTCTGTAAAAAGAGAGTTAGCAACTCTTGCAACTACTATAAAAAAAGTTGCTATTGAAGATGAAGTAAGTGCAAATGAAGCACTTGACACTATTCAAGGTGAACTTTATAAAATCTCTACAAATAGTGCTACAAGTGAATTAAAAGATATGCAAACGGTTACAAGTGATACTTTAGCATATATAGAAAAGATGAAAAAACTTGGAAACAAGTATTTAATAGGGCAAACAACAGGTTTTGATTCTTTAGATAAAAGAACAACAGGTTTTAATGAAGGAGATTTAGTAATAATTGCAGCCAGACCAGCTATGGGGAAAACAGCTATTGTTCTAAATATGGCACTTCAAAATATTGAAAGAAATAAAGGTGTAATCTTTTTCTCACTAGAGATGCCAGCAGAACAACTAATGCTTAGAATGATTGCAGCAAAGACTTCAATTCCTTTACAAAACCTAAGAAAAGGTGATATGGATGATAATGAATGGTCAAGATTAAGTTCTGCTTTTGATGATTTAAACAATAAAAAACTTTTTGTAGATGATGGTGGAAGTATAAATATTAATCAACTTCGTGCAAGAGTTAGAAAAATTGCTCAAAATGCAGAAAATAATATAGGACTTGTAATTATTGATTATCTTCAACTTATGCAAGGAATAGGAAATAAAGATAGGCACCAAGAAGTTTCTGATATTAGTAGAGGTTTAAAAATGCTTGCAAGGGAGCTAAAAATCCCTATTGTTGCACTTTCACAGTTAAATAGAGGGCTTGAAAGTAGACCAGATAAAAGACCAATGCTTAGTGATTTAAGAGAATCAGGAGCAATAGAACAAGATGCCGATATCATTCTTTTTGTTTATAGAGATGATGTATATAAACAAAGAGATGAAGCAAGAAAAGAGAAAGAAGCGAAAGATAAAGGTGAAGATTATAAATCTAAGTTTCAAGATAAAGAAGTAGAAGAAGCTGAAATAATAATAGGAAAACAAAGAAATGGACCAATAGGAACTGTTAAACTTGATTTTCATAAATCTTTAACTAAATTTGTGGATAAGGATAATGAATATTCAGGTTCAGCACCTATTGAAGTTGTTTTTGAATCTATTGCTGATACAAATAAAGAGACAAAAGTAGATTTTCCAAATATATTTTAAAAAATACTAGCTTTAAAATAATTTTTATGTAATAATCAAAATTACTAAAATTATTTTGGAGTATTTATGAAAAATATGAAAAGAGCTTTTTCTTTAATAGAGATTATATTTGTAATTGTAATTCTAGGAATTATAGTCTCATTTGCTGCTCCAAAACTTATGGATACTAAAGATAGTGCTTTGGTTTCTACACTAAAAAGAGATATAACTACAACTATAAATGCTGTTCAAAGCTACTATTTATTAAATCAAAAAATTGATAGTCTTGAAGATGTTTTAACGATTGGTACAACAAATTGGGATATTGAAAAACTATCAATGAAAGATAAAAACTCTTGTATTAGAATAAATGTAATAAATAGTTTAAATGGTGTAAAGCTAGAATTAATAGTTGATCCAATAAAAGATTTACCAATTTGTAAGAAAATTAGAGAAAATGGACTGGAATCAAAAACATATGATGTATATTAAAATTTAATATATCTATGATAATCATTATCAAATTAAATATATTTTAAGTTAAGCTCGTTAATATTTCATTTAATTTTTATCTACTTGATAATAATTATTAGAATAGATATTCTCCTAGATATCTATTCTGAAATTAAAGTTAAAAAAGGAAGAGAAATGAAGATTAAAATGGCTATAAGTGCAGCTGCATTATTGCTTACACAAAATATGGTTTTGGCAAATGAAACAACTAAATTAGATGATGTAAAAGTTGTAACATCTGCTTCAGGATTTGAACAAAATATTGCTGATGCTGCAGCATCAATTTCAGTTATAACTGCTGAGGAAATAGAAAAAAAATCTTTTACAGATGTAACGGATGTATTAAAAAATGTACCAGGTGTTTATGTAAATGGTGGAGGTTCTAATCAATCAATTTCTATAAGAGGTATGAGTTCAGATTATACTTTATATTTAATTGATGGAAGACCTATGCAAGATAATCAAGCATTTTCTCCAAATGGAAGCCATGCTGGAAACCCTATAAATTTTTTACCTCCATTAGAAGCTATTGAAAGAATTGAAGTAATAAGAGGACCTGCATCAGCTTTATATGGAAGTAATGCAATGGGTGGAGTAATTAATATTATTACAAAAAAACATCAAGATAAAGTTTCTGCAAATATTAGTGTTGAATATTTAAAAGCAGATAATTCAAATAAAGTAAACAATGATTCTAGAAATACTACTATGTATGTGAGTGTTCCTATGATAAAAGATACACTATCAGTAGAGCTTACTGCTGGATTATTAGATACAGATGAAAGTGATTATGCAGCAGGAGGTGCTTTAAAAGCTGGTTCAGATCCAGATTATAAAAGACAAAACATAGGAACTAAACTTATATTTACACCCGATATTAATAATACAATTACAGCTGGATACAATTATAAAGTTCAAGAAAGGACTTCAAATCCAGGTAAAAGTTTAGCTTCAACAAGTAAACAATCTTATCAGAAATCTATAAATTATGATTATTTTCTAAATCATGAAGCAAAATATGATAAGTATTTAATTAATTCATATTTAAATTATGAGAAATCACAAAATCCAACAAGAAAAAATGCTAATACTGGAAATGGTATTGAGATGGATACAATTACTTTAAACTCTCAAGGAACATATTTCTTTGATACAAACTCTTTAACTATTGGTGCAAACTATAAAAAAGAGAATCTTGAAGATGGCGCTACAAATGCAATTACTGTTGGTGGTGTTAAAGATGAATCAATTACAAAAATGGAAAGATATCAGTTAGCATTGTTTGCAGAAGATACTTGGAGTGCAACAGATGATTTAGCGATTACATTGAGTGGAAGATATGATTATAATGAAGATTTTGGTAGTAATTTTTCTCCAAAAGCATATGCTGTTTATAGCTTAACTGATAATTTAAATTTAAAAGGTGGAATTACAACAGGATATAAGGCTCCAAGTTTAAGACAAGCAGCACCTGATTTTGCTGGAATTTCTGGAGGAGGTGGACCAGCTATTGCTATGGTTGGTAATCCTGATTTAAAACCTGAAAAAAGTGTAAACTATGAAATGGGGTTTGCATATGATAACTCTTATTTAGGATTAGCAGGAAGTTTAATTGTTTTCCAAACAGATTATAAAAATAAAGTCCAAACTAGAGATGGAGTGAATCCAGATGGAACTAAACAAACAGTTTATAAAGGTGAAACTTATGCTGGTGGAGTTAAATTTTATGAGAATGTTGATAAAGCTGAAATTAGAGGGATTGAACTTACAACAGACTATAATATTTTAGAAAATCTAAAATATAGACACTCATATACATATACATATAGTGAACAAAAAACAGGTAATAATAAAGGAAAGACTTTAAATAATATTTCAAAACATATGTTTAATGCTGGATTGGATTGGGATGTTACAAGTAAATTTTTATTATGGACTCAAGTAAATTATAGAGGTGAAACAGCTGGAAGTTGGAATAGAAATAATACTGTTTTAACAAAAACTCCTTCTTATACATTTGTTGATTTAGGTGCTGTTTATAAATATGATAAAAACTTAAGTTTTAATGCTGGTATGTATAATGTAGGAAATAAAAATGTATTAGAAGATGGTAATACAAATGTTCTTGATGGAAGAAGATATAGTTTTGCCATGAATATGAAATTCTAAAACAAAATAATAAAAGATAAGTGGGGGGGTTCACTTATCTTTAAAATAAAAATAACTAAATAAAAAACTTTCAATTAATAATCAATAATCATTATCAAATTAAACTATAATTAAGTTATACTTGTTAATATTCCATTCACTTTATATTAATATTAATAATAATTATTAATATAATTATAAATAGATAATCCCTAGAATCTATTAGAAATTAGTCGAATAAAGGAAAGAAATGAATATAAAAATAGCAACAAGTGTTGCAAGTTTATTATTGGCTCAAAATTTAATATTAGCTAATGAAACTACAAAATTAGATAATGTACAAGTTGTAACAACTGCTTCTGGATATGCTCAAGATATAGTTGATGCTCCAGCATCAATTAATGTAATTACAGCAAAAGATTTAGAAGGAAAATCATATAGAGATGTTTCAGATGCATTACAAGATATTCCAGGAATTACAGTTGAAGGTGGAGGTGGTGGAAGACCTGAATCAACACAAATATATATAAGAGGAATGTCTGAAAAATATACACTTTTTATGGTAGATGGAAAACCACAAGGTTCTTCTCAAGCATACTATAATGGATTTGGAAATTCAAATGAGATAGGTTGGATGCCACCACTATCTTCGATTGAAAGAATAGAGGTTATAAAAGGACCAATGTCTTCACTTTATGGTTCAAGTGCTGTTGGTGGAGTAATAAATATTATTACAAAAAAAGTAAATAATGAGTGGACTGGAAGCTTATCTTTAGATACTGTTTTACAAGAAAATCAAGATGCAGGAGATAGTAGACAATATAGATATTATTTAAGCGGACCTATTATTAAAGATAAATTAGGATTATCTGTTTATGGATCAATGTTTAAAAGAGATGAAGATAATTTTAAAGATGGATTTAGAAAAAAAGAAAAATATGATAATAGTGCAAAACTAAATTGGAAAGTAAATGATTCAAATAGCTTAGAGCTTATTTATGGAAAAGCAAAACAAAAGAATTTGGGAACAATAGATAAAAGTGGTGCTACACATTTAGATAATGAAAGAGATAATATCTCTTTAACACATGAAGTAGATTGGTTAAATAATAATACAACTACATATTACACAAGAGAAGATGTAAAGATTGATAATGGAAT
The DNA here is from genome assembly GCF_004214815.1 of Aliarcobacter thereius LMG 24486. Taxonomy (NCBI): domain Bacteria; kingdom Pseudomonadati; phylum Campylobacterota; class Epsilonproteobacteria; order Campylobacterales; family Arcobacteraceae; genus Aliarcobacter; species Aliarcobacter thereius. The sequence goes on from NZ_CP035926.1 coordinate 522,694, forward strand.
GAATCATTCAGAATATATAAGAGATACTTTTAATACAAAGACTGTTATGCCTATTTTAGATAATAATACTGTTACTTTTGGATTAGACTATAAAAAAGAAGAGACAAAACATGCTAAAAATAGATTTCATGGAAAAGCAAATGCAAATTTAGAAAGATGGCAAGGAGCTGCATTTTTAGAAGATGAGTGGTTTGTAACAAATGATTGGTCTATTACAACAGGGTTTAGATATGATGAAAATGAACATTATGGAGGAGAGTTTATTCCTAGATTATATAATGTATATAAAATAAATGAGCAATTTACTTTAAAAGGAGGAGTAAGTAAAGGATATGTAGCTCCTGAATTAAAACAAGCAGATCCTAGTATTGCAGAACAATCTATGGGAAATACTCCAAGACAAAGACTTGATATAGGAAACTATGATTTAAAACCAGAATCTAGTATAAATTATGAATTAGCTTTATTATATAACCATGAAAGTGGTTTTGATGCAGGAATTACAGCATATCACACAAGATTTAAAGATAAAATAGAGAAGCAAAGGATTTGTGAAAGTACTCAAGGAGGTAAGACTGGAATAGATGAGTGTGAGTATAATGGACAAATGTGGCAAGGTATAAATGAGTACACAAATGTAAGTTCAGCAGATCTACAAGGTTTAGAAACATCAATTGGATACAAAAATGATATTTTTAAAGTAAATTTAAATCATACTTATTCTGACAGTGAGCAAAAATCAGGTAAAAATAAAGGTAAAGCTTTAAATAATCTTCCAAAACATATGGTTAATTTAGGTGTGGATTATACAATAAATAAATATATAAACTCTTGGGCAAAAGTTAAGTATAAAGGTAAAACAGTTGAAGATGGAGATAAGCAAATTTCAGCTTATACTTTAGTTGATTTAGGAATAAATTATAAATCATCAAAATATTCAAGTTTTTATGCAGGAGTGTATAATCTATTTGATAAACAAATAGATAAATCTGAATATGGTAAGACACTTGATGGAAGAAGATATAATATTGGAATGAAGTTAGATTTTTAATATAACTTTAAATAAAAGGATAAATATGAAGAAAAGAGAAAAAGGATATGTAGTAGATACAGCATATCCGATATTCTTTTATAAAGAGATGTCACCACTTTGGTTAAATAGTGTTATAAATTTTCTTGGATTTGAAACAAGAGCTCTAGGTAAGAAGTTTTCTTATCTAGAGTTAGGATGTGCAACAGGAATTAACTTGATAGTTTCTGCAATAAACAATCCAGATGCTAGTTTTATAGGAGTAGATTTTAATAAAACTCATATTGATATTGCCAAAAATATGGCAAAAGAGTTGGAATTGAACAATATAAAATTTATTAATTGTAATTTTGATAGTTTTCTTAAAACAAATGATATGAAATTTGATTATATAGTTTGTCATGGAACATATTCTTGGATATCAAAAGAAAATCAAGAAAGTATTTTAGAAATTGTTTATAAATTATTAAATGATTTAGGAATATTTTATCTTCATTATATGTGTTTTCCTGCTTCAACATCTTTAATACCAATTCAAAAACTGTTTAATATTGTAGATAATAGTATAAAAGAGGATTCAATAAAAAGTGTTCAAATAAGCAAACAGTTATTTTATGATTTAGAAAAATCAGGAGCTTTTATAGATAATGAAAAAATAGAATCAATTGTAAAAACTTTAGATAATAGTGATGAATATTTAGCACACGAATTTTTGACAGATAACTGGAATCCTCTTTTTTCAAGTGATGTGCATAAAATGGTTTATGATATTTCTAAAACTACATATATTGGTAGTGCAAATCCATATGAAAATATAGATAATATAAGTGTTCCATCAAGAATACAAGCTTTAATTAAAGAGATTAAAGTCCCAGCTTTAAAAGAGTATGTAAAGGATTTAGCAAGAAATTCTAAACAAAGAGTTGATATGTTCCAAAGAAATCCAAAAATATTAAAGAGTGATGAACATATAAAGACTATAAATAAAATGAGATTTAAACTTCTTCCAAATTCTCCTAAAACTGGTGAAATAATTTTTAAAACACAAATTGGGGAGATTAAAGCATCAAAAGAGATAATATCTCCTTTATTAGAAAAATTATCTAAACAAATTATGAGTTTTGAAGAGTTATTAAAATTAGAAAGCTTTAAAAATAATCCAATTTTTCTAATAGAAACAATCTTTCTTTTAATGAATGAAGGTTATTTACAAATAGTTTCTAATAATTATAAAGAAGTTAACACTAGATTAGTTGAAAAATTTAATAAAAAAATGATGAATGAAAATATAAATTTAGAAATTCTTTCAGAATGTAATACAGCTATCTAATGAATTTTAATACTAATTATCAGTTTGTTAAGATAGTGTTAAAATTAATTTGATAGTATTCAAAATTAAAAAATAAGAGGAGCTTTTATGAAGAAAATGGCTTATTGTAAAATAATAAGGAAAGAGAATGCATAAGTCGGTTTGGTTTCAAATACACTGGTTTTTAGGTTTTATTTTTGGTGCACTTCTTCTAATAATTGGAGTTAGTGGAGCTGTGTTGTCTTATGAAAAAGAGATTCTACAAATGTTAAATAAAGATACATATTTTGTAAAAGCAAAAGAGAATCAAGTAAGACTAAATGAACCAGAAATTCTAAAGATTTTTCAAGATACTAATCCAGAAGCAAAGATAAATAATATATATTTTTCTAGCAAAGAGAATAGTTCTATTAGATTAAATATTGCAAAAGAGGGTGAAAGAAAAGGTGTAAGTGTATATTTAAATCCTTATACTGCTGAGGTTTTACCAGAAATTGTAGGAAAAGATTTTTTTATGTTTTTCTTTACTCTTCATAGATGGTTGGCATTTGATGGAGATTATAGAACAATTGGTAAAAATGCTGTCGCAATTGGAACAATAGTTGCAATATTATTAACTATTGGTGGAATAATAGTTTATTGGCCAAGAGTAAAAAGTAATTTTCTAAAAAGTTTTACTTTTAGTTTTAAACATAAGAAAAGAGCATTTTTATCAACAATGCATAGTGCAGTTGGTATGTGGGTTGTACCATTTTTCTTACTTCTATGTTTAACAGGATTATATTGGTCATATGACTGGTATAGAAGTGCAATGTTCACTGTAATGCAAGTTGAGCAAGTAAAAAGAGTTCCTCTTACAAAAGAACAACAAGCAGAGCAAAAAGCTTTACAAGCACAGGGAATTAACTATGAAAATATAGAAAAAGTAGTTAATATATTTAAAGAGAATGTTTCAAGAGATTATAGAAATGCAGGTTTAAGAGTTATCCCAAATAAGGATGGAATTTATACTATATCTTATTTATATGAAGATGCTTATCATTATAGAGAAACGAATAGTATGGAAATAAATCCACTAACACAAGAGATAATAAAAGAGACAAAATATGCTGATAAAAAACTAAATGAAAAGATGATGAGTAGTATGCTTCCTCTTCATAGTGGAGAGTTTTTTGGATGGTTTGGACAATTAGCCATGTTTATTTCTTCAGCTCTTATGGCACTATTTGTAATAACTGGATATATGCTTTATTATGATAGATGGAAAAAGAAAAAAGCAAAAGCTCAAAAATTAAAATCACAAAACTAATTTAGTAAGAGTCTAACTCTTACTAAAAAAAACTTTAAAATCTACCAAAACTTTAAGACTTTTTCATAATTAGATTGGTAAAATCAACACTAATAAAAAATAAAAAGAGATAATATGACACAGACTCAAAATAGAGCAATTTGGATTCTAATAATTTCATCATCTCTTATTTTAGCTATTACAATGGGAGTTAGACAATCTTTAGGACTTTTTGTATCTCCTATAAATTCATCAAAATATTTAGATATCGTATCTATTAGTTTAGCTTTAGCTATTGGTCAATTAGTTTGGGGAGTTGCCCAACCAATATTTGGAGCAATTGCTGATAAAAAAGGTTCTTTTGGAGTTTTGACTTTTGGAGCTTTAATTATGAGTTTAGGACTTATAATAACACCATTTATAGAATCAGAATTTTCATTGATATTAAGCTTGGGAATTTTAGTAGCTGCAGGAGCAGGAGCTGGAAGCTTTTCAATACTTATTGGAGCAACAGCAAAGAATCTACCTAGCAATAAACGATCTTTTGCAGGTGGATTTATAAATGCTGGTGGTTCTTTTGGGCAATTTGTTTTTGCTCCTTTAGTACAATATATCATAAACCTTTTTGGTTGGATTTATGCAATGTTTGTACTTGCTATTAGTACACTTTTTACTATCCCATTAGCAAAAATATTAACAAAAAAAGAGATAGTTGAAGAAAAGCTTGTAGAAAATAGTGATACTAAATTAAAAGAGCAGTTAAAAAATGCTTTAAAAGATAGAAGTTATATATTTTTACATATAGGATTCTTTACTTGTGGATTTCATGTTGCTTTTTTAGTTACACATCTTCCTTATGAGGTTGCAATGTGTGGACTTAATGCAAATGTATCTGCTTACTCTTTAGCACTAATAGGTTTTTTTAATATATTTGGCAGTTTATATGCAGGATATTTAGGAACAAAATATAAAATGAAATATATTTTAGCTGCAATATATTTTTCAAGAGCTTTAATGATAGTTATATATATTTTATCTCCAAAAACTGAACTTACTTTTTATATATTTTCAATTGCTATTGGTTTTACATGGTTAGCAACTGTTCCTCCAACAGCTGGAATTGTAGGGAAACTTTTTGGAACAAAATATTTAGCTACTCTTTTTGGATTAACACTATTGTTTCATCAAATTGGTGGTTTTTTTGGGGCATATTTAGGGGGAATTTTTGTAGATACTTATGGGAGTTTCTTATGGATGTGGTATATTGATATTGCTTTAGCTTTATTGGCTGCTATTATAAATCTTCCTATAAAAGAAGATAAGATATAGGAAACAAAATAGTTTCCTATAAGATGTTTAGTAGAACTCTACTCTAAAAATATTTAACAGCATTTTTTAAAACCACCACTATTATATCTTCTATCTAGGCTCTCTTTAAAGAAATCTCCTCTACTTAGAACCTCTTTATCTGGATGATTTCTTTTCATATGCTCAAGATATTTTTCATAACTAGATAGTCCCACAAGGGGATGAAAAAACTTTTCAGATTTTTCATATAAATTCTTGATATGTTTAAACATATCAAAGCTTTTTTAAACTATCAAGCTTTATATAAGGCGACTCTTTTAAAGGAATTTTTACTCTTCCTATACAAATACCAATTGTTGCAATAATTACTAAAGAAGTTGCAAACATAAAGAAAATAGCCAATATAGCATTTACTATATTTGAAGATTTAATTTGACTAGCAATACTTATACTAGATTCAATTTTTTCTCTTTCTAATTCATTTGTAGTAATTAATAGTTTAGCTTCAAGATTTTCAATGTTTTTTGATTGAATTTGAGCAGTAGCAATATGACTTACAGCATTATGAACTCTATCTCCTTCTTTGTATGGAAGTACTTTTAAAATTCCACCATAAAGCGTTGCAGTTAAAACAAAAATAGCTGGAATAAGTGTAACCCAAGTATATTTTGCTTTTCCCATTTTAAATAGTATAGCAGTTGCAAGTAATAAAGCCATTCCAGCTAACATTTGGTTACTTACTCCAAATAGTGGCCAAAGTGAATAAATTCCACCTCTTGGGTCAATAGCTCCTTGATATAAGAAATAACCCCAACCAGCAACACTTAAAAATGTTGCAATTAAACCAGCTAAATAGTTATTTGTGTTTCCTAAAGGTTTATAAACATTTCCTAAAATATCTTGAACCATAAATCTACAAGCTCTAGTTCCTGCATCAACAGCAGTTAAAATAAATAAAGCTTCAAATAAAATAGCAAAATGGTACCAGAATCCCATCATATCAATTCCACCAAATAATTCATGAAGTACAAGTGCAACCCCAATAGCAAAAGTTGGTGCTCCTCCTGTTCTTGATAAAATTGTCTCTTCTCCAATATTTTTTGTCAGACCAATGATTTCTTCAGGACTTACAGAGAATCCCCAGCTAGAAACAGTTTGAGCAACTTGAACAATATCTGTTCCTATAAATGCTGCTGGTGAGTTAATTGCAAAATATAATCCAGGATGTAAAATAGTTGCACAAATTAAAGCCATAATAGCAACTGCACTTTCCATTAACATAGAACCATATCCAACAGGAAGAGCATGAGTTTCATTCTCTAACATTTTTGGAGTTGTACCACTTGAAATTAGAGCATGGAATCCACTAATAGCTCCACAAGCAATAGTAATAAATAAAAATGGAAAAATAGCTCCTGCAAATACTGGACCTGAACCATCAAAATATTGAGAGTTCATTTTTGGCATTTGAATTTCAGGGGCAACAATAACAATAGCAATAGCCATAAGAACGATAACACCAATTTTTAAGAAAGTTGATAAATAATCTCTTGGTGCAAGTAAAAACCAAACAGGTAAAATTGCAGCAATAAAACCATATGCCATCATAATAAATGATAAAGTTACAGCATCAAAAGTAAATCTAGCTGCCCAAACTGGATCAGCTGCAATAACACTTCCATAATGAATAGAAAAAATCAGTAAAATAAATCCTATAACTGAAGCCTCTCCAACTTTACCAGGTCTTATAAATCTCATATAAATACCCATGAAAATAGCTATTGGAATAGTCATTGCAATAGTAAATAATCCCCATGGAGAAACAGCAAGTGCTTTTACAACAACCATAGCTAAAATTGCAATAATTATTAGCATAATTCCAAAAATAGCAAACATAGTTATTCCACCAACAAATGAACCTAATTCATCTTTGATAATTTCACCTAATGATTTACCATTTCTTCTTGAAGATATGAATAAAACTACAAAATCATGTACAGCCCCAGCAAAAACTCCACCTACAAGAATCCAAAGCATTGAAGGTAAATAACCCATTTGAGCAGCTAGAATTGGACCAACTAAAGGACCAGCACCAGCAATTGCTGCAAAGTGATGACCAAATAAAACAGATCTATTTGTTGGAACAAAATCTCTTCCATCATCATTTATTTGAGCAGGTGTTGCTCTATTTTTGTCAAGACCTAATACTTTATAAGCAACAAATCTTCCATAGAATCTATATGCAATCATATAGATACAAACAGCAGCTACAACTAAATACATAGCTGAAACAGTTTCACCTTGTTGAAGAGCTAAATACCCAAAACAAAGAGCACCTAAGGTTGCGATTGCAATCCATAAGAGTTTATTCATATCCTTTTCCTTTATGTTAAATAATAAAAGAAAAGTATATCCAAGATAATTTAAAAAAAGAACTTAAAAAATAATTAAAATTAGTTTTTTATCTATTTCTATATGAGAATAAAGTATAATATATGATTTTAAAAATAAAGGACAAAAATGGGATTAGGAGTAGGAATAGTAGGACTTCCAAATGTAGGGAAAAGTACAACTTTTAATGCTTTAACAAAAGCACAAAATGCACAGGCGGAAAATTACCCATTTTGTACTATTGAACCAAATAAAGCAATAGTTCCAGTTCCAGATGTAAGACTTGATGAATTAGCAAAAATTGTTAATCCAGACAAAATTCAACACTCAACAATTGATTTTGTTGATATTGCTGGACTTGTTAGAGGAGCTAGTAAAGGTGAAGGTTTAGGAAACCAATTTTTATCAAATATTAGAGAAGTAGAAGTTATTTTACACATGGTAAGATGTTTTGAAGATGGAAATATTACACATGTTGAAGGAGATGTAAATCCTTTAAGAGATATTGAGATTATTGAAACAGAGCTTATTTATGCAGATATTTCTCAACTAGAGAAAAAGATAGAAAGACTTAAAAAACAAGCAAAAGGAAGTAAAGAAGCAGCATCACAACTTGTAATCGCTGAAGAGTTATATTCTCATATAGGAGAATTACAACCTGTTAAAACATTTGAAAAGTTAGAAGATGAAGCCTTTGTTAATTTAGATAAAGAGCTTAGATTTTTATCAAATAAAGATGTAATCTATGGGGCAAATGTAGATGAAGATACACTTAGCACAGGTACAAATAAATATGTAGATATGCTAAAAGAACACGCTTTAAATGTAGATGCAGATGTTATAGTTCTTTGTGCAAAAATAGAAGAAGAGTTAGTTGGGCTTTCAGATGAAGAAGCAAATGAGTTTTTAACTGAATTGGGAGTTAAAGAGTCTGGTTTAGAGCAAATTATTCAAAAAGCATTTGATAAACTTGGTCTTCAAAGTTATTTTACAGCTGGAAAAGTGGAAGTTAGAGCTTGGACAATCAAGAAAAATACAAAAGCACCACAAGCAGCCGCTGTTATTCACAATGATTTTGAAAAAGGATTTATTAAAGCAGAAGTTATATCATATGAAGATTTTATCAAATATGGTGGAGAAACAAAATGTAAAGATGCTGGTAAATTAAGATTAGAAGGAAAAGACTATATAGTGCAAAATGGAGATGTTATGCATTTTAGATTTAATGTGTAAAAATAGTATTTAAAATAGGGATTATATTGAATTTACATGAAATATTAAAAAAAATTGAAAATCTATCACCATTACCTGAAACTATTGTAGAAATAGAAAAATATAAAAGAAAAGATGAAAAAGAGATTGATGAATTAAATGAGATTATCAATAAAGATGCTCTTTTAGTTACAACTATTTTGAAAATAGCAAATTCAGCTATGTTTGGATTTAGAAGTAAAGTTGAAACACCTAAAAGAGCAATTAGCCTTTTAGGAATAAACTTTGTAATATCAGTTGCTATATCAACAGCTAGTCAAAGAATAATAATTTCCAGTTTAAGTGCTTATGGACTTTCAAATGATGATTTTAAAAACTCTTCAAGTTTATCACTTGCTCTTACAAGTTTATGGTTAAATAAACTTGATCCAGAATTAAAAGATAGTTTACTTTTAGCAACTTTACTTCAAGATATTGGGAAATTTATAATTAGTGATGTTCTAATTTCAAATGATAAAGCAAAAGATTTTTTAAAAAAGCTAGAAGATAGATCAATAACAATAGAAGAGATTGAAAAAGATTTTTTTGGTTTTTCTAGCTCTTATATAACTGCACAAATATTTAAACATTGGAATTTGAGTTCAAATTTAATAAATAGTATAGAGTTTATTGATAACCCAAAAATTGCACCAGAAGATTATAAAAAGAAATCTATGATTTTGGATGTTATAAAAACAGCAACAGATATAAGAAATCCATTGAGTCAAGGATCAATAAATAAAGCAATAGATAAAGCAAAAGAGTATAATTTAAATTATAAAAGTTTAGAAGAAGCTATAAAGAAATTAAAAAATAGAATAGAAAAATAGATATTTTAAAGTCCAAGCAAAATAATATCCCAAAGTTTTTCTATCTCATTATCTTCAAGTGATATTGCTGATTTATTAATAAAAAGTTCTTTTATCTTATTAATATCAAATCTTTTTGCTCTTATACAAGAGTTATGAACAGGAATAAAACCTCTAACTAATGATAAATTAAAATCAATAGTAATCTCACAAATTAAACACTCAAAATCAATATGTAATCTTCCTTCAAAATCTAAAATATTTAAATAAGATTCAATTATTGCTCTTAAAACATTTTGTTTATCAATTTTTCTTACAAGTTCTTCAAGATTAGTAAAATAAAATGAATCTAACTCTTCTATATCTTTTAAATGAGAATAGAAGAGTTTTAGAAACCTTTGCCAAGCATACATTTTCTGGCTATTTAATATCCAAGGAAAACCTAATTGCATAACATCTTTTAATCTTGGAATATTTGCTTTTGTATTTTCTAATTCAAAATCAATTTTATAACCAATATTTATATTTGAGTGCCTAGCTCCATAAAACCTATAAGAACTAATAAGCTCATTTTCACATAAAATTGTGACAATTAAATCATCATCTTTTACAGGCTTTACATCAATTATATAACCTTGCATAAGATTATGAGTTTGCTTCCTCGATCATCTCATTTATCTCTTCTATTAATTCAATAGCTTCCTCATCATCAACTTCATCATTTTCGATATCTTCTAAAAGTTGTTTAAACTCTTTTTTCATTTCTTGCATGTTTTCTAACTCTTCTTTAGTATCAGCATCATCTTTTTTTGAAGCAATTAACTCTAATAACTCATCTATATAGTCATCAATATCATCTAAAACAACATTTTCTATTAATGCTTTTAACTCTAATTGTTTACTCATTTTTGTAACCTTTTGAAATTTTTTTGTATTATATCAAAAATAGCTAATTTGTTTTCTATGAAATTTATATAAACTTTTGGATATAATTTTAAAACAAAATTTAAGGAGATAATATGGACTATTTTCAAGGTGTTTCAATAGCAAAAGCAGCAAATATTTTATATGATGGGAACATCACTAGTAGATCAATTACATTCCAAGATGGTTCTAAAAAGACTTTAGGAATTATGTTAGAAGGTGAATATGAATTAAATACAGTAAATAAAGAAATAATTGATATTCAAAGAGGAACTTTAGAGTTACTTTTACCAGCTTCAGAGTGGAAAACTTTTGAAGGACCAGCTTCTTTTGAAGTTCCAGAAAATACAAAATTTAGATTAAAAGTACACTCATTAGTTGATTATTGTTGTTCTTTTATAAAAAACTAAAACTTTAAATAGTGCAAAAGCACTGTTTAAACTCTAAAATAATTATATACCTACAAAAAACAAACATTTAAATATTTTTTTGCTAAGCTTCGTTCTATGAATAAAGAAGATTTTTTTATAAAACAGATACAAAATAGTAAATATAATGGCGATGATGGAGCTTTTATTGATGGATATGTTTATTCAATGGATGCTTTTTTTGAAGATGTACATTTTAAAAAAGAGTGGATAAAAGAAGGAAATATATCTTTAAAACAAATAGCTTATAAATCAATGCTTGTAAATATTTCTGATGCAATTGCTATGAATGCAAAACCCAAATATGCACTTATAACTATTGCAATTCCTAAAACCTATACTCAATATGAATTAAAAGAATTAGCAAATGGATTTAAAAAAGCAGCTCATGATTTCGGATTTGAGATAATAGGTGGAGATACTATTGAAAATCATAAATTAGATATTAGTATTACAATTATCTCAAAAACAGAAAATCCTATATATAGGAAAGATGTAAAAATAGGGGATTTTATTTGTTATACTGGAAAGTTAGGAGATAGTAAAAAAGGATTAGAAGCTTTACTAAAAGGGCAAAAGATTAAGAAAAATTCAAAATTTATAAAACCAAAACTAAAAGCAGATTTTTTTTATGAAGCATCAAAATTTATAAATTCAAGTATGGATATAAGTGATGGACTTTTTTTAGATTTAGAAAAACTATCAAAAGCTTCAAAAATTGGTTTTGATTTTTTTAAAGAGATAAAAGAAGAAGTTGGAACTTCAGGAGAAGAGTATGAGATATTATTTTCTGTTTCTCAAAAAAATTTAAAGAAAATAGAAGATATTGCAAAAAAATATAAAGTAAAACTAAATTATTTTGCAAAAGCAGTAAAAGGAAGCTATAAAAGTAGCTTTCCTAATCACCATTTTAAAAATTAAGGAAAAAACTTGCAAATTCAAAGGTATTTAAATCATTCAAATATTGATGTCTATTTTAAACAGAGTAAAGATGATTTTGTTGTTCATGAAGTACCACTTTATGAATTTAGTAAAGAAGGAGAACATCTTATTTTAAAGCTAAGAAAAAAAGACTTAGCAACTTGGGATGCAATAGAGATTTTGGCAAATTTTTTAAAATGTAGTCCAAGAGAGTTTGGATATGCTGGATTAAAAGATAAAAATGCAATGACAGTTCAACATATTTCAATACATAGAAAATATGAAGAAGCTTTAAAAGAGTTTAGTCATGAAAATATAAAAATTCTTGAGACAACATATCATAACAATAAGATAAAAATAGGGCATTTAAAAGGAAATAATTTTTTTATTAGATTAAAAAGAGTTGGTCTTGTAGAAAAACAGAAAATAGAAGAAGCTTTAGGAAAAATTGCTACTTTTGGAATGCCAAATTATTTTGGTTTTCAAAGATTTGGAATTGATGGTGAAAATTATAAAAAAGGTAAAGCGATAGTTGAAGGAGATTTAAAAGAGAGAAATAGAAATTTAAAACAGATGTTTATAAATGCTTATCAAAGTTATCTTTTTAACTCTTGGCTTTCAAAAAGAATAGAGATTTCAAAACTTATTGACTCTTTTGATGCAAAAGAAATTTATGAAAAATTAAATTTACCACTAGAAGAAGTAAAAAGAGCAAAAAAACAGCCACATCCTTTTAAAATTTTTACAGGAGATTTATTAAGTCATTATCCATTTGGAAGAATTTTTATTATTGATGATTTAGAGATAGAGAGTCAAAAGTTTTTTGATAAAGATAGAGTTCCAACAGGTCTTTTATCTGGAAAGAGAGTTAAAAAAAGTGAAGCTTTTGCACAAAATATTGAAAAAGAATTTGATGTAGAAATGAGTGAAGATGGAGCAAGAAGGTTTGCATTTATTTTTCCTGAAAATATTGAAAGTAATTATAAAGAAGACAAAAATCATATGGAACTTAATTTTTATCTTCCAAAAGGTTCATACGCAACAGAACTTATAGCAGAGATTTTACACTAGCTTAAGAACTTTTAAGATAGTATCAATGTTTAAATATACAAGGAAAATAAATGAGATACGAAGAGCTTATTACAGAACTTTGTGAAGTTATAAAAGAGACTGAAAATGATGCACAAGGTATTCTTGATAATAGTGAAAATATGGAACAAATACTTGAAAGTATGCATCTTCCAAAGAGAAAAAAAGATAAACTTATTGAAGCTATTTCAAATATTTATGGTTTTTTACAAAGACAAGATTTACATAGACAAAAGATTGAAAGAGTTGTGAATTTTGTTTGTGATAAAAATGATATTGATAAAACACAATATAATTTAGCTCCTATTGCAAAGAATATAAGTTATTCTCCATGTTGTGATGAAAATATGAGTTCAGAAGAGTTAGAATTACTTATAAGAAGTATGCAAGGCTAAAAGTATAATATACAATTATCTTCTAATTTTATAATTTAAGTATAGATAGATTTCTATCTATACTTTTTTAAGATTTAATTTCATCAATCTTTTTAAAGAATTCTAAAGTAGTTTTCTCTACAATATTTGCTTTTATATTTAGTTGTTCAGCTTTATCTTTATTTGCATTTGAATCAACTAAATTTTGTAAGTTCTTATTTAAATCAGAATCAATTTTTCTAATATCATTTATTAACTCATGATCATTAATCGTAGAAGAAACTTCATTCTTATTTAACCATTCTAAAATTGTACTAGATTCATCAACTTTAAATTTTTTATAATTACCAAGTTTTGAATAAACAGCATCTTTTTTCTTAATAATATCAGTTTTTAATAATGCTGTATCATATACTAAATCGACATTGCTCACTTTATTTAAACTATCTTCTATGAAAGTAGTTCTTGAAGCAGCAGTTACAAGATAACTTGATGTAGCAGCAATAGAAGATGCCATAACAGATATTTGATCAGCTACTTGAGCATTTTTTTGTGTAGATAGATCTAAAGTCCCAATTACATCATTTATTTGTAATATTCCAGTTTCTTGCTCTTTTGAAGCAGCAGCTACATTTTCTATTGTAACAAGAGTGTTTGATATATTATTATTTAATTCTGAATAACCCTCAATCATATTATTAGCAATATTCTTACCTTCATTCGCTTTAATACTTGCTCTTTCAACAATATCTTTAATCTCTCTAGCTGCTTCTGCACTTCTTGCAGCAAGATTTCTTACTTCTTGAGCTACAACTGCAAATCCTTTTCCAGCTTCTCCAGCAGTTGCAGCTTCAACAGCTGCGTTTAAACTTAAAATATTTGTTTGGAATGCAATTTGGTCAATAACTTCAATTGCTTCATTTATAGAGTTTACTTGAGAATTAATTGCATCCATAGATTTTGCTGTTTCTTCTGCTAAAGTTTGACCTTTTTTTGCAGAATTATTTAAATCATGAGTAAGTTTTGACATCTCAATCGTTGATTGAGTATTAGCTTGAATTGTTGCAGTGATTTCATCTAAAGCAGCAGCTGTTTCTTCTAAAGATGCAGCTTGTTCACTAGAAGAATTTTTCAAATTTAAAGAAGTTTCCGAAAGAGTTTGTGTACTATCTTTTAATGAATTACCTGTATTCATAACAATAGCAAGAAGCTCAGAAGTATTGTTCCCTACAAGATTTATTCCATTTGTAAGAGAAGCTAAATTTCCATATATATTTTGGTCTTTTAAAATAAAGTCATATTTTGATTCAGCATAGTATCTTAATGCTTCATTGATTTTATCAAGAGTCTCTTTTGTTCTTTCAATCATTTGGTTTAATTTATTTTTTAAATCTTCAACATGTGGATTTGCAGCTGTATTATTTACTCTATATACGAAGAAACCATTTGCTGTTTTTTCTATTACATCATTTGCTTCTTCAATAACTTTTTCGTCTTGAGCTAAACCTTCTCTTACTTTTTCCATATAAGAATTGAATAGATGAGCAACTTCTCCTATTTCATCTTCTGTTTTTACTTTTAAAGTGATATTTGTATCATTTGAGTGAAGTAAATCATCAAAACCTGACTTAAGGTCTTCTATTGGACTTGTAGCTTTTCTAACAATGAAGAATATTAAAATAATAGTAAATAATCCTAAAATTGTTGAAGATAGAGAAATTTCTTTTAAAAGAGATTTTATTTTTTTATCAGTTTCATCTAAAGAGAAAGTTAAATCCATTACACCAATAACATCTCCAACTGATTGATTTGGGTGACAAGCCATACACTCATTTGTTGCTATCATTGGCTTAATCATTCTAATTGTATGCCCATTTTCATCATTTTTCTGAATAATTTGATTCTCTTTTGTAGCAAAGCTATCTAAAATCTGTGGATCTTTTGTAAAAGGAGTGTCTAAACCATAAAGTTCAATAAGTTCTTTACTTTTCGCAACAGTTAACTGCTTAACTCCTTTTATATCTCTAGCATCTTCTTCTGCTTTTGCTATTAGATCTCTATCTCCTGTATTCATTGTATTTCTTAAAGTTTGAAATATGGATGCATTTAACATTGATAAATTATCTCTAGCATTTGCTATTGAATCTTCAGTAACTTTCGTTGTTGTTGAATAGACAATGAAAGAACTACTTATAAACATAAGAACAAACAGAGCAAAAATGATTTTATTGCTAACTTTTTTTGTAATAAATTTAAGCATACAACTCTCCAATTTTTTTAAGTCGATTTATTATATACTTAAAAAGTTTAAAAGATTGTAATAAACTTATAAAAATTATAAATTACATAAATAAAAAGTAATAATATAACAAAATAAAGAGAGTAGAATTGATAGTAGGACTAATAGGAAAAATTATAAAAAAAGAGCCAACAGTTGTACATTTAAATGTAAACGGAGTTGTATATGAAGTTTTTGTATCTTTAAATTGTAGTTCAAAAATAACAAAAGATGAAGTAAGTTTTGAAATAAGTGAAATTATAAGAGAAGATGCTCATAATTTATATGGTTTTATTGATAGTAATGAAAAAAAGCTATTTGAAACTGTAATAAAAATAAATGGAATTGGACCAAAAGTTGGACTTGCTATTTGTTCAACATTTACACCAAGTTCTTTTGCACAAATTATAAGCTCAAATGATGTTGATATGTTAAAAAGAGTTCCTGGCATTGGACCAAAAGGAGCTAGTAGAATACTTGTTGAACTTAGTGGGTTTATAATAGATGTAGAAAATGATAATGAAGTTTCTAATATAAATCTAGAAGCTTCTTTAGCTCTTGAAAGTTTAGGTTTCAAAAAAGAGATAGTTTCAAAAATATTAAAAACTTGTACAAGTACGAGTACTAGTGAGCTTGTAAGAGAAGCTTTAAAAAAATTACAAAAATAGATAAATAAAATAAGGATAATAGTATGAAAGTAGCAGTTGTTTTTGGTGGAATAAGTTTTGAGCATGAGATTTCAATAGTTAGTTCAATTGCTATGAAAGATGTTTTGAAAAATGAGTTAATATATATATTTATTGATAAAAATAGAGAACTTTATGAAATACCAAGTTCAAAAATAAATTCAAAACTATTTTCAAGTGGAGAATATAGTAAGTTTGATAGAGTTTATTTTAAAAAAGATGGATTTTATAAAATAACAGGATTATTCAAAAAAGAGCAAAATATCGATTTTGATGTTGTTTTAAACCTTTCTCATGGTGGAGATGGAGAAGATGGTATTTTAGCTTCAATGTTTGATTTTTATAATATTTCATTTGTTGGTCCTAGAACTGAAGCTTGTGTTGTTAGTTCAAATAAATTTATAACAAAAGGTTATGCACAAAGTGTAGAGGTAAAAACTCTTCCATATAAATATTTTACTAAAAATGACAAAATAGAAATTAATGAATTCCCAGCAATTATAAAACCAGTAAAATTGGGAAGCTCAATTGGGGTTGCAATTGTTAAAACAAAAGAAGAGTTATCTTATGCACTTGATGTTGCTTTTGAATTTGATGATGCTATTATTGTTGAACCATTTATAAGTGGAGTTAAAGAGTACAATTTAGCTGGTACAAAAATAGCTGGAGAGTTTGTATTTTCTATCATTGAAGAACCACAAAAAGCTGATTTTTTAGATTTTGATAAAAAGTATTTAGATTTTTCAAGAACTTCAAAAGCACAAGAGGTAGATTTAGGAGAGAAGCTAAATAAAGAGATAAAAAATAGTTTTAAAAATCTTTATAATACACTTTTTGAAGGTTCATTAATAAGATGTGATTTTTTTGTAGTAGATAATGAAGTTTATTTAAATGAAATTAATTCAATTCCTGGTTCTATGGCAAATTATCTTTTTGAAGATTTTCAAACAACTTTTGAAAAAATAGTAAAGAATTTACCAAAAAAGAAATTTATTCCAATAAATTATGATTATGTAAATAAAATACAAGTTGCAAAAGGAAAATAGTTGGCACTAAAAAGTATAAATGTAGATGGAAAAATATTTGATATTATTTATGATATAAAAAATAGTGAAGCAAAAAGAGATATAGTTTTTTTGCATGGTTGGGGTTCAAACAAAGAGATTATGAAACAAGGCTTTGATAAGTTTTTAAAAGATTATAGACATATATATATAGATATGCCAGGTTTTGGTAAAAGTGAAAATATTTATGAACTTACAACATTTGATTATTCAAATATAATAAAAGAGTTTTTAAAAGAGCTGAATTCAGATTTATACGCAGTTGCTGGGCACTCTTTTGGTGGAAAAGTTGCAACTTTGATAAATCCACAAAATCTAATTTTATTTAGTAGTGCAGGTATTTTAGAAAAAAAACCTTGTAAAGTTAGATTTAAGATTTTTCTAGCAAAAACTTTAAATAGCTTAGGTTTAGGATTTGTTTCAAAGATTTTTAGAAGTAAAGATGTATCAAAAATGAGTGAAAATATGTATAAAACTTTTAAAAATGTTGTAGATGAAGATTTTACTCAAGAGTTTGAAAAAATAAAAAACAAAACATTGATTTTTTGGGGGATGGAAGATAAAGCAACATCAATGAAAAGTGGAGAAAAAATATCAGAGATAATTGATAGTTCTATTTTATATAAATTAAGTGGAGATCACTATTTTTTCCTAAAACATTCAAAACAAATTGCTGGAATAATTGAAGATGAACTATTTTAATTTTACTATAAATTTTTTAACAATACTTGCATTATCTTGGTATGTAATTTTAAATCTGCAATGGTATAACTATAAATTAAAAAGAGTTATTTTAAATCATCATAAAAGATCATGGCATATTTTATACTTTGTTTTGCCACTTGTTTTGTGGATAAATCTTGAAGAAAAATATTTCTCAATAGCCTTAATAGTTTATGTTTTTGCACTTTTTTTATGGAATAAAAAGTTAGATAAAACTTTGGTTTATACAAAAAGAGTAAATAGATTTTTTATAATAATAACTTTTTTGCTTATTTTTACATATTTTACAGATAACAAATATTATTCTTTTGCATCTTTGATTATTACTTTGATAGTTTCAAATATTACAGAAAAGCTACTGTTTTTTAAATATAAAAAAGATGCTAGAAAAAAACTTGATAGTATAAAAGATTTAAAGATAGTTGCTATTACAGCCTCTTTTGGAAAAACATCTATAAAAAACTTTTTATATCATATCTTAAAAAATAGTTTTAATACATATAAAACTCCAAGAAGTGTAAATACAATAGCTGGTTTAGTTTTAGATGTAAATAAAGATTTACCTAAAAATACAGATATTTATATAGCAGAAGCAGGAGCTAGAGTAAAAGGTGATATAAAAACTATTGCAAACTTTTTAGATCCACAATATGTAATAATAGGAAGTGTTGGTGAACAGCATATCGAGTATTTTAAAAGTTTAGAAAATATAAAAAATACTAAAAAAGAGTTACTTCTATCAAAAAGAGTAAAAAAAGCTTTTGTTCATAAAAGTACAGATTTAGAAGATAGAAATTTTATTGAAGTTTTTCCAAAAGAACTTAAAATATTAAAAAGTGATTTAGATGGTTTACATTTTTCTTTTTTAATTAATAAAAAAGAAGAAGATTTTTTTGCACCAATACTTGGAAGTTTTAATGCTATAAATTTATCTGCTGTTATTTTACTTGCTTTAGAATTTGGTTTAAGTCTTGAAGAGATTAGAAAAACTTTAAAAACTTTACCACAAGTTGAACATAGATTACAAAAAATAGAAGCTGGTGGAAAATTAATTATTGATGATTCATTTAATGGGAATTACGAAGGTATGATGGAAGCTTTTAATATATCTAAGAATCATAAGGGAAGAAGAGTTGTTATAACTCCTGGACTTGTAGAATCAAATGATGAATCAAATATAAAAATAGCAAAGAAGATTGATGAAGTTTTTGATTTTGTGATAATCACAGGTGAATTAAATCTTGAAATATTAGAAAAAAATATTAATAAAGATAAAGTTTTTGTTTTAAAAGACAAATCAAAAATGCAAGATATTTTGGCAAGTAGTACAAAAAGTGGAGATTTAATACTTTTTGCAAACGATGCACCAAACTTTATATAAAAGCTTAAATATGGAACATCTATATGCACCTTGGAGATATACATATGTAAAAGATGAGAAGATAGATACATGTGTTTTTTGTCATATATTAAGAAACAAAAATGATGAAAAATATGAAGTTCTATTTTCAGATGAGCTTTGTTTTGTTGTTATGAATAAATATCCTTATTCTCCAGGTCATATTATGGTTGTTCCAAATTTTCATACAGCAAATATAGAAGATCTTGAAGATGAAGTTTGGCAAAGAGTTTCAAAAAGAGTAAAACAAGGTGTTAAGCTTTTAAAAACTATTATGCCTTGTGAAGGTGTAAATATTGGTATGAATTTAGGAAAAGCAGCTGGTGCTGGGATTGAAGAACATGTTCATTATCATCTTCTTCCAAGATGGATAGGAGATACAAATTTTATATCAACACTTGGTGGAACAAGAGTTTATCCAGCAGATTTTGAAGAAATATTTAAAAAACTCAAAAGTTCTAGTAAAGATTTCTTTTTATAAAGAAGAGCTATTTTTTTTAAACCATAATAGACAGATGTTTTTATAAATATTTTTATAGATTTTTAATTTCTTCTTTGTATATATTGGAATAGTTTTAAAATATTTCTTTAAAAATATTTTTTCATCTTTTTTACTTAAATTAAACTCTATACAAATAGTTGCAATATCAAAAAAAATATCATTTGTTCCAGCATATTCCCAATCTATTATTTTAATCTTTTTATGATTAAAAAGAATATTTTTTATATTTAAATCATGATGAACTAAAGCTAAATCTTCTTTAAACTCTTTTACTTTTAGAATATTTTTCTCTAATTTTAATAATATTTCTTTACTATCTTCATCTTTTAAAATATCTTTATAACTATTGAAATCTTTTAAAAAGTCATATTTTTTACTTTTTAATTTAATTTGATGAATTTTTTTAACTGCAAGAGCTAATCTTTTAATATCTTTCTTATTTAAAGTAGATTTATGAGCTCCATTTACAAATTCATAAATCATAAAGTTTTTATTTATAAAAATAGTTTTTGGAGCTATATGTTTTTTATATGCTTTACTTTGAACCTTAAACTCAAAAGTTCTACTAATATTTACACTATCAAGATTTTTAAAAACTCTTATAACATATGATTTCTTATCCATTTTTAGTAAATAAGAGATATTATTTAAGCCTTGAGATTTTAAAAGATTTAGACTAAAGTTCTTATTCCTAAAAATATCAAGTGAATTTATAGTTTGGCTTAAATTCATAAACTATTTTTTCTCCATGAAAAGTATGCAAAAGTAGCTAAAATAGTATAAATTAAAAATAAAAAAGATGTGAAAAATAGATCTTTTTGATAATATAAATATATTGAAGAGCTATCAATAACTATCCAATATATCCAATTTTCTAAAATTTTCTTTGCTAATAAATATGTTGTACAAAGAGCAAAAATTGTTATAAAACTATCTAAATAAGCAAAAGATGCATTTGTATAGTTGTCCATAATATAGCCAATAATAATAGATAAAATAGTAAGAGATAGAATCAATATAAAATGTGTTTTAACTTTTAAAGAAGAGACTTTTAACTCTTCACTATTTTTAAATCCTTTTTTCCAAGAATAAAAACCATAAATTGCCATAAGTAAATAGTAAGCATTTAAGAGTGAAGACATAAAAAGTGTTGCATCAAAAAATATAATTGAATAAATAAGTGTGCTTATAAATGCAGCTAAAAATCCCCAAGCATTTTGTTTAATTGCAAGAAGTAAATATATTATAGATAAAATTACTGCTATAAATTCAAAATAACTTACTAAAGCTAGAGCATTTTTGAAATTTGAAATAAAACTATCTATAATAATTTCCATAAGTAAAGAGAAAAGAGTACTTTTTAGTACTCTTTATTATTCTCTTCTTCTTCTTTTCTTAAATCTTGGTCAATAGGACCTTCTTTTTCTCTACTTAATCTTGAGATTAATATATAGAAAAGTGGAATAAATAAAATAGCTAAGAAAGTTGCTGTTAGCATTCCACCAACAACTCCTGTACCAATAGCATGTTTACTCGCAGCTCCTGCTCCACTTCCAAGTGCAAGTGGAAGTACTCCAATAGTAAATGCTAAAGAAGTCATAATAATTGGTCTTAATCTAACTTTTGCAGCTTCTAATGCTGAATCTACTAAATTATAACCTTCTCTTCGTTTTTGTAGAGCAAACTCAACAATTAAAATAGCATTTTTTGCAGCTAATCCAGCAAGAACTAAAAGTCCAATTTGGAAATAAATATTATTATCAAGTCCTCTTAAATTTGTTGCTAAAATTGCTCCAAATACAGCAAAAGGAACTGCTAATACAACAGATAATGGAAGTAACCATTTCTCGTACAATGCAGCTAGAATAAGGAATAAAAATATTAGTCCAAAAATAAATGCTTTAGCAGAACTTCCACCAATTTGTTTCTCTTGATAAGCAGTTCCAACCCAAGAAATTGTATAACCTTGAGGTAAAATCTCATTTGCAACCTCTTCAATAGCATTTAATGCATCTCCTGAACTATATCCAGGTTTTGGTTGACCTGATATTTTTGCTGCTTGGAAAAGGTTAAATCTTTCAACAATATCAGCACCAACTGTTTGAGTAAGAGTTACAAATGCGTTTAAAGGAAATAGTTCTCCTGTTGTTGCAGATCTTACATATATATATTGGATATCTTCTGCATTATCTCTAAATTTATCAATAGCTTGCATGTTTACTCTATAAGTTCTTCCATATAAAGAGAAATCATTTATATAGTAACTTCCATAAGTCGCATTTACTGTACTATAAATATCATTTAATTGTACACCTTTTGCTTTTGCTTTCTCAATATCTATTTTCATATCATATTGAGGAATATTTGAAGATAAAGAAGTTCTTACACCCATTAATTCAGGTCTTTGATTTGCTTTGGCAATAATTTCATTTACTACACCTTGTAAATCTTCAATACTTCCACCTGTTCTATCTTGAACATACATATCAAATCCACCAGTAACACTCATACCCATAATAGCAGGAGGTACAACAGCGAAAGAGAAACCTTCACTAGTTCCCATCAATTGTCCACTAAACTTCTCTAATAGAGTCATAGCATGTTGTTCACTATTTGGTCTTTGGCTCCAATCTTTTAATTTAATAATAGTTGCAACTGTATGTGTTCTTTGTGCACTTGTTGTAAAGTCATAACCAGCAAGAGTAATAACATTTTCAACATTTGGATCTTTTGAAACTATTGCACTAATCTCTTCACTAAGACCAATTGTTCTTGATAAAGATGAACCAGGAGGGTTGAATCCAAATATAAAGATTGTTCCTTGATCTTCATCTGGAACTAAACCAGTTTTCATATTTTTAAACATATCCCAAGATATAAAGATTAATCCACCAAATAAAAGTAATGAGATTAATGAAAATCTAATTGTTTTTTTAACTAATAAAGAATAACCTTCAGTTGCTTTCTCAAACATATTATTAAACCATCTAAAAAATGCATTTGGTTCATGTTTTTTATTTTTTAATATTCTTACACAAAGTGATGGAGTTAATGTTAATGCAACAAAACCAGAAATAGTAACGGACATAACAATAGTAACTGCAAACTGTCTATACATCTCTCCACTTAATCCACCCATAAATGCAACAGGAATAAACACAGCTCCAAGAACTAAAATAATAGCAATTAAAGCCCCTGTTACTTCTCTCATTGCTATAAATGCAGCTTCTTTAGGGGTTTTTCCCATATCCATATGTCGTTCAATATTTTCAATAACAATAATAGCATCATCAACAACAATACCAATAGCAAGAACAAGACCAAAAAGTGTAAGAAGATTTATACTAAATCCTAACATATACATTCCTGCAAATGCACCAACAATAGATATTGGAACAGCAATTAAAGGAATAACAGTTGCTCTCCAGTTTTGTAAAAATAAATATATAATTAAGATAACTAAAATTAGTGCTTCAATAAAAGTTTTAATAACTTCACTAATTGATGCAGTAATAAAATCTGTACTATCATAAGGAATTGAATATTTTAAATCATCAGGAAAACTTTTACTAGCTTCTTCTAAAGCTGCTTTTATAGCATCAGCAGTTTCAAGTGCATTAGCTTCACTTTGAAGAAAAACTCCCATAGGAACAGATGCAGCACCATTTAGTTTAGTTTGCATACTATAATCAGCACTTCCTAATTCAATAGTTGCAATATCTTTTAATTTTAAACTACTTCCATCAGGATTTGATCTAATTATAATATTTGAAAACTGTGATGGATCATTAAATCTTTCAGGAGTCTGTATTGTATATGTATACATTTGTTTATTTGCAATTGGTTCAGCTGCAATTTTACCAGCAGCATATTGGTTATTTTGCTCTTTTACAACTGAAATTACATCTGTTGTAGTTAAATTAAATTTAGTTAACTTCTCAGGATCTAACCAAATTCTAATAGAGTAATCTTTTGCTCCAAAAACAATAGCATCTCCAACTCCATTTACCCTTTTTAATGTTTCAATAATATTTAAAACTGCATAGTTTGATAAATATATTGAATCATAAGTGTCATTTGGAGATTGAAGCATTGCAAAAAGAAGAATACTAGGAGAACTCTCATAAACAACAACACCTAATCTTTGAACTTGTTCAGGCATTGAAGATAAAGCAGCTTGAACTCTATTGTTTACATCAATTTTTGCTTGATCAGGATCTGTTCCAGTTTCAAAAAATACATTTATACTTAATCTTCCACTATCTTCTGAAAGTGAATTCATATAAAGCATATTTTTTGCACCATTTATTTTCTCTTCAAGTGGAGCAGCAACTGTTTTTGCAATTGTATTTGCACTTGCTCCTGGATAAGATGTCGATACAACTATTTGAGGAGGTAAAACTCTAGGATATTGTTCTATTGGAAGGCTGAACATTGAAACAAGTCCAACCAAAAATATAACAATACTTAAAACACCAGCAAAAACTGGGTTTCGTATAAAAAATGCTGAAATCATATTTATTTCTCTTTATTTACTATTTGTACTTTTGTATTTGGTCTTAGTTTGGCAATATTAGAGATAATTATCTTCTCTCCACCTTTTAAACCACCTTTAACTATCACTCCTTCTTTTACAAGGTTCCCAACAATAATTGGTCTTGGATTAGCGATATTGTTTTCATCTGCAATCATTACAACTGTTGCTTGAGCAGTTTTTAAAACAGCTTTTTCAGGAATAACAAAAACATCACCTAAATCAAGATTAGAGATCTCAATTTGTGAGAAGTTTCCAACTAAAAGTTCTCCATTTTTATTATCTATTTTTGCTCTTAATAAAAGAGTATCAGTATTTGAATCAATTGTTGGAGATACAAAATCTATTTTTCCAGAATATTTTTTATCATCACTTAAAACAGAAACTTTTGCTTTATTATCTTTAATCTGTTTTAAAAAGTTACTCATATCATTTTTTGGAAGAGAAAACTCTGCGTGAATTGGGTTATTGTTTGTAATTGTAACAAGAAGAGAATTATTAGGAGTTGTTCCTACTAAATCTCCAATGTCTTGTTGCTTAATTCCTACAATTCCATCAATAGGAGCTTTCACAGATGTATAGTTGAATTGTATTCTTGCTTCTTCAAAAGCTGCTTTAGAACTCTCAAATTGAAAAGTGTAATCATCAAATTGTTGTGGACTAATTGATTTTGACTCTATTAGTGATTTTGCTCTTTCAAAATCTTTTTCTGCTTTTATAAAATTAGCTTTTTTCATATTTAAATTTGCAAGATAAGTATCAGGCTCAATTTTATAAAGTAAAGTTCCTTTTTTTACAAATGAACCTTCTGTAAAGTGTTTCTCTTTTAGTGTTCCTGAAACTCTTGCAATTATATCAACTTGCTCAACAGCTTTTAAAATTGTTGGATATGTTTTTACAGTTGTGAAATCTTTTTTTTCTACTTTAAAAATTTCAACAGGAAGAGCTGGAGCTTCATTTGCCATAAGGCTTGAGAAAGCTAAACTTCCTATAAATAGTGAAATTATTGATTTTTTTATCATCTTATATACTCCTTGATTTTTTCACCACTATTATAAATAATAGTTGCTTTTTTTATTTCTAAATCATTTAGTGACTGTTTATGTTGGCTTATTGCATCATATTTTTCTGTTAAACTTTGTAAATATGCAACATTATCAATCAAACCATTCTCAAATTTTGATTTAATAACTTCATATGCAGTTTGAGCTGCAATAACAGAAGCTTCACTTGATTTTATTTTAGCAAGTGCGATATCATAGGCTTTTAGAGATAGTTTTAAATCAACATCTGCTCTATTTTTCTCATAATCATAGTTTAATTTACTTGCTAAATACTCTTTATGTTTTGCTTCACTTTTAAATTTTGTTTCTCCAAAAGAGAATATATTCCAATTCAAGTTTGCACTAGATATATTTTGATGATATGGACCATTTCTCATATTATCATCTCTATAATCTTTATCATCATAATTCATTGTATGATTTAATGATATTGTTGGAAGATATCCACTTTTCTCTGCTTTAGTAGAGTAAGATTTAGCTTCTGAATCATAAAGCAAAGCTTGAATATCAAATCTATCGTTTGTTTCTATATCTTCTTCAAGTGCTTTTACAGTTGAACCAGAAGAAATAGTAACAATTGAACCAGTTATATATTCTAAATTATGTAAAATTGTTACAAGGTTTAGCTCAACTTCTTGTAACTCTACATTTGCCATTTCAAGTCTTGATACAATTTTTTGAAATTCATCTTCAGTTGCAGTTCCAGCTTCATAAAACTTTTCAATTCTATTTTTTTGAGCTGTTAATTGCTCAATTTCTCTCTGCTTCGCATCTTTTCTTGCATCTAAAGATAAATAATTATAATAATAGTTTACAACATTTAAAGATATGTTGTTTTTTAAAGCTTCCAAAGATTGTTCTTGGCTTTTTATAGATGATTCATAAATATCAAAAGTATCTCCTCTTTTTCCACCATCATAAACTATAAAATCAACACTACCATAAGCGTTGAATCCTTTTTTTGAAATACCTAAAGAACTATGTTCATTATCATTTATATAATATTTGGCTCCAACATTGAACTGTGGTAAATATCCACTTTTTGTACCTTTATAATCTTCTTTTAAAGCATCTACTCTTTGTTTTGTAGATTCAACTAATCTATTTTCTACTGATAAATTAATTAGCTCTTCTAAGTTTTGACTATATAAAAAAAGTGGTAACAAGAAAACAAAATATATTTTTTTCAAATTTACTCCTTTTAAAAATAAATGCAGATTTTATCAATCTTTTACTTAATTCTATCTTGCTAGAAAGATACTTTTATTTTTTTCTGCTATAATTTTGGAATGAATAGAAAATATATTGAAGATTTTTATAAAAGAGTTGAAGAAGAGAATAGTCGTAAGATTTATTCTTTATTTTTACCAATGTTGTTGTTGACTAAACAGACTTATTATAATGGTGAATCACATTATAAAGAAAACTATGATTTATTAAATTCTGAAGTTGATGTTTTAGCTGCTTTGTATTTTAATAGTGAAGATCATACTTTAAGTCCTACTGAACTTTATAGTGCAATAATATTTTCAAGTGGTGGAATGACAAAAGTTTTAAAAAAACTAGAAGAGAGAAAATTAATAAAAAGAATAAGTTGTCAAAAAGATAAAAGAAAAGTTTTAGTTTCTCTTACTAAAGATGGAGAAGAGGTAGTTTTATCCTGTGTTGAAACTACTGCTAAAAGGCTTGAAGATGTATATTCAATATTAGATGAGAAAGAGAGAGTTTTTTTAAAAGATATTTTAAAAAAACTTATCTTCTCAAATCTTTAAGCTTTAAAAATCTTTAAAGCTTTTTCTAAATCATTTTTTGTATCAATACCAAAAGATTTTGAAGATACTTCAACCATAGCTATCTTAAATCCATTGTCAATAGCTCTTAATTGCTCGAGTTTTTCACTATCTTCAAGTTTTGAAGAGCTTAAACTACAAAATTTATTTAAAGACTTTTTTGTAAAACCATAAATTCCTAAATGACCAAAATAGTTCTCTTCTTTATCTTTTTCTCTATGAAATGGAACTTTTGCTCTTGAAAAGTAGATAGCTTCATTCTTATTGTTTAAAACTACTTTTACTAAGTTTGGATCATTTGCATCTTCACTTGATATTTTTTTATAACAAGAAGTGATTAAAGTATCTTCACAATTTTTAACTTCATTTACTCTTTTTATAACAGCTTTTATAACATCAACTTCAATAAAAGGTTCATCTGCTTGAACATTGATAATTATCTCATCATCATTTAAATTTAGATTATTTACTGCTTCATTTATTCTATCTGTTCCACTATTATGTTCAATACTTGTCATAACTGCTTCAAAGCCATGCTCTTTTACTAAATCAAAAACCTCTTTTGTATCTGTTGCAATTACTACTTTATCTAAAGAGCTAACTTGTTTTGCAGTTCTTATAAGCATTGGAAGTCCCATAATATCTGATAAAATCTTATTTGGAAAACGACTTGAATTTAATCTTGCTGGAATTATTATCATCTTTTTTATCCTTTATTCAAAGATATTATTATAATATAAAAACTATAAACTCATATTGAAAGACTTACAATGAAAAAAACTATTACAATTATTGATACATTTGGATTTTTATTTAGAAGCTATTATGCACTTCCACCATTACGATCTTCAAGTGGATTTCCCACAGGATTACTTACAGGATTTATGAACTTTATTGCAGGTATTGGAAAAGATTTTAAAACAGATTATATTGTTTTTGCACTTGATTCAAAAGGTGATACTTTTAGAAAAGAGATTTATGATGCTTACAAAGCTCAAAGACCAGATGTTCCAGAAGATTTATTGGCTCAACTTCCAATAGCAATATCATTTATTGAGGATATGGGATTTAAAATAGCTATAAAAACTGGATATGAAGCTGATGATATGGTTGCAAGTATTGCAAAAGATGCTGTTTTAAAAGGTTTAGAAGTAAGAGTTGTATCTCATGATAAAGATTTATATCAATTAATTAGTGATAAAGATGGAGTTTATCTATTTGATCCAAGTAAAAGACAAATAATAGATGAAGCAAGATGTTTTGAGAAATATGGAGTTAAAGCAGAAAACTTTATTGACTATCAAGCATTAGTTGGAGATGCAGCTGATAATGTTCCTGGAGTAAAAGGAGTTGGAGCAAAAACAGCAGAAACTTTAATAAATCAATTTAAAAATATTGAAAACATATATAATAATATAGAAGAGGTAGAAAAACCAAGAACACAAAAGTTACTTCTTGAATCAAAAGAGAATGCTTTTTTATCAAAAGAGCTTGTTACTTTAAAAACAGATTGTCATTTTATTGATAATCTTGAAGAGTTTATATTACCAATAGAAAATCCAATTCTAAAAATTGCAAGTAGTTTAGAGTCTTATGATATGCATAGAGTTTTGGATAGAGTAAATAAAAATGGATTAAGTTATAAAACAGAGATACCAAAAGAACAAAATAATGAAAGCAAGAAAGCTGAATATATATTATTAAATGATGAAGCAAGTTTAAGTTTAGCTATAAATAAAATACCAAGAGATAGTATTGTTGCATTTGATACAGAAACAACAGATATAGATACAACAAAGGCAAAAATAGTTGGTTTTTCATTTGCATATGAAGAGAATAGAGCTTATTATGTTCCAATTGCTCATAATTATTTGGGAGTTGAAAATCAGATTCCACTTGAAGTTGCTAAAAAAACTATTGAGATTTTAAATAGATATAAACTTGTGCTTCAAAATTTTAAATATGATTGGCAAATTATAAAAAATAACTTTGATATTGATTTAAAACTTTATGCTGATACTATGATTTTATCTTGGATTCTGGATACTTCTAGCAAAGTAGGAATTGATTTTCAGATAAAAAAATATTTTAATATTGATATGCTAAGTTTTAATCAAATGGTAAAAAAAGGTGAGAACTTTTCAAGTGTTGAACTTGAAAAAGCTACACAATATGCAGCTGAAGATGCTTTAATGACTTTAAAGTTGTTTAACAAACAATTAGAAATTTTTAAAGAGAAAGGCGAAGAAGAACTTTTAAATATAGCATTTGAGTTGGAATTTAATTTTATTTATGTATTAGCAGTAATGGAGCAAAGAGGAATAAAAGTTGATGTAAATCTTTTACAAGATTACAAAGAAAAGAGTCAAATATTTTTAAATGAACTAAAAGAAAAAATATTCCAAAGTGTTGGATTTGAGTTTAATATAAGATCTCCAAAGCAAGTTGGAGAAGTTTTATTTGAGAAATTAAATCTTCCTCCTTCAAAAAAGACAAAAACAGGATATAGCACAGATGAAAGTGTTTTAAATTCTCTATTTGATTTACATTTAGTTGTTCCACTTTTATTGGATTTTAGAGAAGCTGATAAACTACATTCAACTTATATAGAACCTCTTTTAGAATTAGGATTAAAAGATGAACAAAATAGAATTTTCACATCATTTTTACAAACAGGTACAACAACAGGAAGATTAAGTTCAAAATCACCAAATCTTCAAAATATTCCAACTTTTAGTGCAAATGATATTGATATTAGAAAAACATTTATTGCAAAAGATGGATATAAGCTTGTAGGAGTTGATTATTCTCAAATAGAGTTAAGATTGTTGGCTCATTTTTCGCAAGATGAAGCTTTAGTTGAAGCTTTTAGAAATAATTTAGATATTCACTATCAAACTGCTGTTAAGATTTTTGGTGAAGTCGAAGCAAAAAATAAAAGGGCAGTTGCAAAATCTATTAACTTTGGTCTTTTATATGGGATGGGAGCAAAAAAGCTAGGAGATACTTTACATATTAGTTCAAAAGAAGCAAAAGCTTATATTGATTCATATTTTGAAGCATTTAAAAGTGTAAAGGATTATTTAAAATCTATTGAAGAAAGAGCTACACAAGAAGGATTTGTGAAAACTTTATTAAATAGAAAAAGATTTTTTGATTTTCAAGGGGCAAGTCCTATGCTAAAAGCTGCATATTTAAGAGAAGCTGTAAATACACAGTTTCAAGGAAGTGCAGCTGATTTAATAAAACTATCTATGATAAAAATAGATCAAAAATATAAAGAAAATGAAGATATAAAAATGCTTTTACAAATCCATGATGAACTTATTTTTGAAGTTAAAGATGAAAAAATTGATGAATTTACAAAAGAGATAAAAGATATTATGGAGAATATTTTTATATTAAATGTACCTTTGAAAGTTAGTGTAAATATAGGAAAATCTTGGCAAGAGTTAAAATAGTTTAAACCAAGCATTATGTAATTAAGAATATAATGTAAAAAAGCTATTATTTTAGGAATAAAAATGACAAAAGAAAAAATTATGACGGAGCTTTTTGAATTTTCTGCTCCAACATATTACAAATGGAAAAATCAAGATAAAAGAAAGATTATAAAACTTTTAGATTATGCTTTTTCAAATGATGATTTAATAGAATATCTAAAGACAGAGAAAATATCTAAAGTAGAAGAGATGATAAATGGTAACTATTTACTTGATTTATCAATGAAATTTTATAAGTTGCTAAGACATATTACAAATTATAAAGTTGCAAAAAGAGCCTTAGAAATAATAGAAGATAGTTTTATGCTTAATCAAAATAAAATTATATTAGAAAAGATTGCAGAAGATATTTACAGTGAAGAGATGTTTTTTACTTCAATGAAATTGGCAATCTTAAATTTAGTTCAAAAGCAAGAACCACTTGTGCTTGAATATATATCAAGAAATAGAGCAAAACTAGAATTAGAATTTACAAAAAAATCTGGACAACTTAAAAAAACAGATTTTATTATTTCAAATATTGCATAAATGATAAGATTTACAGATGAAGAGCTTTTAGCTCTTCTAAAAGATGATTTACCTTATTTAGATTTGACTACATTTTTACAAGAAAAAAATAGCTTAGAAGCAAAACTTGATATTTTTACAAGAGATGATATCATGGTTTCTTGTAGTGAAGAATCTTCTAGAATTGCTAAACTTTTTGATTGTGAAATTTTAAGTTATATACCTTCAAAAGTAAGAGCAAAAAAAGGTGATTTAGTTCTTAGCATAAAAGGAAAATATGAAAATCTTCATAAAATCTGGAGAACTGTTCAACTAATCTTGGAATATAGTTCTAAAATTGCAACATATACAGCAAATATGAAAGAAACGATAGACTCTATTAATAAAAACTGTCAACTTTTAACTACTAGAAAAACTTATCCATTTGCAAAAAAACTTTGTATAAAATCAATACTAAATGGTGGAGCAAATGTTCATAGATTAAATCTTAGTGAAACTATTTTATTTTTTCCAAATCATAGAGTAGTTTATAAAGATGATTTTGAGTTTTATAATGAGATAAAAACTTTTAAAATAAAAATGCCTGAAAAGAAAATAGTAATTGAGAGTTCAACTTTTGAAGATAGTAAAAACTTATTTGAATTTGGTGCAGATGTTTTACAGCTCGATAAAATGAGTATTGAAGATATAAGAAAAGTTGTAAAATTAAGAGATGAAAAATATAAAGATATTAAAATTATTTGTAGTGGTGGTATAAATTTAAACAATGCAAAAGATTATGCAAGTTTAAATATAGATGCTATTGTTACAAGCTCTATGTACTCTTGTGGAATGGCAGATTTTGGAAGTAAAATAACTATTATTTAGTATTTAATTTAAGAAATTTTTACTATATTTAAATTATAATTTATAAATATCTAAATAAAAAGGAAAAAGATATGAATAGAGCAATAAAAAGAATATTCTTATTAATAGTTTTTTTTCTAACTACAAGCTTATCTTTTGCTTGTACAAGAGTTGTGTATCACGGTGAAAATGAGATTATGACTGCAAGATCTATGGATTGGAAAAGTGATGTTGGAACAAACCTCTGGATTTTTCCTAATAATATAAAAAGAGATGGAAAAGCTGGAATAAAATCAATAAAATGGACTTCAAAATACGGAAGTGTCGTTGCAACAGGATATGATATTTCAACAACAGATGGAGTAAATGAAAAAGGCTTAATGGCAAATTTACTATGGCTTGTTGAATCAGAGTATCCAAAAGTAGAAAAGAGTAATAAAGCAACTTTAAGTATATCTTTATGGGCACAATATATTTTAGATAATTTTGCAACAGTTGAAGAAGCTGTAAAAGCTTTAAAAAAAGAGCCTTTTGTTGTAGTTACAGATCAAGTTCCAGGAGAAAAAAGGTTAGCAACTTTACATCTATCTATTTCAGATAAAAAAGGTGATAGTGCGATTATTGAGTATATAGATGGAAAACAAGTAATACATCATAATATAAAATACCAAGTTATGACAAATTCTCCAATATTTGATAAACAATTAGCACTTAACACATATTGGCAACAAATTGGTGGAACAACAATGCTTCCAGGAACAAATCGAGCTTCAGATCGTTTTGCAAGAGCATCTTTTTAAATAAATGCAATACCTAAGAATGCAAATAAACAACATACTTTAGCTAGTGTTTTTAGTGTAATTAGAAATGTTTCTGTACCTTTTGGATTAAATACAGAAGAAGAACCAAATATCTCTTCAACAAGATGGAGAACAGTTTTTGACCATAAAAGAGGATTGTATTTTTTTGAATCAGCAGTTTCTCCAAATATATTTTGGGTAGATATTAAAGCAATTGATTTCAGAAAAACAGATATCAAAAAATTATATTTGGGCGAAAATCAAGAAAATATATATTCAGGAGATGTAAGTTCTAGCTTTAAAAAAGAGAAAGCATTTGAGTTTTTAGGAGTTAAATAGTTTTTTTAGAGATAAAAGTTTAGATCTTTATCTCTAAACCTTTTTTCTCTTCAAGACCAAGCATTATATTCATACATTGAACAGCAGCTCCACTTGCACCTTTTCCAAGATTGTCTAATCTTGAAATTATTACTAAATCAGTTTTATTATCATAAACTGAAATTTCTAAAGAATTTGTATTGTTACAAGACATAGGATTTAGTAAACCATTTTCTAAATAGTTATCATTATCTTCAATAGTTCTTATAAAAAGTTCATTGTTATAATACTTTTTATAAATATTAATTAATTCTTTACGGCTTAATTGTTTCTTCATCTTTGATTTTTCAATATATGAAATTACTAGCATACCTTGTTTGAAATTACCAACACTTGGAGTAAATATTGGAGCTTTATTTGTTTTAAGAACATATTTCATCTCTGGAAGATGCTTGTGATTTAAAGCTAATGCATAAGGTCTTTGTCCACCAATTACATCAAAAACTCCATTTTCATAATCATTTATCATAGAAGTTCCACCACCACTATAACCAGTAATTGAATGACAAATTAGTTTAAAATTTTTACTTAAGATTTTATTTCTAAAAAGAGGTTTCATAGCTACGATTAAACCACTTGCATGACAACCTGGAACACAAACTCTTTTTGAATTTTTTATTTTATTTCTTTGATTTTTTGTAAGTTCAGGTATTCCATAAACCCAAGATGGATTAGTTCTAAATGCTGTACTTGCATCAATTACTTTTACATTTTCATTTGTAATTAAACTTACAGATTCTTTTGATGCTTCATCTGGAAGACATAAAAAGACTAAATCAGCACTATTTAAAAGCTCTTTTCTTTTTTTAATATCTTTTTTATCTTTTTCATCGATTGTTAAAAGTTCTAACTCATCTCTATTTTTTAACATATCATGGATTTTTAAACCTGTTGTTCCATGTTGTCCATCCACAAATATTTTGAATTTCATTTTTTGCCTTAAATATAATATAATTTTTTAGAATTTTATCCAAAACTATCTTTTTTTGAACTTTTTAATTACTCCACCACATTCTTAAATATAGACCAAAAGTTGATGTGTATCCAACTTCACTAAATTTTAGATTCTTTTTATCATCATATATAAAAGTTGTTGGAAAAGCATTTACTTTAAAATGCTTTGATAAATCTCCATCTTCATCATTTACAACTTTAAATGATAAATTGTTTTTTTCTAAATAACTTTTAATCTCTTCATCGCTTCCTGATTGACTTGCTATTGTAATAACTTCAAAGTTTTTAGAGATTTTTTCAATATTTTGCTCCTCAAGAGCACAAATTGGACACCAAGTTGCCCAAAAATGTATCATAAGAGGTTTGTTTGAAATAGTTTTATAAGTAGAACCATCAATTAAATTAAAGCTATTTAAATCTAAACTACTATTATTTAAATCTTGAGATTTAAAATAACTAACTATATTTAATACTAAAATAAAAATAATTGAGTATTTTAGAAGTTCTTTTATAATTTTTTTTAATTTATTACTCATAATTTTCCTTTATAATTTTATAATCATAACATTTTAAGTTAAACTAACTCTTTTTAATATATGATTTTTAAAATATATTAATATTTAGGATAAATATGTTTGATTTTATAATAAAAATATTCTCTAAAAATAAACAAAAGATAAAAAGAGAAAAAACTTTTGTTTGTAAACATTGTAAACTTACTTGTAATAATTGCACTTCAATGTTTTGTTATTCTTGTCATTCAAATATCAATAATCCTTGTCCAAAATGTGGTAAAACCAATCAAATGGAACTAAAAGAGAGAATTAATACAAATGAGTATTTAGTTCCTACAAAAAGAAACTAAGAAAAACTTAGTTTCTAATCAAAGAAAGTTTTGTAAATAGTTACAATTAAAACTAAGAGATTAAGAATTAAAACAAAATTCTTATAAGAAGTAGATTTTGTTTTTTCTTTTATTTTTATACCAAAATATACTCCAATAAGAGAACCAACTCCAATAATTAATCCTTCATAAAAAAGCATATTTCCAAATAAAGATGTAGAAATAAAACCACCAAAAGATGAGAATATTACAAAAAATAGTCCAAGAGCAGTTGCTACTTTTAAATCATATTTTAAAAAGCCAACTAAAATAGGAAGTAATATTAAAGAGCCACCAATT
Organism: Aliarcobacter thereius LMG 24486; assembly: GCF_004214815.1. Lineage (NCBI taxonomy): Bacteria > Pseudomonadati > Campylobacterota > Epsilonproteobacteria > Campylobacterales > Arcobacteraceae > Aliarcobacter > Aliarcobacter thereius. The sequence continues at coordinate 558,027 of NZ_CP035926.1, forward strand.
CCTATGCTCATAGCAAATATTCCTACAAGATAACCAATAAATATTAAAGTAATAACATTTTTTCTTGGAGCTACAATTTGTGTTGATGCTGGAGCTTTAAAAAGTGTATAAATTGTATAAAATAAAACTGCTATAAAAAGATATTGAAGATAAATATCAGGAATTTTTGGTAAAAAATAACCACTAGTGAGTCCACCAAAACTTGATCCAATTCCTAAAATAATACCATCTCTTAGAAAGTTTTTAATTTTTTGAAAGTTTAAATAAGATCCATAAATTGAAGAAAAAACCATTTGCATAATTGATATTGATACAGCTTCCTTCATCCCATAGTTTGCAAGAAGAAGTAGGGGAATTAAAATACTTCCTCCTCCAATACCAAAAAAACCTGAAGAAAAACCAGTTAGTAAACCAAAAATTATTAAATTAATATCCACAATATCACTTCTTATTTGTATTTAAAGCTTCTAGAAAGTTATCGTACTCTTTCTCCAAAGCTTCATTTTTTTCAGCCAAAGTACAATTTGGTTCTTTTTTTATAGAGTGTTCAAGATTTGAAATTCTATTGATTAGATATCTAAACATCTCTTTACTAACATCAGGTAGCTCATTGTGTGCTAATTTATCTTTTCTTTGATCTTTTTTAATAATTCTTGCAGGAACTCCAACTGCAGTTGAATTTTCAGGAACATCAACTACCACAACAGAGTTTGCACCAATTTTAGAGTTTGCACCAATAGTAATATTACCTAGAATCTTAGCTCCACTTCCTAAAACAACATTTGATTTAATTGTTGGATGCCTTTTACCTTTGTTTAGACTTACTCCACCCAAAGTTACACCTTGATAAATTAATACATCATCTTCAACAATAGCAGTTGCTCCAATTACAACTCCAATTGCGTGATCTATAAAAACTCTTCTTCCAATTGTACAAGCTGGGTGAATATCAGTCTTTGTCAAAAAAGTTGATATTCCAGATATTGCACGAGCAATTTTTTTAAAACCCTTTTTATAAAGTTTATTTGCTATTCTATAATTTATAATCGCCCAAACACCAGGATAATTAAAAAATAGTTCAAAGTTTGAATCAAGAACAGGATCATTTAATTTTGGTACATAAAAATCCTCTTTGATTAATTGCCATAAAGATCTTTCTTTATTATTTTCATTCGTCATAATAACTCCAAATTGTTTTTAAATAACTATTGTCATTTAAATATTTTTTCATTATTTCATATGTTTCAAGTGGTAAACTTCTACTTAAAATTGTTTGTATTTCTTGTGTATCATAATCTATATCATCTAAAATATCTATGATTTTTTGTGATTCAAGTAGCTTTTCTAAAATAACTTCTTCATCTTTAAATACAATATTTATCTCTGTTGGATGAGAGAAAAGATTGTGCTTCATTCCTAATGTATCTTGATAAGCTCCAACATTGAAAAATGCCAAGAAATAATCCTCTTTATTTAGATTTACATCATGTAAGTATAGAGGTTTTTTCATATCAAAAGGAATTTCTCCATCACTATCGCAAGTTATATCCCATAAAGATGCTCTTCTTGTTGGTTTTTTATCCAAATGAGTTATTGGCATAATAGGAAACTCTTGATTTATACCCCAATAATCTGGAAGTGATTGAAAAAGAGAGAAGTTAAGAAGATACTTTTCTTGAATATTTTTATCAAATCTTTTTAACTCTTCATAATCTTCAATCTCTAATAAAGAAGTAGCTTTTTTTATAATTTGGTGAGTTAAAATTTCAGCATTTGATCTATCTTGTAAATCTATATAACCTAAATCAAAAAGAGTTAAAAGAGATTCAAGGTGATCAATACTATCGTGCATAAATTCATAAGCTTTTTTCTTTGTCATATCTTTAAATAGTTCATAAAGTTCTTGAATTAAAGGTGGATTTACCTCTTTTAGTTTTAGATGATCCAACTCATATTCTGCTGAAAATAGTTCTAAAACAGGAGCTATTAAAACAGTTGAAGCAGCACTTATAAACCTTCCTGATTCTGTAAAAATATTTGGTTCTTCAACACCTTTTTGTCTTGCAATCTCTTTTAATGTAAATACAACATCACTTGCAAATTCATTTAAAGAGTAAAAAATTGTTCTTTCATAAGAGCTATATTCAACACTTAACCCACCACCAATATTGATAGAATTTAGATTTTTTGCACCTAGGTTTTTAAGCTCGGCATAAATATGACCTGATTCTCTAAGAGCCTTTTTTAAAGGTTTAATTGTATTCATAGCTGAACCAATATGGAAATGAATCATAGTAAGAAGATTTTCTAAATCATTCTCTTTCATAAGTTCATAAGCTTCTAAAATTTCAGTTGATGTAAGACCAAATTTTGAGTCAATTCCACCACTTTTTGCCCAAACACCACTTCCTCCACTATGAAGTCTAACTCTAATACCCACATTTGGTGCTTCAAGTTTTGTTTCATTAAATACTTCAATTATCATTTCAAGTTCATTTAAGCCTTCTATAATAACTGTAATATCATGACCCATACTTTTTGCAATAAAACAAAGATGAATCATCTCTTTATCTTTAAAACCATTTACAGTAATTGGGCTTCCCATATTGTTATAAGTCATAGCAATAATTAGTTCAGCTTTACTTCCAGCTTCAAGACCATAATTATATTTTTTACCAGCAGCTATTAAAGGGTGAGTAAAATTTGGTAGTTGATTTACTTTTAATGGAAAAACAGCATTAAAAGTACCTTTATAGTCGTATTCCTTTATACTTGCATTAAATGCATTAAAAAGTGTTTTAATTTGTTTTTTTGTAATATGTGGGAATCTTAATAATAAAGGACCTTTAAAACCTTGTTTTCTAATATCTTTAGTTATAGAAATTAGTGAAGGGTAAGGTTTATAATTTACTTTTACAAGACCATCTTCAACAAAGAAATTATCATTTCCCCAAATATCAATTCCATATTTACTTTTCATATTTAAAATTCCTCTATATTAATGTTTTTTTCTTCTTTTGTTTCTATGTTTTTCACAAAAACTTGATTGTTTTTTAACTCATTTTCTCCAATAAGTGCAACAATATTGCATCCTTGCTTTTCTGCATTTGTGAAATGTTTAGCAAATGTTCTTGGAGTATAATCAAAATAAGTTTTGCACTCTTTTCTTTTTTTGTTTACAAGCTTAAAAGCACTATTTAAAGAGTTTTCATCTAAAGCACCAATATAAATAGCATCATCTTTTTCTTCTTTTTTAACAATTAATTCTAAAAGTCTTTCTATCCCAATAGCAAAGCCAATTCCAGCTGTGCTTCTTCCACCTAGATATTCAACAAGTCTATCATATCTTCCACCACCAGCTATTGCACTTTGAGCACCAATTTCTGTACTTACAAATTCAAAAGCTGTTTTATTATAATAATCAAGCCCACGAACTAAATTTGAGTCAATTTCATAATTTACACCATTAAAATCTAAAATCTCTTTTAGTTTTTCAAAATCACTATTACAAGAGTTACAAAGATTATCTGTAATTTTTGGAGAATTACTTAATAAAGATTGACATTTTTCATTTTTACAATCTAAAACTCTAATAGGATTTGTAGATATTCTTCTATTACAATCTTCACAAAGTTCAGATTTAAAACTATTTAGATTATTAACTAAGTTTTCTTTATATCTTGGCATACAATCATTACAACCAAGAGAGTTTAGTTTTAGTGTAAAATTTATTTCAAAAAAGTCTAAAATCTCTTTAATTAGCATAATAATATTGGCATCTTCATAAACATTATCTATTCCAAAAACTTCGCAACCAAATTGGTGAAACTCTCTTAATCTTCCTTTCTGAGGTCTTTCATATCTAAACATTGGTCCAAAATAGTACCACTTGTAAGTTCCACCAGCACGGTCGAGTTTTTTCTCTACAAAATGTCTTACAACTCCAGCTGTACCTTCAGGTCGCAGACACACATCATTTTGACCTTTGTCAATAAATTGGTACATCTCTTTATTTACAATATCACTACTTTCACCAACACTTCTTTTAAAAAGTGCTGTCTCTTCTAAAAGTGGAGTCTCTATATAAGAAAAACCATATTTTTGTGCGATTTTTGAGGCATTTTCAACAAAATATGTAAAAAGTTCACTCTCACTTCCTACGATATCTTTCATTCCTCTTAAACTTTGAATTGTATTACTCATTTATAAATCCTTTTTTTACTAAAGTATCTATAATATCATGTTGGATTTCTTCTATAGTTTTTAAATTGTCATTTTCATTAGACATAATATTTTCCCAGTTATCATTTGAAACCATTTCACAAAAAGTGTGATATACATTTTTTAAATAAGAATTGTCATTCTCATGTAAATCTTTTTTCTTATCGGTGTAGTCTCTTTTAGATTTATTTAGAATTAATTTATCAGAAATATCAGGATTCATATTTAAAAAAAATATTAAATCAGGTTTTGGTAGCTTATATACTCCGTACTCTAACTCTTCAATCCATTTCTTTAAGGTTTCTTTTTCTCTTTCATTTTGATATTTAGCTGTTTGATGAGCAATATTAGATGGTACATATCTGTCACAAATTATTAGATAACCTTGATTTAATTTTTCAATTAATTCATCTCTTTTTTCATATCTATCTCCTGCATATAACATTGCCGAAAATTTTGGATGAATTTCGTTAAGTCCTCCAAATTCACCATTTAAATAATTACCTACTTCTTTTCCAAAAAAAGTTTCACTATAAAAAGGAAATTCAAATAGTTCAGTTTTAATACCTTTATCTTTCAAAAAATTAAACAATTTTTTTGTTTGAGTTCCTTTACCACTTCCATCAATTCCTTCAAAAACTATTAATTTACCTTTATGTTGCATATCATTCCTCTATTTTTGTTTTTATTTCTATAATTTTATGTAAATTTACATTTTTTTCTTTTAATTTATTTTCCACATTTTTACCTATGGGTACGAATACAACTAAGCAATCAGTAATTTCATAGTTATATTTTCTTAAGTCATCAATAATGTCAAGAACTTTTCTTCCTCCAGTAGTACTGTCATCAACAATTAATGCTTTTTTTAGTTTTTTGGGTTTTAAAATTCCAAAATCAAATTTACTTTTTACTTCTTTTTTATTTGCATTTTTTAATCTAAATTTTTCTTCTTCTGAATGTAACACAAAAGGTTTTTTTACAAGTTTTGAATATTCATAAGCTAGAATAGGTGTTCCCAATTTAGAAGTAACAATAAAATCATAGTCAAGATTTAATTTTTTACTAAATGTGTGAAGTTCTCTTGCAAAATCTTGTGCAGTTCTTTCATTACAACAAGCTCCCATTAAATCAATGTAACCAGAAAAAAAATGACCACTGGTACTTTTACCAATTTCTACTTGTTTATTTATTTTACATTTATCAAGTTTTTCTTCTATTCTTTTTATATTTTTCTCATCATATAAGCATTTATGAACTTTTTCTTTATTTTCTTTAACATCAAATCCTAAATTTTTTAAAACTTCAATAGTTGTATCAATTTTATTTCTAGTTAGCCATTTTGTAAATTTATAAGGTAAAAAACCAGTTGATTCAATAACTAAAATAACTCCTGAAATAGAGGTTATTATAACAATGATATTTAAAATAATATTATCAAATAAATCCATTTTGTTCCTTTTTTATAGGTTCTATACTGTATTTGTAAACATTACAAAACTTTAAAAAAATATTTTTTAAAATTTCTGTATCATTTTCTTTTTTTGAATAACCAAGAATACCATTTCCAATAGGTGCATTTACATCCTGATTAATTTCAAAATATTCTCCTACAATCACATCTAAATTATATTTTTTTATTAAATTAATATATTTTAGTTCATCTTTGATAGTTATATCTTTTATAACAGGCTTAATATATAAATAAAAGTTGATTAACGGAAATTCATTAATTAAATCAAAACTTTTAAATCTAATTGATGGTTTAGTTGTTTTATCTTCATATTCTTTATACATAGTGATTGAACTGTTACTGATATATATTGATAATTGTCCTTTATACTTTATTTGTGATAAATTGATTAGTTCTAAATCTTTTTTTGTTATTCTTCTCTTTGTTGAAAGTTGGATAGGATTATTAAATTCTAATAAATCATTAATTAATTTAATGGTATCTAATTTATTGTTAGTATCCCAGCATTCAGAATAACATCCAATTGATAATATTGTGCCATTTTTTCCTCTTATAAAATTAGGATTATTTTTTAATCTACTTATTAAATCTTCAATCGAAATTTTTTGATTATTGTAGCCATTTTTACTAATTGATAAATCTGATAAATAACAATATGAACAGTTACTTGAACAACCTAAGTTTATGTTTAGAAATATTCTTTCATTACTTCCATATAGATATAAATCATTCATTTTAAAGAACCAATAAAAGAACTACATACATTCTAAAACCTCTTTTGGAACTAAGTGCTCAAATTTACCTTTAAATCTTATAATCTCTCTAACAATTGTTGAGCTTACAAAAGCATGTTCTAAAGTTGGCATTAAATAAACTGTTTCAAGATTTTTATTTAAAGATGAGTTGGCATATCCCATTTGAAGTTCAAATTCAAAATCACTAACAGCTCTAAGCCCTCTTATAATTGTATTTATTTTTAAATCTTTTGCTAAATCTACAAGTAAAGTATCAAAACCAATTACTTTTACATTTTCCATATTTTTTGTAACTGCTTTTACAAACTCTACTCTTTTGTCATGATCATACATAGGTTTCTTTAATTCACTTTTTGCAACACTAATAATAACCTCTTCAAATATATTAGAAGCTCTTTTGATAATATCTAAATGCCCAATAGTAATTGGGTCAAAAGTACCACTATAAATTGCTTTTTTATATGAACCTGAATAGTTGTAAATATCTTTTTGCACTACTATTTCCACCTTTTGTATAAGTTATTTTCAATTTTTAATAAATCCATCCATTTTCCTATTAGGAAATTTTCCATATCCTCTAATTTTTGTTGAGAGCTATAATATCCCAAAATTGGAGGTGCAATTGTAACTCCAAGCTTTGAAAGCTTTAGCATATTTTCTAAAGATATAGAGTTAAAAGGTAGTTCTCTAGGAGATAAAACTATCTCTTTATTCTCTTTTAACATTACAGAAAATGCCCTTGTTATTAAACTATCAGCAATTCCAACTGCACATTTTGCTAAGGTATTCTGGCTACAAGGAATAATAATCATCTTATCAACCTTAAATGATCCAGAAGCAATACTTGCACCAATATTTTTATCTTTAAAAATAGTTATATTTTCTCTATTTTTAAACATATCTTTTATCTTTAGTCCATTTTCAAGCTTTAAAGCTTTTTTTGAGCTTTTTGAAAATACTAAAAATAGCTCAATATCTTTTGGAATTTGATTAATAAATTTTAAAGCTAAAGAGACTCCACTAGCCCCACTAACTGCAACTGTTATCTTCAAAGAAATCCTTAAATAATCAATATTTATAAAAGTTTAAATAATATCCTAAAAAAACTTTAAAATATATTTTTATTGTTTTTTCTGTATAAGCATTTGTTAATTTATTATTAAATAACATTTTGTATAAATTTTTTAGTTTAAAACTATTACAATAAAGGAAAAATATGTCAAAAGTTTTTACCTATATAAGAGCTAGTGAAGCTCAACAAGATTATGCACAAAATCAAAAAAAATCTATTGAAAATTATGTTTCTAAAAAAAGAATAGAAGTATATAAAGAGATAATAATTGAAATAAATAGACCTCAAGAAGAGAGAAATCTTTTAAAACTCATAGAAAATTGTGAAAAAAACTCAACACTAATTGTTGCAAATTTAAATGTATTTGGAAGAACAATTAATGCAATTTTAAAAATTGTAAAATATCTATTATCAAATAATATTAGAATAGTTATTGTTGAACAAAATTTAGATTTATTAGATGAGAAAGATCCACTTGCAATTATGGTTTTAAATATAATTAATGTTGCAGTTAATTTAGAAAAAGAGCTTCAAAGTTTAAGAACAAAAGAGGCTTTAAATGCAAAAAAACTTGATGGAATAGCACTTGGTAAACCAGTTGGAACTATCCAAAAATCAAAATTCGATGAACATAGAGATAAAATTGAAGAACTTTTAGCTATGGGAATGAGTGTAAGAAAAATTGCAAAACTTTTGGGTTATAACAATCATATAGGGCTTAATAATTATGTAAAGAAAAGAGATATAAAAGAGCAAGTATTAAAGAAACAAGAGTTAATATAGCAATTTATTAGCCTTTAACAAAATTATAGTAAAATATTGACTTAAAAAAATGGGAGTTTTATAAATGAAAGTATTATTAATTAAAGATGTAAAAAGTTTAGGAAAAATAGGAGAGATAAAAGAAGTAGCTGATGGGTATGGAAAGAATTTTTTAATAGCAAAAGGTTTAGCTCTTCATGCAACAAATGAAGTTTTAGCAAGACATAAAGCAGAACAAAAAAGAGCAGCAGCAAAAGAAGAAGAAGATATTAAAAATGCAAAAGAGTTAGCAGAAAAGCTGAATTCAACAAAATTAACAATTAAACATAAAGTAGGTGCGAACGACCAATTAATTGGAAGTGTTACAAATAAAGAGATAAGTGAAGAGTTGGAAAACCAATTCTCTATTATTATAGATAGAAAAAATATCTCTATTGATACAAAAATGAAACATATTGGTATTTTTGAAGTAACTTGTAAGCTAGGATTTGGAATTAATGCAAATTTAAAAATTGATATTATTGCAGGTTAATTATGTTTCACGCAACAACTATATTAGCATATAAAGGAAAAAATAGTGCAGTAATTGGTGGAGATGGACAAGTCTCATTTGGACACACTGTTTTAAAAGGGAATGCTACAAAAATCAGAACACTATATCAAGGTAAAATTTTAGCTGGTTTTGCTGGAAGTACAGCAGATGCTTTTAACCTTTTTGATATGTTTGAAGCTCATTTAGAAGCTTGTAAAGGTGATTTATTGAAATCAGTTATTGCATTTTCTAAAGAGTGGAGAAAAGATAAATACTTGAGAAGACTTGAAGCTATGATGATAGTTTTAAATAAAGAAAAAATATATATTTTAAGTGGAAATGGTGATGTGGTTGAACCTGAAGATGGTGCGATTGCAAGTATTGGAAGTGGTGGGAATTATGCAATTAGTGCAGCAAGAGCTTTAGCAAAACACTCAAACTTAAGTGAAGAAGAGTTAGTGCGAGAGTCTTTAATGATAGCTGGAGAACTTTGTATATATACAAACCAAAATATAAAGATATTAAAACTAGAGGATTAGAAAATTATGGATATGACACCTAGGCAAATTGTTGCATATTTAGATGATTATATAATTGGTCAAAATGATGCAAAAAAAACAATAGCATTGGCTCTTAGAAATAGATACAGAAGAATGAGAGTTGAACCAAAACTTCAAGAAGAGATTATGCCAAAAAATATTTTAATGATTGGAAATACAGGAGTTGGTAAAACAGAAATAGCAAGAAGAATGGCAAAAATAATGGGTCTTCCTTTTGTAAAAGTTGAAGCTAGTAAATATACTGAAGTAGGATTTGTAGGACGAGATGTTGAATCAATGATTCGAGATTTGGTATATGAAGGTATTAATCTTGTAACAAAAGAGTATGAAGATAAAATAAAAGATAAAATTGATGATGAAGTTACGAAAAAGATTATTGAAAAACTTGTACCTCCTTTGCCAGATAGTGCAAGTGATAGTGCAAAAGAGTCTTTTATAAAAACATATAATATCATGGAAAAAAAGCTTTTAAATGGTGATTTAGATGATAAGTTAATTGAGATTGAAATACCAAAAAAAGCACATGTTGAGATACTTGATTCAAATATTCCTTTTGATATGAGTTCTATGCAAGAGAGTCTTAATAAAATGCTTGGAAGTTTTAATAAAGAGAAAATTAAAAAAGAAGTAGCAATAAAAGATGCAAAAGTTCTTTTAAGAAGTGTTGCAAGTGATGGATTACTCGATACAGAAGCTATAAAAATTGAAGCACTTAAAAGATGTGAAAATGGTGGAATAATTTTTATTGATGAGATTGATAAAATTGCAAGTGGTAAAAAGAATCAAGGAAATGATCCATCAAAAGAGGGTGTTCAAAGAGATTTGCTTCCAATAGTTGAGGGAAGTTCAGTTCAAACAAAATTTGGTCAGATAAAAACAGATCATATTCTATTTATTGCAGCTGGTGCTTTTCATGTCTCAAAACCAAGTGATTTAATTCCAGAGCTTCAAGGAAGGTTCCCATTAAGAGTTGAATTAGAATCTTTAGATGAAGATTCACTATATAAAATTTTGACAAATACTAAAAATTCACTTCTTAGACAATATAAAGCACTTCTTGCTATTGAAGATGTAGAGTTAGAGTTTGATGATGAAGCTATAAAAGCATTTGCAAAATATAGTGTTCAAGCAAATAATAAAACAGAAGATATAGGTGCTAGAAGATTACATACAGTGATTGAAAAAGTTATTGAAGATATCTCTTTTGATGCAGATATTAATAAAGGCTCAAAAGTAGTCGTTGATAGTAAATTAGTAGCACAAAAATTAGAAAAAATTGTTGAAAACGAAGATATTACAAGATATATATTATAGTTTAAATAAATTTTGGTAGAATATAGTTTATTTTAAATATTAAGGGGGATTTTAATGAATATTGTTACATTTTGTCAAATAGATGAGTCGCTTTTTAATCCAGATTTCTCTGTTGAGTATTTTCATTCAAAAGGTGAAAGTAAAGCTAAAGCAGATATCGCTATATTAGACATAGAGACTATTTTTGAGTATGAAGAGAATAAACATGATGCTTGTAAAGATAAGTTTGTTTCAATCGCAGTTTTAGAAGATGATGATGATTATGAAGCTTTTAAAAACTTTGGGATAGATGCTTGGATTAGAAGTGAAGAGTTAGCTCAAATAAATAACTTAATAATTCAGTTAAAAGATAGATTTTTATCTTAAAAGGAAAATAGGATTATAGTAGATACACATTGTCATTTAGACAACGAAGCATATTTAAGTGATATTGATGGAGTTATTAAAAATGCAAAAGAAGTTGGAGTTAATCTTTTTATAATTCCTGGTGCAGATTTTGATACTCTTCCAAGAGCAATTGAACTTTCAGAAAAATATGATGAGGTATATTTTGCTGTTGGAACACATCCTTATGATATAGAAAAATATAGTGAGGAAATCATAGAAAAATATGTGAATCATCCAAAATGTGTTGCTATTGGTGAATGTGGATTGGATTACTATAGATTACCAGAAGATGAAGTAGAAAAAATAGAAAATATAAAAAAACAAAAAGAAGTTTTTATATCTCAAATAAAATTAGCTTCAAAGTATAAAAAACCCCTAATAATACATGTACGAGAAGCTTCTTCTGATTCAAGACAGATTATAGAAGAATATGCAAATAGTGAATTTGGTGGAGTTTTACATTGTTATAATGCAAGTCCACATTTGCTTCCTTTAGCAAATATGAATTTCTTTTTTGGAATAGGTGGCGTTCTTACATTTAAAAATGCTAGAAAGCTTGTAGAAATTTTGCCACAAATTCCAAAAGATAAACTTCTAATAGAAACAGATGCTCCATATTTAACTCCTCATCCACATAGAGGAGTTAGAAATGAGCCTTATTATACTACTTTTGTAGCTTCAAAAATGGCTGAAATATTAGATATTAGTGAGAGTGAAGTTAAGAGTATTACAACACAAAATTCAAAGAAACTATTTAAAGAGTTTAGTAGTATTATTTAGATAAAATCTCTGGTTTTTTAAAAAAGGAGACAAAAAATGTATTTTTTTAAAACTTATAAAAAAACAATACTTTTAACTCTATTAATTTCATTATTGTTAAGCTCTTGTAGTAAATCAAGAAATGTTAATTATGGTTCATATAATAAAACAACAAGTAGTAAAAATATTAGTAATAGTGATGCAATGCATAGAGCTACACTTAGACCATATGTTGTTATGGGAGTTAGATACCATCCTTTTGTTCCAAACCTAAATGATAAGTATACAGGAGTTGCTTCTTGGTATGGACCAGATTTTCATGCAAAGAAGACATCAAATGGTGAGATATATAATATGTATGATATGACAGCTGCTCATAAAACTCTTCCTATGAATACAGTTGTAAAAGTTGAAAACCTTGAAAATGGTAAAAGTATAATTGTACGAATAAATGATAGAGGACCTTTTGTTAAAGATAGAATTATAGATTTATCAAATAAAGCAGCTCATGGTATTGATATGGTAAAAAAAGGTACAGCAAAAGTAAGAGTAACAGTATTAGGATTTAATGGTAAAGTAGGGAATAAAAATGCCCCAAATCCAGATTTTAGCAAAGGATATATTCCACCAGCTAAACAAGGTATTGATTATGTAGAACCAAAAAGTATTACTAGTTCTCAAATAAAAAGTAGTGGAAATGTAAAATTACAAGTTGGAGCATTTAGTTTAATAGAAGGTGCAATAACAACACAAGAAAACTATCAAAATAGATTTTCAAATAGAAAAATAGAGTATATTGAAAATGGTGGAATTTATAGAGTATATATAAAAGGTTTTAAAAATAGAAATGAGGCTGAAAATTTTAAAAATCTTAACTCTTTAAATAATGCAGTAATTATTGAATAAAGGATAAAAAATGGTAGAGATAAGTAGAGAAACAAAAGAGACTCAAATTAAATGTAGCTTAGAATTAAATGGTTGTGGAAAATTTTCTATAAATACAGGTGTTGGATTTTTTGATCATATGTTAGAAGCTTTATCAAAACATAGTGGAATAGATATAAATCTTGAATGTAATGGAGATTTACATATAGATGCTCATCATACAGTTGAAGATTGTGGGATCGTTTTAGGACAAGCACTTAAAAAAGCAATTTTTCCTATACAAGCAGTTGAAAGATATGGAAATGCAACAGTTGTGATGGACGAAGCATCAACTACATGTGCTTTAGATTTATCAAATCGACCGTTTTTAGTTTATGAAGTTAATATAAGTGGAAAAGTTGGAGAGTTTGATGTTGAACTTGTAGAGGAGTTCTTTCATGCTTTAAGTTCTAATGCTGGAATCACTTTACATTTAATATCTGAAAGAGGAAGAAACAAACACCATATAATTGAAGCAACATTTAAAGCTTTTGCAGTTGCATTAAGAAGAGCTTTAGTTAAAAATGAGAAATTAGGAATTCCTAGTACAAAAGGTGTATTATGATAGAACTTTTAGTTTTTGATGTAGATGGAACTTTAACAAATGGTGATATAACTTATTCAAGTAGTGGTGAAGAGTTTAAAACATTTAATGTAAATGATGGCTTTGCAATTGTTTTTTGGACAAAACATTTAGGGAAAAAAGCTGCAATAATTACAGGACGAGAGTCAAAAATTGTTGAATATAGAGCAAATGAGTTAAAAATAGAGCATATCCATCAAAATGTAAAAGATAAATTAGCAATACTTGATAAGATTTTGGAAAAAGAGAATTTGTCTTATTCTCAAGTTGCTGCTATTGGAGATGATTTAAACGATTTAAAAATGTTAAAAAAAGTTGCTCTTTCATTTGCTCCACAAAATGCTATGAAACTTGTAAAAGAAAATGTAAATATAATTTGTGAAAAAAGTGGTGGTAGTGGAGCTGCAAGAGAGATGATAGAGTATATTTTAAAAGAGTACAATTTAGAAGAGGAATTTATAAATAAATGGCTTTAAAAATCTTTTTTTACATATCTTTATTTTTAAGTATAATTTTTTATTTTTTACCAATAGAAAGTTTAAAAGATAGTATGAAAAAAGAGGATAGAGCAATATTTATTTTTGAAAACCCAACTATGTATACTTTAGATGAAGAAAGCTTAAGTAAAAAAATAGTTTCAAAACAAGCTGTTAAATATAAAACACGAGATGAGCTATATTTTGCAGATATAAATATTTATAATAAAGATATAAAAAAAGAGTTTAATAAAGAGAATTTAAAAGCCGAATTTATAGAAAAAAAAGGTGAGAAATACTATTTGTCAAACAGAGTAAAATATAAAAGAGATGAATATATTAAATTTAATACAAATGAACTTTTCTTTGATAATACTAAAAAAATAGCTAGAAATACACAGTTTTTTGATGCTATGTATTATGATAATTTTTATAGTGGAACAAACTTATATTTTGATATGAATACTAATTATATTAAATCAAGAAGAACACATTTTATAATTGAACCTGAAAAAAAGGATAAAAAATGAGAATTTTTTTAATAATATTTTTAACATTGACTTCATTATTAGCTCAAAAAGACACTTTGACAATAAATTCAATCTATTTTGAAGCAGAGGATCAAAGAGGAATTGCTACTTTTGAAATAGATGTAAAAATAGCAATGGGACAAGATAAATTAAATGCACAGAAAGTTGAAGTTTTTTTTGTATTAAATAAAGATACAAATAAAAAAGAAGTATCAAAGTATGAAGCTACAAAAAAAGCTGATTTTGAGATTTTTACAAAAGATAAACACTACAAAGGAAGTGGAGATAAAATTATATATGAACCAAAGAAAGATGAATACAATATAATAGGAAATGCTTTTTTACATGATGTTACTGAAGATAGAAAAGTATATGGAAATCATATTTATATAAATCAATTAAGTGGAGAAGCAAGAGTAAAAGGAAATGAAAATAAACCTGTGAAGTTTATTTTAAATATAGATAAGGTGAATAAATAATATGAATTTAATAGATGCAAAATTTTTACAATCTGCACAAAGTCTGGAAGATTCCCCAGCGCCACAAGTTGCTGAAGTGGCTTTTTTAGGAAGATCAAATGTTGGAAAGTCATCAATATTAAACTCATTAACAAAACAAAAGGGTTTAGCAAAATCGTCATCAACACCTGGAAAAACACAATTAATAAACTATTTTGATATTAAATTCAAAACAGAAGATTTGGAAAACCCATATGTATATGCTAGATTTGTGGATTTACCAGGTTTTGGTTATGCAAAAGTTTCTAAAAGCCTAAAAGCTGCATGGAATAAAAATCTTACAGGATATTTAGAAAAAAGACCAAATTTACAAATTTTTGTTCATTTAATTGATTCAAGACATCCTACATTAGAAATAGATAAAGAAGTAGATGATTTTGTAAAACATATAAAAAGAGGTGATCAAATCATAATAAATGCTTTTACAAAAATTGATAAATTAAATAGTAGTGAATTAGGAAAATTAAAGAGAGATTATCCTCTTGGAATATTTGTTTCAAACCTTAAGAAAAAAGGTATAATTGATTTACAAAATAAAATAACGGAGCATTTATTTGGAAATTGAATTTTACAAACCAACTGTTCTTGATATCCCAAAAATGCAAGAACTTGTAAAACCTGAAGTTGATAAAGGAATAATTCTTTTAAGAACTGAAGATGAGATGGCAACAACTATTAGGTCATATATTGTTGTAAAAGTAAATGGTGAAATGGCAGGTTTTGTTGCAACACATATACACTCTTCAAGAATGGCAGAAGTTAGAAGTTTAATAGTAAATGAGAAATTTAGAGGATTAGGATTAGGGAAAAAGCTTGTAGAAGAGTGTGCCGAAGAAGCAAAGTTTTATGGACTTAGCCAAATACTATCTTTAACATATGAAAAAGATTTCTTTTTATCATGTGGATTTTATGAAATTCAAAAAGAGGATATTCCTGAACAAAAGATTTGGGCTGATTGTATAAGATGTAAGCTTTTTCCTATTTGTAATGAAATTGCAATGGTAAAAGATATTAATTAAAAAAATATGAAAAATACAATTAAAAATTTTTATAAAAATAATTTACTTTATTTAGCTAAAGAGAAATTATCAAAAATAACAATTTTTTTAATTGTTGTATTGGATTTAATTGTATTAAATATTTTAATTGATGGAATTGATTTTCAAAATAATATTGTAAATCATCCAAAGAAAATCTATGCAAACTCTTGTCTTAATATAATTGATTCTGACTTGAGTCTATTTACATCATATTATTATAAAAAGAGTTATAATTTAAAAGAAGAGTATTTAAGTAGATTTAATTTAAAAGAGAAAGATTATAGAAATTTAGATGAAAGATGTTTAAGTATTGAAACTTTTTTAAAAAATATATATAAAAATATTGATATAGATAAGTTAATATTAAATGATAAAGCACTGATAAAAAATATTGAGGAAATAGAAAAAAAGATTTCATATATAGAAAAAAACTACAATACAGTTTTAGTTCAAGAAATAGCAAATCATTCAGAACAAAAATCAATACTAGCAGAACAACTAAATATTGAAAATATCAAACAAAAATATGAAGATAATAAAAAAACTTTAGAAACTTTACATAGACAAAGAGACGAAATAAAAGATAGTTTTAAAAATACTAAAGCAGTTGTAGACTTAGTAGAATATATAAATAGTGTAAAAGATAGTTATAAAAACGATGAAAATGATGCTTATAAATATTACTATTATAAGATAGATTTTTTAACTATTTTATTTTTACTTCCTCTTGTGATTATATTTTTTCTGTTTGTTAAATATTTTATAAAGAAAGAGAGATATATTTTATATGTAATATTTAAGAATCTTTTATATATTACACTCATACCAACTATAATAAATATATTTGCTCTAATTTATAAACTTTTACCTAAATTATATTTAGAACAAGTTATTTTATTTTTCTATAATTTAGATATACCATTTTTAGTTTACTATTTAATGATTATACTTGTTGTTGTTATTTTTATTATATTTATAAGCAAAATACAAAAAAAATTTAAAGAACAAAATGAAAAGCTTAAGAAAAATAAAATAAGTATGATTAAATCTTATAATAGTGATAAATGTAATAATTGTGGTAATAAAGTAGATTATACATCTATGAATTATTGTCCTTGTTGTAAAAATAATTTAAGAAAAAATTGTAATAATTGTGGTAAAACTACAATAACTTTTTTATATAATTGCCAAAATTGTGGAGAAAATATTTAAATTCTTCTAATATTAATATAAGCTTATTAACTAAGATAAAGTGATATTATCTTCCTTTAAATAAGGAAATAAATTCCAATCATTCTTTTGGCAAACCCCCATAAGTATTGACTTCTAATTATTAATGAGATATAATCCGCGTCCACTTAATGTGGTTAGAGCCATTTTATTGGTATCTAACGAGTTCTTTAAAGGAAAAAATATATGGAAAAAATCAGATTAAAGCTTAAAGCTTATGATCATAGAGTTTTGGATAGAAGTGTTGCTTCAATAGTTGAAGCTGTTAAAAGAACTGGTGCTGATTTAAGAGGTCCAATCCCTCTACCAACAAAAATCAGAAGATATACAGTTATCAAAGGTCCTCACGTAAACAAAGATTCAAGAGAGCAATTTGAAATCAGAGTTCATACAAGAATGATTGATATTATTTCAGCAACAGCTGATACAGTTGATTCATTAATGAAATTAGATTTAGCTCCAGAAGTTGATGTTGAAGTAAGATCAATGGGTCAAGAATAAGAAGAAAGGGTAATACAAGATGGAATTTATAGTTCAAAAAATCGGTATGAGTAGAACAGTTACTGTTCCAAGTACTGCTGTTACACTTTTAAAAGTTCTTGATGCAAAAGTATGTCAAGTAACTGATGGTGTTGCACTAGTATCTTATAGCAATGGTAAAAAAATTAACAAGGCTATCGAGGGACAACAAAAAAAATATAACTTAAGTAAAGAGTTTAATAGATTTGTAACTTTAACAGTAGCTAATACTGAAGCTGGAGACTTAGAAGTTTCTGGATTAGGTGAAGCTAAAGTTGTAAAAACTACTTTTAAAACAAAAGGTAGAGGTTTCTCTGGAGTTGTTAAAAGATGGAATTTTGCTGGTGGAAGAAATGCTCACGGGCACAGAATGGGTAAAAGAACAGGTTCAATTGGTAACTGTGAATTCCCAGGAAGAGTTCAACCAGGTAAAAAAATGCCAGGACAATACGGAAATACAAATGTATCTGTAAAAAATGAAGTTCTATCATTTGATGCTGAGTCTGGAATTTTAGTATTAAAAGGTTCAGTTTCTGGTGCAAATGGAACATTAGGAAAAATAAAGGTTGCTAAATGAGTAAAGCAATAGTATTAAATGCAAAATTTGAAAATAGTGGTGAAGTAGTTTTACCAGCTAGTTTTGATGAGATAAATAAACATAATTTATATTTATATGTTAAGTCATATTTATCAGCTTTAAGATCAAATACATCAGCTGTTAAAACTAGAGCAGAAGTAAGCGGTGGTGGTAAAAAACCAAAAGCTCAAAAAGGTTCAGGTGGAGCTAGATGGGGTTCTAAAAGATCACCATTGTTTGTAGGTGGTGGAGTTATATTCGGACCAACTAAAAGAAACTATGAGCAAAAGGTAAACAAAAAACAAAAAGCTTTAGCACTTAAATATGCTTTAAATGCACAAGCAAACAATGGTTCACTTTTTGTTGTTGATTCATTAGCTGTTGAGTCAGGAAAAACAAAAGATGCAGTTGCAGTTTTAAGTAAATTAAATAAGAGAGATACATTAATTATCGTTGATTCAATTGATGAAAAAACTTATTTATCATTTAGAAACCTTAAAAACTGTTATATGATTGAAAAGCAAGAAGTAAACGCTTATTTACTTGCTGTATATCACTCTGTACTAATTGAAAAATCAGTACTTGAAGCATTAACAAAAGAGGCTTAAGATGGCAGATATTACAGATATTAAATCAATATTATATACAGAAAAAACAATTGAGCTTCAAGAAAATGGTGTTATTGTTGTACAAACAAGTCCAAGAATGACAAAAACAAGCTTAAAAGAAGTGTTTAAAGAGTATTTCGGAGTAACTCCAACAAAAATTAACTCTTTAAGACAAGATGGTAAAGTTAAAAGATTTAGAGGAAAACTTGGAAAAAGAGTTGACTTTAAAAAATTCTATGTAACATTACCTGAGGGCGCAGCTATTGCGAACCTATCAGCATAAGGAGTAAAAATGTCAATTAAAAAATTTAGACCAATAACTCCTGCTAGAAGATTTATGTCAGTTATTGAAAGTTCTGATATTACTTCAAAACCAACAGTTAGATCTTTACTTGTAAGAGTAAAAGCAAGTGCTGGTAGAAATAATAACGGTAGAATTACTTCAAGACACAAAGAAGCAGGTGCAAAAAAACTTTATAGAATTATTGATTTCAAAAGAAATAAATTTGGAATAGAAGGAACAATTTCAACTGTTGAGTATGACCCATACAGAAATTGTAGAATTTGTTTAGTTTCATATGCTGATGGAGAAAAAAGATATATTATTCAACCATCGGGAATGAAAGTTGGAGACAAAGTTCAATCTGCTTTAAGTGGACTTGATATTTTACCAGGAAATGCTATGCAATTAGTAAGTATTCCAGTTGGTACTATGGTTCACAATATTGAACTAAAGCCTGGAAAAGGTGCTCAATTTGCTAGATCTGCTGGTGGATATGCACAAATTATGGGTAGAGAAGACAAGTATGTTATTCTAAGATTACCATCAGGTGAAATGAGAAAAATTCTTGGAGTTTGTATGGCTACAATTGGTGTAGTTGGAAACGAAGAGTATATTAATATGGTTGTTGGTAAAGCTGGAAGAAACAGACACCTTGGAATTAGACCTCAAACAAGAGGATCTGCAATGAACCCAATCGATCACCCACACGGTGGAGGAGAAGGTAAAACAAATTCAGGTAGACATCCAGTTACTCCATGGGGTATGCCAACTAAAGGTTATAAAACTAGAAAGAAAAAAGCTAGTGATAAACTAATCATTTCAAGAAGAAAGAAGTAAGGGTTTAAGATGGCAAGATCAATAAAAAAAGGACCTTTTGTAGATTCACACTTATTAAAAAAAGTAGTGGCTGCTAATAGTTCAAAAGATAAAAAACCAATTAAAACATGGTCAAGAAGATCAACAATTCTTCCAGATATGATTGGTATAACATTTAATGTACATAATGGTAGAAATTTTGTTCCTGTGGTAGTTACAGAAAACCATGTTGGATATAAATTAGGTGAGTTTGCACCAACTAGAACGTTTAAGGGCCATAAAGGTTCTGTTCAAAGAAAGGCGTAATAATGGCAAGAGCGATATTAAAATTTATTAGAGTTTCTCCAATTAAAGCTAGACTTATTGCAAGAGAAGTTCAAGGAATGAATGCAGAGTATGCAATTGCATCTTTACAATTTACTCCAAATAAAGCTGCGGCATTAATTTCAAAAGTAATAGCTTCAGCAGTAGCAAACTCAGGATTAGATCCAGCAGATGCAGTAATTACAAGTGCTAGGGTAGATAAAGGACCAGTTCTTAAAAGATTTACTCCAAGAGCAAGAGGTTCAGCTTCTCCAAAGCATAAACCAACAGCGCATATTATGATTGAAGTTGCAGCATCTACAAAAGGAGACAAGTAATGGGTCAAAAAGTTAATCCAATAGGTTTAAGATTAGGTATTAATAGAAACTGGGAATCAAGATGGTTTCCAAAATTTGAAACAATGCCTGCTAATGTAGCTGAAGATGACAAAATTAGAAAATTTGTTAAAAAAGAGTTATATTATGCTGGAATTGCTCAAACAGTTATTGAAAGAACTGCAAAAAAAGTTAGAGTAACAGTAGTTGCTGCAAGACCTGGAATTATCATTGGTAAAAAAGGTGCTGACGTAGAAAAACTAAAAGATTCTCTATCTAAACTTGTAGGAAAAGAGATAGCAGTAAATATTAAAGAGGAGAGAAAACCACAAGTATCTGCTCAATTATCTGCTGAAAATGTTGCTCAACAATTAGAAAGAAGAGTTGCATTTAGAAGAGCTATGAAAAGAGTTATGCAAAATGCACTAAAAGGTGGAGCAAAAGGTATTAAAGTATCTGTTTCTGGAAGACTTGGTGGAGCTGAAATGGCTAGAACTGAGTGGTATTTAGAAGGAAGAGTTCCATTACATACTTTAAGAGCTAGAATTGATTATGGTTTTGCTGAAGCTCATACAGCTTATGGTTGTATTGGTATTAAAGTTTGGATATTCAAAGGTGAAGTTCTTGCAAAAGGAATCCCAACTGAGAAATCTGAGAATACTGAGTCTAAACCAAAAAGAAGACCAGCAAAGAAAAGAGGTAAATAATTATGTTAATGCCTAAAAGAACAAAATTTAGAAAGATGATGAAAGGAAGAAATCGAGGTGAAGCTCATAGAGGTAACTCTTTAGCTTATGGAGATTTCGGAATTAAAGCAGTTGAACACGGAAGAGTAGATTCAAGACAAATCGAAGCTTCTAGGGTTGCAATGACTAGAAAAGTTAAAAGACAAGCAAAAGTATGGATTATGGTATTCCCTGACAAACCTCTTACAGCTAAACCACTTGAAACAAGAATGGGTAAAGGTAAAGGTTCAGTAGACAAATGGGTTATGAACATTAAGCCAGGAAGAGTATGTTTTGAAATGGCTGGTGTTGATGAAGAATTAGCAAGAGAAGCTTTGGCTTTAGCTATGCACAAATTACCATTTAAAACTAAATTTATAACAAGAGATAGCGAAAATGAACTATACTGAGATTAAAGACAAAAGCTTGGTAGAATTACAAGCGTTATTAAAAGAGAAAAAGGTGCTACTTTTTGAATTAAAAGCTAAGCTAAAAACTATGCAGTTAACTAATACATCTGAGTTGAATGTAGCAAAAAAAGATATTGCTAGAATTCAGACTGCTATTACAGCTGTTAAAGCTAACTAAGGATCTATAGATGTCACACAAAAGAGAGATTCAAGGTGTAGTTGTTAAAAAATCTGGTGATAAAACAGCTTCTGTTTTAGTTACAAGATCAGTTTTACACCCAAAATATCATAAAACTGTTAAAAGATTTAAAAAATATTTAATTCATGATGAAAAAAATGAGTTAAATGAAGGTGATACTGTGATCGCAGTTGAATGTAGACCATTGTCAAAAACTAAATCTTTTAGATTAAAGACAGTAGTTGCTACAGGAGTTAAATAATGATTCAAAGTTTTACAAGATTAAATGTAGCTGATAATACAGGTGCAAAAGAGATTATGTGTATCAAAGTTTTAGGTGGTTCTAAAAGAAGATATGCAACTGTTGGAGATGTAATTGTAGCTTCTGTTAAAAAAGCTCTTCCAACTGGAAAAATCAAAAAAGGGCAAGTTGTTAAAGCAGTTATCGTTAGAACTCATAAAGAAGTTCAAAGAGAAAATGGTTCATTAATTAGATTTGATGACAACGCAGCTGTTATTTTAGATACTAAAAGAGAGCCTATTGGAACAAGAATTTTTGGACCAGTTGCCAGAGAAGTTAGATATTCAGGATTTATGAAAATCGTTTCACTTGCACCGGAGGTATTATAATGTCTATTAAGTTGAAAATTAAAAAAGGTGATACAGTTAAAATCATTGCTGGTGATGATAAAGGAAAAACTGGAGAAGTTTTACAAGTATTACCAAAATCAAACCAAGTAATCGTAAAAGATTGTAAAGTTGCTAAAAAAACAGTTAAACCAGACCAAGAAAGAAATCCAGATGGTGGATTTATAAATAAAGAGATGCCAATTGATATTTCAAATGTGGCAAAAGTGGAAGGGTAAAATATGGCATCAAGACTATTAGAAAGATATAAAGCTGAAATTAAACCAGTTCTTGAAACAGAGTTTCCTAAAAACAAAACTTTAACAGCTAAAGTTGATAAAATTGTTATCTCTGTTGGTGCTGGTGAAGCTATGAAAGATACAAAGCTAATCCAAAACATCCAAGATACAATCTCTTTAATTGCAGGTCAAAAAGCAGTTAAAGTTATTGCTAAAAAATCTGTTGCTGGATTTAAAGTTAGAGAAGGAATGCCTGTTGGTGTTAAAGTAACATTAAGAGGTCAAAATATGTATTACTTCTTAGATAAACTTTGCTCAATTGCATTACCAAGAGTAAAAGACTTTAGAGGTGTTAATAAGAATGGATTTGATGGTAGAGGAAACTTTAACTTCGGACTTGATGAACAATTAATGTTCCCAGAAGTAGTTTATGATAACATCATTAAAACACATGGAATGAATATTTCAATATCTACAAGTGCAACAAGCGATGCTGAAGCATATAGACTATTAGAGTTAATTGGAATTCCATTTTCAAAAGGAAGAGCGTAATGGCAAAAAAATCTATGATCGCTAAACAACAAAGAACACCTAAGTTTGCTGTAAGAGCATACACAAGATGTTCTGTTTGTGGAAGACCTCACTCAGTATATAAAGATTTTGGTCTATGTAGAGTTTGTTTAAGAAAAATGGCTAACGAAGGTTTATTACCTGGTGTTAGAAAAGCTAGTTGGTAGGAGAAAAAAGCTATGATGAATGATTTAATCGCAGATGCTTTAACTAGAATAAGAAATGCTTCTATGAGAAGATTAGAAGTTACAACACTAATACACTCTAACACAGTGGCTGGTGTGGTTAATGTCCTTTTACAAAAAGAGTATATTTCTGGTTTTAAAGTTATCGAAGGTACAAATAATAAAAAGACGATTCAAGTTGAATTAAAATATGATGATAAAGAAAAATCAGCAATTAACGAAATTGTAAGAGTTTCAAAACCAGGAAGAAGAGTTTATAAACCAGCTTCTGAAATTAAAAACTTTAAAAATGGTTACGGTACTATTATTCTTTCAACTAACAAAGGTGTTATTGCAAATGATGAAGCATATGCAGCTAATGTTGGTGGAGAAGTACTTTGTACTGTTTGGTAGGAGAGTATAATGTCTAGAATTGGAAAAAGACCTATCGCAATTCCTGCAGGAATTGAAGTAACAATAGATGGAACACAAATTAGTGTTAAAAAGGGAAACAATGTTTCAGTAGTTGAGACTCATGGAAGAGTTGATGCAAAAGTTGAAGATAAACAATTAGTTCTTTCAAAGGTTGGTGATACAAAAGAATCAGCAGCTTTCTGGGGAACATATAGAGCTTTATCAGCAAATGCTATCAATGGACTTCACGAAGGTTTTACTAAAACTTTAGAAATCAATGGAGTTGGGTATAAAGCAGCTGTAAAAGGTAATGTTTTAGAGTTAATCTTAGGATATTCTCACCCAATTAATTTTGAAATTCAAAAAGGTTTAGAAATCTCGGTTGAGAAAAATATAATTACTGTTAAAGGTGCAGATAAACAACAAGTTGGTCAAGCTGCTGCAATTATTAGAGGCTTTAGAAAACCAGAACCTTACAAAGGTAAAGGTGTTAAGTATACTGATGAGAGAATCATCAGAAAAGCTGGAAAAACGGCTAAGAAGTAAGGTGTAACTATGAGTAGAGTAAAAGATCTAGCAAAAAAAATTGCTTTAAGAATTAAAAGAAAGAAAAGAGTTAGAGCTAATATTTTTGGTACAGCAGAAAAGCCAAGAGTAACTATTTTTAAATCTAATAAATTCATTAGTGCACAAGCTATTAATGATGCTGAAGGTAGAACTTTAGCTTCAATTAGCTCTCAAGCTATGGGATTAAATGGAAATAAAGAGAACGCTTCTAAAGTTGCAGCTGAGTTTGCTTCTAAGTTAAAAGCAGCTGGAATAGATACAGTAGTATACGATAGAAACGGATATCTTTATCATGGTGTTGTTGCAGCATTTGCTGACGCATTAAGAGAAAATGGTATTAAATTATAAGGATTAATGATGGCAGTAAATAGAGAAGACTTTCAAGAAGCAATCGTTAAAATCGGAAGAGTAACAAAAGTTGTAAAAGGTGGAAGAAGATTCAGATTTACAGCTTTAGTTGTTGTTGGTGATAAAAACGGAACAGTAGGATTTGGAACAGGAAAAGCAAAAGAGGTTCCTGATGCAATTAAAAAAGCTTTAGATGATGCATTTAAAAGTTTAGTAACTATCTCAATTAAAGGTACTACAATTGCACATGATATTGAACATAAATATAATTCAAGTAAAATATTATTAAAACCAGCTTCTGAAGGAACTGGATTAATAGCTGGAGGAGCTGCTAGACCTGTTCTTGAGCTTTCTGGTTTAAAAGATATTATTGCTAAATCTTTAGGTTCAAATAATCCAAATAACCTTGTACAAGCTACAGTTGAAGCACTTGCAAGAATAAAAGGATAAAAGATGATATTAGACAATTTACAAGCTGCTTGTGGAAGTACAAGAGAAGCTAAAAGAAAAGGTAGAGGTCAAGGTAGTGGTAATGGTAAAACAGCTGGTAAAGGACATAAAGGTCAAAGAGCTAGAGCTGGTTACAATGTAAAAAGAGGTTTTGAAGGTGGACAACAACCACTTTCAAGAAGATTACCAAAAGTAGGATTTGTTTCAAGAGTAGTTAAACCTTATTCACTAAATGTTGATAAAATTACAGCTATTGCTTCTTTAGATGAAATTACTTTAGAGAGTATTAAAACTGTATATAAACTATCAAAAAGTGTTGAAAAAGTTAAACTTATTGGAGCTACTGCTAAAAATTTAAGTGTTAAGATTAAAGACGAAAACGTTACAACTACTGGTAAATAATTATGAGTAAAGATCTAATAAATAAGATTTTTATTACATTAGGTTTTATTTTTCTTTACAGGTTACTGGCTTATGTGCCAGTACCTGGAGTAAATATAGATGTAGTAAAAGAATTTTTTGATTCAAATGCAGGAAATGCATTAGGATTAGTAAATATGTTTAGTGGAAATGCAGTTGAAAGACTGAGTATTATCTCACTAGGTATTATGCCTTACATCACAGCTTCTATTATAATGGAACTTCTAGCAGCAACTTTTCCAGCTCTTGCAAAATTAAAAAAAGAGCGAGATGGTATGCAAAAATATATGCAAATCATTAGATATACAACTATAGTTATTACTTTAATCCAATCTATTGGTGTTTCAATTGGTCTAAACTCTTTAACAGGGCAAGGTGGACAAGCAGCAATTTCAATAGATATGAATACATTTATAGCAGTTTCAGCTATTTCTATGCTAACAGGAACAATGCTTTTAATGTGGATTGGAGAGCAAATTACTCAAAGAGGTATAGGAAATGGTATTTCATTAATTATCTTTGCAGGTATTGTTTCAGCAATTCCAAGCGCTATTGGTGGAACTGTTGATTTAGTTAATAATGGACAAATGAGTATTTTTGCAGTTATTGGAATTTTACTTATAATTCTTGCAACTGTTGGAGCTATTATTTATGTTGAATTAGGTGAAAGAAGAGTTCCAGTTTCTTATTCAAGAAAAGTAATTATGCAAAATCAACATAAAAGAGTTATGAATTATATTCCAATTAAAGTAAATTTAAGTGGAGTAATACCAGCAATTTTTGCAAGTGCAATTTTGATGTTTCCAGCAACTGTTTTACAGGGTAGTCAAAATCCATATCTAGTAGTAATTGCTGATTATTTAAATCCAAGTTCTTATACTTTTAATCTATTTATGTTCTTATTTGTAGTTTTCTTTGCATTCTTTTATGCATCAATTACATTTAATGCAAAAGATATTAGTGAAAATTTAAAAAGACAAGGTGGTTTTATTCCTGGTGTTAGACCTGGAGAAAGCACTGCTGGATATTTAAATGATGTAGCTGGAAGATTAACTTTTTGGGGAGCAATATATCTAGGGCTTATCTCAACTTTACCTTGGTTAATTGTAAAAGCTATGGGTGTACCATTTTATTTTGGTGGGGTATCTGTTTTAATTGTAGTTCAAGTTGCTATTGATACTATGAGAAAAATTGAAGCTCAACAATATTCGAGTAAATATCAAACTCTAAGCGCGGTTGGACTTTAAGATGTCTATTGCTATTAGAAAACCACAAGAGATTGAAAAACTACTTGTTGCAAATCAAGCTGTTGCAAAAACTCTAAAATATTTAGAAGAGAATGTAAAAGCAGGAATGACTTTAAAAGAAGTTGATGCTATGGGAGATAAATTTATAAATAGTTTAGGTGCAAGACCTGCATTTAAAGGTTTATATGGATTCCCAAATGCAATTTGTACATCTTTAAATGAAGTTATTATTCATGGAATACCATCTGATGTTGTTTTAAAAGAGGGTGATATACTTGGACTTGATATTGGAACAGAAGTTGATGGTTGGTATGGTGATAGTGCTATTACTATGCCAATTGGAAAAATTTCTAAAAAAGATGAGGAATTGATTGCTTGTGCTAAAGATTCATTATACTATGCAATTGATATTATTCAAGAAGGAATGAGATTTAAAGAGCTTTCAAAAGCTATTGAAGATTTTATTGTTGCAAGAGGATATCAGCCACTAGTTAGATTCTGTGGACATGGTATAGGAAGAAAACCTCATGAAGATCCTGAAATTCCAAATTATTTAGAGTTTGGAAGTGTAAAATCTGGTCCAAAAATAAAAAATGGAATGGTTTTTTGTATTGAACCGATGATCTGTCAAAAAGATAGAAATCCTATTATTTTGGATAATGGATGGGATGTTGTTTCAGCAGATGGATTAAGAGGAAGCCACTACGAGCATACAGTTGCTGTTGTAGATGGTAAAGCAGTTATATTAAGCAATCGAGAATAAAGGAATATTGTGGCAAAAGATGATGTAATCGTAGTTGATGGTAAGGTTATAGAAGCCTTGCCAAATGCAATGTTTAGAGTACAGCTAGAAAATGGTCATATAGTACTATGTCATATCTCAGGAAAAATGAGAATGCATTATATTAGAATATTACCAAATGATACTGTAACAGTAGAAATTACACCTTATTCATTGGATAAAGGTAGAATAGTTCATAGAAAAAAATAGTTAAATAGAGAATTCTCTATTTAACACTTCAAACAATACTAAAGTAAAATTTTAGTAGAATCCTCTTTATGACAAAAATAAAACAAATACAAATTTTAAACTATTTTAATATGTTAAAGATGTTTGGATATAACTATTCAAAAGAGTTTATTATAGAAGAAAAGAGTAGTTGTGATTTCTCTTTACCTTCAAATAATATTGAGCTTAGAGAAGTGGTAAAATCTTGTCACTTATGTGAGCTTTCAAAACATAGAAAAAATGTACTTTTTTCATCTGGAAGAATTAATAGTAAAATTATGTTTATTTGTGATGAGCCTTCAAAAACTGAAGATGAGTTAGGAGAGTTTTATCATGGTAATAGTGGTGAAATGCTTTTAAATATGATTAAAAATGTTTTAAAATTAAATAAAGATGATATTTATATAACAACTATGCTTAAATGTAGACCAAAATTTGAAGCAAGTATTCAAAACTATGATAGTTGTTTTTGTTATTTATCTAAGCAAATTGAGTTAGTAAAACCAAAAATAATTGTAGGTTTTGGAGAAAAAGTTTTTAACTATTTTATAAAAGATGATGGAGAATTTTTACAAAAAAGAGGTGATGTTTTGAAATATGGTAATTTTACTTTTATACCAACTTTTTCTACACAATTCTTACTAAAAAATCCATCTTATAAAAAAGATTCTTATGAAGATTTAAAAAAGATTAAAACAGTTTATGAGGAGTTAATTTGAGATATATAATTAGTGCAATAATTTTAGCATTTATATTTGCTGGTTGTTTCGATAAGCAGATAGATTTAAGAACTGATGAAACTATTAAAAAAGCTAAAGAGTCACAATCTAGTGATATTTATCCTTTGGATGATAAAATAATTGAAGAAGAGATTAGTAATCTTGAAAGTAGTAAATTAAATATTGCATTTATTTATCCATCAAATTTGGTTTCAAAATATGCAAAAGGTTCAATTAATACAATCGCAGGATACTTAAACTTTTTAGAAAAAGATTATAATATACTTGTAATTGATAGTATTGATGAAAGTTTAGAAAATATTAATAATGCAATTGAAGAGGTTAAAAACAATAAGATTGATAAAGTTATTGCTTTATTTACTCCAAACTCAACTTTAACTTTAAAAGAGATTGATAGTAGTGAACTTACAATATATTTCCCTTTGATAGAGAAAAAAGATTTTATTGGTGAAAAAGAGAACTTCATTTTTGGTTCAATTTCTTATTCTGAACAACTAAAGAAATTGAGTTTTTATAGTGAAGGTGAAAATATATTATTTTACCAAGATACATATTTAGGAAATAAATTAAAAATAAGTTATGAAGAGTTAGAACTTCCTACAAGTAGTGAAAAAAGCATTAGAAGAAATGAGATAAACTTTAAACATCTTGTCGATGATGAGAGATTAAATAATAGTTTTATATTTTTAAATCTTGATATAGTTAAAAGTTCTTTAATTTTATCACAACTGGTTGCAAATGAAAAAGAACCAAAAATAATATTTGCAACTCAAGTTTTATATGACCCCGTTTTATTAACTTTAACGCAATATAAAGATAGAGAAAGATTACTTATTGCAAATTCAATAGAGAAAATTGTTGATGAATTAGAAGATTCAATTATAAGTTTTGGTGGAAATATAAATTATGAATGGGTAGATTACTCAACTTTAGTTGGAATAAACTATTTAATAAATGGAAATAATGATTTAATATCTTCAAAAATTGAAGATAATGAAGTTAAATATGGTACAAAATTGTTTATAAGTACGCCATTTGGATTTGTTAAAATTAAGTAGAGTTTAGATAGAATCGCCAATTATTTAGAAAAATGGAGTTTAATTTTGAGAACACATTATAATACAAGTGTAAAAGAGAATTTAATCGGAGAAACAGTTACTGTTGCTGGTTGGGTAAATAGTAGAAGAGATCACGGTGGAATTATTTTTATTGATTTAAGAGATAAAAGTGGTTTAGTTCAACTTGTTGCTGATCCACAAGATTGCAAAGATGCTTTAGCTATTGCTGAAACTGTAAGAGATGAGTTTGTTTTAATAGCAAAAGGAAAAGTTAGAGCAAGAGGTGAAGGATTAGAAAATCCAAATTTAGAAACTGGAAAAATTGAGATTATCTTAGAAAGTTTAGTTATTGAAAATAGATCAAAAGCTATGCCTTTTGATATAGAAGATGAAAAAGTAAATGATGAAATAAAATTAAGAAATAGATTTTTAGAACTTAGAAGTAAAAAATCATTTGATATATTTCAACTAAGAAGTAAAGCAACTATTCAAGCTAGAAATACACTTGATGACTTAGGATTCTTAGATGTAGAAACTCCAATTTTAACAAAATCAACTCCAGAAGGTGCAAGAGATTATTTAGTTCCAAGTAGAGTTCATCCTGGAGAATTTTATGCACTTCCGCAATCTCCACAACTATTTAAACAACTTTTGATGGTTGCAGGATTTGATAGATATTTTCAAATTGCAAAATGTTTTAGAGATGAAGATTTAAGAGCAGATAGACAACCAGAATTTACTCAAATAGATGTTGAGATGAGTTTTTGTACTCAAGAAGATGTAATAAAAGTTGCTGAAAAACTAATCTATGATGTATTTACAAAATGTGGTAAAGATATTCCAAAAACATTTAAAAGAATGAAATATTCTGAAGCAATGGAGAGTTATGGAAGTGATAAACCAGACTTAAGATTTGATATGCCACTTATTGATGTTATTGATATATTTGAAAAATCTTCAAATGAAATTTTCACTGATATTGCAAAAGATAAAAAAAATAATAGAATAAAAGCTTTAAGATGTCCAAATGGGGATAATGTTTTCTCAAAAAGACAGATGAAAGGTTTTGAAGATTATGTAAGAAAATTTGGTGCAAAAGGACTTGGATATTTTCAAATGAAAGAAGATGGTCTTAAAGGTCCGCTTACAAAGTTTTTTACTGAAGCTGATTTGGAAGAGATTATAAAAGTTACAAATCTTGAAGTAGGAGATGTTGTATTTTTTGGAGCTGGAGATAAAAAAACTGTATGGGATTACATGGGAAGATTTAGACTTTTCCTTGCAAATGAGATGAATATTATTCCTAGTGATAAATATGAGTTTTTATGGGTTGTTGATTTTCCTATGTTTGAAGTTGAAGATGGAAAGACAAAAGCACTTCATCATCCATTTACTATGCCAAAAGATTTAAATAAAGAAGATTTAGAAGAGATTGAATCAATAGCTTATGATATTGTTTTAAATGGAACTGAACTTGGTGGTGGAAGTATAAGAATTCACAAAGAGGAGATTCAATCAAAAGTATTTGAACTTATGGGAATAGGGGAAGATGAAGCAAAAGAGAAGTTTGGGTTTTTACTTGATGCTTTACAATATGGAGCACCATCTCACGGTGGATTTGCTTTAGGACTTGATAGAATGATAATGTTACTTGCTGGAACTGATTCAATAAGAGATGTTATAGCATTCCCTAAAACTCAAAAAGCTCAATGCTTATTAACTCAAGCTCCATCAGAAGTTGATGAAGCACAATTAAAAGATTTACATATAAGAGTAAGAAAAGTTGAGCAATAAAAGTAGCTTTTAGCTACTTGCTCAAATAATTCTTATAAAAATTTCTCTTCAAAATCCTAAACTTTAAACTAACTGCTAATTTGATAATATAAAAATAAAATAAAGATTAAAAATGATTAAACAAAACAAATTTTTACCAACAACAAAAGAAGAGATGCAAGAAAGAGGCTGGTATGAGCTAGATGTTATTTTAATAACAGGTGATGCATATATAGATTCTCCTTTTATGGGTATTGCTGTTGTTGGAAGAATTTTAGAGGATATTGGTTTTAAAGTTGGAATTATTGGACAACCAGATATTAATAGTGATATTGATATTAAAAGATTAGGTGAACCAAAACTATTTTGGGGAGTTAGTGGTGGAAGTATAGATTCTATGGTTTCAAACTATACTGCTACAAAAAAGTTTAGAAATGATGATGATTATACAGCTGGTGGGAAAAATAATAAAAGACCAGATAGAGCAACTTTAGTCTATACAAATTTAATAAGAAGATATTTCAAAAATACTGTTCCAATAGTTTTAGGTGGAATAGAAGCTAGTTTAAGAAGATTAAGTCATTATGATTATTGGTCAAATTCTTTAAGAAAACCAATATTATTTGATTCAAAAGCTGATTATATGATTTATGGAATGGGTGAACAAGCAATCATAGATTTAGGCAATTACCTAAATGAGGGAAAAGATGTAAAAACTATTGCTGGACTTTGTTATATATCAAAAGAGCCTGTAAAAGAGTATGTTCAAATTCCATCACATAAAGAGTGTTTAGAGAATAAAGAAAAATATATTGATCTATTTAGAGCTTTTTATGATAACAATGACCCAATGTATTCAAAAGGATTATGTCAAGAAGTAGATGGAAGATATTTAATACAAAATCCACCAAGTAGATATTTAGAAGAGATAGAAATGGATAAAATAGCTTCATATCCATATCAAAGAGAAGCCCATCCTTTTTATACAAAAGATGGAAAAGTTAAAGCTTTGGAGACAATAAAGTTTTCTATTATGACTCATCATGGATGTTGGGGAGAGTGTAATTTTTGTGCAATAGCAGCTCATCAAGGAAGAACAATAAGAACAAGAAGTGAACAAAATATTTTAAGTGAAGCAAAACATTTTACAACACTCAAAGATTTTAAAGGAATAATCTCTGATGTTGGTGGACCAACTGCAAATATGTATGGTTATGAATGTAAGAAAAAGATGAATCTTGGAACTTGTATTGATAATAAAAGATGTGTAGATGCACATAGACTTTGTAGAACTATGAAAGTAGATCATAGCAGAAATATAAAACTTTTAAGAGATATAAGAGCTATCCCAAAGGTAAAGAAAGCTTTTATAGCTTCAGGGATCAGATATGATTTTATTGCAGCTGATAAAAAATATGGAAAAGAGTACTTAAAAGAGATAATTGATAATCATATATCAGGTCAGATGAAAATAGCTCCTGAGCATACAAGTGATGAAGTTCTTCATCATATGGGAAAACCAGGAAAACAAACATTAATTGAATTTAAAAAAATGTTTGATGATTTAAATAAAACAAGTGGAAAAAAACAATTTTTAACTTACTATTTAATTGCAGCTCATCCAGGATGTAAAGAGAGCCATATGCATGAACTTAAACAATTTACTACTCATGAGTTAAAAATAAATCCAGAACAAGCTCAAGTATTTACTCCAACTCCAGGAACTTACTCTGCTCTTATGTACTATACAGAATTAGACCCGTTTACAAAGAAAAAAATATTTGTAGAGAAAGATCCAAGAAAAAAGGAAAAACAAAAAGAGATAGTTGTTTCTAAAAATAGCTTTTCAAAATCAAAAGTTAGCTTTGGTATGCAAGGATAAAAGAAGAAGGTAAATCTTCTTTTATATATTTATGAAAGAGCTTTAAACATATCTTCTGTTACAATAGATACATCTTTTGTCCCATCAAGCTCTATAAAAATACCTTTTTCTTTGTAGTAGTTAATTAAAGGTGTTGTTTGAGTATGATAAGCTTCAAGTCTGCTTTTTACAGTTTGGGCATTATCATCTTTTCTAATCATTAAATCACTTTCGCAATAATCACAGATATTTTCTTTTTTAGATGGATTAAATTCTACATGAAATGATGCTCCACATTTTGAACAAACTCTTCTACCTGTAATTCTTCCAACAATTAACTCATCTGGAACATTTAAAGAGATAACTTTATCTAAAGAGATATTTAAATCTTTTAATAAACCATTTAATGCTTCAGCTTGAGCCAATGTTCTTGGAAAACCATCAAGAATGAATCCATTTTTACAGTCATTTTGTGCTAATCTATCTTTGATAATACCAATAGTTGTCTCATCTGGAACTAATTTTCCCTTATCCATAAACTTTTTTGCTTCCATTCCCATCTTTGTTTTCTCTGCAATTGCAGCTCTGAACATATCTCCTGTTGAGATTTGAGGAATATTATATTTCTCGATTAGAAATTTTGCTTGTGTTCCTTTTCCAGCTCCTGGTGCTCCAAATAGCATTAAATTCATATTTTATCCTTAAATTTTTTGCCTATATTGTATAAAAAAAGCATTTAATAAGACCTAAAGAATTTAACTTGATTTGGGATATAATAAAAGCTTAAAAAATCGACTAAGGTAAGATATGAAAAAACTATTTTTAATAATCGGAGCTCCAGGAAGTGGAAAAACAACAGATGCCGAACTTATAGCAAAAAGACATGAAAATATAACTCACTATAGTACAGGCGATATGTTAAGAGCTGAGATGGCGAAAAAAAGTGTTATAGGAAATGAGATAGCAAAATATGTAAATACTGGAAATATTGTACCAATTAAAATAGCTATACAAACGATAGTAAATGCTATAAAAAATGCTCCAACAAATACAATAATAATAGATGGATATCCTAGAAGTTTAGAGCAAATGAGTGCTTTGGATGAGTATTTGAAAAATGAGAAAGAGCTAGAATTAATATCTTGTATAGAAGTAGTTGTAAGCGAAGAAGTTGCAAAAGATAGAGTGCTTGGAAGAAATAGGGGAGATGATGATAAGCTTGAAGTATTTAACAACAGAATGAATGTATATATAGAACCTTTAAAAGTTATTCAAGATTTTTATGAATCAAAAAATATCTTAAAAAAAATAGATGGTGAGCGAACTATCGAAGAGATTGTAGATGAGATGGAAAGTTTCATTTTATCAAAAATATAGTCAAAAAAGATTTTAAACAGTGAATAAAAGAGTAAATTTTTATAGCGTAATTATTGGAACTGAACTTTTAAATGGAAGAAGGAAAGATGCTCATTTTGAGTTTTTAAATCAAGAGCTTTTAAAGCGTGGTTGGGAACATAAAGCATCTTTTGTAATAGAAGATGATAAAGAGTTGATGCTAAAAATATTTAATCTTATAAAATCTGATGAACATAGTGTGATGTTCAGTTTTGGTGGAATTGGAGCAACTCCAGATGATTTTACAAGACAAATAGCTGCAGATGCTTTTACAAACTCACAAATGGAATTTAATGAAGAAGCTAAAAAAAGAATAGAAAATAGATTTAAAGATGAAGCCTATCCTCATAGAGTAAATATGGCTTATCTTCCAATAGATGCAAAACTTCTAAAAAATATTGTAAATGATGTAGCTGGATTTTATTTAGAAGATAGATTTTTTTTTACACCAGGATTTCCATCTATGAGTCAAAGTATGGTTTTGGAAGCTTTGGATAAACACTACTGTTGTTCAAATATAAAAAAATATAGAAAAACAGTAACAATTGTAAGTAGTGAAAATGATTTAATTGAAGTTATGAAAAAAATTCCAACGAACCTTGAATTTTCATCTTTACCAAAAATTATTGGAAATAAAAGAAAAGTTGTAATATCTGTTGCTGGATATAATCAAGATGAGGTAAATCTTGCTTTTCAACTCTTTTTAGATTTTTGCCTTGAAAATAAAAAAGAGTATGTTTTGGAAGATGGTTTGTAATTTATGATATAATTTATACAATATTTATATGTATAAAGGATGTGTATATGACTGCAATATATAATAAAAATGCAAAGAAAAAAGCTACAAATATTTCAATAAACTCTGACTTGCTGGAAAAAGCAAAACAATATAAAATAAATATATCTGCAAATGTTGAAAAAACTCTTGAAACTTTAATATATGAGTATGAAAAAGCAAATTGGGAAGAGCAAAATAGAGTTGCAATAGATGATTACAATAAAAGAGTAAAAGAAGAGGGTCTTTTTTCAGACCATTTTAGGAGTTTTTAATGGCTCAATTTGATGTTTATGAAAATAAAAATGAGATGACAAAAGAGAATTTCCCATATATTATTGATATACAAAATAATATTTTAAAAAATTTATCTTCAAGAGTTGTAATTCCTATGAGAAAATCAAATAAAACTATAAATATTTTAAATCCAAAGTTTAATATAAATGGTATAGAAGTTATATTATCAACTCAAGAAATTTCAACAATTTCAATAGAGAATCTTGGAGATAAAGTTTGCTCTTTGAAAGATGAAAGAGAAGAGATTATAAACTCAATCGATTTTTTGATAACTGGGTTTTAAAAAATAAAAATTAAGAGATAAAAATGATACACAACTACATAGAAAATATAAATAGACTTTTTATTACTGGAAATGCAAGAGAGCATAGTTATAGAGGGGATTTACAAGATTTATTAAATAAAATCATAGATGATAAAGATATATAGTTGTAACAAACTAACCAGCAAGAATAGTAAATGTTGGAGCTCCTGATTATAGTATTACAAAAAAAGATATTCCAATAGGATATATTGAAGCAAAAGATATAATAAATAGAAAAGGATTGGATTTGAGTTATAAGTTTTTTGATATAAATTCTTGGAATAGAAAAGAACATTTTGAACATTATAGAAAATTACAATGCACTTTTAATTTAACTTCAGAGATAGAAATAAGTAAATTTCTTGAATATACAAAACAAAATGGATATAAGTTTTATTCTTCAATTATTTGTATGATTTCTAAAATTGTTAATGAAACTTTAGAGTTTAAAATTATGAAAGAGAATGAAGATTTTATAATTTGGGGTTTTTTAAATCCAAGTTTTACAATATTTAATGAAAAAGAAGAAACTTTTTCATCTATATGGTGTGAATATAATCAAGATAAAGATACTTTTATAGAATTAATTGAAAATGATATAAATGAGTATAAATCTTCAAAACAGCTTTTTCCAAAATATAATTTGCCAAAAAATCATTTTAATATTTCTATGATTCCTTGGGTAAGTCATAGTGGATTTAATCTAAATGTAGAAAACATTGAAGATTATTTTCAGCCAATTATTACTCTTGGAAAATATAAAAATGAGAATAATAAAACTTTAT
Organism: Aliarcobacter thereius LMG 24486; assembly: GCF_004214815.1. NCBI lineage: Bacteria > Pseudomonadati > Campylobacterota > Epsilonproteobacteria > Campylobacterales > Arcobacteraceae > Aliarcobacter > Aliarcobacter thereius. The sequence continues at coordinate 594,961 of NZ_CP035926.1, forward strand.
TAGCAGTTACAGTGCAAATTCATCATGCTGTTTGTGATGGTTTTCATATATCAAAGTTTATAAATACTTTACAAGAGTATTGTAACAATCCAGAGAAATATTTATAAATTTTCAATAGTAAATTTTAAAGCATTTAAAGCTTGTTCTAAAATCTTTTTAGGACAAGCGATATTTACTCTTATGAAATTATCTCCATTTTCTCCAAAAGTGCTTCCAGAGATTACTCTTACCTTCCCAATCTCTTCAAGTTTTTTTGTAAATGTTGTTGAATCTAAACCAAAATTACTTATATCTAACCACATTAAATATGTAGCTTCTGCTTTTATTACTTTTATATTTGGGATATTTTTTGCTATAAAATTTTCCAAAAAATCTCTATTTTTTTCAAGATATATTAAGAGTTCTTCAAGCCAATCTTCACAATATTCATAGGCACTTATTGTTGATTCAATACCAAAAATATTTAAACTTTTTATCTCATTTTTAACTAAGTTTTCATTCAATTTTACTCTTAAATCTTGATTTGCAACAATAATATTTGAAGCTTTTAATCCTGCTAGATTAAAAGTTTTTGTAGCACTAGTACAAGTAATAGAGTTTTGTAAAAAATCTTCACAAATAGAAGCAAATGGAATAAAAGAGTAATCTTTAAAAACCAAATCTCTATGAATTTCATCACTTATTACTAAAACATTGTATTTTAAGCAAAGTTCCCCCATCTTTATAAGTTCATCTTTTCTCCAAACTCTTCCAACTGGATTATGAGGATTACACAAAATAAAAAGTTTTGGCTTTTCATTTTTTAATTTATTTTCAAAATCTTCAAAGTTTATTTCATAGTTACTATTTTTATAGACTAAATTATTTGTTAATATTTCAAGTTCATTTCTTTTTATTGCAATATTAAAATAGTGATAAACAGGAGATTGAATTAAAACTTTATCTCCTTTTTTGCAAAATGTTTGAAGAATTGTGCTTAAGCTAGGTATTACACCAGTCGTTGCTTCTATCCACTCTTTTTGTAGATCAAAATTAAATCTCTTTTTAGACCAAGATATTTCAGCTTCATAATATTTATCAGAAATAATTGTATATCCAAATATTTTATGATTTGCTTTCTTGATTATACTTTCTACAATTTTTGGAGCAACTTCAAAATCCATATCAGCAACCCACATAGGGATTACACCATCTTTTGTTGTATCCCATTTTGAGCTATCTGTATTTTTTCTTTCACATATTTTATCAAAATTATAATTCATATAAATTCCTAAATTAATTTTTCCCTAAAAACTCTTTTTCATTTACTTTATCTACAACAAGCTGTGCAATATTATCTGTTTCAACAGCAATTTGTCTTGTTTGTGAAGCTATATTTGCATTTTCTTGAGTTTGACTTTCAAGTTGATTTATAGCATTGTTTATCTGTTCAATTCCTACTAGCTGTTCTTTTGAAGAGTTTTCTATATCTAAAATAAGATTTGAAGAGTTAGATATATTTTGACTTAGGTTTTTAAATCCTTCAATCATATCTGCTGCTATCTCTTTTCCTTCATTTGCTTTAGAAGTTGCAATCTCAACAATATTTTTAATCTCTTTAGCAGCTTCGGCACTTCTATTTGCAAGATTTCTTACTTCTTGAGCTACAACTGCAAATCCTTTTCCAGCTTCTCCAGCTGTTGCTGCTTCAACTGCTGCATTTAAACTTAATATATTTGTTTGAAATGCTATTTGATCAATTACTTCAATAGCTTCATTTATCAAACTTACTTCTTTGTTTATTTCATCCATAGCAAGAGTTGTTTTATTTGCTAAAGTTTCACCAATATTAGAAGATTTAATAAGCTCTTTTGATGATTGTGAAATTTTCTCTATGGTTTGAGTATTGTTTCTTGTATTTGAAGTAATTTGCTCTAACGAAGCTGCTGTTTGCTCTAAAGAAGCTGCAGCTTCATTTGAAGAAATATTTAATCTATCAACATTTTTTAATAAAACATCTGAGCTTTTATCAAGATTCATTCCAATATTTCTATTATCAATTAACATTTCAGTTATAGAATCAGATAGACTATTTACTCCATTTGCTAGTTTTAAAAGATGTTCTTTTAAACCTTTTTTATCTATTTTATTTAAATAGTTATAATTTGCATATTGCTCTAAGATTACTAAAACATTGTCAATATTATTTTCTAAATTATCAGCCATATTATTTAAAACATTTTTTAGCTCAGTTAATGCAGGGTTTGATACATTTATATTTAATCTTTGACATAAATCACCTTGCTCAAATTCGCTTAAAACAGCAATTGTTTCATCAATTAATTTTCTATCTTCTTCAATAGATTTTTCAGTTATTTCAATGTTTTGATTTATCTGCTTTGCTATTACTCCAAATTCATCAATAGAGTCTATTTTTATTTTTTCTGTACTTGAAATCTCTTTGTTTAAATATTTGAAAAATGAAATAAGACCATCTCTTATACTTTTTAAAGAGTTTAAAGATGTTTTTAAAGTAAAGAAAATTGAAAAAGAAATCACAAGCATAGTAATAATAGATGCTAATATTATAAGATACATTGTTTTATATGCATCTTCAAAAATTTCATCATAATTTACACCACCTACAATTGTCCAGTTCCAATCTTCAAAAATTTCAAAAATAACAAATTTTTCTGAACCTTCCCAAAAATAGTTTAGCATTCCTTCTTTTGCATTTAAAATCTCTTTAATAATAAAAAAACCATTTTTATCACTTATTTCTAAACCATTTCCTTTAAGAGAAGGATGAAGAATAAAATTACCATAATCTTTGCTTGAAGTGTTTGAATTTAAAATATAGTAATAACCACTATTTCCAATCTTTTTATCACTAATTGTTTTGAATAACTCTTTTATATCATTTTCAATATCATATCCTATAAATGCTATTGCTATAATCTCACCATCTTTTTTGATAGGAATATATTTTGACATATAATTTTTACCAAACAAAAAGGCACTTCCTAAATACTCTTCACCTTTTATAACTTTTTGATAGCTTGGATGAGTTTTATCAAGCTTTGTACCAATTGCTCTGCTTCCATCTTCTTTTTTTAAACTTGTTGAAACTCTTATAAAATCATCTTTATCTTTTACAAAAATAGTAGCAATAGAACCTTTTGTATTTTGTTCAAAAATATCAACAATATCAAAATTTAGATTTATGATTTTATTATTTATAGTTAAAGCTGGAGTAGATAAATCACCAATTTTTATTAAAATCGATTTATCAAGTTTAATATCTTTTACCATATTAAAAAATACTTCGCCTAAAGCATCAGCACCTGATTTAGATACTTTATTGAAAGTATTTATATTTTCAACTAATAAAGAAATCTCTTTATAAATAGTAATTTCACTATTTTGTTTCATTGTTTCAAAAGTTTTTTTAACTATTAAAAAAGTCAAAACTGACATTGAAATAATAATTGCAATAATTGAAACAGAAACTACCTTTGCAGTTACAGATCTTTTTATGAAATCCATTTTAAGCACCTTATGAAGAAATTAGTAAATAATATTTTACCATAAATAATATTTAAAAGTGCCTAATAATACAAAAATAATATTATTCTATTATCTCTCTTTTTATATTCTCTTTTAATGAGCAAGTAATTTCATAAGAGATTGAATTATGTATTTTTGCTAGTTTTGTAACATCATCAAAAATACAAACTTCATCATCATCACTATTTATAGAAAGATTGTCCATTGATACTCTTCCTAAAATATTATAATTTTTTGGAGTAAGGTATGGAGTATTTCCATCTAATCTTAAAAAACCATCTCCATAACCAATATCATAAGTTGAAACAATCATCTTTGAATCAGCTGTAAAGTTTCCTCCATAACCAACACTTTGCCCTTTTTCTAAAGTTCTTGTTGCCATTTTATTTGCCCAAAGTGACATAATAGGTTTTAATTTTGGGAAATCTAAAATCTGTGAATTATCTAAATATCCATAAGTTGCAATACCAACTCTAGCAAAATCTTCATCGAAAAATTCCTTTCTAAAAAGAGCACTAGAATTGCAAGAGTGAAAAGCTGGTAAAGGTAAAAAAAGTTTTTCACATACCTTTTTAACCTTAGCTTTTGCTTTATTAAAATTTTCATTTTGCCAAAAAAAATCAGTACTTAAATTATCTGCTCCTCTATGATGTGTGAAAACTCCTGCAATATTGGCTTTTTGCTTCAAAAGCCCGAAAATAGCATCTTCTATCTCATCATAAGATATTCCATTTCTATGCATACCAGTATCAATTTTTAGATGAACATTGGCTTTTGATGGGACTTTTTTTATATCTTCAACACTATTTATTGCTATGTGAAAAGTATGTGAATAGTTGTGAAAAGATGTATCAGCTAGAACTAAAATATATGGGAAAAATGATTCTATTTTTTGTGCATCTTTTATAGTTCTTACAACTGCTTTTTTAATACCAAACTCACTTACTAGTTTTGCAATTTCAACTAAACCGTGACCATAAGCATTGTCTTTTAAAACAATTGCCACTTTATCTTTACTTCTTGCTTTATTACTTATTACTTCTAAATTATAAAATAGCTTATTTTTATCTAGTAGAATCTTCGCCACTTTTTTCCTTTGTAAAATATTCAATTAAATTTTCTGCATCTTTTTCATTTAACACTGATTTTAAATCTTCAAAACTTGCATCTCTAATTTTTTGAAACTCTCCAAAATAGAGTAAAAGCTTTTTGATTTTTGCTTCACCAATACCTTTTATTTGTAAAAGTGAAATCTCTTTATCTTCTTTTCTTTTCTGTTTTTTATGAAAACTTATAGCAAATCTATGTGCTTCATCTCTCAATCTTTGAATAAATTGTAATCTTTTATCACTAGTAAGAAGAGCCAAGCTTTTTATCTCTTTGTTTTGCTTAAAATGAACAATATCTTTTGCATTTCCTTTAGCCCTATATGCTTTTGCATCAACCTTTTGCTTAGAAATTGCAATAATATCTAAATTTACCCCAATAGAAGAAACTATTTCAAAAGCAAGTTTTAATAAAGTTGATCCACCATCAATTATCCATAAATCAGGAGGACTGCTTTTTGAAAAACTTTCAACTCTTCTATATAAAACCTCTTTCATTTGTGAATATTCATCAAGGCTTTCAAGATTATAATTTCTATACTCTTTTTTATTAAAACTCTCAAGCTCTTTATCCCAAACAATCATTCCACCAACTCTTGCTTGACCCATAAAATGTGAATTGTCAAATACTTCAATATAATTTGGTTCAACACTTAAAGAGAAAAGCTCTTTTATATCACGATAAATACTATTTTCATCTTTTAAATTTTCAAGTCTTAATAGTTCATCACAATTATTTAAAGCAATTTTTATAATAGATGCTTTTTTATCTATTTTAGGATTTATAATTTTAATTTTTTTATTAAATTTTTTTTGTAAAAAATCTTCTATATCTTCAAGTTCTAAAATTTCATCTGCCAATAAAATCTCTTTTGGAACAATAGGAAGTTCATTTGAATAGTAGTTTATAATTGATCTTTTATAAGCTTCTTCTAAATCAAACTCCAAATCTGAACTCATTTTTATAAAATCATAACTCGATGATGCAAGTTTTCCATCTCTTATGAACATTTTTACTAATACAGCTTTTCTTGAACTAAATTTTATAGCAAAAATATCTAAATCATCATTTGTTGTTAAATCTATTGCTGTTTTTATTTGAGATTTCTCAATAGTTTTTATTCTATCTCGTATATTTAAAGCTTCTTCAAATCTAAAATTATTTGAATAAAACTCCATTTTCTCTTTTAGTTTATTTATAAGTTTTGATTTATTGTAAATATAAGTTAATGCATCATCAAGTAATTTTTTATAATCTTTTTTATCAATTTTATCTTCACAAGGAGCTAGACATTTTCCAATTTGGAAAAAAAGACAAGCTTTATTGGATTTTATACAAGATTTTTTTTGAACCAAAGGTATAATTTCATAAATACTATCAAGCATATCTTTTGCACCACTTGAATATGGACCAAAATATTTTATATTTTTACCTTTTTCAATCTTTCTAGTGATTTCTAGTCTTGGGAAATCTTCATTTAAATCAACATATATATAAGGATAAGTTTTATCATCTCTTAATAAAACATTATATTTTGGTTTTAGTTGTTTGATTAATGAATTCTCTAGAATTAAAGCATCGTGTTCATTTGGAACAATAATCCACTCTAAAGATATAGTTTCACTAATCATTTTAAAAATTCTTGGACTTAAATCTATATTTGCTTCTAATTTAGGAGTAAACCTAAAATAGCTTTTAACTCTATTTTTTAGATTCTTAGCTTTTCCAATATATAAAAGATGTCCATTTTGATCAAAATATTGATAAACTCCTGCTTGATTAGGAAGTTGTTTTAGTTTTTCTTCTAAATTCATTTTGAAATATTATCCCAAATAGACTTTTAATGACTTTATTTATTTTTAAATTTTATAGAATCAAAAAATTATAAGTTTATAAAAGTTATTAAATGAAATAATTATAATTAAAAATATATAATACTTAAAATGTACAAAAGGATGGAGTTTATGAAGAAATTAAATTTTGGTACAAAATTATTATTAATTTTGCTTAGCTCAGTGATTATATTATTAGGAACAATGATATATTTTACAAATAGTAGTTCTTACGAAAATGCTGAAATACAAGCAAAGAATCTTATAAGAACAACTGTTGAAAAATATGCATATGAAAAAGATTCAATTTTTGAAAAATCTGCTATTGTGGTTCAATCAATAAAAAATAGATTAGAAGTATCTATTGAAAAAAATGAACTTCTTACAAAAGAAGGAATGGTTGAATTCCAAAAAAATGTAGTAAGCGATAATGAGTTTTTATATGGAGCATGGGTTAGCTTCGCTGATGATAGTTATGTGTTTAGCAGATATGATGGAAGTGATAATAAAATATTTTATACAGAAGAGGGAATATTCCAACCATATATTAGAAATGATAATGGTAAATTAGTTGAGGGTTCTTTACCAAAATTTGATGCAAATGATAGTGATATAAAAAAAGCAATAGAAACAAGAAGAGTTTCTATATCAGAACCATATGAATATAACTTATTTGGTACAAAAGTACTTATGCTAACTGTTTCAGCACCTGTTATGGTAAAAGATAAAATCATAGCTGTTGTTGGAGTTGATTTTACTCTTGATTATATACATAAAATAATATCAGAAGTAACTCTTTTTGAAACAGGTTATTTATCTTTATATGATAAAGAAGGAACAATCGTTTCGCATCCTATAACATCAAATATAGGGAAAAAATTATCTGATGTAACAAAAGAAGAAGGAGTATTAAAAATTATTTCAGAAGGTAGAGAAGGAAAAAGTTATAGCTATGTAAATAAAAGCTTAAGAGATGGAACAATCTCATATATATATTCATTTCCTTTTGAATTCTTAGATACTAATGATTTTTGGATGATGACAGGAACTGTTTCTGTACCTGAATATATGGAAGATGCAAACTATGTAAGAAATTTCTCTTTGGCTTTTGCTTTTGTTGTAACTTTAATAATAATTGTAATAGTTTTAACAAGTATGAGAGCTCTTAATAGAAACTTATCTCTTATTAGTGCTGGTTTATTTTCATTTTTTAGTTTTTTAAATAAAGAGAGTAAAGATACAAAATTAATAGAATTAAAATCAGAAGATGAATTTGGAACAATGGCAAGAGTTATAAATGAGAATATAACAAAGACAAAAGCATTAATAGAACAAGATAATATATTAATAGAAGATGTAAAAAGAGTAGTAGAGTCAGTAAAAGAGGGATATTTAAATAAAAGGATAAATAAATCTACACAGAATGAGTCATTAGAGGAGCTAAAGAGAAGCTTTAATGAGATGCTAGAAGTTACAGAGTCAAATGTATGTGTAGATATAAATAAAGTAGTAGAGATATTAGATAACTATTCAGATTTAGACTTTAGAAAACAAATAGAAAATGATAATGGAAAGATATCTCAAGGAATAAATGAACTATCGCATATAATAAATGATATGCTAAAAGATAATAAATCAAATGGATTAACACTAGAAGATAGTTCAACAACACTTTTAGCAAATGTAGATAAGTTAAATTTATCTTCAAATGAAGCAGCAGCATCTTTAGAAGAAACAGCAGCAGCTCTTGAAGAGATTACTTCAAATATTAGAAACAATACAAATAGTATTGCACAAATGGCAAAATACTCAAATGAAATAACAGTTTCATCTAAAAAAGGAGAAGAGTTAGCAAATAAAACAACTCTAGCTATGGATGAGATAAATGTAAAAGTAAATATGGTAAATGAAGCAATAAGTGTAATAGATAATATAGCATTCCAAACAAATATCCTAAGCTTAAATGCAGCAGTAGAAGCTGCAACTGCTGGAGAAGCTGGAAAAGGATTTGCAGTTGTTGCTCAAGAAGTAAGAAATCTTGCGAGTAGAAGTGCAGAAGCAGCAAGTGAAATAAAAAGAATAGTAGAAGAAGCAACAGTAAAAGCTAATGAAGGAAAAGATATAGCTTCAAATATGATAGAAGGATATAAAGGTTTAAATGAATCAATAGAGCAAACAATAAACCTAATATCAGATGTAGAGATGTCAAGTAAAGAACAACTAAGTGGAATAGAGCAAATAAATGATGCAGTAAACCAATTAGATCAACAAACACAACAGAATGCATCAATAGCATCACAAACAAATAATATAGCACTAAGTGTAGATGAGATGGCTAAAGTAATAGTAAAAGATGCAAATGATAAAGAGTTTATAGGGAAGAATGAAGTAAAAGCAAAAGTAACAGATATAAAAGTAATAAAGCAAGAGAATATAATAAAAAAAGAAGAGAAGAAAGAAGTAGCAACAAAAATAAAGAAAGTAGAAAAAGTAGAAAAATTTGTAAGTAGTAAAACAGATGATGAATGGGAAAGCTTCTAAAAGAAGCTTCTCTCACTTTTTATTAATTTAAAATAGAATTAAGCAAAAAACTAATAGAATAAGTTACCAAAGGATAATTTTTATTATCTAAATAAAAATGGAGGTAAATTATGAAAAAAATTATGACAACAACTGGTGGAAATCCAATTTCTGATAATCAAAACTCAATAACTGCTGGTGAAAGAGGACCAGTATTATTACAAGATTATCAACTTATACAAAAACTAGCACATCAAAATAGAGAAAGAATTCCAGAAAGAGTAGTTCATGCAAAGGGAAGTGGAGCTTTTGGAACTTTGGAAATAAATGAAGATATATCAAAATATACAAAGGCAAAAGTCCTACAAAAAGGTGAAAAAACAAAACTTTTATTAAGAATTTCAACTGTTGCAGGAGAAAAAGGTGCAGCTGATGCTGAAAGAGATGTAAGAGGTTTTGCTCTTAAGTTTTATACAAAAGAAGGTAACTGGGATTTAGTTGGAAATAATACACCAGTATTCTTTGTAAGAGATGCAATAAAATTCCCTGATTTTATACATACACAAAAAAGAGATCCACAATCAAACTTAAGAAGTAACACTGCAATGTGGGATTTTTGGTCTTTAAGCCCTGAAAGTTTACACCAAGTAACAATTCTTATGTCAGATAGAGGATTACCAAAATCATTAAGACATATAAATGGATATGGTTCACATACATATAGTTTAATCAACTCAAAAAATGAGAGATTTTGGGTTAAATTCCACTTTAAAACTCTTCAAGGAATTGAAACTATTACAAATCAAGAAGCAGAAGCTATTGTAGGAAAAGATAGAGAGTCAAATCAAAGAGATTTATTTGAAAATATTGAAAAAGGAAATTTCCCTAAATGGAGTTTTGAAATTCAAATAATGACAGAAGAAGAGGCAAAAACATGTAGTTTTAATCCATTTGATTTAACAAAAGTTTGGCCACATAAAGATTATCCAATGATTAAAGTTGGAACTATGACTTTAAATGAGAATCCAAAAAATTATTTCCAACAAGTTGAACAAGCTGCATTTAGTCCATCAAATATTGTTCCAGGAATTAGTTTTTCACCTGATAAAATGCTACAAGCTAGAATATTCTCATATCCAGATGCACAAAGATATAGAGTTGGAACTCACTATGAAATGTTGCCTGTAAATAGACCAATTTCAGAAGTAAATACATATAATCTTGATGGAAGTATGAATTTCGAAATAAAAGAGCCTTCAAAAGCTTATTATGAGCCAAATAGTTTTGATGGAGCAGTTGAAGATAAAAGTTATGCAGAGCCAGATTTAGAAGTTGGGAATATTGCACAAAGATATGATCATAGAGTTGGAAATGATGACTTCTCTCAGCCAAGAGCTCTATTTTTGCTTATGAATGATAATCAAAAGAATCAACTATTTAATAATATAAAAGATGCTATGAATGGTGTTCCACAAGATATTATAAATAGACAACTTGAACTTTTTGAAAAAGTTCATCCTGATTATGCAAATGGAGTTAAAAAAGCTTTAGGAATATAAATTGCAAGTTACAGAAGAAGAGTTAAAAAGATATGAAGAGCTTCAAGTAATAGCTTTAGATTTTGCAAGAAGAGGTAAAACTCAAGATTTAAAAGCTATGATTGAAGCTGGAATTAGTGTAGATTTAAGTGACCATAAAGGAAATAGCTTATTAATGTTAGCTACTTATAATGGAAATTTAGAAACTACAAAAATGTTAATTTCAAGAAATGCAAGAATTGATAAAAAAAACGATAGAGGACAAACACCACTTGCAGGAGTTTGTTTTAAAGGAAATTTAGAAATTGTTCAAGCTTTAGTAGAAGCAGGAGCAAATATAGATGAAGATAATGGTTTAGGAACTACTTCAATGTTTTTTGCAAGTATGTTTGGACATACAGATATTGTAAGATATCTTCAGAAAAGAAAGAAATCTACTTTAAAAGATAAAATATATATTACTTTATCTAAAATTATAAGATTTTTTAGAAGAAAATAGATATTAGGATTTATACTCAAAAAAGTATAAATCCTAAATAATCAATATTTATTTAAACTATTTTTTATAACAATAGGTACAAAAAACATTGAAACTACATAAGAGATTAAAGTTCCCCCAATAAGAGCAACTCCCAGCCCACCAAATACAGCATCATTTGCTATTAAAGAACTTGCAAATACAAGAACTAAAACTGTAAGAATAATAGGCTTTGACCTTGTAGCTGCTGCTTTTGCTATTGCTTCATTTGTATTAAGATTTTGTTCATTTTTTAACTGTTTTGCAAAATCTATGATAAGTGTTGAATTTCTAGAATTTATTCCAATTAAAGCAATAAATCCAATTAAGCTAGTGGCAGTTAAATAGAAAATATCTTCTGTAAAAATATCCATAATAATATGGGCAAAAATTACACCAATAATTGATACAAAACTAGATAAAACAATAGCTCCACTTAAAGAAAAACTTTTATAATAAATTACCATTAGTAAAAATATTAGAACTAATGCAATAATAAATGCTCCACCCAAATCTATAAAAGTATCAATAGTAACTTTTAATTCACCATCAAAAATCAAATCAAATTTTTCACCATTTAATTTATCAACAAAAGCTAGATTTAGCATATTGGTTTTTATAACATCATAATCTTTATTAAAACTATTTATAATTTCATTTCTTGAATCTAAAAGAGGATATATTTGGCTATCGTTTGAAGTTTCTGCTATTACATTTATTAGTGGATTCATATTTTTTGAACTAATCTCTGGTTCTTTTATAGATTCATTTATTGAAACAAGTTCTGAAATACTTATCATTTGACCTTTGTTATTCATTATCTTTAATGAACTAAGTTTTGAATTTAGAGCAGATTTTGAGTTGCTTGATAGATTTTTACTATTATTTAATCTTAAGAAAATAGGAATTTGACTCTCTTTATATCTATTATTTACAACAGCTATACTCATTCCTTCAAAAGCTATATATAAAGTTGCTTTTAGATGTTCTAAATCAACTCCACTCATTATTGTTTTATTGTTGTTTATATTTAAACTAAAAACTCTATAATCTTCATCTGCAAGAATATCAATATCTACTAAAGTATTCTGATTTTTAAATACATTTGCAACTTTTTGTGCAAAATCTCTTCTACTTTGAAAATTTACTCCTCCATAAACTTCAGCAACTAAAGATGCCAAAACAGGTGGACCAGCTGGAAGTTGAATAAATTTAATAACAGCATCTTCACTACTGCAAGAGTTTAAAACTTCATTTCGTAACTTATTTACAAGATTGTAACTTGTAATATCTCTATCCTTAAATCTTTTTATATTTATCATAAGTTCAGCTTGACTCTCTTTGTATTTCAAAGAACTTTGTTTTACAAGACCAGCAAAATCTATTGGCTGACCTTGAGATAAAAATGCTGATATATTTGTTATGTTTTCCTCTTTTTGTAAAGAGTTTGTAATACAATTTACAAGCTCTTTTGTTTGATAAATACTTGAACCATCTTTTAAATCTACATAAATAGAAAAAGAGTCTGAATCTTTATCTGGAAGCATTTTTGCTTTTAAAATCTCACTAGGAAGAGATAAAACAGATAATATAAAAAGTAAAAAAGTAGTAAATAGTACAAGAAAAGTTTTTCTTTTACTATTTAAAATATCTAAAATTATTTTTTCTATTTTCATCTCTTAGCCTTTAAAATTTTTCTTACTAAATAAGGTGTAAATGCATAAGCAACAAATAGTGAAACAATTAGAGAAATAGGTACAAAAACAGGAAGTGGATGCATAAATTCTCCCATCATTCCACCAACAAAAAACATAGGAACAAAAACTAAAACAATAGCTATTGTTGCAATATTTGTAGGATTTCCTATCTCATTTGTAGCATTTATAGCTATTTTTTCAATATCTAAATGAGGGTTTTGTGCTTTATGTCTATGAATATTTTCTATTACAATAATAGCCGCATCAACAAGCATTCCTAAAGATACAATAAGTGCAAAAAGTGTGATTCTATTTACTGTTTCTCCAAGTAAAAAACCTATAAATAAAGTCAAAGATAAAATCATAGGAACAGTTAAAGATACTATTAAAGCTTCTTTAAATCCAAGAGTAAAAATAAGTAAAATAAAGATTATGATGATTGAAACAATTAAATCTTTTATCAAAGAGTTTACAGCAATATTTGCACTATATCCATCATCTCTTGTGATTATATATTTAATATTTTTACTTAATAAAGGCTCTTTTATGCTATTCATATATTCAAATATTTTTTCATTTATAGTTACACTATTCGCACCTTTTAATTTTGATGCCATTAAAGTGATTTGAGAATGCTCTTCAAAACTTCCATCATCTTTTTTTGTATATAAATATGCATCTTTTTTATTTTGAATTTCATAAGATTTTGTGATTTTTGCAATATCTTTTAAATATATTGGAGTTGAAAAATTATAAGATATTATAAGATTTTCCAAATCTTTTACACTTGTTATTGCTTGATCTATTTGCATAACAACCAAAGAGTTATCACTTGTATTTGTACTCATATTTGGAGTATTAAAGTTTAGTGCTTCAATATGTTTTTTAACATATGCTAAAGCAATATTGTAAGAGTTTAATTTATTAATATCGACTTCAATATTGTATTGCTCTTTTTTTTCTCCTTTTAAATCAACCATTGCAACATCTTCAATTTTGTTTATTTTTTTTGCAATACGGCTAACTTCTTCATATAGCTCCTCTTTATTCAAAATATCAATACCATCTTTTTTTTCACTATAAAAAGCTATTGTAGCAATAGGAATTCCTGTATCAATATCCATAGTTTTTATAATTGGTTGCATAGCATTTTTTGGCATTAAATCCATATTTCTCATAACTTGGTCATATAGTTTTAAATTTGATTGTTCTTTATCTTCTCCAATAAAAAACTGAACTTGAACAATTCCCACGCTATCTCTTGCAAAAGAGAAAATATGCTCAACACCTTTTATCTCTTTTATCTTTTTTTCAAGTGGTTCAACAATAACTTTTTGAATTTCACTAGCTTTTGCATCAGGAAGAGCAACTATTACAACTCCACCACTTACTTTTATTTGAGGATTCTCCTCCTTTGGCATAAGTAGAAGTGAAAAATATCCTAAAATCAAAATAAACAGAGCTAAAATGAAAGTTAAAGGATGATTTATAAAAGTTTGTGCAATTCTTCCTGCAATATTTAAATTTCTATTCATCTGTTTTTTCCAAATCTTCATCTAAAAACAGAGTAATTTTTGCATACATAGCTGGATATATATTGAACTCTTTTTTATCAAAAGATATTTTTACTACAAAAGAGTGAGTTGAATTCATATAACTTGGATAAACTGCTTTAACAATACCATTTGATTTAAAATTTTGAGAAGCTATCTCTAATTTAACTTTTTTTCCTACACTTATATTTTTTAGGTTTGATTCTGAGATATTTGTTTTTATAATTAGTGAATCTAAATCAGTCAAAATAAGATGAGGCATTCCTGGGATTGCCATTTCAGCTTCTTTGATTGATTTTTTTATAAGCATTGCATTGTTTGGTGCTCTTACTTTTAAATAGTTGTAATTTGCTAAAAGTTCAGATAGCTTTGCTTTTGCTGTAATAAGATTTAATTCAAGCTGTTCATAATCAAATTTTGAAACTAAATCTTGAGCTAAAAGCTCTTTATATCTTTTTAGATTTATCTCTAAGTTTGAAACTTGGCTTCTTACTATTTTTTCATTATAAGCAATATCTGTTGGATCAATCTCATAAAGCAGTTGACCTTTTTTTACAATATCTCCTTCATTTACATATACTTTTGTAATATATCCCATCATTCTACTTGAAATGATTTTCTCATTTTCTGATTCAACAACTCCATCTAGCTCCAAATATGAAGCAAAAGAGCTAATACAAAATAAAAAAACTGCTAATAAATATCTCATTTCTTATCCTTAATTAAATTTATTCCTAAAACTTTTTTTAACTTTGCTAATGCTAAAGATGTTTCATATCTAGCATTTAAAAGCATTGTTTGACTTTTTCTATAATTTGTCTCTTGTGAAAGTAGGGTTGTCATAGAAATAAGTCTATTTTTATATTGTAATTTTGCTTGTTCTAAAACATCATAAGCTAAATTCAAAGCTTGAAAATATACTTTTTGTTCATCTTGTTTTGAATTGAAATTCAATAAAGCTTCATCTAATTCTAATTTAATACCATCTTCAAGTTTTTGCATATCGAGTTTTGATTTTAATAATTCAAGCCTAGATTTCTCAAGTTTACTAGATCTGCTATAATCAAATAAAGTTAGATTAATTCCTAAAAAAGCAAGATAATAATCCTTGTCATTTGAAGCTGTAAAGTTATTATCATTATAACCATACTCTAATCTTGTGAAAATATTTGGATAGTATGAACCTTGATTTGCTTTTATATTTTTATTATTTGCTTCAATACTTATATTTACTAAAGCTTTTTCATCTCTTTTTAAAAGAGCCATTTCATAAAGTTCATCAAAGTTTTGTAGATCAAAATATATATTTTTAAGAGATTGAACATCGTTTATATTATTGTTTCCACTTAAAAATCTAAGATAAGAAATAGCTAGTTTGAAATTGTTTTTTGCTTTTAAAAGTTCAGCTTGAAGTGATAGTTTATATACTTTTGCTTCATTTACATCAAGTTTTGTTACCAAACCATTTTCATGAAACTTCTTTGCACCTTCATATATAAAATCAATTGTTTGACTAGCTTTTTCTAAAGTTTGTATAAAATCTTTTGCCAAAACTGAACTATTGTAAGCTTTTAAAACTTCATATTCAAGATTTTTCTCATCTAAATTATATAAATATTCATTTGCTTTTTCTTGAAGTTTTGTAATGTCTTTATAGTTACTTAAGGCAAAACCTGTAAAAAGTGGAAGATCATAAACTATTTTTGTATTAATATTTGTTCTTGAATTTGGATAGTTTAAATCTTTTGGTGCTACATCAATATCATTTTGATTTTGCATTTCTATAAACCCAAAATCTCTAAAAGTAGCTTCTCTACTTGATAGCTTTGAGTTAAACACATGACCTGCGTGATTTGTACGACTTATTTCACTTGAAATATATAGTTTCCCTGTTTCAATACCAATAATCTCATCTTGGCTCTTCTTTGAAATATCGATATCAATCTCTCTTTTTTGAAGCTCTTTACTATTATTAATTGATTGTTTTAATAACTCTTCAAAAGAGATAGTTTCTGAATAAGATATTCCTAAAAAAAGAACTAAAGAAGTAAATATTTTCTTCATATAAAATCCTTAATTTTTAAAAAGGAGAATTATAACTAAAAAAAATGATTTTAGCAACAAGAATTATAACAAAAAATTATTATTCTATATCCTTGTGCTTCTCTTTTACTTCTAAAATCTTATTAATATTATTGAAAAATACTTCTACTAGTTTAGGATCAAAATGTTTTCCACTTTGCTCTTTTATATAGTTTAATGCTTCATCTAAAGGCCAAGCTTTTTTATAACATCTATCACTACTAATTGCATCAAAAACATCTGCTAAAGCTGTAATTCTTCCAAAGATAGGAATCTCTTCACCTTTTAAACCATTTGGATAACCTGTTCCATCAAATTTCTCATGATGTGTTAAAGCTATATTTGCAGCTGTTTGCAATAGAGGTCTTGTTGATACATTTAACATCTCAAAACCTTTTTGTGCATGAGTTTTCATCTCTTCAAACTCTTCAGCTGTAAGTTTTGCTGGTTTATTTAAAATACTATCAGGAATAGCAATTTTACCTATATCGTGCATAGGACTTGCAAGAGATAACTCTTTTGCACTTGCTTTTGGTAAACCATAACCCAAAGCCAAAATTTTTGAATATTTAGATACTCTTTTTACATGTTCTCCTGTCTCTTTAGATCTTGATTCAGCAATACTTCCCATAGTAAAAATAATCTCTCTTTGAATCTCTTCTATATCTTTATTTGCTGTAATATCTTCTCTAACTGCGTAATAACCAATTAACTTACCTTTATCATCATATTCAGGCTCTAAATCTGCAATAACCCAATAATATGAACCATCTTTTTTCATATTTTTTATTTCAAGTGTAACTTTTTTTTCTTCTTTTAAGTCATTCCATAATTGAGTAAATATCTCTTTTGGAGTATCTGGATGTCTTACAATACTATGAGGTTCACCAATAAGTTCATATTTTGTATAGCCACTAATTTTACAAAATGCACTACTTGCATGAGTAATTATCCCTTTTAAATCAGTTCTTGAAAATATTACATTTTTGTCATAAATCTCAACTAGTTTTTCCAATTTTTCACTTTGAGATTTTATTCTTTCTGTTTTTATTTTTATTTCAGCATCAAGCTTCTTTGCATAAATTGATTTTAAAAGATATAAAAATATTATAGAATATAGTAAAGAGAAGATTATTATAAGAGTTATATATTGATTTATAAAATCTGATAATTGTGATTTATTTAGTTTACTTTTTTCATAGAACATAAGGAATAGTCCCATTTCATCACCACTTGTATCTCTAATCATAATATTTGTAACTAAATATTTATCAAGTAATTTATATTTCCAAATATTTAAGAAATAATTTATGCCATTTTTTTGTATTAAATCAAGTAAATCTCGATTCGCATCTATATTTGCAACATATCTTCCATCTACAAATATCTTTGAAAAAGGTTCTAATAGCTTTTTACTTTTATCCTGACTTAGTAAAAATATAGGGCTTATATTCTCTTTCTCTAAATTTTTTGCAATAGAGTTAAATTTTGATATAAATTCAATAAATCCTAAAAACTTACCATTTTTATTAAAAACTGGCTGAATTGTTTTTAAAGTTAAATCATATAGACCAGAACTAATATTTTGTGTTTGTCTTGGATTTTTAAAAAGTTCTTTTAAATCTTCTCTTACTTCTAAAAGATTTTCTCCAGATTTTTCTGTCCATGACCTATAAAAACTATTACCATTTTTATCTATTATATGTAGCCATAAGTTTCTATAATCACTATTTTTATTTAAAAAATCTAAAATATCTTTATAATCAATTATATTTTTATCATTTTTTTCTAGTGCTTTTATTAACTCTTTATTTTGGCTCAACAAGTAGACCATATTTCCAATACTTGATTGTTTACTTCTTATTTCATTTGCAAAAAGATCTCTAATTTGTGTACTTTTTTCTAAATAAATATCTTCATTTATTTTTTCTACATTTGGTTTATAATAGAAAAAATAGAAAAGTAGTAAAAAAACTAAGAAACCTATTGAATAATATAAAATCTTTTTCATAAATTAAAACCTAAAAATTTATTATTTAAAAGATTGAGCTAAATTTCCAATAATAAGTGGCCAACCATCAACGACTATAAAAAATATTATTTTAATAGGAAGTGATATCATCACAGGAGGAAGCATCATCATTCCTAAACTCATCAAAATAGAAGCAACAATAATATCTATAATCAAAAATGGTAAAAATATTAGGAATCCTATTTCAAAAGCAGTTCTAAGCTCACTTACAATAAATGCAGGCATTAGAAGAGTTAAAGATACATCATCAATATTTTTTGGGTTTGGTTCTTTTTTTATTCTATAAAATAGAGCTAAATCGGATTCTCTTGTGTTTTTTATCATAAAATCTTTGAAAGGTGCAATTCCTTTTGAAAAGGCATCTTGATAAGATATTTTTTCATCCATATAAGGAACAATACTCTCATCCCAAGCTTTTTTCCCATAAGGCTCCATTATAAAAATTGTCATAATAAGAGCAAGTGAAATTATAATTTGAGTAGGTGGAGTTTGTTGAAGCCCCATAGACTGTCTTAAAAGAGCAAGAACTATAATAATTCTTGTAAAAGATGTAACCATTAGTAATAACGAAGGTGCTAAAACTAATAGAGCTAAAATTATTACAATATTTATTGTTTTTACAAATTGAACAGGTTCTTCAAGTGCAGATACAGAAAGATTTATCATAGGAACAGGATCAGCAGCTAAAGAATAAATAGATAGTAATACTATTCCAAATAAAAATCTCAATAAAAATTCCTAATAAAAAAAATGAAAATCATTCTACCTAAATATAAATTAAAAACTACTCTAATTCTGTAATATAGCCAAGTTCATAAAGCTTATCATATATATTACTTACAATTCCACCAGTTGCTCTACCACCACTTTCTCCATGTTCAACAATAACTGTAACAACATATTTTGGTTTTTTATATGGACCAAAAGTAGTTATCCAAGCGTGTGATCTTTGATAGTATTCAAGTTCACTCTCTTTCATCCTTACTTTCTCATCTTGAGGAATAGTATAAACTTGTGCAGTACCAGTTTTTGCAGCTATTTTTACTTTTGATTTAATATATCTTCTAGCAGTTCCAGATGATGAATTTACAACATCATACATAGATTCTCTCATAAGATCTAAATGCTCTTTTTTAAAATCAAGTTCAATAGGTTCTTCATAAGCTTCTTTATTTAAATGTGGTTTTGGTAATTTACCATTTGCAAAATAAGCTGTAAATCTTGCTATTTGTAAAGGAGTTGTAAGCATATTTCCTTGACCAATTGAAGTAATTACAGTCTCTCCAATATACCAAGGTTCATTAAATCTTCTCTCTTTCCACTCTTTATTTGGATTTATACCTATGAACTCATTGTCTAAATCTATACCTGTTTTTTGACCAAAGCCAAATTTATCTAAAGTTTGAGAAATTTTATCAATACCAACTTTTAAGCTTCCTTTATAATAAAAATCATCACAACTTTTTACAATAGAATTTTTAAAATCTATATGTCCATGCCCTGATAATTTCCAGCATCTGAAGTTTCTATTTCCAATTTCAAGTCTTCCTGTACATGTTACATTAAAATTTTCAGGAATAGCATTTTCTAAAAATGACATTGCAACGCCCATTTTAATTACAGAACCAGGAGGATAAAGACCATTTGTAATTTTATTTGTAAAAGGGTGATTGAAATCATTTCTTAAAACATCCCATTCTTTTTGAGAAATACCTTTTACAAATATATTACTATTATATTCAGGGAAAGATGATGCTGCTAAAATCTCTCCATTTGTCGAATCCATAATAATTACTGAACCACTTTTATCTTTAAATTGTTCTTGAAGAAATTTTTGAAGTTGTATATCGATTGTAATTTTAACTTTATTATCTGTTGAAGCCTCTTTTTCATCAATTATTTCAAGCTCTTTATTGTAGGCATTTACTTTTACCTCTTTATAACCAAGAGTTCCTTGAAGTTTTTCATTATAATATTTTTCAATACCACTTTTCCCAGTAATTTTATTAAATCTTGCAACTTCATTATTTTCAATCTCTTTTTTTGTAGCTTTTCCTACATATCCAATTATATGAGTTGCAAGTTCATTAAAAGGGTAATGCCTTTTTGAAGATAATTCAACTTGGATATCTTCATTGCTTTGTAAATAAGTAAATTTTGACAACATCTCTTCATAAGATATGAAATCTATAAGTTTTATAAACTCATGATTATAAGGAGAGTCGTTTTTTAGGTACTCTTCTCTTAATATATCTTTATTATATTCAGGTAGATATTTTATAATATCATCTAAAATTGAGTCTAATTTTATTCTATTAGAAGAAGAACTTAAATGAGGTTTTATATTAATTGAAAAACCAATAAGATTTAAAGCAATAGGAGTATTGTTTCTATCTTCTATAATACCTCTTATAGGCGCTTTGAATGTTTTTTTGATATAGTTATTTTTTGATAATTCTTCATAATAAGTATTTGATTTAATTGATAAAAAATATATTCTAGTAACTAAAATAAGAGCAAAAACAATAATAATAATAAATATAATATTTAATCTAGTTTTCATAAAAATATTCCAAATATAATTATGTCAAGAAAAAAAGCTAAAAGTAAAAATAGAATAATATATGTTGAAATATTATAAAAAAGTGTAAATAAAATTAGCATTCCAATGTAAAAAAATAGAATATATAAATAGTTATTTAATTTATCTTGCTCATATTGAGGAATTATAAATAAGTAAATGAAATATGCTATTAATGCAAGAGAAAAAGGCTTTAATCCCATATTTAATTCAACTATTAAAAAAGCAAATAAAATAAAAGCAAATGAGTAATAATACTCTTGTTTTAAAGTTCTATAAAAAGCTATTGATAAAATACCAGCAAAAGGTAAAATTATAAAGAAAGATGATGCAAAAATAGATATGAAAACTAAAGTAGAGATAAATACTACTAAGAAAAATGGATTATCTAAACTATTTGTTGACATAAATTACCTTTTAAATCTTGAATAAATCTTTTGGATCTATATATGCACTATTTTTTGTAACTTGAAAAGTAAGATTTGAATTAACTCTTCCTACAACACTACCTTTTTGTATCCATTTTCCAACTACAATATTTGGAGCAATATCATCTAAATGAGAATAAACAGTGTGAAGACCATTTGAATGTTGAACAATAACAACATTATCAAGAATTCCAGCATTCTTCTTTGCATAAACAACTTTTCCATTTAATACAGAAAAAACTTTAGAGTCTTTTTCTATTGCACTTAAAACAATAGATTCATTAAAAAGTTTTATTTTGTAAACTGGATCATAATATGTACCAAATAGTTTCTCTACTTTAAAAGATTTTAAAGGAGCTATTGTTTTTTGACCTTTATATTTTACAATTTTTACTCCATCAGTTGAAGAACCAATTTTTCTAACATCAAGGTCTAAACTTTTTGCAAATTCCTGATTTCTTGAATCTTTTGTTTGAGCTAAAGATTCAGCTTTTTTAGCCTCACTTAATCTTTGTTGTTCAGCTTTTTTTAGCTCTTCTTGTTTTAAAATTTTTAAATCAGCAAGAATTGAGTTTAATCCATCTTGTTGATCTAAAACTTTTTTTAACTCATTTTGATAAGAATTATGCTCTTTTTGAAGATTTGCTAAAGATTTTGTATGAGTTGATTTTAAATACAAAAACTCATTTTTCTTTTTTTCTCTTGAAATAATATAACTATTTAATCTATCTATCTCTTTTTGGTTTTGCTGAGTATTTTTTGATAATCTATTATAATTTTCGTTTATTTTAATAATTTTCTCTTTTGAATAATCAGATAAAAGTGAAAAAATTTCATTATCTATTATCTCTTGTAAAGACTCTTTTGAAGCTAGATTAAGTGCCATTGATACAGAAAACTCTTCTATAATTATATTTACAATTTCATCTTCACTCTGTTTTTTTTGGATAATTAAATTTTTTGTATCATTTTGTAGCTGGTTTAATTTCTTTTCAGAGCTTTCAAGTAGACCTTGATGAGTATTTATATCTTTAGTAATATTTGAAATATCTTTTTCTAATGTTGCAATATCTCTATTTTGCTCTTCAATATTTTTTGCAAGAATTTTCATATTTTCATTTGCACTAGCTTCTTTTTTTTGATTTGAACTCAATTGTGCTTGATTCTGTTCTATTTTTTTATCAATATTTGAAGCATTTAAAAAAGATAAAAAAATAGTAAATATTAAAAAAACTATTTTAGTCATTATCTATCTTGTATTTTAATAGTGTTCCAAATATTGTGCATAAAGATATTATAAAAGCAAGTGCAAAAATCTTTAATATCTCTATTTCAAGATTTATCTCTATATTTACAATATCTTGCAATTCAAAAGGAAAAATAGCTTCAATATTATTTGATATATATATTAAAAATATAGATGATACTAAAAAAGCTAAAAAAGAGCTAAGAAAAGCCTGTTTTATAATTGATGAAGCACTATAAATTATAGATGCACCATGAAGTCTTAAAATTGATATTTTAACTCTATGTTCGTGAAACCAAAGTTTTATCTGTTTTGCCAATATAATAACAGCAAAGATTGTAATAATAATAAATAAAGAGAAAGATATTGTGCTTAAAATTAATAATAAAATATAAACTTGACTATGATTTTTATAGAAAATCTCAACAGTTTTTACACCATTTTTACTAAGAAGTGTTTTTTTAATTTTTTCTAACTCTGTACTTGTAGGAAAATTCTCCAAATATAGTTGATAAAAGTATGGAAGTTTTGTTCTTAAAAGTGTAATTGAACTAGAAGATAGATTAGATTTAATATTTTCTATTATCTTCTCATTTGAAAGTAGCTTTAAATCACTTACATTAATACCTGCAAGTTTTCCAAAGTCATCTTTTTTTAATTCTATTTTTGAAACTACAACTATTGAGTAATCTTTAGATATTTTACTTTTGTAATTATCTACAATATTTGTAATTAATAGATATATACAAAATGCTATAAGCATAGATAAAAGAGGTATGAAAAATGCAAAAGTAGCTTTAAGAGACTTCACAAATAGCCCCTTCTACTATTGAAAGTTGTCTATATTTTATTCCTAAATGTCTAGGCACTCTATGAGTTACAACTACAATAGTAATTCCTAGTCTTTCATTTGCACTTTTTAATAAATTCCAAACAACATCAGCTGATGTATCATCTAAATTTCCTGTTGGTTCATCTGCTATTATTATTTTTGGATTATGAGCCAAAGCTCTAGCAACTGCTATTCTTTGTTGTTCCCCACCACTTAATTGATTTGGATAAGAACCTTTTTTATGATAAAGCTTTACAAGTTTTAAAAGATCATCTGCTTGTTTTCTTGAAGTCTCTTCTATATAGTTATTTATTTTTAAAGGAACCATAATATTATCTTCAATTGTAAATTCATTTATTAGTTTATAATCTTGAAAAATAATTCCTATATCTTTTCTAAGAGTTCTTAATCTATTTCCTCTTATTCCAACTACACTTTGTCTAGCAATATTTAGTTCACCATGACGAATAGGAAGCTCACCATAAAAAGATTTTAGAAGTGTAGATTTTCCGCTACCACTATTTCCTCCAATGAATATAAATTCACCTTCTTTTATAGAGAATTCACCTTTTTTTATAATATATTTATGATTATCATAAGTAAGATATAAATTCTTAGCAATAATCATTTTTTTAAAATCTCTTTTAATTTTTTATGAGCAGCAATATTTGAACTAGTAGGAAGAGGCTCACCTTGATAATAAGATAGTTTTCCATTTAAAATAAGTATATATTTTGTAACAGGTCTATCAAAATTACCCATAGTCACTTTTATTAAAGCAGAATTATTATGATTTAAAATATAATAAAGCTCCTCAATATGTACAAAATATTTTTTAATAATAATTGCTTTTAAGAAAGCATGTTCAAAAAAATTATCTACATTTATTTCAAAATCAAATGAAAAGTCAAAATCCAAATTTATATCTTTATCTACAACTTGAGAAGTAAGAATTACATCATAGATGTTTTTCCCTTGTTTTTTCCATCTATCTTCATATTTACTAGAAACTTCAAGCTCTTTATTTACATCAATAGAGATTTTTGCTTTAGGAAGATTTGTTAGTAAATCTACACAAAAATCAAAATATTTTCTACTATCAGATCTTAATTCCAAAGTTCCATCAAGTTTTAAAACTCTTAGAGCTTCACTTACAAACTCATTTGAATATATTCTTCTATGTGGTTTCTTATCCCAAGGAACAGGGAAATGGACATATATTTTTCCAACTTGATTTGATTCAATAAACTCCATAAAAAGTCTTGCATCATAATTTACAACTAAAACATTTGTAATATTTTGAAGTTCTAATTGAGTTAAAAGTTGTTCTATTGATGGAAAATGAATTTCAAGTCCAATAAAAACTTTATCCGGATTGTTTTTTGCTTGATAAAGTAAGTGTCTTCCACTTCCAAAACCTATTTCTATTACAAGTTCTTTTGTTGTTTTAAAGTCATTTACAAAATAGTCAATCTCTTTTAAGTATTTATGTTCATGCTCTTTTTTCTCTTTTAAGTTTTTTGTATTTTCAAATAAGATATCACTATTTGTTAATTCTACATAAGAGTTAAGAGCAGATTTGATAAATGATACAGGAGATATTCTAGTTGTTTTATCTGATTTAATTAAGAAATTATCATCTTTATCTTTTATTGTAAGTAAAAACTCTTTATCTAAATTTTTTACTGCAACTTTATATTCAGTTTTTCTTGATTCATCTTTAGAAAAACTTTTTGCAACAAATAAAAACTCATTTTCTCCTTTTTTTGTAGGAGTATTTATTAAAATATTTTTATTGAAAACTATATGGGGCATGTTACTCTGCTATTGGTAAAATTATTTTTGCTTCATTACTTGGTTCAGATACTAAACCAAATTCATCTATTGCTTGAACACTATAATTGTATTCAACACCACTTACAACATCTTTATCTTCAAATCTAAAACCTTTAATACCTTTTATAATTAAAGTATCAGATATAAATATATTTTTCTTCGTTTTTTTAATTATATTATAAGCCTCTGCTCTATCATCTGCTTCTTTCCAATTTAAAATAGCTTTTTTATCCTGAATTTGTGCAAGAGTTAATACAGGTTTTGCAGGTTCAATTAAAGATTTTCCTCTTACAGAACTTACATCTTCAGTGCTTTCAAGCTTATCTTTATCAACAGATATTATTTTGTAATAAAAAGATTGATTATCTTTTTTTAATTCATCTGTATATTCAACAATATCAGATTTTACTCTAGCAATTTTACTAAAACCAATTTTCTCATAAGAGCTTCTATAAATATCATAATAAATCACATCTGAAGAGTTACTCGCTTGCCAAGATAGATATATTTTTTTAGGAATATTATCAGAGGCTTTTAAATTAGAAACAGGAAGAGGAAGACTTTTTGTTGTTGCTTCTAAAATCTCACTATGATTTGAATTAATATTTTCAAAAGTATAAGCTATAACTTTATATTTATAAGTTGTTCCATCTTTTAATCTTGAATCAATAAATTCAGCTGATAGTCTATTTCTTATTTTTGAGCTAACACTATTCCAATCTTTCGAACTAGGATTAAATCTTTCTACTTCATAATAAGCAACTCTTTTATCTGGATGTGGTTGCCAAATTAATTTTACTTGTCTTGGAAGATTTGATATTGCTTGTGCAAATTTTACCTCTTCAAGTCTTGGAAGTGTTTGTACTAAGTATGCTTTTGTTGAAATTGATTCTTTATTATCTTTTAATTTTAAAGATATTTGATATATGTATTTTGTGTTTGGTTCAAGATTTTTATCTACAAAATGAGATTCAAGTCTATTTTTACCTGAGTAAATTAGTTTTAATTTAGTCTCATTTTTATCAGCATTTGCTCTATAAAAGTTATAACCTTCAACTCTTGGATCATCAACTCTTTTCCACTCAAATCCAATTGAAGTCATAGATGGAATTGAGATAATAGAATCATAATTAACTGTCTGAAAAGTTTTATCTACTTCTGTTTTTTGATTAAATAGTGTACTTGAACAAGAACTAAAAAGTAGAATTAAAAGTGTCAATAAGCCTATTTGTATCAATCTTCTCATCTATTTTCTCCTTGGAAAAATTCTTATTTATAAAATCTTCTAAATCTTGTGGAATATCTGCTTTAAAACATACTTTTGTTTTTTTTATAGGATGAATGATTTCTAAAAAATATGCATGTAAAAAAAAACGATTTATTTTACTTAAGTTACCCTTAAATCCATATAAAGAATCTTCAAGAATATGACGGTTAAGTGAGTTTAGATGCACTCTAATTTGGTGTGTTCTTCCTGTAAAAAGTTTGCAAGCAATAAACTCTAGCTTTTCATCAAAAGAAGTTTCAAGTTTCAAAAAAGATGTTTTTGCATATCTTGCACCATCAATTACAGCCATTTTTAATCTATTATTTGGATTTCTTCCAATATCTTTTTCTACTGTTAAATTATCTTTTAAAGGCATATCAATAATAGCAATATAGTATCTTCCAACACTTCTTTCTTCAAACTGTTTTGCTAAATTTTGATGAGCTTCATTTGTTTTTGCAATAGTTAAAATTCCACTTGTTCCTTTATCTAATCTATGCACAATTCCATGTCTTAAATCTCCACTAATAGTTGAAAGTGATATGTTTTTTAACTTCAACCAATCAACTAAAGTTGGCTCTTTTGTGCTACTTGCTTCATGAACAGTTAAGTTTGCAGGTTTATTTAAAACTAATATATCTTCATCTTCATATATTATTTTGATATCAAAATCTTTAAAAAATTCAATAATTTGACTATCTTCTTTAAAATTACTTTCAATTTGAGGTAAAAATACTTCAATATTTTGTAAAGCTTTTAATTTAAATCCATTTTTATTTATAATTTTTCCATCAACTTTTACAAAATCTTTTTTTATAAGTTGTAAGATTTGATTTCTTGAACTATCTAAACTTTGAGTTAAAAACTTATCTAATCTATCTTCTTTTTCTACAATAAAATTTTTATACATATTATGCTACTCTTTCACTATGCGACTATTTGATAAAAGAACTATCTCACACTTTGATTCTGTTTCTATAATATTAGTTTTACCACTAATAATACTATCTTATTTCCTAATTGAAGGAGTAAATGATAGTTTGGCGAATAAACAGTTGTTTTATTATACCGTTTCATTGTTTATATTCTTTTTAGTTTTTATTTTACCAATTAGAAAGAGTTTATTTATAATTCCTATTTTATATTGGTTAGCTATTATATTACTTATTTTAGTTGAGTTTATTGGGGTTACAAAACTTGGAGCTAGAAGATGGATTAGTATTCCATTTACAGATTCAACAATTCAGCCATCAGAGATAATAAAACCAATATATATTTTGATGCTTGGTTATTTGATACAAGATAGACCACCATCAAAAGATGGTTATGGATTTAAAGATTTTGCTTATTTTTCTATATTTATTTTAATACCATTTTTTTTAATAGCAATTGAACCTGACTTAGGAACAGCACTTGTTATGCTTTTAGTTGGTTATGGGATACTTTTTGTTATTGGAGTTAATTGGAAAATATGGCTTGCAATATTTATCTTTGTATTAACTTTTATACCATTTTCATATAGTTATATCTTAAAAGATTATCAAAAAAAGAGAGTTCATGATTTTATTGTTGCTGAAAAACCAAGTTACCACGTTCAGCAAAGTATTATTGCTATTGGTTCAGGAGGGCTTACAGGAAAAAATAATGATGAAGCAACTCAAACTCAATTAAAATTTCTACCTATTGCTACAAGTGATTTTATCTTTGCTTATTTAGTTGAAAGATTTGGATTTGTTTGTGGTTTTGGAGTTATTATTATATATGTATTGCTTGTTTTTCATCTGCTTAGTTACAACTTAAGTATAGCTTTTAAAAAAGATTATATAACCAAGGTATTTGCCACAGGATTAGCACTATTAATATTTTTTAATATGAGTGTAAATATTTTAATGGTTATTGGTTTTGCACCTGTTGTTGGTATTCCTTTACCATTTTTTTCTTATGGTGGAAGTTCATTTGTAAATTTTATAGTTACATTTTCTATTTTACAAAACTTAGTTTCATATAGATATAAAGATAGTTATAACTATGAAAGAAACTTATAAATTTAGAAAAACCTGTAAAATACTTTAAATCTTAAAATAGTATCTTCTTCTGGTCTTGGATAATCTTTGTAAGCAATTCTTATTAACTCTAAAGTATGCTCATCAAAGATTGTATATCCACTTGAAGATATGATTCTAAGATTACTTATATCACCATTTGGATGAAATGTGAATTCAACAATATTTATACCAGATAATTTTAATCTAGCAGCTTCAATTGGATATCCTAACCTATTTAAGGCTCTTTGAGTAATTACTTGAAAGTTATTTATATTTTTTTCTAAATATGCTTTTTGTATTTTTGTAAAGTTATCATACTCTTTTCCGTAAAGTTCTCTTAGCTCGTTAAAGACTTCACTATTTCCAATATTATCTTTTTGACTTAAAAACTGTTCTAGAGTTGAAGTTTGTAAATCTGAACTCTCTCCTAATATATTTTTTTGATTCTCTTTTGCTTCTTGTAAATCTTTTTTAAACTCTTTTTCTTTTTGTTCTTTTGGCTTTGGTTTTATTATAGGTTCTTGTTTCTTATTTTCTTTAGAAGAGGGAATTGTTTCAGTTTTAGAAGATTGTTTATCCTCTTCAAAACTCTCTTTTTGAGCTAATTTAACAAATTTTATTTCACTTGTTGAATGAGGTTTTTGTTCCTCTTTTCCTTCCTTTTTTTCAAATAACTTTGAATAATTTAATATTATAAAAAAAGATAAATGTATTAAAATTGATATTAAAAATGCTATATAAATTCTTTTCATAGTGCTGATTATAGTAGAAATATTTAAAAATTCTATTTAGATTTATTAAAATTATATTAATATCCTTTTTATATAATTACAAAAAATAATAAAGGAGTTTATTTTGAGTAGTTTTTTGGGTGATAAAAGTTTAAATTTAAGAGTTTGGCATTGGTTGAGTTCAATTACTATTGTTGGACTTTTATTTACATATATATTTAGGCTCTCTTGGTTTGATAAAAATGATTTAGCAAATATAATAGTTACAAAACTATCTGATTTTAATATAGTAATTTCAAATGATGATGCAATATCATTAGCAAAATTAATAAGAGCAGATATGTGGCAGTGGCATTATATATTTGGATTTATATTGGTCTTTTTAATTATATTTAGATTGTTTGCTTTTTTTATTTTAAAGGAAAAGAATCCTATACAAAAAATAAAAACAACAAATAATTCACATATAAAATTTGTAAAACTAGCACATGCAATATTTTATGTAGTTACTATTTATGTTTGTATTAGTGGAATTTTAATATTTTTTAGAGAAGATTTGGGATTAACAAAATCTAGTCTATCTTTAGTTAAAGATTTACATGAGTACTCTTTTTGGTTCTATTTATTTTTTATATTTTCTCATATAATAGGTGTTGTAAAAGCAGAAAATAGTACAGATAAAGGCTTAATAAGTGAAATGTTTAGTGGAAATAAGTAGAGTAAAGAATTTTTTTTGAAGTTTATAAATATTTTAAAAATCACAACTCCTATTGCTTTAGCATATATTCCACTTGGAATTGCTTTTGGAATATTTGCAGTTTCATATGAAATTCCTTGGTACTTTGCTACTTTGATGAGCTTAGTTGTATATGCAGGAAGTGCGGAGTTTTTGATTGTTGCTTTTATCATCTCTTTTGCTTCAGTTTTAGAAGTATTTATAGCAATCTTTTTGGTAAACTTAAGACATTTCTTTTATGGAATATCTATTTTAAATGATTTCAAGAACTTGAAAGGTTTTTCTAAAATATATTCAATATTTGGACTTACAGATGAAACTTTTGCTTTATTAAAACTTGTAGATATAGATAAAGAAGAAAAACAAAAAATATATCCAATAATAACAGCCTTAGGGCATTTTTATTGGGTTTTTGGTGTTTTTTTGGGTTCATATCTTGGACAATTCTTGAAATTTGATTCAAAAGGGCTTAGTTTTATACTTACAGCACTTTTTATTGTTTTATCAATAGAGTTATACAATAAATTAAAACAAAAAAATATAGTTATAATCTCAATTTTTA
This sequence comes from Aliarcobacter thereius LMG 24486, assembly GCF_004214815.1. Taxonomy (NCBI): domain Bacteria; kingdom Pseudomonadati; phylum Campylobacterota; class Epsilonproteobacteria; order Campylobacterales; family Arcobacteraceae; genus Aliarcobacter; species Aliarcobacter thereius. Next base: position 625,649 of record NZ_CP035926.1, read on the forward strand.
TTGCTTGTTTTGGACTATTCTTACCAGATAAATATATGCTTGTAATAACACTTTTTATATCAGCATTTATACTTATAATATATAAAGAGAGAATAAAAATATGAGTTCTTTTGATATAGTAATAATTATTCTCACAGCAAGTTTAGCGACAATATTAACTCGTTTTTTACCATTTATTATTTTTAAAAAGAGTAAAAAAACTTCAAAACAGTTTTTGTTATTTGAAAAAGTGATGCCACTTATGATTATGATAATTTTGGTTTTTTATACTTTAAAAGATATAAAGTTTATAGAATTCCCTTTTGGGATTGCTGAAATAATAGCTGTTTTACTTACAATTATTCTACATTTAAAATATAAAAATATATTTCTTAGTATTTTTTTATCAACATTTTTTTATATGATATTAGTGCAGTTTATAGTTCCAAAAATAGTATAGAAACTTTAAATAACCTTTTGCTTATATAAATTATTGTAAAATAATTACTTATTATAAAAATAGGAAAAGCAATGTTTAAAAAATCTATCAAAGCTTACAGTGAAGCTTGTGAAGTAATACCTGGTGGAGTTGATTCACCAGTTAGAGCCTTTAAAGGAGTAGGGGGAACACCACCTTTTATAAAAAAAGGAAAAGGTGCTTATTTGTACGATATTGATGGAAATAGGTATTTAGACTTTGTTCAAAGTTGGGGACCACTTATTTTTGGACATTGTGATAAAGATATAGAAAAGGCTGTTGTAAAAACTGCAAAACTAGGTTTAAGTTTTGGTGCTCCAACAACTCTTGAGACAAAACTAGCACAAGAGATAGTTGAAATGTATGATAATATTGATAAAGTAAGATTTGTAAGTTCTGGAACTGAAGCAACTATGAGTGCTATTAGATTAGCAAGAGGAGTTACAAATAAAAATGATATTGTAAAATTTGAAGGTTGTTATCACGGTCACTCAGACTCTTTACTTGTTCAAGCAGGTTCAGGAATGGCAACTTTTGGAAGCCCAAGTAGTCCAGGAGTTCCAGCTGATTTAACAAAACACACTCTTTTATGTGAATATAACAATATAGAACAACTAAAAAAATGCTTTGAAGAAAGTAGTGATATTGCTTGTATAATTATTGAACCAATAGCTGGAAATATGGGATTGGTTCCTGCAAATGTTGAATTTTTACAAGTTTGTAGAGAACTTTGTAATGAACACGGTGCATTACTAATTTTTGATGAAGTTATGAGTGGATTTAGAGCAAGTTTAAAAGGTGCAAGTGGTATTTTAGATATTAAAGCAGATATTATTACTTTTGGAAAAGTAATTGGTGCTGGAATGCCTGTTGGTGCATTTGCATCAAGAAATGAGATTATGAATCAACTATCTCCAGATGGAAAGATTTATCAAGCAGGAACATTAAGTGGAAATCCAGTTGCTATGGCTGCTGGACTTGTAAGTTTAAGAAAATTAAAGAAAAATCCAGAAATTTATGATGAATTAAGTAAAAAAACAAAAAGATTGATAAATGGTCTTAAAAAAGTTGCAGACAAAAATGCTATTCCTTTTCAAATTAATTCAAGAGGAAGTATGCTTGGATTCTTTTTTTGTGAAAAAGAGCCAAAAAACTTTAAAGATGTAGGAAATTGTAATTTTGAAAGATTTGCAACATTTCACAACGAGATGTTAAAAAAAGGTTTCTATTTTGCTTGTAGTCAATATGAAGCTGGATTTATATCTACAAAAATATCAAATAAAATGATTGATGATTGCATAAAAGCTGCTGATATTGTTATGAAAAATTTAAAATAAGGTAAAAAATGGGAAGCTTCAAAAATGTAGAGCTAATAAAAAAAGCGAATATATATTTTGGTGGAAATGTTACAAGTAGAACTTTTATAGATACAGACGGAAGTAAAAAATCTCTTGGAATTATGATGCTTGGAACTTATACTTTTGGTACAAATGAGGCTGAAATAATGGAGATAATTAGTGGAGATGTTGAAGTTAAATTAAAAGATTCAAATGAGTGGAAAAGATATACAGATGGTAGCTCTTTTTCTATTCCAGAGAACTCTAGTTTTGAAATAAAAGTAAAAACAATAAGCGATTATTGTTGTTCTTATATAAAGTAGGTAAAGATGAGTGAAAATAAAAATGAATTAGAAAATAGTAAACCAAAACATAGAGATAAAATACAAGCTTTGGATAGCTTATCTGTTGGAATATCTATGGTTGCTGCTATTGTAATTGGAGTTCTAATTGGACTTGGACTAAAACATCTTACAGGTCAAACATGGACACTTTTTCTAGGAGTTTTTTGGGGAATTGCAGCAGCTGTTTTAAATGTATATAAAGCATATAAAAGAGCTCAAAAAGTTTATGAAGGTATGGAAAACGATCCAAGATATTCTCATAGAGCAAAGTATGGTGATAAATCAGTTGATGATGAAGATAAATAGGGATATTTTAAACTTTGCAAAGGTTTTTATTGTTTTAAATCTTTGTCTAAGTTTTTATGCAATTCTTTTTCAAGATACAACTTGGCTTCTAAATCTTCAAGTAGCATTTTTCTCATCTTTATTTGTAACACTTGCTTCTTTTTTATCTTATAGAAAGAACATTAAAAATAGATTATCAACTTTTGAGAATAAAGAAAAAGAATCGATTGATACTAGAGATAAAATTGATGAAATAGATGATCCTTTTGACCTTTATAGTGAATATGAAGAAATCCCAGAAAATGAGCTTACAAGTGAAAAAATAAAAGAGATTATAAATGAAGAGAAGAAAAAAGTAAAACAAAATAGTATTAAAAATACAATCTTTAGTGCAGGTGGATTTGTATCTATATATAGAATTTTTGGATATGTTTTTTTAATATTTGGTTTTTTTGCTTTAAATAACAATAATCTATTTATTCCACTTTCATTTATTATAGGACTTGGAATTGTACCTTTAGGTGTTTTACTTATAAAACTTTTTCAGAATAAGATTTAATAAAGCTACAATTTAAATTATTTTACTTAAATACTTTTTTATTTGTAGTTTCAACAATTGTATTTGCCATATTTAGTGTTTTTATAGCTACATCATTTGCTTGAGATGAAACTTCTGTATTTGTATTTATTTGTTTTCCTAAAATATCTATTACACTATTTATTTGTAAAATATTTAATTGTTGTTCTTCAGAAATAGAAGTAATAGTATTTATTGAATTTATTGTTTTATCAATACTTGTATTTAAAATTTTATATCCTTGAATCATTTCAGATGATATCAAATTTCCCTCTTTTGTTTTTATATTCGCTTCTTCTATTAGAGATTTTATTTCAACAGCAGCTTGAGTACTTTTGTTTGCAAGGTTTCTTACTTCTTGAGCAACAATAGCAAATCCTAAACCAGCTTTTCCTGCACTTGCAGCTTCAACTGCTGCATTTAAACTTAGAATATTTGTTTGAAAAGCAATTTGTTCTATAATATCAACAGAATTATTAATAGCAATTACTTTTTTATTAATCTCTTCCATTGCATTTGTTGTTTTTGTTGCAAAAATTAAACCATCTTTTGAATGTTTTATTACTAAGTTTGAAAGATTCGACATTTCAGTCGTTTGTTTTGATGTATAATTTACATTCTTTGTTATTTGATTTAAAACATTTGATGCCTCTTTTAAACTAATTTCTGTTTTTTCTGAAGATGAAATAAGTTTATCAACATTTGATAATAAGATTTTAGATGAATTTTGAAGAGCAAGACCATTTGAACTATTTTCTAATAACATTTGATTAATAGCATATCTTAGTTTATTTATAGAATCAACTAAATTCCTAAATTCACCTTCTTTGGGAAAAATACTAATGTCTAATTTATCTGAATAGTTATAGTTTGTATATTTTTCTAAGATAGAATTGATATTTAAAAAATGTTTTTTTGTTTCAATAATCATGAAGTTTACACTATCTTTGAACTCTTCTAAAGAACTATTTGAACATATAGAAGATATTGTTTTTGTATAAATACCATCTTTGATTTGATTCATTACAAATTTTGCTTCATTAATTAAAATCAATTCTTCCTTCTCTTTTTCTAATATCTCTTTTTCTCTTTGGTATATAATTTCTTTTATTTTAGTATATTCACTTGACATTGAGGTATTAACATCAAAACTAACACCTTTATTATCCATATTCTTTAAAAAATCAATTAATTTCTTAGATAATATTTTTCCATTTTTTCTTTCATCTAATTCGTGAATAACTAAAGCAAAAGTAATAAGAAATTGAATTATTTGAGAAGAGATAGTGTTTGTAAATAAAATAGCATTTAATGGAAGTAAAATTATTCCTAAGTAGTGAATGATAGTCATTCTAAAATATAATGATTTAAAATTATTCATATTTTTCCTTTAATAAAAGGGTTATTTTAGTTAAATAGGATAAAAATTATCTTGATTGTAGTCAATAATATATTTTTAATATGAAAAGGAGTAATTGATTTTATGTAGAGATTAACTCTCTACATAGTTTTTAAGGTTTTTACCAACTTTTGGGTGTTTTAATTTTTTAATAGCACTTGATTCAATTTGTCTAACTCTCTCTCTTGTAACTGAAAGTTCTTTTCCAATCTCTTCAAGAGTTCTATCACTTGCATCTTCCATAAGACCAAATCTCATTCTTATAACTGCTTGTTCTCTCTCATTTAATTGCCCAAGAATTTGATCAATTTGACCTTGTAAATCTTCTTTCATAATATTATCAATAGGCGTTGGTGCTTTTTCATCTGGTACAAAATCTCCAAATTTACCATCATCATCACTTCCAATAGGAGCCTCTAAAGATACAGGCTCTTTTGTGATTTTGATTACTTGTTTTACTTTATCAACAGGAAGTCCAACCTCTTTTGAAATCTCTTCAACATCTGGTTCTTTACCATTTTCTTGAATACCTTTTCTAATAATTTTATTAATTCTATTAATAGTTTCTATCATATGAATTGGAATTCTAATAGTTCTTGCTTGATCTGCAATTGCTCTTGAAATTGCTTGTCTAATCCACCAAGTAGCATAAGTTGAGAATTTATAACCTTTTTTATACTCAAACTTATCAACAGCTTTCATAAGACCAATATTTCCTTCTTGAATTAAATCCAAGAAAGCCAAACCTCTATTTGTATATCTTTTTGCAATAGAAACAACCAATCTTAAATTTGATTTTGCCATTCTATCTTTTGAAGTATCTGTTATTCTTTTACCTCTTTTTATCTGTTCAAGAACTGCTTTTAACTCTTCAGGAGTTAAATCAAAACCATCTTTACTAGCTTCTTCTGTTTGAAAAAGTTTTTTGATTTCCATATATGTAGAAACCATTGTAGCTTCTGGTACCATTGCAGTAATTTGAGCTTTAGAAAGATTAATAATATTTTCTAAAATCTTTTGGTGGTTTTTTTGTAAGTTTTCATTAAAAAGAGGTAATTTATATTCTAATCTTTTTAATTCTGTTTCAAAACCATCATCACTTTTTAGAGCTGTTTCCATAGCTCTTACAATTTCTGTAATTAGTTTTGAAGTAGGTCCAAGGTCAAGTAAAGCCTCTTTAACTTGTTTTTTTCTAAATGCAGTATTTAAATTGAAAGTCATCAGATCAACTTCATCATCAGATTTAGCTGTCTCTTTTGCTTGAAACTTTAACCACTCTTTTTTCTGTTTTTCTAAATTTTTAAAAGCATCAACAATAGTTTGAGCTCTTTTATCAAGTTTTTTTTGTTTTGTTCCAGTTGTTTTTTTGTCACTATCCTCAAAATCGTCTGAATATTCATCTTCTTCAGTATCTAAATCTACTTCCTCTTCTTCCTCTTCAGTATCATCATCAAAATTTTTAAATAGTTCTTTTACTTTTCTTTCTCTATTTACTAAAGGTTCTTTGTACTCTAAAATAAAATCAATAAGATAAGGAACATAACAAATAGCATCAAGGATAATATCCTCTCCCATCTCTATTTTCTTAGAGATTTCTACCTCTTCATCTTTTGTTAAAAGAGGAATTTGTCCCATCTCTCTTAAATACATTCTTACAGGGGAATCAGATCTTGACCACTCTAAAAGTTCCTTATTTTTAAGTAAGTCAAATTCATCATCTTCTGCTTCAATTAGTTTTTCTCTTTGTTCTCTTCTTTTTTTTGCTTCTTCATCATTTAAATGTTTTGCTTGTTCTTGAGAACTTAAAACTTTTACATTGTAAAGTTGAAGTAGTGCTAAAATTTTTTTAATAGTTGCAGCATTTGGAGTCTTAGGAAAAATCTTAATTAATTTTTCATAAGTTAAAGTTGAATCTTTATACTCTTTAATCAGTTGCTCAATGGTCTTATTTATATCTTTTACACTCATTTTATAAAAATCCTTCTTTTATATATTTGCTTAATAAAGAGCGTATTATACCCAAATAGTTTAAGCTTTGGGTTAATTCTATCTATTTAAACAAAGTTTTTTGTATCTTTGGCTAAAATCCAAGGCAATAAAATTAGCATTTAATATTTAAGGATGAAATAATGAGTAAAATTACGGGTAAAGTTTGGAATTTTGGAGCAAACATTGATACAGATGTTATTATTGCTGCAAGATATTTAAATAGTTCAGATCCAGATCACTTAGCAAAATATGTTATGGAAGATGCAGATCCTGATTTTTCAAAAAAACTAAAAAAAGGTGATATTATTGTAGCTGGTGAAAACTTTGGTTGTGGTTCGAGTAGAGAACATGCTCCAATAGCTTTAAAAGCTGCTGGAATTGCTGCTGTTGTAGCTCCTTCATTTGCTAGAATTTTTTATAGAAATGCTTTTAATATGGGATTGCCAATTTTTGAACTTCCTGAATCTATGGAGATAAAAGAGGGTGAAGAGATAAGTATAGATTTAGATAGTGGTACAATAGTAAATAATAGCACAAAAAAATCATATAAATTTATTGCAATTCCTCCATTTATGCAAGAGCTAATCGCAAGTGGTGGATTAATTAATTATGCAAAAGAAGAGATGAAGGTAAAATAATGAAAAACTATAATATTTCAATAATAAAAGGCGATGGAATAGGTCCAGAAATAATAACAGAGGCTATAAAAGTTCTTGATGCTGTTTCAAAAAGATGTAATTTTACTTTAAATTATAAAGAGTATTTAATGGGCGGAATAGCTATTGATACAACAGGTGTTCCTCTTCCACAAGATACGATTGATGGTGTTTTGGCTAGTGATGCTTGTCTATTTGGTGCAATTGGTGGAGAAAAATGGGATAGTTTACCAAGAGAATTAAGACCAGAAACAGGACTTTTGAAATTTAGAGAAGAGATGGGAGTTTTTGCAAACTTAAGACCAGCTATTGTTTATGATGAACTTGTAAATGCATCTACTTTAAAACCAGAAGTTATTAAAGGTTGCGACATAATGGTTGTAAGAGAACTTATTGGTGGAATATATTTTGGAAAGCCTAGAGAAAATGATGGTTTTAAAGCATTTAACACAATGGTTTATACAAAACCTGAAATTGAAAGAATTTCAAAAGTTGCATTTGAATTAGCTATGAAAAGAGATAAAAGAGTTTGTAGCGTTGATAAAGCAAATGTTTTAGAAGTTTCACAGCTTTGGAGAGATACAGTAAATGAAGTCGCAAAATCTTATCCAGAAATTGAAGTTTCTCATATGTATGTAGATAATGCAGCTATGCAACTTGTAAGAAATCCAAAACAGTTTGATGTAATTGTAACTGGAAATATTTTTGGAGATATTTTATCTGATACAGCTTCTATGGTAGTTGGTTCTATTGGACTTTTACCATCAGCTTCAACAGGAGAAAAAACAGCAATTTATGAACCAATTCATGGTTCAGCTCCAGATATTGCAGGACTTGGAATTGCAAATCCAATAGCTACAATTTTAAGTGCAGCAATGATGTTAAAATACACTTTAAATGAAGAAGAAGCTTCAAATATGATAGAAAAAGCTATAAAAGATGCATTAAAAGATGGTTATAGAACTAAAGATTTAGCTTCATATGATGCTAAAGAAGTTTTAAACTGTACAAAAATTGGAGATAAAATAGTAGAATATATAAATAAATAGGGTTTTAAAATGAGTGAAAAAAAATATAGATTAGTAACACGAAGTGATATGGATGGACTTGTTTGTGGAACACTTTTAAAGTTTTTAGACATTGTAGATGAAGTTACATTTGTGCATCCAAAAGATATGCAAGATGGACTTATAAAAATAACAGACAATGATATAACAACAAATCTTCCATATGTAGAAGGTGTTCATCTAGCTTTTGATCATCATTTTTCTGAAACATTAAGAAATGATAAAAGAGCAAATCATATAATTGATGCAGATGCACCAAGTGCAGCACAAGTTGTATATGACTATTACGATGGTGATAATGTTTTTCCTGGATATTTTACAGGATTGATTCAAGGTGCAAATAAAGCTGATAGTGCAGATTTTACTTATGATGATATTGTTAATCCAAGAGCATGGGCACTTTTGAGTTTTTTAATGGACAGTAGAACTGGACTTGGAAGATTTAAAAATTTTAGAATATCAAACTATGCTTTAATGATGGATTTGATTGATTATTGTGCAAGACATAATATTGATCAAATTTTAGAACTTATTGATGTAAAAGAGAGAGTTGAAATATACTTTAAGTATGAAAAAGAGTTTAAAGAACAATTAAAAAGATGTGCTAAAGTCTATAAAAATCTTGTAACTATTGATTATAGGCATGAAGAGATAATCTATCCTGGGAATAGATTTATGATTTATACTCTTTTTCCTGAACAAAATATATCAATACATATATTTTATACAAAAGATAAAGAAAAAGTAGTTTATAGTACAGGAAAGTCTATTTTAAATAAAACTTCAAAAACAAATATTGGAGAACTTATGCTTAAATATGGTGGAGGAGGGCATGTAAATGCTGGAGCTTGTCAGATATATAAGGATGATGCAGGAAAAGTTTTAAAAGAGATTATAGAAAAAATCAATAAGGATTCTTAGAAAAAGTTTATAAACTTTTTCTAAGCAATTCATAAAACTCTTCAAAAGATGGCAAAGATAATTTAGCCTCTCTTTGTTTAACTCCCCACATTGACTCTGGAAAATAGCTATCTTCTTTAAATCTAGCCATTATATGAAAATGAACTTGTGCTACATAGTTACCAAAAGATGCAATATTTATTTTTTCACAATTAAAGTAATTAATCATTAATTTCTCAATTATTTCTAATATTTTAAAAATTTCTAATTTTTCTTCAAATGTACAATCTGAGAACTCTTTTACTTCTCTATTTACAAATATTTTAAGCCATGGAACTTCACTATTTTCTATTTGAATATTTACTAAACTATTTTTATAGATTTGCATATTATTACCTTTTATATGTTTTACTGAATCATACCATATTCAACAAGCTTTAAGTAAAGTTTAAATAAAATGCAATTTCGTTTTTTCAACCATAGAAGAAGTTTTTGTAAAATTGGTTTTAAAAATAGCTATTTTATAGAGAGTTGGAGTTGCTTTTTGTGGCTTCTCCTGTTGAAAGAATAGAAAAACACAAAATAAGAAGGATAAGACTTATGAAAGTAAGAGCTTCAGTAAAAAAAATGTGTGATAAATGTAAAGTTATCAAAAGAAGAGGTATCGTAAGAGTGATCTGCGAAAACAAAAAACATAAACAAAGACAAGGATAAGACACATGGCAAGAATCGCGGGTGTTGATTTACCAAACAAAAAAAGAATGGAATATGCATTAACTTATATCTTTGGAATAGGTTTACATAATTCAAGACTAATTTTAAATGCTACTGGAATTGATTTCAATAAAAGAGCGTTTGAACTAACAGAAGATGAAGCTGCTTTAATCAGAAAAGAGATTCAAGAAAACTACCTTGTTGAGGGAGATCTTAGAAAAAAAGTTGCTATGGATATTAAATCTTTAATGGATTTAGGTTCATACAGAGGATTAAGACATAGAAAAGGTTTACCTTGTAGAGGGCAAAAAACAAAAACAAATGCCAGAACAAGAAAAGGTAAAAAGAAAACTATTAGTGCGGCAAGCAAGTAAGGATAGATAATGGCAAAAAGAAAAGTTACTAGAAAAAAAGTTGTAAGAAAAAATATTGCTGACGGTATCGTACATATTGCTGCAAGTTTTAACAACACTATGGTTACAGTTACAGATAAAGCAGGAAACGCTATTGCTTGGTCAAGTGCTGGAAACTTAGGTTTTAAAGGTTCTAAAAAATCAACTCCATTTGCTGCTCAAGCTGCGGTTGAAGATGCTTTAACAAAAGCTATGGAACATGGAATTAAAAATGTAGGAATCAAAATCCAGGGACCAGGTTCAGGAAGAGATACAGCAGTTAAATCAGTTGGATCAATGAATGGAATCAAAGTTGTTTGGTTTAAAGATGTTACACCATTACCACACAATGGATGTAGACCTCCTAAAAGAAGAAGAGTGTAAGGAGTAAATAATGGCAAGATATAGAGGACCAGTAGAAAAAATCGAAAGAAGACTTGAAGCAGATCTTGGTTTAAAAGGTGAGAGAAGACTTTCAGGTAAAAGTGCTTTAGAAAAAAGACCATTTGCTCCAGGACAACATGGACAAAGAAGATCAAAAGTTTCTGAATATGGCTTACAATTAAGAGAAAAACAAAAAGTTAAATATATTTATGGTGTTTCTGAAAGACAATTCTCTAATTACTTCAAAGAAGCAGTTAGAAGAGAAGGAAATACAGGAGCTGTTCTTATTTCATTAATTGAACAAAGATTAGATAATGTTGTGTATAGAATGGGATTTGCTACTACAAGAGCATTTGCTAGACAAATTACAACTCATGGACACGTTTTAGTAGATGGAAAAAAAGTTGATATTCCTTCATACCTAGTAAAACCTGGACAAAAAATTGAGATTAGAGAAAAAACTAAAAATAATCCACAAGTACAAAGAGCTTTAGAGCTTACAAATCAAACAGGAATGGTTGATTGGGTAAATGTAGATAAAGATAAAGTTTTTGGAATTTTCACAAGAATACCTGAAAGAGAAGAAGTAGTTATTCCTGTTGAAGAGAGATTAATTATAGAGTTATATTCTAAATAAAAAATAAAAAGGTAGCCAATGAAAAAGTTTGCAGAAACTCCGTTTTTACCAACTGAAGTTGAAATTGAGGCTATTAGTGCTAATGAAGCAAAGATTACAGCATATCCATTTGAAGATGGATTTGCTATAACTTTAGCTCATCCGTTAAGAAGATTACTTTTAAGTTCATCTGTTGGTTATGCACCAATTGCTGTTAAAATTGAGGGTGTTACTCATGAGTTTGACTCACTAAGAGGAATGCTTGAAGATGTTGCTATGTTTGTTATAAATCTAAAAAACATTAGATTTAAAATAAATGGTGATAAAAACCAAGTAGCTGTAGAGTACTCTTTTAATGGTCCTAGAGATATAAAAGGTGAAGATTTAATCAACTCTGAGATTGATGTAGTATCTAATAATGAGCATTTAGCAACTATTAATAGTGATTGTAATTTAACTTTTACTGTTATTATTCAAAAAGGTATTGGTTATATGCCATCTGAAGATATTAGAGATATCGTTGGACCAGATTATATACCAATTGATGCATTTTTTACACCAGTTAAAAAAGTGGTTTATAATATTGAAAAAATGTTAGTTGAAGACAATCCTAACTATGAAAAAGCAGTATTTAATGTAATTACAAATGGACAAATTTCTCCTGTAAATGCATTTAAAGAAGCAGTTAGTGTTATGTACTCACAAATGTCAGTATTTAATAAAGTATTTGATTTATCTGAAGTTTCTGTTGCTGATACAAATGAAGATAGTGCAGAAGTTAAAGAGCTAATTGTTAAAATAGAAGATTTAAATCTAAGTGCAAGAAGCTTTAATTCATTAGATAGATCAGGTCTTAAATACCTAGGTGAGTTAGTTCTTATGAGTGAAGTTGAAGTAAAAAGTATAAAAAATCTTGGTACAAAATCTTATGAAGAGATTGCTGTTAAGCTTGAATCATTAGGTTATCCAATTGAAAATACACTTCCAGAAAATATTGCATCTTCTTTAAGAAGAAAATTAGAGCAATTAAAAGCATAATAAAGGTTTAATATGAGACATAAGCACGGATATAGAAAGTTAAATAGAACTTCTGCTCATAGAAAAGCATTGTTAAAAAATTTAGCAATAGCTATTATTGAGAGAGAAAAAATCGAAACAACTGTTCCAAAAGCGAAAGAGTTAAGAAGATATATAGAAAAATTAGTAACATCTGCTAGAAATGCTGATTTAAATACTCACAGATTTGTATTTGCTGCACTTCAAAATAAAGAAGCTACTAAAAAACTAATTAACGAAATAGCTCCTAAGTATGAAGGAAGAAATGGTGGATATACATCTATCATTAAAACAAGAATTAGAAAAGGTGATGCTACTCCAATGGCATTTATATCTTTTATCTAAAACATAAATTAATAAAAAGAGATTTTCTCTTTTTATTTTCTAAATAAACTACAACAAAAACTACTTTCCCTTTTTTTAAACTTTTTTTTGATATAATCAGCCTTTTATAAAAACATATAAATTTATAATAATGGAGAATAAATATATGACTCTAGAAGAAGCATTAAAATTAAATAGTGAAGATATCAAAAAGT